>NZ_JBHULL010000044.1:0-285454 GCF_042684385.1 Pedobacter vanadiisoli | reverse complement strand
GCATAATTAATGCCGTTAGAAACAAAATAGCATTGAGAATTGCTGCAGTTATTAAAAATCAAGTCAGCTATAAAAATAACTATAATATAGCTGCGTAAAATTTGTTTTTATCATAACAATCATTTCGTACAGTCCTTCGCAAAGTACAAAACCACCTTCAGGATTTTTAGGTAATAAATATAAAGGTTGGGGCTTTAATTTTAAGGCCGTTAAAAAATCGGGCATTTTTTCACCTTCCCGGTTTACGTCTTCGAAACTGGTGGTAATGGCGGCGGGTTGCTTTAAAAATTTATCTACGCCCAAAGCTTTAGCACCCTGGGCAGTACCAATTTTTAACAACTTATCTTTTAAACCACCGAATTGAGCCTTTACATTTGTTAAGTACGTTATACTAAATAACAGTACCAGGCACAGAGATTTTGTTTTTTTTATCATCATTGGATTTAGGTAGGTAACACAAAATTAGAATTTTAAGCATTAATTTTATATTAAAAGTTTAAGTCTGTTCTTCAAAAACAAAAATACAATACTCATTATCAATACGTTAACATTAATTCGAAATTTTATTTTGTGAATTAAAATTAATTTAAGACATTTGAAATATTATTTGGCGGAAAGCTAAATAAAAGTCAATCTTCACGGGTTGATTTATAAAGAAGTGGCGAGAGACTGGCTCGATGACCCACTGGCAACCCTCAGAAAGAGAAGGTGCCAAATCCTGACCGGATAACACGGTGTTGTTCGGAGATATAAATTAGAACTGATGAAAACATTAAATCTTCAATCGCTAAGCGAGCCCGGTGCAAAACAGAAAAAGGTAGAACAATTTTCTATTTCTTCTATTTGTTGCGATATGCGTGCGGTTACCTGTATGTGCTGTTGCATACAGTAATCTAAAAAATCTTCCTTTTTTGTTTTTTTTTCAAACTGGAAGGTCCCGGGAAATCGGGATACGCCCTGCTAGGTTTTAGGATTGTCCTAAGCCGCATATCTACATATCTAATCGTTCAACAAATAAAATAGCAATCATGTCAACATCATATAAATTTGAAACTTTACAATTACACGCAGGTCAGGAAATAGATCCAACAACAGGTTCCAGAGCCGTGCCTATCTACCAGACCACTTCTTACGGATTTAACAGTGCCGAACACGGCGCCAATTTATTTGCTTTAAAAGAGTTTGGAAATATCTACACCAGGATCATGAATCCAACCAATGATGTTTTCGAAAAACGCATTGCGGCTTTAGAAGGCGGTGTAGCAGCCTTAGCAGTATCATCAGGACAAGCTGCCCAGTTTATTGCCTTAAATAATATCCTTCAAGCGGGCGACAGTATCGTTTCTTCTTCGCACATTTATGGCGGAACCTATAACCAGTTTAAAGTAGCTTTTAAACGTTTGGGTATACATGTTGATTTTGCAAATCCGGATGTACCTGAAGAGTTTGAAACTAAAATAACGGATAAAACCAAAGCAATCTACCTTGAAACCATTGGCAACCCTGCATTTAGTGTGCCCGACTTTGAGAAAATTGCCGCAATTGCAAAAAAATACGATCTTCCTTTAGTGGTCGACAATACTTTCGGAGCAGCAGGGTATTTGTTTAAACCATTGGAACACGGTGCTAATATTGTGGTAGAGTCGGCAACCAAATGGATTGGTGGCCACGGAACAAGTATAGGAGGTGTTATTGTTGACGGCGGAAACTACAATTGGGGCAATGGGAAATTTCCTCAGTTCTCTGAACCTTCAGAAGGCTATCATGGCTTGGTTTTCAGCGATGTTTTTGGCATCGGCGGGCCATTCGGCAATATTCAGTTTATTATCCGGGCGCGCGTAGAAGGACTGAGAGATTTAGGGCCTTCCCTTTCTCCTTTCAATTCTTTTCTTTTATTACAGGGTTTGGAAACTTTATCACTTCGTGTTCAACGCCATGTAGATAATGCCCTTGAGTTGGCAACCTGGTTAGAAAACCATCCTTTAGTTAAAGAGGTTCAGTACCCGGGCTTAGCCAGCAGTAAATATAATGGCCTGGCTAAAAAATATTTAAGGAATGGTTTTGGTGCGGTTTTATCTTTTGAATTAGCCGGAAGCAAAGAACATGCAACCCAGGTAATTGATAATTTAAAACTGGTGTCGCACCTGGCTAATGTGGGTGATGCAAAAACATTGATCATCCAGCCTTCGGCTACAACACACCAGCAGCTAAGCGAAGCAGAACAATTAGCAGCAGGCGTAAAACCAAATGCTTTGAGGGTATCGGTAGGCATTGAGCATATTGATGATATTAAAGCCGATTTCGAACAGGCTTTTGCAAAAATTAATGCTACTGCCCCAGAAGTGAGTTTACAGAACTAGACTCACAACTCCTTAAAGGTTTTTTAACAACAACAACATTACAAAATGCATAATAGTAATAACCATAGTGCTTCAAAGTCTCCATTGGGGAATTTAGGAGAAACTTATAATCATAATAAACTGTTCAGGTTAGAAAGTGGAAAAAAAATCCGCAACCTGCAAATTGCCTATCAAACTTATGGCAAATTAAACGCCAATAAAGACAATGTAATTTGGGTTTGCCATGCGCTTACTGCCAATGCAGATGTTTTTGAATGGTGGGAAGGTTTGTTTGGCCAAAATGCGCTATTTAATCCCGAAGAGCACTATATTGTTTGCGCCAATGTATTAGGCTCGCATTACGGTAGCACAAACCCCTTAAGCACTAACCCGGTAACAGGTTTACCTTATTACCTTTCGTTCCCACAGTTTACCATACGCGACCTCGTATCGGCACACCAGGTATTGGCTTCGCACCTGGGCATAGATTATATTAAATTATTAATTGGTGGCTCTTTGGGTGGGCAACAAGCTGTTGAGTGGAGTATTTCAGAACCGAATAAAATCGAAAACCTGATCCTGATTGCCACCAATGCGGCCCATTCTCCATGGGGAATTGCTTTTAACGAAAGTCAGCGTTTGGCCATTACTACCGATAGAACTTTTTATGCCAACCAACCAAACGGAGGCAGCAAAGGCTTAAAAACTGCACGCAGCATTGCGTTATTAAGTTACAGAACCTATAATGCTTATGGAAGCACCCAGGTAGAAAGTGTAAATGATAAAACCGATAACTTCCGTTCTTCTTCTTACCAGAATTACCAGGGAGAAAAGCTGATTAACCGTTTTAATGCTTATAGCTACTATTATTTAACCAAGGCAATGGATAGCCACAATGTTGGCCGTAACCGCAAAAGCATTGCTGATGCCTTAAAACTGATTACAGCAAACACTTTGGTAATCGGCATAGAAAATGATGTTTTATTCCCGTTATCTGAGCAAAAATATTTAGCTGACCACATTAACGAGGCAGAATTTATCGCTTTACATTCTGATTATGGCCACGATGGTTTCCTGATCGAAACAGATGCCCTGACCAATATCATCGGAAATTTCATCAAAGAAAGTCGCAATAAAAAGATTATCAAGTTGCAGCATACCGCTTAGAAAGGCAGCAGATTAAGAGCTTAAAGGTGGAAGGTGATGGGCCAGATACCTCATACAATTAAAACAAATTACAAAAATAAGAACAGCTATAACGGTTTAATCCGTCTATCTGTATAATCAATTTATAACAATGAGTAAAAATCTAAAAATCGGTTTATTTGGTTTCGGGGTTGTGGGACAAGGTTTACTGGATATTATCCAAAGCCAGAACCTGAACCTGGAGATCATTAAAATCGCCATAAAAGACCCAAGAAAAAAGCGTACCCTTAATAAGGATCTGTTTACAACTGATCGCAACGAAATACTGAATAATACAGAAATCAATACGATTGTAGAACTGATTAATGATGCCGATGCGGCCTACGAAATTGTAACTACCGCATTAAAAAATGGTAAAAATGTAGTATCTGCAAATAAAAAAATGATCGCTACGCACTTAAAAGAGCTGGTAGATCTACAACAAGAGTATGGTACTTCTTTATTGTACGAAGGGGCTGTTTGTGGCAGTATCCCAATTATCCGCAACCTGGAAGAGTATTATGACAACGAATTATTCCATGCCCTGAGTGGTATTTTTAACGGATCATCCAACTATATTCTTTCGAAAATATTTGACAAGAACCAAAGTTACGATTCGGCATTAAAAGAGGCTCAGGATTTAGGTTTTGCAGAAACCGACCCTATTTTGGACGTGGGTGGTTACGATCCGAAATATAAACTAGCCATTGCCACTGCACATGCTTATGGCTTATTCGTAAACCCTGATGCCATTTTAAACATCGGTATACAGAACCTATCCAACCATGACATTAAATATGCGCGTGAGAAAAACTTTAAAATCAAGTTGGTTCCTACGGCGCGTAAGGTTAATACAAAGGATATTGTAACTTATGTACTCCCTAAACTGGTGACGAAAGATGATTTTCTTTACAACGTAGAAAACGAGTACAATGCAGTTGCAGTTCAGGCAGCATTTGCAGATAAACAGTTTTTCTATGGTAAAGGCGCAGGTGGCCATCCTACTGGAGCAGCCGTACTTTCTGATATTGCCGCGTTGCGTTACGATTATCGTTATGAATACAAAAAATATCACTCGGAAAACAGTGTAAAACATACGGAAGATATCCTGTTGGAAATTTACCTGCGTTATGCGGATGAAGATCTGATCACCCTGCTGAATTTTGATAACATCAGCGAGCGCTATGCGGCTAGCAGTTATAAATATGTAGTCGGAACCGTGAAGCTGGAAAGTTTGATTAAAAACCGCGACCTGCTTTTAGATCAATCTGTTTTTGTGGCCTATACCGGCAGGCAGATTTACAAACAAGAGCAATTGAGTGGAAACGTTTTTGCCGAAGAATTGGCAAGCCTATAATTTATTTTAAGGTTATTTTTTTATTTGTTTTGTTGTTAAGTATAAAGGTCAGAGCGAGTCTGACCTTTTACTTTTATTTTACTTTAAGGTATTTCTCGATAATTATACGGTCAACACCGGCAGCTTCAACTTTCTCAATTCCTTTTTGGATCAATGTATCGCGATGAATAGCCAGCTTAAAGTTAAATATTTTGCCTTCCCAGTCCTTATTTTTATAATATTCAAGGTGTTCGGTATAATCTTCACCTTTTAAAACATAGGTCCCTCCTCCTGCATCAAAACTCGTGCTATCTTTGGGATCAAGACTGTGTTTCAAAAATGCGAAATGACTATCGTTAAACATTTTGATCATTTTTAGTTTTCCTGAATAATCAGTGGTTTCACTTTTTCCTTTATCTATGGTTGTAGCCGAAATCAATTGCCAGGTACCTTCAAGCTCCAGGTTTTTTCCGCTTTCCTTTCTATTTGAACAGGCCATTAACGAAAGTCCTATTACGAATGTTAAAATGCTTAATCTTTTCATCATGCTATTGGTATGATTTTATCCCCTGCCGGCCATTTTAATCAATTTATGGGCCAGGTCTTTACCTAGATAACCATCTATAATGGTATGTACAATGTATAAAATAGGTGTCATTAGAATAGCCACAATGAATTTATAAGTGTAATTCACCAAACCTATTGCGGCTACCATTTGCCAGCTGTAATGGTATTGCGGATTTAAATAAAAAGCGATAAAAATTACCACAAAACTATCAATAAGCTGAGAAACCAATGTTGAGCCGGTTGCCCGCAACCATAGTGCACGCTCTCCGGTAATTCTTTTAATCCGGTGAAAAATAAGTACATCAGCCAGCTGCCCGATAATAAAAGCAGTGATGGAACCTACAATAATCCACATCCCCTGTCCAAAAATGCCAGCGAATGCATTATTCATGTTCAGGTCTTCGCCATTTATGTTTTGATGTACCCAAAAATCGGCTGCACTTAAATGCATGGAGCCCCAAACTACCATAAAGGCAAAAGCAATGAGAATAGCAGTAAGAACAGATAAAAAACGAACCTGTTTAACACCAAAATATTCATTTATGATATCGGTCATGATGAAGATAATCGGCCAGGTTAATACCCCTGCAGACATCACGAACGACAGGTTAGGAACACCAAGCAGGTTAATATTAAATTTTTTGATCCCAAGCGTTTCTTCTACGCTGAATAATTTAACACCAATAAACTCTGATAATATGGCATTGGCCACAAAAAAACTACCCAGAACAAGTAGTAAACGGCTTTCTTTCGTTTTAAAAGTCATAGACTATAAATCTAAAAATAAATCACATATTTTAGCACAAAGAAGCGTCTATTTTTAACAGAGATAACACAAAGATTACGCACCTGCCATACTTTAATATTAAATCAGATTAATATGATGATTTTTTACAATCGTTCGACGGTAAAAATAGGTTAGCAACTTAAATCTCACAATCTTTGCGCCATCAAATTCGGGTAATTTTATGGCTAAAAAACAACACTTTTTCTTGATACTTATTTTGGGATCACTTGCTGCGCTTGGCCCATTCTCGATTGACATGTACCTGCCGGGTTTTTTGGATATTGCAAAAGATCTAAAAAGTACCGAATCTACAGTAGCATTATCTTTATCGAGCTTTTTTATCGGGATTTCTGTTGGCCAGCTTTTGTACGGTCCTTTGCTTGATAAATATGGCCGTAAAAAACCTTTATATTTTGGCCTGGGGCTCTACATCTTATCTTCTGTATTATGTTTAGCTGTAACCAATGTAAATCAGCTTATTGTTTTGCGTTTCGTACAGGCTATCGGGAGCTGTGCTACTGCAGTAGCTTCGGTAGCGATGGTTAGGGATTTATTCTCTGTAGATGAAAGCCCTAAGGTATTTGCATCTTTAATGCTGGTAATTGCTGTTTCGCCTATGCTGGCGCCAACAGGAGGCGGCTATTTAATTTCGGCATTCGGCTGGAGGTATGTATTCATATTTTTAGGCCTGATGGCTGTTTTAATGCTGTTGGCCTCTATTTTTAAATTACCGGAAAGCTACAAACCCGATCCTGGTTATTCTTTAAAGCCTAAGCCCATTTTAACCAATTTCTTTACCGTTCTGAAAGAACCACAATTTTATACCTATGCACTAATCAGCTCCATTACCTTTTCGGGTTTGTTTGCCTATGTATCATCCTCTCCTACAGTATTTATGAAGATTTATGAAGTAGATAAAACAGGTTATGGCTGGATATTCGCTTTGCTGTCGGTATCGTTTATTGGTTCTAGCCAAGTGAACAGTTTATTATTAAAATGGTTTAGCAGTAAAAACATTGTAACCTACGCACTTACTGCACAATGTATTTTCAGTTTAATCTTTTTGGTTTTCGCTTTAAATAACTGGTTAAATTTATATGCTACAATTGGTTTTATTGCATTGTTTTTGGCCTGCTTAGGTTTAATTAACCCAAATGCAGCAGCTTTAGCCCTTGCACCTTTTACAAAAAATGCGGGTAGTGCATCTGCCTTAATGGGCGCTTTGCAAATGGGCCTGGGTGCTCTGGCTTCGGTAGCGGTAAGTTTATTTAACGAACATTCGGTTGTTCCTATGCCATTGGTAATGACGGCAGCTGCGTTTATCGCCTTAGGCTGCCTGTTAATTGGCAGAAGGTTTATCACCACCGAAGTGGAGGCATCGTCTGATTCGACGGTTGTAGCGCACTAATATTTTATCACAAAGACACTAAGAACACAAAGAGATCATCTCAATGCCCTTAGTGTCTTGAGGGGTTAACTTACGGCACAAATAACTTGTAAATTAAATAGCAAATAATTGTACCCACCGCTGCTATAATAAAACCACTTAAGCGCTTCTTTTTGATAAAACAGATGAGAATGATACCCGAGATAGACACGAGGGTCATCAGCACAGCTGAAATGTCAATGATCCAGGACCATGCCTTACCAGAATCCTTTCCTTTGTGCAAATCATTAATCACGGCTATAGCGCCAAACCTGGTTGTGGTTAATTCATATTTACCGGTTTCGCGGTCTATAAAGGAATCGGCCAGATAGCCAGGTCCGTTAAATGTTAAACTCAGTTCCCTGTCATCTATCCTGAAATCGCTCAAGGCGCCTTTAACCCCATGCTTATTCCTAAAAAACTCAACAATTTGCAACTTGTTGATCTTATTGGTATCGGGTTGGTTTACCCATTTTAAGTTTACTGATCCGGAATCTTTAGTAACCAGCTCCTTACCGGAAGTAAACCAATCTGCATGATTTAAGGTTAAACCCGATACTGCAAAGAATAGCAGGATGGTAAAACTCACCATTGATAAATAAATGTGCAGCCAGCGCGATAAACCAGCTAAACGCTTTTTACCCTTACCTTTTCCGCTATTTTTTTTAACCTGTTTTTTCCCCAGGCCACCTGGTGCAGGGACGACGTTATTTTTTTGAGGTTTCGATTTTTCTGTAGTCAAGGGATGCTGATGCTAGTTCTGTATTTGGTGTTAATTCTACCTTTTGCGCCGAGCCTGTAAATTTCATTTCCTTGGCAATCACCTGGTAAGTTCCGTGCTCACGGGCAACTTCGATAAAAACGGTATAAATCCCTGCTTTTACCAATTTACCGCTATCATCTTTTCCATCCCATGATAAGCTATATTTACCGGGACCACGAGTAGCTGAGCTGGTTGAACTCAATTTCCCTTCGGCTCCTTTTTTAAATTCTTCGCCATTGGCGCGGTTCCATGATTTCAGATCGGGCAACCAACGTGGTTTATTATACCAGATAGCCAGGTTACGTACCGGAGTTTTTGCCTCATCTTCAATCCACACTGCCACAAATGGACGACGGATACGTTTACCATCAGTAGATTCTATATTGGCAATTTCTAAATTCACCACTAACTCATACTTAGTATTCCAAAGCTTTTCAGCTTTATTTACTTTTTCTAAGGCCGTAACTGGTTTCGTTAGTGCAACCTCGTACTTAGACCACTCTTTGCTTCTAATTTCTTTTCCGTCTTTAGTGATCAACAAGTATGCAATATTGTTCCTGGCAGCGGTTAATGCTTCAATTTCGGCAATGGAAAGCACATTAAAAGAAGTAGCCAGGGCGCCTGCTTCACTGGCGTCAGGACCAATAACTGTTGCACTGATGATTTCTGAAGCAGGTTTTCCAGTGCGTGGATCAACGATATGTGAATACCATTTTCCATTTACGTTAAAACCTCTGCGGTAATTGCCACTGGTTGCCACAGCCATGTTAGACACTTTAATTGTAGTAAGCGCGGCATCATTTTCGGCATCAGCTTTAGGGTTTGCTATTTCAATAGCCTCAGGCTCATTTCCTTTAATTACCATATCGCCACCAATATTCACAACCACGTTTTCAATTCCTGCGCTTTGAGCAGCTTTTTCAGCAGCCTTATTGATAATATAACTTTTTGCAAAAGAATTTAAAGCTAAGGGCACATCATCCAAACGGGTAACTGTTTGTTCGTGCTCATTTAAAAGGTAATGCTTTTGTTTAACCGAGGCAACTGCATGCTGTAATACTGAAGCTGAAGGTAAACGGCCTTCGGCAGCGGCCTGTTTCCAAACATCGCCTATTGCTTTGGCTGATGCATCAAGAGCACCATTGGTTAGTACCTTATAGTTTTCGAATTGCTTTAATACTTCAAATAATTCTGGTGAAACTTTGGTAGTTTGTTTACCATTTCTCATCCATTTACTAAACTCGCTGTTGGTTTTATAAGCACTTAAAATATCATCCAGCCTATCTATTTCCTTTAGTGTACGTTCTTCGGCTAAATCTGCATCAGCCTGGCTGTTGGTTTTAAATTTTAATTCAAGCGATGTACCCAATACATTTTCGTAATTGGAAACAAATGTTCTTAAAGCCTTTTTTGGGCTAACAAATGCAGATGCACCTATTAACAGTATAAAAGCAGCAGTTAGGTGTTTAAACTTCATATTTAATGGATATTTGAGATTTTAATTGCAAAGAAAGCAGTTTATTTGGAACAATTTTAAATAAGCAGAAATATATTTGAAATAATACAAAATTCTCAACCTAAAGTTTAGGTATGGTTAACAGATTAAGATGTTGGTTATTGAGTTATTGACGCTAATTTAAGATGAGGGTTTAATGATTGCGAGAAAATTTTTCCTTCATGTACAACTACAATTGTGCAACTATATGACTGGGCTTTTGGTGCAGGTTTTTATGCCTTAAGCTTTTTTTTCCCTATTTTCGCTTATAAGATGCTTAACATACAATCTAAACTTCCTGGTGTAAGTACCACCATCTTTTCGGTGATGAGTAAACTTGCCGCAGAACACAATGCTATTAATCTTTCTCAAGGATTTCCTGACTATCCCTGCGATCCAAAATTAGTTGAATTGGTAAATAAAGCCATGCAGGATGGTTTTAATCAATATGCACCTATGCCCGGATCTACATTCCTGAAAGAAACCATTGCAGAGAAAGTTGAGAAGCTATATAACATAAAATATAATCCTGAAACAGAAATTACGGTTACCGCAGGCGGAACGCAAGCTATTTTTACCGCATTGGCTGCCATTATTAACGCAGGCGATGAAGTGATCATTTTCGAACCGGCTTACGATAGTTATGCACCAACAATTAAGCTGTTAGGTGGCCTGGTTAAAACATACGAACTTGCCCCTCCCACTTATGCCATTGACTGGGACATGGTTAAGAAGCTGTTTACAGCAAAAACAAGGATGATCATCTTAAATACTCCGCAAAATCCAACCGGAAGTATTTTATCGCCCGATGATATGAAATCGCTCATAAAACTCATTACGGGAACCGATATTTTAATCCTGAGCGACGAAGTTTATGAACATCTGATTTACGATGAACAAAAGCATCAAAGTGTAATGTGCTATCCGGAATTAAGGCAAAGAAGTTTTATTGTAGCCTCTTTTGGCAAACTCCTACATGCTACCGGCTGGAAACTGGGTTATTGCCTGGCGCCAGAGAAATTAACCAAAGAATTTAGAAAGGTACACCAATTTAATGTTTTCAGCGTTAATAGTCCCATGCAGCAAGCAATTGCCGATTATATTAAAGAACCTAAAAATTATTCTGAAATAGGCAGTTTCTTTCAGCAGAAAAGAGATTACTTTAGAAATCTCCTGGCCGAAAGCCGCTTTAAACTTCTGCCATGCAAAGGTTCCTATTTTCAGTGTGCAAGCTACAGCGATATCAGCGACGAGAAGGATACGGATTTTAGCATCAGGTTAATTAAAGAATTTGGAGTGGCCACCATTCCGGTTTCTGCATTTTACCAGAAAGCAACCGACCATAAAATTATCAGGTTCTGCTTCGCCAAAGAGAACACAACACTTGCATTAGCTGCCGGGAAATTAAAAAACGTTTAACCAGACTAAACCTATAAAAAATGGAAGCACCTGTTTACACTCAAATAGAAAATCTGAAAGTAACCGTTTTTCAGGCCTATCTTTTTTGGGAAAACATTGAGAAAAACCTTTTAAATCTGGCACTTAGATTATCAATGGGTGTAAGGGAGAAAACCGATATTATTATTTTACCCGAAATGTTCAATACAGGCTTTAGCATGAATTCTGAAGCCCTGGCAGAAGAAATGGGTGGAAAAACGATGCAATGGATGCAAAAAATGGCTTATCAGTACAACTGTGTAGTTACCGGAAGCTTAATTATAAAAGAAAACAATCAATATTTTAACCGCCTGATCTGGATGGAACCGGATGGCAAAAACCAGCATTACGATAAACGCCACCTCTTTGGTATGGGCGATGAGGATCAACACTTTAGTCCAGGTAAAGAAAAACTGATAGTTGAACTTAAAGGCTGGAAAATCAGACTGGCCATTTGTTACGACCTCCGCTTTCCGGTTTGGTTACGTAATGTGGGGCAAGAATACGATATCTTACTCCTGGTAGCCAGCTGGCCCGATAAACGATCAGCACATTGGAAGGCACTAATACCGGCCAGGGCAATTGAAAATCAGAGTTACGTAATTGCCGTAAACCGAGTTGGTCATGACGGGAACCAGGTTTACCACAGCGGATTATCGATGTGTTTAGACCCTTATGGAAACACGGTTTATTATAAACCAGAGGATGAAGATCTATATACATTCAGCATCAATTATGAAGAGCTGGTTAAAATCAGGAGACAATTCCCGTTTTTAAAAGATGCGGATAAATTTACGATTGAAGGATAAGTAATCCATAATTAAATACCGGGCATTACTCATTATGAATTACCATCTTCTACCAGAAGTAAAACGATTAATTACTAAAAATAACCTGTGTTAAAACCTCAATGATCAAACAAGATCTACCGGTTTACAACACGACAATTAAAAACCACTAAACCATCCGAAAATAAAATGTTTAACCGCCGGAAATTTATAAAAGCATCTGCCCTATCGGCCGGATTGCTTGCCATCGATAAAAACAGTATAGCTGAAGTACTTCCAAAAAAATCATCAAAAGCAGGGAATTTTCCCATCGTAATTTCTACATGGGATTTTGGAATCGCTGCAAATGCCGATGCCTGGAAAGTTTTATCCTCTGGCGGACGTGCCTTAGATGCCGTAGAACAAGGCGTTTGGGTACCAGAAGCTGATGAGCACAACCAATCTGTTGGTTATGGCGGTTTGCCAGACCGTGATGGCCATGTTACCCTCGACGCCTGTATTATGGACGAATTGGGTAATTGCGGCGCAGTTTTAGCTCTGGAGCATATTAAACACCCGATTTCGGTAGCACGTAAAGTGATGGAAAAAACACCGCACGTAATGCTGGCCGGCGATGGTGCATTGCAATTTGCGTTAGAGCAGGGCTTCAAAAAAGAGAACCTGCTTACTCCTGCCAGCGAAAAAGCATGGAAAGAGTGGCTGAAAACAGCAAAATATGCGCCTGTAATGAATATTGAAAACAAACTTTATCAGAAAGCTGCCCCGCAAAAACTCCCGGGCAACCAGTATAACCACGATACCATTGGCATGTTGGCAATTGATGTTAAAGGCAATATTTCTGGCGCCTGTACCACCAGTGGAATGGCCTATAAATTACACGGAAGAATTGGTGACAGCCCGATTATTGGCGCGGGTCTTTATGTAGACAATGAAGTTGGTGGCGCGACCTCAACGGGTGTAGGTGAAGAGGTGGTACGGAATGTGGGATCGTTTTTAGTAGTAGAACTCATGCGCCAGGGTTATACACCTGAAAACGCTTGTAAAGAAGCGGTTATGCGTATCATTAAAAAGAAGCCCGAAACGGCCAAAAACATACAGGTAGGATTTTTAGCCATCAACAAAAAAGGAGAATATGGAGCTTATGCCATTCAGCAAGGTTTCAGTTATGCAGTTTGCAATGCAGAAAAACAAGATCTTTTAATTAAGGGCAAAAGTTATTATTAGCTAAAGATAACCGAGCTTCGACTATCAATATATTTTACTGCAGGTTAAGAATCTTGGAATAATACAAAAAAATAAATAATATAATGAGTGAAGTTGCAATTGCTTGCTTAGAAGTATGTGCCAATTCTTATACATCAGCCCTGGCTGCGCAAAATGGTGGTGCAAAAAGAGTCGAATTTTGCGATAATCTGGCTGAAGGTGGAACTACGCCCAGTTATGCGCAAATTTCTTTAGCCAAAAAAAATCTGTCTATAGAAGTTTGGCCAATTATCCGTCCGCGTGGAGGAGATTTCCTATATTCTGATATTGAGTTCGAACTAATGAAAGAAGATATAAAAATCTGTAAATCATTAAATTGTGAAGGCGTAGTTATTGGAATACTTAAAGCAGATGGCACCATTGACAAAGAGAGATGCGCTGAACTAATTGAGCTGGCTAAACCGATGGATGTAGCTTTCCACAGGGCATTTGATATGAGTAATGATATGGACCAGGCCCTTGAGGATTTGATCTCACTCAAAATAAAAAGGGTACTGAGCTCCGGAGGTGCTTCTTCAGCTATTATTGGGGCAGAAAAATTGGCAGAGCTGATAAAAAAAGCAAATGGCCGAATTACCATTATGCCTGGCGCCGGAATAAATGAAACCAATATTCAACAGCTGATTGATAAAACCGGTGCAACGCAATTCCATGCCTCGGCCAAGGAATTTGTAGCCAGTAAAATGACCTTCAGGAACAACGAATCCAAAATGGGCAGTATTGAAGATGAATACCGCTACGAATTAACTTCTGTAGAAAAAGTTAAGGCTTTAACCGAAATTATCGCGAAGAATTTCAATCAATAGTATTAGTAAAAAACTATCTATAACACTAAAAGTCAGATGTTTCCATCTGACTTAACATTTATACCTTCCTGATTAATCTCCGCTACCTGGCACATAATGCAAGCCGGGTGTTAAATAGTGTAATAGAATTACCCGCGAATAACGGTAATTGATAGGCGATAAAAGTAACACGCCTGTTAAAATCAGGGCCACATAGTACCAAAGGTTTTCGTAAACCAAAGGTAAGCCCAAAATGTATGAAGCTACCCCAATAGTAATAATTTCTGCAACGTTCATCGCATAACTTACAAACATGGCCACATAGAAAAAACCTGGCTCACGCTCGAATTTTAAGTTACAATGCGGGCAGTTGACATTTGTTTTTTGTAATCTAAAAGAATAAGCACTTCCTGTAAAAATATCACCTTTGCGGCAACGCGGACATTTACACTGTATAAAGGATTGAAATTTTGATAACTCAGCCATAATATTCTGATTTGATACTACAAAGTTAGGCTTTAATACCACATTAAATTATGATCTGAATCATGTTTATTGATCATTGATTATAGAATCGTCTATTGCTCGGGCAAAATCTACAACGAAAACAATTTTTAAGGTCTTCATAAAAACCAAAGAGCTTTATATCAAAAAGTTATACACGTTACTTATGTACTTCGGTTTAGTACCTATTTTAGCTCTTTAATTATTTTCCCTCTAACTATCTTAATCAAACCCCGCTCCGCCAGCATTTTTACCCCGCGAATTACTGTTTCTACCCTGAGGCCGGTCATATCAGCCAATTCTTGCCGTGTTACTTTTAAATTTTCACCTGCAGCAATATCATTAAGCAGGTAATTAATAATGGTTAACAAACGATGATCAGCCTTTTCATTCGCTAATTCTTCAAGCATCATCGATTTATAAAAAAGGCGATGGCTCAGCGTCTGGATAAGATTCATACTAAAATCAGAATCGTTTTTGATCAGATTAAAAAAATCTTCCTGGTTTACCGCAATTAGCTGCGAATCTATATTGGTAATGGTAAATGCCAAATAAGGCCTGCCTGTTAATAATGCTGGTTCACCAAAATATTGCCCGGTTTTAAAAACCCCTTGAATAAACTCCCTTCCTTCATTGCTAACGGTAACCATTCTTACCTCGCCTGATTTGATAAAATACACATACCGTGGATGCATGCCCGGCTCATAAACAATTGAATCTTTCGGATAGCTTTTAACTTTTAAGCCCTTATCAATCAATTTTTGAATAATCATCATTTGGAAGATTTTTTTCTGAAAGGAATCAGGTCTTTATCTCATTGTACCACCATTAACAGATATCGTCATTGCAAAGAGGAACAAGATTACTTCGCTGGCTCAAATAGCCTTCTTGCAATCATGATTTTTCGAGGAGATACACGACGTTAAATTCCCCCGTCACTCATATTACCCCAACGTTTCTTTCATTAAACGGGTATAAAATTCTTTCAGGGTAACACCCATTGCAGCAACCTGTTGAGGAATAAAACTCGTTGCAGTTTGTCCGGGGATGGTATTGATTTCGATAAAATAAAACTTACCCGTTTCGTGCTCCAGGAAATAATCTATGCGGACCACTCCCCTGCAATTTAGTTTTTTATATACGTCTGTAACCACTTGCTGCACACGAAGTAATTCTTCCCCACTCATTCGGCCAGGGGTAATTTCTTCTGTTGCCCCAGGTGTATATTTTGCCTCGAAATCGAAAAATTCATTTTGAGGAATCACTTCTGTTGTTGGTAAGACAATGATTTTGCCTTCGGCACCAAAAACACCGATTGAAAATTCCCTTCCGCTTACAAACTCTTCGATCAAAATCTGGCTGTCTTCTTTAAAAGCTTTTTCAATGGCTTCGTCAAGATCGTCTGCGTGTTTTACCTTACTCATGCCAATACTGCTCCCGCCACTGTTCGGCTTCACAAAATAAGGCAGCCTTAAATCCTGTTTAATCTGGCTTAAACTATAATTTCCACCTTTAAATATCTGAACAGATTTTGCAGTGTACAGGTTATCAATCCCTTCTACAATGGCCTTGGTATACCCCTTGTTCATGGTAATAGACGAGGTTAGCGCATCGCAGGTGGTGTATGGAATACCCAGCATATCGAAATAGCCCTGTAATTTTCCATCTTCACCAGGAGAACCATGAATGGCAATAAAAACACCATCAAATTTTATCCTGCGGCCATCAAGCGTTAGCGAAAAATCATTTTTATCAATTTCGATCTTAACGGAATCTGCAGGTTCATAAAACCATCCTTTTTCGTTCAGCATAATTTTATAAACATCGTATAAATTAAGGTCGATGTTCTGGGCAATTGTTGCCGCGCTTTTTACCGAAACAACCCATTCGCCTGTGGTACCGCCTGTTAACAACGCAATAGTTTTCTTCATGTCAGAAATCCTTTTATAAATAGAAATTGAATATAAATATATCCTCAAAAATATAAATATCTTTGTGCTTTGGTCCTATTAACGGAACAATTATTGAATGAGAATTGAACTAATTGATGAAAGGCAATTGGATAAAAAACAGTGTATGGTTGGACAGCGATTTAGATTCTATAATTCAATCAATAATTAAAATAGTTACATTTGAGCCTATACGCATAAACCCCATTTAAGATACATGTCTAAATTTATAGATTACTTAAAAACCAAATCGTTTAGAAACAACATCATAGCTGCCATAATTACCGTTATTGCATTGCTTCTGATCGCATTTTTTAGCTTGAGATATTACACCAAACACGGCGAAGGCTTAAATGTGCCCATGGTAAAGGGCCTTTCTTTTGAACAGGCCGTAAAAAAGCTGGAAGATGCCGGATTAAAATACGAAGTAGATTCTGTTTTTATTATGGATCAGCCTGCAGGGATTGTAATTGACCAGGACCCTGACCCCAATACTTTTGTAAAAGACAACCGTACCATTTATTTAACCATTAATGCGGGTAAAACGCCAAATACAAAATTCCCTGATATTACATTTAAAACCTTACGTGAGGCACAAGCCATTATCGAAAGTTCGAGGTTAAAACTGGGCGATACTACTTATAAACCTGATGTAAGTCGCGATGTGGTACTGGAAGCCTCATTTGGTGGTCAACCGATTACTGTAGGGCAGATCATTCCGGTGGGCTCAAGAATTAACTTAGTACTGGGCGATGGACGTGGAAATGAAGAAGTAGATATTCCGCAATTGACGGGCTTAACCATGGATGAAGCGAAGTTTAGTTTAAGGGGTTCGAACCTTAGTTTAGGCAACATCATTTATGAAGGGCCGATAACCGACAGTGCTGCGGCAATCATTATCAAACAAGACCCTATGCCGGTTGATTCGTTAACCAAAGTAGCTATAGGCACAAAGATTAACATTACCTTATCTAACAAATAACAAGTATCATATTACAGATGACTGAAATAGAAAAAAAGAACATGAGTACAGGCAAAAAAGTGGCAATAATTGTTGCGCTTGTTGTTATTTTAATTGCTGGTTACTTTGCGTTAAATATTTACAGGCTATACTTTGCCCCTAACATTACCGAAAATCAAAAATATTTATATATTAAAACAGGAAGCAGCTATGATGATCTGCTTGCCGAAATCAAAAAGAAAGACCTGGTAAAAAGTATCGGTACTTTTACAGCTGCCGCTACAAAAATGAACCTGGCAACAAGTGTTAAACCTGGCCGCTACCGTTTGAAAAAGGGAATGACCAACCGTACCTTGATTAACATGATCAAAGCCGGAAACCAGGATCCTGTTAAACTGAAGTTTCAGAATATCCGTAAAAAGGAAAATTTTGCAGCCTACCTGGCCAGCAACCTCGAAGCCGATTCATTAAGCTTTATCAATGTTTTGGATTCTACCGCACTCATTAGCAAATATGGTTTTAACCAGGACAATGTATATGCTATGTTTATCCCAAATACATACGAAATGTACTGGAATATTTCGCCGGTTGATTTTTTTGAGCGCATGCACAAGGAATATGATAAATTCTGGAATGCAGACCGTAAGCAAAAAGCGGCAAGCCTGAACCTTACGCCTGCGCAGGTATATACATTAGCTTCTATTGTTGATGCAGAAGCCCTTTACGACAAAGAAATGCCGATCATAGCAGGTTTGTACTTAAACCGTTTAAATAAAGGCATTTTGCTTCAGGCCGATCCGACCGTGATTTTTGCAAACAACGATTTTACAGTAAAAAGGGTTACCGGCAAATTATTGCAGGTACAATCACTTTACAACACTTATAAATATGCTGGTTTACCTCCGGGACCCATCATGATGCCAAGTATTAACGCCATTGATGCCGTGTTAAACCGCGATAAAAACAACTACATTTATATGTGCGCCAAAGAAGATTTCTCGGGTTACCATAACTTTGCAGAAACCAAGGCAGAGCACGAAATCAACGCAAAAAAATACCGTGAGGCTTTAAACAAAAGAAATATCTTCAAATAATGTATAGTCACAGTACGAAAATCAGGGTGCGCTATGGCGAAACCGATCAGATGGGCTATATGTATTATGGCAATTATGCACAATATTACGAAGTTGGCCGAGTAGAAATGTTACGGAGTTTGGGTATGAGTTACAGTTCTATGGAAGCTGATGGCATTATGATGCCTGTTTTAGAATTGAAATGTAAATACATCAAACCTGCATTGTATGATCAGGAGATTACGGTTAAAACCATTATTAAAACCCTGCCTGGCGTCCGTATTTTCTTTGAGTACGAATTGTACAATGAAAATGAAGAATTGATAAACATTGGGGCAACAACACTTGTTTTTGTCGATATGAAGAAGAACAAACCCACCAACCCACCCGAAAACTTTATGGAAAAGTTATCGGTATTTTTTAATTAACCGCTACAATGGAATGGTTACACCGGCAATTATTACAGTTTAAGTTCTATTCAAGGTTTATAGAATGGACTAAGGGATGTATTTTGCCTGGATTTAGCCCGCTCCCATTATATACAGTTGCTACTTTTTTCTTCCGCGAAATAGGCAAAGATGCGCTGGTAAACAAATCTTCATCGCTGGCCTACAGTTTTATGCTGGCTATTTTTCCGGGCATTATATTCTTGTTCACACTGATCCCTTTTATCCCAATTAAAGGCTTCCAGGACCAACTTTTAAATTTAATCCAGCTGGTTCTTCCACACAATGCCTTTGACGCCTTTGAAACCACTTTGAAAGATATCATCAAAAAGCAAAACAGAGGTTTATTGTCTTTCGGTTTTTTATCTGCATTATTTTTTGCCACCAATGGCGTTAAAAACTTAATGAAAGCTTTTAACAAATCATCATTGATTATCGAAACCAGGGGCTGGATAAAACAACGTTTAATTGCGCTAGTACTCACCGTTATTATCTGTTTTTCGATCATCATCTGCATCAGTGCGATGGCCTTGGGCGAAGTTTTGCTCAACAAAATCAATGACGAACTGCACTTAAAGGACAGCTTTTTGGTTTATACCATAAAATTTACACGCTGGGCTCTATTGGCGATCCTGTATTTCATTACCATTTCTATTTTATACCGTTACGGCCCTTCACATACTAAAAAATGGCGCCTGTTCAGTGCAGGCTCGTGGCTGGCTACCATACTGGCCTTTCTTACCATCTGGGGCTTTTCTTTCTACATCAATCATTTCGCATCCTACAATAAAGTATATGGTTCTATCGGAACATTAATTGTGGTGATGATCTGGCTTTACCTTAATTCTTTGATTTTATTGATCGGTTTTGAGCTCAATGCCAGTGTAGATGTAAGCAAAAGAAGCGTAAAGATCATCCGGCCTACCTTTAATTTGTTCAAAAAATCGGAGCCGATTGAAGAAAATATCAGGAAGAAATAATTTTTTCTCCCTCTGTGTTAAGTAATTATCAAGTTTATATAAAAAAAAAGCATTCATAGTTTGCAGTTTTAAGCGGAGTTCGTACTTTTGCCTCCGGAAAGCTGGCAGAGTGGTCGAATGCGGCAGTCTTGAAAACTGTTGACTGTAACAGGTCCGGGGGTTCGAATCCCTCGCTTTCCGCATCAAAAGGAAGAATTAACAATAATTCTTCCTTTTTTTTTATATCCATAAAACCAGATCTTTAGGAAGATGGAAGCAATCATATTTTGTGGCATTCAGGCAACTGGAAAAACTACCTTTTTTAAAGAAAAGCTTTTTAAGACCCACGTATATATTTCCTTAGATCTTTTAAACACGAGAAATAAGGAACTCAGATTTATTGAAACCTGCCTTCTCACCTCTCAGCCTTTTGTGGTAGACAATACGAATCCTTCTATAGAAGAAAGGGCAAAGTACATAACCATTGCCAAGGCTAACAAATTCAAAGTAACTGGATATTATTTTCAATCCAAATTAAGCGATGCTGTGGACCGTAATAACCAACGGTCAGGCAAGGAAAGAATTCCCGAAATAGGTATAAGGGGAACTTTTAAAAAGTTGGCTCTACCCTCGATCAATGAAGGCTTCGACGAACTATATTATGTGACAGCTGAAAATAATTCATTTACGATAAAACCATGGTCAGATGAAATTTGATGATTTAGACGCTAAAATGAGGGTTTATGAAACCGCTCAAGATCGTTGTATTTTACCTGAGATGTACATGGTTGCCAGAATTGATGGCCGGGGTTTTACTAGACTTACCAAAGAAGTACACCAGTTTGAAACACCTTTTGATGAAAAATTCCGGGATCTGATGGTTGAAACTGTAAAACATTTGATGAATTGCGGCTTCAATATCATTTACGGCTATACGCAAAGTGATGAAATATCCTTGCTATTTCACCCTAATGAAAATCTTTTTGGACGAAAGGTAAGAAAATATATTTCCGTACTCGCTGGCGAAGCAAGTGCTAAATTTTCTTCAATTCTGGGAAGTATAGGTGCATTTGACTGCCGTATTTCTGAATTGCCGAACAAGAGATTAGTTGAGGATTATTTCAGATGGCGCAGCGAAGATGCACACAGGAATGCCTTGAATGCCCATTGCTACTGGCAGTTGAGAAAGGATAATCATAGCAGAAATCAAGCTTCTTCTAAAATTCAGGGAATGAGTATTGCAGCTAAAAACGAATTACTATTTCAATATGGCATCAATTTCAACAACCTGCCTGCCTGGCAAAAAAGAGGAATAGGATTTTATTTGAAAAATATAAAAAAAGAAGGATTTAATCCCAAAACCAGTGAATATGTACCCATCGATAAAAGAGTTCTTCACATTGATTTCGAATTGCCAATGCGGGAAGAATACAACAAATTCATAATTGATTTTTTAGAATAGTAATGACCTTTCTGGTGCAAATTTTAATGCTCGAGTCTCCATCATAAAATTGGAAATCTAATACCTATTCACACGCTGCTTATGTTCCTTAATGAAAGTAATGACATCTAGGCTTATATGCTCTCAGGTGCCTTAGGAGGTATTCAAACAGCGTAATGTTTATTTTTATCACCACCTTAGATCACCTGAGTTTTACAGGTGGAAAAATTTAAAACTAATTTAACCATCGTATAAAAACATCATGCTTATTTTTTTCAGGGTCCAGCTCTGATGGTTACTCAGTAATGACAAAAAATCTTATAAATGTATGATAGTCTAGTTGTCGCTATTTTCTGTTCAATTCTGGCTTTAAAAAAATCATATTTGCCTGACAAAAGAAATATCATTCCCCTTTAAAGTTGATCTTTCTTATCTGTAATTTTAAAACAAAAACATGAAACTATTTGCATCAATTTTCTTGTTATTGGCTATTGCGACTTCAGGATATTCACAAACATATAAACCATCTAACAATCCCAATAAAACCTACCTGGAGACGATAAAAGGGCTCAGCTATTCGTACAGAAACGGAATCATAACTTTGAAAAACCGTGGCCATTACGATCTGGGTACAGTAAGTATTATAGCGAAATCCTCCACGGATCCATCCCTTTTCGGTATTGCTTTGTTCGAAGACGGAGTGAAGAAAAACAGGGATTACAGCACGAAGGTTTATTTTACGGAAGATAACGGAAAAACGACAACAGAGGTACCGTTAAATAAAATAGATGAGAAGAGCCTAATCTTTTCCTTCGACAAAGCAACCCGTGCACAGCACTAATGTTCTATATCACAAATTAAAGCCACAATAATGAAAATTTCCACGTCATCAATTGGCGTGGAATATTTTTCAGGAGTACAACCGAAATCCCCACAAACAACGATTTAATGTATTTAGTTACAATTTAGATTTTATTCCAGCTAAATATTTTCGAATATCTTTTTCCAACTCATAAGGATATGGATAATCTAATTTTCTCGATAGGTCAGTTCCAATTTCAGAAACGAGATCGGCCATTACCAATAAAGCCTTCCAATTATCATCTAAATTGCTTCCTGAAAATGTTGCTTCTATTTTAGTCCACATTTCTGAGGTTAGATACTTTTTGAAAAGTCTTCCATATTTGTTAGTCGTGATATTCCAATTGTGTTCGCTTGAAATATACTATTCTATTAAAGGAATCAGATATTCTGTACGTATAATAGTCTCCGACATAAATTTCGTATAAAATATGTCGTCTCTTGCAAGGCATTTGCCTACATAGGTTGTATCCCACCAAAAATCGTTAAGAATAGCCTTAAACTTCTCTTCAGATGGTTTGTTTATAATGGAAACCCGGTAAGTAGGTTTTGACATTTCCTCCGTAATACCATCTTTATCAATCAGAACTTTATAGCCAATATCCCAATCTTTAGGCAATTCTTTTTGTTGAGTTTCTTCTATAAATTTAGATATGCTGTATAATTTAAAATCTACCTTAACGCCATCATCATACAAGACCATTTTCATGGCGTGTTTATTATCGAAACAACTTTCATCTTCTTCAATCATCGCTATTGGATTCCCGAAATCAAGTGTCCAATTTTTATTTAAAATGTAGCTTGCATTATTCTCAAAAATAAATTCAATATCTAAATCACTAAATTCATCAACTGGTGCCGAAGGATTTACAAGTGAACTAGTTAGCAAGAGTGCTCTTAAATCTTCGTTTTTTTCTGACCACTCAATAATGACATCTAACTTTTGTGCTCTGGTTTTCATTTTGTATGAAGCGATAGTTTTATGGTTATTGCGTTATCGTGTAAAGTTTATAAACTACCATTCAATAGAATACATAGTTTAAACTTAACAAAAATGTCCAATAATCTCTCACCAACACCAATTATGGTAATACGTTTACGACACAGGCGTTCTTATCAGATTTTTTCTTGTATGCCCGTAAAACATTCTCTGGTTCAACGAATTTTATTTATCTTTTGATCTTCTTATAAAAGAATAACTTTTGAAAGATCGGCACCTAAACCTTTGAGTGAAGCATAGGTTAACTTATCCATTGTCGCTCCTTCAAAGCAAATCGTTTTAATGGCTCTGTAATATTTATTGGTGAGGGCGAAAGTAGAGCGGAAAGATACATTTTTAAGCGTTGCACCTTTAAATGTAGTTTCGTTAAGTGCGGCATTATGAAAGAGCACACCTATAAAAGTCTGACTATCCAAACTGAGTCTACGCAGATCAGAATAATCAAAGTCTACACCCTCAAATATGCAGTTTTCAAAAACTGCTTTTCTTAAATCGGTTTTGCTTAGTTTTACATCAGTGAGCTTGGTATTACTAATTTTTGCGCCTTCCAACGCTGAAGCATAGAACTTTGTACGTACAAAAATCGCCTGATCAAAATTAGCAGCAGAAAGATCACAGGCTGATAGGCTGCAATCAGTAAGGTTTGCGCCATTAAAAATAGCTTCTCTTATATCACTGCCCAGAAACGTACTACCAGTTAAGTCAGCCCCACTAAAATCTGAACCTTGTAAATTACTCCCATTAAATTTTAAATTATGTGCAATAACACCTGCAAAATCTGTCTTGGCAAGATCGTTTCCGCTGAAATTGGTCAACAGCTGTGGCTGTGGCGAATCTGTTAAATGCTTTACTTCTGATGTTATCTGTTCAGCTTCATTCAGGGTGTTTAGAGAAGATAGGTTTTCTGAAAAATAGTTAAGATCAACGTTCAGAATCTTGGTGAGTTGATTAAGCGTAATAATATCTGGCATTGATTCTCCCCGCTCCCATTTTCCAACGGCCTGCGGGCTTACAAATACATGTCCGGCCAATGCTGCTTGAGACATATTTATTTTTTTTCTTGCTCCGGCAATTTTATTGCCTATCATTTTTGAATCCATAGGGTACTGTCTTTTTTTATCTTTCGACATGACAAAGGTAGCGGGCCATATAGTCAGATTCAACAAACAACTCGCTCATTTTAGTTGTAATTACGCTACTTATTGTTGCTTTTAAGCAACCACTGGTTGTATTCAATTCACAAGTAAACTTCTAAAAGTCTTACTGCTTAATTCAATCTTTTAATGTAATCATAAAGAAAATTCTTGAACTTGTAAAATCAACAGATCAGCTTATACCCTACTCCCCTTAAACTGATGATCTGGATTTCTGCTTCACTTTTTAACAGTTTGCGCAGGTGTGCCATAAAAACATCCATACTGCGGCCGTTGTAAAAACTGTCTTCCCCCCATATTTGAATCAATGCATCTTCCCTTTCCAAAATGTTATTGCGGCTTTTCAATAATAATTCGAGCAGAATGGTTTCTTTATAAGAAAGAGAATACTCTCCCACAGAAGTTTTTAATTTTTGGGCAACAGGATCAAGCTCACAGTTTCTGAAATAGTATTTTTTGTTTACAGCATTTTCATCTTTATGCGAAGAGCCAAACCTGTTTAAAAGCGATTCCATCCTCACCAGCAGTTCATCAATACTAAATGGTTTTTTAAGGTAGTCGTTACCTCCGTTTTTAAAACCCATCACCACATCTTCGGTGAGGGCTTTGGCACTCAAAAAGATAATCGGAACATTGGGGTCTGATTTTCTGATTTCAGCTGCCAGTGTATAACCATCCTTTTGCGGCATCATAATATCAAACAC
Organism: Pedobacter vanadiisoli; assembly: GCF_042684385.1. Taxonomy (NCBI): domain Bacteria; kingdom Pseudomonadati; phylum Bacteroidota; class Sphingobacteriia; order Sphingobacteriales; family Sphingobacteriaceae; genus Pedobacter; species Pedobacter vanadiisoli. The sequence goes on along the minus strand of NZ_JBHULL010000044.1, from coordinate 260,231 downwards.
ACAGATATCGGGTTTTTCTGCTAAAAATTGTTTCCAGGCAAGTGCTCCATCGGCAGCAAGTTTTACCTCATAACCGCTACTGGTTAAACCATCAAGCACAATCCTCGCCAAAAAAGGCTCATCCTCAGCATACAAAACCTTAGTTTTCTTCATACAAGGGCAAAATAATCATAAAATTACTTCCTTTTCCTATTTTACTCTGCAGTGCAACACGTCCGCCATGGAGCGTTACCACCTGCTTTACATAATGAAGCCCCAGTCCGGAACCTTTCACATTATGAATATTATCCTGGTTAAAGATCCTGAAAAAACGCTCAAAAACCTGCTGATGATAAATCTCCTTAATCCCCGGACCATTATCTTTAAAACTGATGGTTAGCTCATGATCAGCAATACTGCATGATACCTCAATCCGGGATTGTGCCGGCGAATATTTCAATGCGTTATCGATCAGGTTATAACATACGTTGGCAATGTGCATGGCATCACCTTTAATAAAATAGGGCTCATTAACGGGTACAAGTATAAGCTGCATATTTTTTTCGCGCACCTGGATATCCATAGAAAGCATTACCTGTTTCAGCAAAGATTGAATATCAATCAGACTGAACTGCAGTTTTGTTTTTCCTATATCCATCTGTTCCTGCTTCAGTACCTTTTCGATCATTGCCTGTAAACGCTGCAATTCGTGGCGGCTTATATTAATGTAATTCTCCAGCTTTCCGGGTTCATCAATTAAATGATATTTACTGATCGATTCAAGCGCAACAGCAATTGTTGAGATTGGGGTTTGGAGTTCGTGCGTCATATTGCTGGTGAAACTCATTTTTGCCTGCGCATAAAGCTGCTGGTTTTTCATCAGCCTGATCAGCAGGTAAAAGGCCACCGCTGTAAGCACCAACATCATAAACGACGAAATGAGGTAATACTTCATCTGATAAATGATTAGCCAGGTTATGGTTGGAACCACCAGCTGATACCTGTTCTGAAACTTAAGGTTATAAGTATATTTCCCACTAAGGAATGCAGATTTAGCATTAGAAACTGTCTTGCCTTTTACCAATTTTCCATCAGAATAGTCGTAAAGTGCATAACTTCTATCAATATGAAATCCCAGTAAATCCAGCCGGTGGTTCACCAAACTATCCATTACTTTCAGGTCGCGCTGATCTTGCTGCGAAACCTCTTGCTGCGATTTGCCATCGGTAATGGCGATAGAGCTATGATGGCTGTTTTTCTTTTTTGGATCGTTCAGGAACGACATTTTCATTTCTACCACCGAGCTGTCATTGGTAATCCCATAGTGGAACTGGCTACGCAGGTTATCCACTTTTAGTTCATCAAAAGCCTGCCTGAGCGCTAACCACTCCGGAGAAAGAAAAAACTGCTGGAAACGGATGCTTTTCTCGTGCCCTTTCGCAATGCTCTGATAGATTACCCGCCTGGAAGCATCACTTACAATAGATTCGAGTGCTGTAGCAACTGATTTCTTTTGCGCCACATACAGTTGCCGTATCCATGCACACTGCAGGCACAGGCTAATGATGAGGGTAACCACAGCCAAAGGAAAAACATATCTGGACGTAAGCCATTTCATCCCACTAAATTGAACAAATCATTTTATCAATGGAAGTATGAACTGAAGATTTAACCATATTTAACTGAGGTTAACTTTACTTTACATGCAGGGCATTTAGTTTTGAAACATGAAAAAGTTAATCCTTGCCCTTCTTTTCTTTTCCCCTCTGATCACTTTTGCGCAACTACATAAAGGTTTGGTAACCGATAAAACGGGCCAACCGATTGACGGGGTGAACATTAGCCTGCGTCATGCAGATTCGACCACAGCTATCCAGGTTTCAAAAAATGGCCTGTTCAGTTTTCAGAAGCCTTTAAAAGGCCGTTATATTTTAATGCTGAAAGCTGTTGGATATAAGAATATGAGCCAACCACTGAATCTTCCAATGGATTCGGTTACCATAGTGATGATCAGTGATGACAAAACCCTCGACCAGATAACGGTATCGGCCTCAAAACCGCTTATTGTAAGAAAAATAGACCGGGTGATATTCAATGTCGAAAACAGCATTGTTGCCAGTGGTACAACAGTTTGGGATGCGCTGGGTAAAGCCCCGGGCGTACAAACACGTTTTGATGGCGGGGTAACGGCAAACAATAAAAACGTAGTAATTTATATGGATGATAAACCTATCAGGTTAGCGGGCGAAGATCTGGCGGCTTATCTCCGTAGCCTGCCTTCTGATAATATTGCCAAAATAGAAATTATTGCCAACCCTACTGCCCGGTATGACGCTCAGGGCGGCGCAGTAATCAACATTATTTCCAAAAAACCAAAAGGCGACGGTTTTAACATCGTACTTTCAGGTGCTTACACACAATCAACCTACAGTAGCTATAGCCCAAGTATGGTATTCAACTACCGTAAAGATAAATTGAATATTTATGGCAGTTATGGCTATAACAGGCGTAAAAAAGACCACGACGAAAGTGAATATATCATTTATGATGCTCCGGGAGGCTATTCTGATTGGAGGAATGAAAAATCAGGCATACGCCTGGGAAATGCTAACAGCTATAAAGTTGGGGCCGATTACAACCTTACCAATAAACAAGTGATCGGTATTTTGATAAATGGTTACAACGGCACCAACAGCAGGCCGAACAATATATTAACTACTGTTATTAATAATCATGCCGTTACGCCTGATTCCATCCTTCATACCCAAAATTTTTCTAACGGAAAAGCATATCAGTATAGCTTTAATATCAATTACAAAATCAAACTGGACACAAATGGCAGAAATATTAATGTAGATCTTGATTATGTACCCTATCAGAACAAAAACAGCCAGCAGGTAGATACTTATGGAACATTAGGCAATGGTAGTTTGCTTCCTGATACTTACCACATCTTTACCCCATCCAATCAGAATATTGGTATCTATTCCGGAAAGCTGGATTACACTGATAAGTTCTGGAAGAAGTGGACATTTGAATCGGGTCTGAAATACAGCAGTATCCGTACACACAACAGTTTTGATTTTTATAACAATCCGGCCAGTGGCCTGGAATTGATACCAAACCGCAGCGACCGGTTCGAATATGCAGAAAATGTATCAGCCATTTACGCCAGCCTTGCCGGAGATCTGGGCAAATGGAGTTTTGAAGGTGGTTTGCGTGGTGAATATACCCGTACAAATGGCAGATCGATCGTATTGAATACCAACAGCCAGAACAACTATTTTAAGCTTTTCCCAACACTTTTCATCGTTTATAAATTGAATAAAGACAACGAAATCAATTTCAATTATAATTCAAGGATCAGCCGGCCCGAATATTGGAGGCTTAATCCTTTTAAATCCTACACAAGTCCGTACGCTTACCTGGAGGGTAATCCCGCATTGCAACCTGCCTTTATTTATAACAGTGAACTGGGTTATACCTATAAGCAGCAATATAATATTTCGTTTTATTTAAGGCGAACGACTGATTATTTCAGCAATATCACTGTACAGGATAATACCACAAAACTTTTTTATGATACCCAAAGAAACCTGGATCTTAGCCAGGAGATGGGTTTTTCAGTCTCTTTTCCAACCAAGCCAACTTCGTGGTGGGAAATCAATAATTATGCTCAGGGTTCTTACCGATTGGAAAAGTCGGGATACCTACAGGCCCGTTACGATTACCGTGTTTGGGGCATTTATTTAAGTTCTAACCACGCCTTTACCCTGAACAAGGCACAAGGCCTAAAGGCCGAAATCAGCGCATGGTATTCTTCCCCTACCATACAGGGCATTTACCATATTGCACGGTTGTACGATATAAGTGCCGGACTACGAAAAACATTACTTAGAGGGCAGGGAACAATCAGGCTTGCTGTAAACGACATTTTTTACAGTAATGCCTACCGCATCGATGTTGATTACCAGGATCAGAAAAATGGTTTTATTGAAAAAAACGACACGCGTAGTGCTACTTTAAGCTTCTCTTACCGGTTGGGCGGTAACCCAACTGCCGTAAGGAAAAGAACTTCAGCGAGTGAAGAAGAAAAGAAACGGACACAGTAAATTATAACCTTTAACTCGCTACCGAGCTCCTGTAAGCTTTAAGGCTCATACCCTTGTGCGATTTAAAAAATTTGTTCAAATGGCTTTCATCGGTAAAACCAAGTTCGAAAGCAATTTCGTTAATCCGCATATCGCTAAAACGTAAACGGGCTTCTATCAATTTTATCCTTAAATTGGCAATGTATTGCTGTAACGTTTCTTTCGTCTGCTTTTTAAAATATTTACCGAAATAATTTTCCGAGATTCCAAATTCGGCACTCAGCTTTTCGGCCCTGAGTTTCTCCGGATTGTAGATATTTGCCTGTATATAGTTTAACAGATCAAGTGTTTTTTGTTCCGAATCTTCCTTAATACTAGCTGGCAGGTATTTGGCAATGTTACGTGCTACCAGTACAATCATGGTATCGACCATTTTGGTGATCAATTCTTTGTTATAAAGATCGCGGTTTACATATTCCGCAATCATGGCCTCAATTAACGATTTAACCAGAGGTTTGTCTGAAAAGTTTTTAAGTATACATCCTGGCTGGTGACTGGCATTTTGAAGGATATATTCCAATCTTTTCAAATCGTCGGTATTAAAATCTTTGGAGCGCAGGTATACGTTGCCAAAGCGTAGAAAGAAAAATTCGGTCGTGCTTTCAATATCGAAAGAATGGCAATCATCTGGCGTGATCAGGAACATGTGCCCGGCATGGTAGTCAAACTTGTTATTGTTGATGCATTGTTTACCGCTGCCCGATAAAACATAAACCAGTTCGAAAAACAGATGTTTATGGCCATATTTCGGGCATTCATCGAGCTTCTGATATACAATTTCGTAAGGCTCGTATAAAGTTTCTTTAATCATACTGTAAAAAACTAGGCGCAAATTTACCAATTAAAAGCTAATTTATACCGAAATATTAAACTTTATCAGTTTATATTTGCCATAAAAAAAAAGAATAACTTAGTATAAAATAATTAGGAAGCTATGAAAGCGATAGGATTTAAAACCTCATTACCCATTAACGAAAGCAAAAGTTTTATTGAATTTGAAACACCAATCCCTGAAGCAAAAGGGCGCGATATTCTTGTAAAAATTAAGGCCACCAGCGTAAATCCGGTCGATTTTAAAATCCGTCAGAACAGTGCAAAAGATACGGTATTGGAAAACCCCAAAGTAATTGGATGGGATGCAACAGGAACAGTAGAGGCTATTGGAGAAGGTGTAACTTTTTTTAAACCCGGAGATGAGGTTTATTATGCAGGTGATCTTACCCGCAGCGGCTCCAACAGCGAATATCAATTAATTGATGAACGGATTGCAGGAATAAAACCCGTTAAGCTAAGTAGTGCAGAAGCTGCTGCCATGCCCTTAACGGCACTTACGGCATGGGAATCGCTGTATGAGCGTATACGGATTAACAATCAAAAAGACAATGGTAAAAGTATTCTTATTATTGGCGGTGCCGGCGGCGTAGGGTCTATTGCCATACAGCTTGCAAAAAAAATAAGTGGCCTTAAAGTAATTACTACAGCCTCAAGACCAGAAACAAAAGACTGGTGTAAAGCCATGGGTGCCGATGTAGTGGTCGATCATAAAAACCTGGTTGAAGAAGTACGTGCAGCAGGTTTTAGGGAAGTAGATTTTATTCTAGATTTTGTTGACCTGAACAGCTATTGGGATAACCTGGTAGAACTGATTAAACCGCAGGGGCATATTGTATCTATAACCGGATCAGCCACCCCTATTGCTTTAAACAAATTAAAAAATAAAAGCGTTACTTTTTCTTGGGAACTGATGTACACGCGTTCTATGTACCAAACCGACGATATGGAAGAGCAGCACCATATTTTAAACAAACTCGCCTCACTATTTGATAATGGCACTCTTAAAACCACATTAAATACCACCTTGAAAGGGTTTACGGTAGAAAACCTAAAGGAAGCCCATCGTTTACTGGAAAGCGGAAAAACCATTGGTAAAGTGGTCATCGAATATTAATGCTCCTGCTATAACGGTTTCATAAAAAGAGGTACCATGCTCTCCTGAAGGTTAATTTATTGTATAAAAATCAATATAAATCACAGGAGGATGCAACGGTATTCATTCCTCCAAAAATCGTCATTGCAAAAAGGAATGACAAAGCCTTCTCGCAATTGTAAAGGTTTAGTAATTCTGTTAACGAATTACTAAACCTTTACAGCAATGACGGCATTTTTTATCTGTCAATGCTTGTATTGATTTTAAATGACTGCTAATTTTCAATTAACTTTTAACGCTGTTTTCAGCACTTCGCTTCAATTGAGCATTAATACGCTTTAAAATATCATCAATATCAAAAGGTTTACTGATATAATCATCAGCCAACGCATCGATGGCTTTTTGTTGACTGTTGTTCTGTGCAGACATCACAATAATCGGGATGTGTTTAGTAAAAATATCGTTTTTTAAATCTTCACAGATTTCTGCTCCATTACCGTCAGGCAGCATTACATCAAGTAAGAAAAGATCTGGCATTGCGTCCTGGATGTTTTTCTTTAATTCTTCAAATGATGATGAAAGCTGCAATTCAAACCCCTCATCCTTTAATAGGATTTCAATAACGTTTCTGATCTCCTGATCGTCTTCTAAAATGTGTATTCGTTTTCTTTCCATGTTCAAATTATATGTTTGGATTACACCGTAAGTGTGGAATTGCACTATACGATAGTAACAGTAACACCTAAACTCTCTAAATGTTTAACAATTTGTTCAGAAATTCCTTTATCGGTAATAATATGATCGATTTCTTCCAATCCGCATATTTTTCCAAAGCCCCGCTTTCCAAATTTAGTTGAATCGGCCAGTACAATCGTTTTTTGTGATGCAGCGATCATTTTGCGGTTCAAATGTGCCTCCATGGCATTTGTGGTGGTTAATCCGAAATCAAGATCAATGCCATCTACCCCCAAAAACAGCTTGTTGAAATAAAAATCCTGTAAAACCTGTTCTGCATAAGCGCCCATTACTGATGAGGAACTTTTTCTTAGCAGGCCACCTAGCTGAATCACTTCGATACTCGGCTCGCGCATCAATTCTAAAGCCACATTCAACGCAGAAGTAACCACGGTTAAGTTTGTTGCCGGCTCAATGTTCTTTGCGAAATAAAGCACTGTAGTACCTGAAGCAATAACGATTGAATCATTTTCATTTAACAACGCAGCAGCAGCTATACCTATTTTATTTTTTTCAGTCGATTGTATTTTCTCTTTCTCGTTAACCGGACGGTCAACCGTGTATGGATTATTTACAGTTGCGCCACCATGGGTCCTAAATAACAGATTCTTATCTTCAAGTAGTTTTAAATCCTTTCTTATTGTTACGGAAGATACTTTCAACTCCTTACATAAATCGACTACATTTATATATTGGTCACGTTGCAGACGACTTAATATAAACTGGTGCCTCTCAGCCAAATTCATCATAGTATATTTAATTTGCAGGCTGCAAATTAGCAATAAAAACATTCTTTAGAATATTTTGATCAAATAATTAATATTTTTTTCGCAGAGATATTGTATTATTCCGATTATGATTTCTTATAATTGCGTATTGTTTCGTTTTATTACTTTTAAACATAAAAATGAAAAGATTACACCAGCCGCCCATCGCAGAAAACATAAATTGGGACTTGATTATTACTGGTGGTGGGGCAACCGGCTTGGGCACAGCGCTTGACGCGGCCAGCCGTGGCTATAAAACCTTATTGGTTGAACAGGCCGATTACGCAAAGGGAACATCGAGCCGGAGTACAAAGCTGGTGCACGGAGGAGTACGTTATTTGGCCCAGGGAGATATTGGCCTGGTGAAACATGCCCTTAAAGAACGCGGGCTATTACAACAGAACGCTAAGCACCTGGTACACAAAGAAGCATTCCTGATCCCCTGCTACAATTGGTTTTCCATTGTTAAATACTTAACCGGGCTTACCCTGTACGATTGGCTGGCTGGAAAATACAGCTTCGGAAAATCTAAATATTTTTCTAAAGAAGAAACTTTGGCCATGATGCCGGGCATTAAAGCAAAAGGCTTAAAAGGCAGTATCAGGTATTACGACGGAAAGTTTGATGATGCCCGTTTAGCCATCAATATTGCGCAAACTGCTATAGAAAAAGGAGCAACATTATTAAATTATACTAAAGTAACCGGTTTATTAAAAAATGGCGAAACCGTTACAGGAATTGAAACAGAAGATACCATTACAGGCTTAAAAGCCCGGTTTAAGGGTAAGATGGTGATCAATGCCACAGGTGTTTTTGTTGATGATATCCTGCAGATGAACAATCCAGACACAAAAAAGCTGGTGCGCCCCAGTCAAGGTGTTCATGTTGTGCTGGAAAAAAGTTTCTTAAACAGCGAGTCGGCATTAATGATTCCGAAAACTTCAGATGGGCGTGTATTATTTGCGGTTCCATGGCACGAACATTTACTTGTAGGCACTACCGATACCCCACTGAACGAGCATAGCCTAGAGCCACATGCCCTAAAAGAAGAAGTAGATTTTATTATGGCTACCGCAGCTAGCTATTTCAACCGCAAACCGCTTGAAAAAGATATATTAAGTGTATTCTCAGGCTTAAGACCACTGGCAGCACCAACAAGCGGCGATGGGAACAGTACAAAAGAAATCAGCAGGGACCATAAACTGATTGTTTCGGCAAAGGGATTAATTACCATAACCGGTGGAAAATGGACAACCTACCGTCGCATGGCCGAAGAAACCGTCGATCTTGCTATTACACAGGCTGGTTTAGAGCCAAAAGCCTGCATAACCAAAAATCTCAGCATTCATGGAAGCCAAATCATGGAAGAAGATCACCATTTATCGATATATGGATCAGACCGCGACAAGATTGAAGCCTTAATCGAACAAAATCCAGGCCTTGGGCAGCAATTGCATCCATCCTTTCCTTTTGTTGAAGCCGAAGTAATTTGGTCGGCAAGAAACGAAATGGCAGAAACTGTAGAAGATATTTTAAGCAGAAGGCTCAGGGTATTATTTATAGATGCACAGGCCGCAAAAGACATAGCGCCAAGGGTAGCCTCGCTCCTGGCCAAAGAATTATCAGCAGACGAGAACTGGGTAGCAGGTCAAATTGAAACTTTTAATAAACTAGCTGATGGATACCTCTATCATCAACCTACATATAACCACCACGAAGGCATAGCCCTCTAACCAAATCCTTAATTATGAGTAAATACATCTTGTCTATCGATCAGGGAACCACAAGCTCGAGAGCCATTATTTTTAACCACGATGGTGAAATTGTTGCTATTGCACAGAAAGAATTCACTCAGATTTACCCGAAAGCCGGATGGGTAGAACATGATCCAATGGAAATCTGGTCAACACAGTTGGCAGTTGTTACCGAAGTAATTGTTAAAGCCAGCCTTACCGTAAACGATATTGCCGCCATTGGCATTACCAACCAGCGCGAAACCACCGTAGTATGGGATAAAGAAACTGGAATGCCCATTTATAACGCCATAGTTTGGCAAGACAGGCGTACCTCTGCCTATTGCGATGAAATTAAAGCCAAGGGCTTAGCGGGTAAGATCCAGGAAAAAACAGGTCTGATTATCGACTCTTATTTTTCTGCCACCAAAGCCAGATGGATCTTGGAAAATGTAGAGGGTGCGAGGGAAAAGGCTGAAGCAGGAAAACTGGCCTTTGGCACCATAGATACCTGGTTAATCTGGAAATTGACAGCCGGCGAGAAACATGTTACCGATGTTACCAACGCTTCGCGTACCATGCTTTACAACATCCATACCCTTAACTGGGATGAAGAACTGCTCGAGTTATTTTCCATCCCGAAAGAAATGCTTCCTCAGGTAAAATCGTCAAGCGAAGTTTATGGCGAAACTGCCGGAAGAATACTGGCGGCCAAAATCCCAATCGCAGGCATAGCCGGCGATCAGCAATCGGCACTGTTTGGCCAGATGTGCACTGAAACAGGAATGGTAAAAAACACCTATGGCACAGGTTGTTTCATGCTGATGAATATCGGGGAAAAACCACGGATTTCTGCCAATAACCTTTTAACCACCATCGCCTGGCAGATTAAGGGCCAGGTAAATTATGCACTTGAAGGAAGTATTTTTATAGGCGGTGCGGTTGTACAATGGCTGAGGGACGAAATGGGTTTTATCTCAAGGTCGGCCGATGTAGAAACCCTGGCTAAAAAGGTAAAAGATACCGATGGTGTATATGTAGTGCCTGCTTTTGCGGGTTTAGGTGCACCACATTGGGACCAGCATGCGCGCGGAACAATAACCGGATTAACGCGGGGAACAAATAAATCACATATAGCAAGGGCTGCGCTAGAAAGCATTGCTTACCAAACCATGGATGTACTAAAGGCCATGGAAGCTGATGCAGGCGTAAACATTACCGAACTCCGTGTAGACGGTGGTGTTACTGCCAATGATTTATTAATGCAGTTTCAGGCAGATCTTTTAAAATGTGAAGTGATCAGGCCAGAAGTTACCGAGGTAACCGCCATAGGTGCCGCTTACCTGGCAGGCCTGGCTACAGGTTTTTGGGAAAGTATTGATCAGATCCGCAAACAGTGGAAAATAAACAGAACTTTCACTGCTGAAGAAGGCATAGACAATACCGAAAGAATAAAGGGCTGGAACAGGGCGGTAAAAGCAGCCAGGGTAAATGCAGAAGACTAGCAAAAAGCCATCGTCAACCTGAATTTAGTTCAAGGTCTTTTATTCCGGAATAGGAATTACTCTATTTCAGAATGACAAATAATTATTAATCGCTTATTTTTTCTACAATGAATGTATATCTCGCAGAATTTATTGGTACAGCCCTACTGTTGCTCTTAGGAAATGGTGTAGTGGCAAATGTGGTGCTAAAGAATACAAAAGGAAATAACAGTGGCTGGATTGTAATTACAACTGCCTGGGCACTTGCCGTTTTCATAGGTGTGGTGGTGGCAGGGCCATACAGTGGTGCACATTTAAATCCAGCTGTAACCTTAGGCCTGGCCATTGGAAAAGGCTTTAGCTGGGCTTTGGTACCCTACTATATCCTTGCCCAGCTGGCTGGTGCAATAACAGGTTCTTTTTTAGTCTGGATTATTTACAAAGATCATTTCGATGCTACTGATGATGCCGGTTTAAAAGCTGCTCCTTTTGCCACTTCACCGGCTATCAGAAACAAAATATCAAACCTGATTTCAGAAATCATTGGCACATTTGTACTCATATTTGTGATTTTTTATTTCACAGATGCCAGTATCGGCACTAAAGAAAAAGTTACGCCCATAGGATTAGGCTCAATGGGGGCCATTCCGGTTGCGTTCTTAGTATGGGTTATCGGTTTGGCTTTGGGCGGAACAACAGGATATGCCATCAATCCTGCAAGAGACTTAGGTCCCCGCATTGTTCACGCTTTAATCCCAATGAAAGGAAAAGGCAGCAGCGACTGGTCTTACGCCTGGATACCTGTTATTGGCCCAATTATTGGATCGGTATTGGCTGCGTTGGCATTTTTGTTAATTGGCAAGTAGTGATTGCGAATCGTCATCCCGACCGGAACATAGTGAAATGAGGAAAATCTATCTATGCAGATTTAGCTGCATTGAGCACTAGTCTTGATCCAGGCTCCTTTGTACTCCTGTTTTTGCTAAAAAAATAGCCTCTCAAAGGGACGATCAGCTTAATTCGCTACCTTAATATTTCTTTTAAACAGCTGCCGAATAATAATTATCTTTGATGTAAGATTGTGCTACTATTTACCTAACCATTTAAAATTGCAGGAATATTTCTTAGTTGTTGATACCGAAACATCTGGTTTGCCAAAAAACTGGTCGGCACCTTATGCGAACGAAAAAAACTGGCCACATATCGTCCAAATTGCCTGGATTATTTACGATCAGCAGCACAAGGAAGTAAAAAGGGCAAACCATTACATCAGCAGTACGGGAATCAAAATTGATAAAGCCGCACAAAAAATCCATAATATTAGCGCCGAATACCTGCAACTACACGGGGAAGATAAAAAAGAAATTATGCTCAGTTTTTATGCTGATATTAAAAAGTACAAACCTTTGGTTGTTGGCCATTTTATTGAACTGGATTATCATATGCTGAATGTAGAGCTATTTAGAATGGGTAAGGAAGATGTTTTTAAGGATTTATCGTTTTTCTGCACCATGAAAGCCAGCGCACTGTATATTACCGATTCCGTAATCAGTCACCTAAAGCTCGATAAATTCTATACCATATTATTTAATGAAGTACCGGAGAATATGCATAATGCACTTTCCGATGCATTAAGTGCTGCTAAAATATTTTTCCACCTCATTGAAAGTAAAAAAATCAGCTTATCATCAGTTTACAGTCAGCAACACGTATTTAACCGGGAAAAGAATAAAACAGAAACGTTTTCATTCAAAAAAGTTTTAAGGGGCATTTTTAATGGAAGATAAATTAACCGACCGTATTTATACAGCCCGTATCGGCGACATCACCTTTAAAAAAATAGTGAGTTGCCGACCCCTAACCCCTATTTTCGAAGCAGCGATTAAAATGGCTGAACAAAAAACGAGCTGTATTTTTATTAAAGATGAACCACAAGGTTACCTGGGCTTCGTAACCGACATCACTTTAAGGGATGAAGTTATCGCAAAACAGTTAAATCCCAGTCTGCCCATTGAGACGGTTATGGATAGAAATATTGTATCCGTAACACCGGATGTTTACGTCTATGAAGCCATTTTAATGATGTTCAGTAAAAAATCACGCTATTTATTGATTAACGATAATGGCAACTACGTTGGTTTTTTAAGCCGGAACAGGCTCCTGAGCGAACAGGCAGAATCTCCTTTGGTTTTCATACAGTCAGTAAAATCGGCAGTTAACACCAACGACCTGAAGTTGAAATGGCAAAAAGTGCCTCATATTGTTGCCCAGTTATTAAACAGAGGAGTTCATGCAAAGATTGTAAACGAGGTGGTTACCACCATAGCAGATACCATTTCATTCAAAATTATTGAAGAAGTAATTGCTAAACTCGGTCCGCCACCCGCAAAATTTGTATTTATGGTTTTGGGTAGCGAAGGCCGTAAAGAGCTGAGTCTTAAAACCGATCAGGACAACGCAATTATTTATGAAGATACACCTGAAGATAAAAGGGCAGCTGTACGTACCTATTTTCTCGATCTGGCCACCCAGGTTTCAGACAAACTGAATCATGTTGGCTTTGTTTATTGCGATGGAGATTATATGGCTACCAATCCGAACTGGACACATTCTTTATCGCACTGGAAATACAATTACAAAAACTGGATTGAAGAGGCTTTACCCGAAGCAGCAGTAAAATTTGCAGCTTTTTTCGATTGCCGGGCAATTTATGGCGATTTAAGCATTATGGAAAGCTTGCGGTCTTTTGTAGATGAAGAGCTGCAGAAACCCATTGAAAAATTTTATGTTTACCTGGCCAAAAATGCTTTGCTTTATGAACCTCCGTTAACCTATTTCAGAAATATCAGAACCCAAAAAATACATAAAAAGGAAGTTTTCGATATTAAAACCGCCATGACACCTATTGTTGACCTGGCTAGGGTTTATGCGCTGCAAAACAGGATATTTCAGAAAGAAAATACCGGCGAACGTTTAAAAGCCTTAAAAGAACTGGGAATTTTTACCGAACAGCAGTTTAATGAACTCTCTCAGTCTTACTATTACCTGATGGGTTTAAGGCTAAAACACCAGGCCAATTTAATTATCAATCACCAGGCGGCACCCAACAACTTTATTGAGATAGATACACTATCTAAGATTGAAAAGGTAACACTTGTCGAAATCTTTAAAATTATCCTGAATTTTCAAAGCGGGATCAGAATGAAATTTACCAATACTTTAGGCTAAAAACCTGGTTTATTTCGAACTATTCTTATACCTGTACCATAAGTAGATCCAGGTCGTTTTACTTCTAAAAGTTCCAATTTTCCTACTCACCAGCATATTACTGTTCCATTATTTTGTAGTAATCGTACTGCGATTTCTTTCCGGTCTTTCTTATACAAAACGGAAACTTAAAAGTCTAAAAAATACTACACCGATAAAATAACCGCGAAACATAAGCAAAATGGACTTGCTCCGACCATACAATCAAACGTTTGCGTGTTGTAATCTTCAAATTCATAATTGATTGCGATAAAAGATTTGAAAAACCCGCTTTATACGTTTTTCTGGCTTAATCGATATATACACTTCATACAATTGTAACACAAACGTTTGCGCTGATTTATTTTAACAAAGTATAGTTACTGTTTGTAACTTAAGGATTACAAAACAAATAGAAATTCACTTTTTACACATCATTTTCAAACAAAGCTTGAGAGATATGGTGGCCAGGTTTAGCAAAATAATGATGGTTTGATCTCCCCTATTTTTTTTGAAGATCAGGAACTGTGGCTGGGCACAGCACGTTAAACAAGGCAGTATTAACCAAATTGCATATTATCAATCCAAACCTAAAAATTATCCAATGAAAAAAAACAGCGTACTTTTTGCAGGCCTCGTCTTGGCCTGTCTGTTTGCCTTATCTTGTAAAAAGGCCGGAACTTTACAAACCGAAGAAAAAACACTTAAAATTAGTCAAAAGATGGCTACCACAAGTATCGTTACTCAAACTCGTAATGTAAATGTGGTGTATTTTGTACCTAACGACCTGGATACCTTAGCCGGTTATAGAAAAAGGTTAAGTGACCTTTTATTGTGGACCCAAGACTGGTACAAGCAGGAAATGAACAGAAATGGCTATGGCAATAAAACTTTCGGCCTGGCCGATGATGGCTTTGGAGGTGTTAAAATCTTAACCATCAGAGGAAATTTACCAAAAAGCAGTTATCCTTACTCAGGCGGTTCGGGTGCTGTAGCCAGCGAAGTAAATGCTTATTTTGCAGCCCACCCTGCTGATAAAACCAGCGACCATACTTTAATTATCATTCCAAGGTATTCGATCGGCTCAAATGGTACACCAAGTGGTGGTCCGTTTTATGGTACCGGCCGTTGGTGTTATGCCCTTGATTACGAGGAAATGGATATTGCCAATCTTGGCTCAAATACCACGGTAGGTAACCGTTTCAGTGTTTGGTTTGGCGGTATGGTTCACGAATTGGGCCATGGTTTAAATTTACCACACAACAGGCAAAAAGTTTCTGAAAACTCTACACTGGGTATGGCTTTAATGTGGGCCGGTAACGGAACGCTGGGTAAAAGCCCTACGTTTTTAACTGCTGCTGATGCAGCTATTTTAAATGCCAACCAGGTTTTTAATAACAACTCTAATACTTATTACGGTTCTGTTACCACCAGTATCCCAAAAATATACGCCAGTTACGATAGCAGTTTGGCATCTATCGTGGTATCAGGCAAATTTACCTCTACTGGCAACGTAACTAGCATTTTGTATTACAATGATCCAAATGTAAACAATGAGGGTACCGGCGTAAACAAAGATTATAATGCCATTACCTGGGAGTCTAAAAAAATTGGTACAGATAGCTTCAGGGTAGTCATGCCTATCGCCGATCTGCAGGAAAAAGCCGATGGTATTCCTTACGAACTAAAAGTAAAACTCGTACACGATAATGGTACGGTAACCGAACAGATTTATAGCTATACCTTTTCCGGAGGATTGCCTGTATTGGGTTTCTCTACAAAAAACGAGCTAAGTAAAACAGGATGGAGCATTGCTTCATTCAGCTCTGAAGAAAGTTCAGATGGTAAAGCAACCAGTTTAATTGATAATGATCCGGCTACTGTTTGGCACTCGAGATGGAGAACATCTGCCACTTCTTACCCTCACAATGTGGTTATTAAAGTTGGTACAACTTCTAAAACAGCGAGCGGCGTAAGTTTATTGCAGCGCAGCAGCCTAAGCAGGGCAGTTAAAGATTTTGAAATTTTAACCAGTACAGATGGTATCAATTTCACATCACAAGGCAATTACGTTGCTAAAAACGTAACTGGGGTTCAGTATTTTGATTTCGCTTCTCCTCAAACATTCTTATACTATAAAATTATTGCCAAATCTGCACATGATGGCCAGCAATTTGCCTGTTTAGCAGAGCTGGGATTATATTAATAAAATTATCGTCATTTCGAGCGGAGTTTAAAGGAATCGAGGAAACTATTCTAAGATTCCTACTTTCTCAGAAATGACGATTTTTCCTTTAACACTATATACGCAACATTAACTTTTCCTTAATTCTCGGGTACATATTGATTTTGCTTACAAACTTTTATAACTTTAATTATAAAGCATTTAACCAAATAATTAAATATCAGCACTATGGGAAAATTTGTGATTACTAAAAGAACTAACGGCGAATACCAGTTTAATCTGAAAGCCGGTAATGGTCAGGTTATTTTAACCAGCGAGGGCTATGTCGCAAAATCGAGCTGTGAAAACGGTATTGAATCTGTTAAGAAAAACGCACAGGACGACTCAAAGTTTGAGCGAAAAACCTCGAAGAATGGTAAGTATCATTTTAGCTTAAAAGCTACAAATGGACAAATAATAGGCTCAAGCGAAATGTATGAAAGTACAGCAGCCAGAGATAACGGCATTGAATCTGTTAAAAAGAATGCACCGGGTGCAGATACTGATGATCAAAGCTAAAACAAAAAAGGGAATCCATAGATTCCCTTTTTTAAATATGATTATCGCCTAAGCGAAAATTTCTATTTTACTGCATCAATTACAGCTTTGAAAGCTTCTGGATGATTCATTGCTAAATCAGCCAATACTTTACGGTTTAAACCGATTTCTTTTGAAGCTAGTTTACCGATCAACTGAGAGTAAGAAATACCGTGTTGACGTGCACCAGCGTTGATACGTTGGATCCACAATCCGCGGAATTCTCTTTTCTTAACTTTACGGTCACGGTATGCATATTGCAAACCTTTTTCTACTGTGTTTTTAGCAACAGTATAAACCTTACTTCTTGCTCCCCAATAACCTTTGGCTAAATTAAGGATCTTTTTTCTTCTTCTTCTCGAAGCTACTGCGTTTACCGAACGTGGCATGTTGTTGTTGTTTTTTGGTAAGCGGCGTCCAGTTAAGGAACTTTAATGCCTGATACCTGGTGAAATTAATGAATTACTTTCCGATGCAAAGCATACGTTTTACGTTACCTGAATCTGCATCTGTTACAATTCCTGCATTTCCAAGCGCACGTTTACGTTTAGTACTCATCTTGGTTAAGATGTGACTTTTGTATGCTTTGTTTCTTTTGATTTTACCTGTTCCAGTAAGCGAAAAACGCTTTTTGGCACTGGAATTGGTTTTCATTTTTGGCATAACCTGTTATTTAATTTATAAATTGTTTTTATTTTTTTGCTACTTTAGGCGCAACTGTAAGGAACATGCGCTTACCTTCCAACTTCGGTAATAACTCTACTTTTCCCACATCTTCCAAAGCCTGGGCAAATTTCAATAATAAAATTTCTCCCTGCTCTTTATAAACAATTGCCCTACCTTTAAAATGCACATAAGCCCTAACTTTCTCACCATTCTCTAAAAAGCTTACTGCATGTTTCAATTTAAACTGGAAATCGTGATCGTTGGTATTAGGTCCAAAACGGATCTCCTTAATTACAGTCTGTTTGGCATTAGCTTTAATTTCTTTTTGCTTTTTCTTTTGCTCGTAAACAAATTTACTGTAATCAATAATTCTACAAACCGGTGGTACAGCATTCGGAGAAATCTCTACCAAATCCAGTTCCAGTTCATCAGCAAGTGCCAAAGCTTTCGCCAGAGGATAAATCCCTGGTTCAACATTATCGCCAGCTAAACGCACTTCAGGCGATTTTATATACTGATTAATGTTATGCTCTGCTTCTTTTTTCTTAAAAGGTGGACGTGGTCCCCTGTTAAATCCTGGTCTTCCTAATGCCAAATTTGTATTATTTTAATTTAAACTGTTATTTCTTTTCTTAATAAATTGTTGAACTCTTCCAACGTCATTTCGCCTAAATCTCCCTCACCATGTTTACGCACAGAAACTTTGCCTTCTGCCATCTCTTTATCACCGATAATGAGCATGTATGGGATCTTTTTAACTTCCGAATCACGTATTTTGCGACCGATTTTTTCATCACGAAAGTCAATCAGCCCGCGAATATCGGAATTATTTAGTTCATCTAAAACTTTTTTTGCATATTCTTCATATTTTTCTGAAATAGGAAGAATAATAAATTGTTCCGGACTCAACCATAAAGGGAAGTTTCCGGCACAGTGCTCGATCAGTACGGCGATAAATCTTTCCAGTGAGCCAAATGGCGCACGGTGGATCATTACCGGACGGTGCTTCTGGTTATCGCTACCGGTGTATTCCAGTTCGAAACGCTCCGGAAGGTTATAATCAACCTGGATAGTACCCAGCTGCCATTTTCTACCTAAAGCATCTTTAACCATAAAATCGAGCTTTGGACCATAGAAAGCGGCCTCGCCATATTCTACAACAGTATTTAGACCTTTTTCGGCCGCTGCTTCGATGATGGCATTTTCAGATAACCTCCAGTTCTCATCAGAACCGATATATTTGGCTTTATTCTCCGGATCCCTTAACGAAACCTGGGCAGTATAGTTTTCAAAACCTAACGATTTAAATACATAAAGCACTAGATCGATTACCTTTTTAAACTCATCTTTAACCTGCTCCGGCATACAGAACAAGTGTGCATCATCCTGAGTAAAGCCACGTACACGGGTTAAACCATGTAATTCGCCACTTTGTTCGTAACGGTAAACGGTACCAAATTCAGCAAAACGAACCGGAAGATCTTTATAAGAACGTGGTTTTGTTTTATAAATTTCGCAGTGGTGCGGACAGTTCATTGGTTTTAAGAAAAACTCCTCTCCTTCCTGCGGGGTTTTAATCGGCTGGAACGAATCTTTACCATATTTTTCCCAGTGACCCGAAGTGACATACAGGTTTTTATGGCCGATATGTGGCGTAACCACTTGCTCATAACCAGCTTTAGCCTGCGCCTTAGTTAAGAAATTAACCAAACGCTCGCGCAAGGCTGTTCCTTTTGGTAACCATAATGGCAAGCCCATGCCCACTTTTTCTGAAAAAGCAAATAATTCAAGCTCTTTACCCAGTTTACGGTGGTCGCGTTTCTTAGCTTCTTCGATCATCAGCAGATACTCGCTAAGCTCGCTTGCCTTAGGGAAAGTTACGCCATAAATACGGGTTAACTGCTTTTTGGTTTCATCGCCACGCCAGTAAGCACCGGCCACATTCATCAGTTTTACCGCTTTTATAAAACCTGTGTTCGGAATATGCGGACCACGGCATAAATCGGTAAATGCACCCTGGGTATAAAAAGTAATTTTACCATCTTCAAGGCCATCAATCAAATCCAGCTTATATTCATCACCTTTCTCGGTAAAATATTTAACAGCATCGGCTTTGCTTACACTTTCGCGTACAAAAGTTTCCTTTTGTTTGGCCAGTTCGATCATTTTGGTTTCAATGGCTTTGAAATCATCCGAAGAAAATTCTCGGCCGCCAAAGTCTACGTCATAATAAAAACCAGTTTCAATTGCCGGACCGATACCAAACTTGGTTCCCGGATAAAGCGTTTCTAAAGCTTCGGCCATTAAGTGTGCCGATGAATGCCAAAAGGTTGATTTTCCGGCAGCATCATTCCAGGTTAACAATTTTACTGACGAATCAGATTCGATCGGCCTTGTTGAATCCCAAACCTCGCCGTTAACTTCAGCAGCTAAGACGTTACGGGCCAGGCCCTCAGAAATTGACAATGCAATTTGATGGGCAGAAGTGCCCTTTTCATACTGACGTACAGAACCGTCAGGTAAAGTAATGTTAATCATCTACAACTATGATTTAATTTTTAAATAAAAAAGTTTTAAAGATCACTTACAATGTGATTTTATTTTGTGCAAAGGTACGAATTTTTCAGCTAAAAAGCAAGGCAGAGATCTAGACACACACATTAACATGGTAACTAACCCAATCGTCATGAGACTGTATTATTATACAAGATTTGTCATCCTGAGCCTGTCGAAAGACCTGCTTAAATACCTATAAGAGCATTTCGAAAAGCTCAATGTGACAAAATCTGAGGAGAAATTGTCTTTATGATACAGCTCATATCCTATAAAAATTTAGTCTTCAAATATTTACGTAAAGGAACATCTATAAACCTCATTACCAGATAAGCAAAAATAATTAAAAGCAGTACCGAAACAGGGATAACCACCCAAAGCGACGACGCTGCCGGCTGAACTTCGGCTACATAGGTTAAAAATATCCAAACAAACGGATAATGTACCATGTAAAGCGGGTACGAGATTTCGCCTGATAGGTTACAGATCTTTTTAAACGATGGGTTTAACGTTGCTCCTGCTCCCAAAGCCACTAAAAGTGGAAAGTAAAACAGTACGAGTATAGGTTCGGTAATGAAATTGTATTTATCGTTAAAAGGAACTAAAAAGGCTGCGAGCAACAATATAATCATCCCTAAAAAGCCGAGCCTATTTTTGATTATCCAGTTTAAGCGATAAACCAACATCCCTGCTGTGAAAGAATACAGCACACGTGCCCCGCCGTCCCAAAAATTCTGTCCGCCCCAGCCACCACCTACATTAGTAGCGCGAACCGCAACATAACAGAGGCACACTGCCCCAATAACCACTAAAGGAATTAGTTTTTTTTTGCCCAGGCGATATAACACAATGATGTAAAAAATATTGGCAATATATTCCCAAAATAACGACCAGGCCGGTGCATTTAAGCAGAATAAATTGGTATACCGCTCGGGCATGGCCGGATAAGGGATTAAAAAAACGGAGGATAAAAATAAAAGGAAAGTTTTCCCTATTCCATAAACCTCATAAAGATCGCTGTATGGGTCGATAAGGAAAGTGATTAGCCCTAAAACAGAGCCGATAACCACCAGCGGATGCAAACGGATAAGCCTTGATTTAAAAAACTGCATAACCCCTATGTGAGGTGCGCGGCTATCGTAAGCATAGGCAATAACAAAACCAGATAAACAGAAAAAGAAATCGACTGCGAGGAAACCATGCGAAAGAAAGTTCTTATTATAATTGGTAATGGCGATTTCCATAAAATGGTAAATGACCACTACAATGGCTGCTACCCCTCTTAATCCATCCAAAATTTCAAAATGCTGCTTGCCTGCTAATAAATTTGCCCTGTTTTCTGCTGTAATCACTTTGGTTTATAATTTGTTTCAATAATAGTCATTCTTGTTTTATATGGCAAAATTACGGTAATCAATGAAGTATAATATTCAAAAATGATACAAAAAAAGCCCTTAAAGCTTAAGCTTTAAGGGCCAAATAGAATTATTATGGTGGTTGTAATTCGCTGACTTCCGAAGTTTGTGCCTTGGCGCTGTGCCACGCCAATTTCTGAAGTCTAGAGTCTAAGATACTAGTTCATCCCAAATGCTCTGATCTGGCCACCACCACCAGGTCTGTTCTGTCTAAAACGTTTCATCATGTTCTCCATTTTAGTTTTATACTCTTCAGCTGTAATCAGTTTCGCCTTTTTTGGTGCGGTTACATCTTTCGAACTTACATTTCTGTACTCTATGCTTTTGGCGATAGAACTGTTACCCCTTCCTTCAATAGCCAAAACTGCTCCTTCTGTCCACAAGTTGGGGTTTGGAGAAAAATCGAAGCCCAGATCTTTGGTATACCAGATTTTGGTTTCTTCTACTACGTTTTTATCCATATCCAAAATTTTAATGGCCCTGGTAGACCTTACAATTGCCTGGTGACAGGTAAATCCTAAAATTTGTTTGGTAGAATCTGTTTTAACCACTTCGATGGTTGGGGCAGTAGGTTTTGCCTTGGTTGTATCGTTCGGGTTTCCACCTCCCATCCTGAATGAGCCAATAGGTCCTGAAGTAGATAAAGTTAACTTGCTCGGCATGTAATAGGTAGTATCATTCAGATCAAAAACTTCTACTAAGCTTTTATCAGCAAAAGTATAATAGTACTCGCGGTTTCCGCCACCACCGCCAAAACGCATCATCATTCGGCCCATTCCGCCGCCGCCACCTCCTGCTCCATTGCTGTCTTCAGTTTCTTCAACAGGCATATAACTGGCATTTGTTGCAGTAAACAATAATTCAAAATTGGTTTTGCTCGACGAGGGCATCCTGGCTTTCATCTGATCGGTTAATTGTATACCGCTAGCCGACGCCATAGCAGCCGGATCGATCGTATTTTCGAACTGTATTGCGCCTGAAGTTTTTTTCTGTGCATTTGCAACAGCTGCAATAGACATTGCCCCCATTAACGCGATGAATATTTTTTTCATTATGATTTCGTTTTGTACGTTAGATATAAAAGCCTTTAAAAGGTTTAACAAAGATATTGTAGATTGCAATATAAAACATGTTAAAGATTGTAATTAGATTCTTTAAAGACACATTTGTACTAAAAGTAATTTAAATATTACAATCCTGGTTGTATTTCAGATCATTGATCAGTTCATCCAATAAATTAATCTTTTCTTTCAGGAAAGCAATACCTGTAGTTCTTCTGTTGCTATAGTCCCGCCCTTTGCTTAATCCCCATAAAAATTTATTAAATTAAATTACTCCTTAAAGCGGGATAATACTGTCGGTCGGGTTTAACTGTGCTCTTGCAAGAAAACCTAACAGGTTTCTGAAACCTGTTAGGTTTAAATATCTTCTCCCCTTTAGGGGCTCGGGTTAATACTCTGTACTCTCCAGCCAGCCATTACAAAGTACATCGGCAATGTGCATGGTTTTTATTGGCAGGTTATTTTTATCGATATACCCCTGAAGGTGTAAAAGACACGATAAATCAGTAGAAATAATATAATCGGCTTGTTGAGCCAATGCATGGTTAACTTTCTGTTCGGCCATGGCTGAAGAAATAGCGTCGAATTTTACGGCAAAAGTACCGCCAAAACCGCAGCACATGTCAGTGTCTTCCATTTCGATCATTTCCAAACCATGTACTTTTGATAAAAGCTGGCGGGGTTCATCTTTGATTTTGCATTCTCGTAAAGCACTGCATGAATCATGATAAACAGCTTTACCTTCCAGTTCGGCGCCGAAATAATCCTTTTTGGCCACATTTACCAGGAAATCAGAAAGCTCCCAGATGTTAGATTGCAAACTCCGGCATTTGTTGTGTACAATAGTATTGGTAAAAAGATCGTTGAAACCACCTTTTACCATCCCTACACACGATGCCGATGGTGCCACCACATAAGTATTTTCAGTAAAATCGTTCAGAAATTTTGTACCCACTTCTTTCGCCTCATCCCAATAACCCGCATTGTATGCCGGTTGTCCGCAACAGGTCTGTTTTGAATTATAGGCAACATCGCATCCCGATTTTTCCAATAACTTTAAAGTGTTAAAAGCAGTTTCAGGATATAACTGGTCTACAAAACAGGGAACAAATAATTCTACTTTCATCATATGCTAAACGACTGCAAACTTACAATTTTGCCGGTTCTTTACGTTCGGTTTTCCTTAAGATTACCAAAAAGATCAATCCAACTATAAAAAATGATGCCAAAGCAATAATTGATTGACGCATGTTATGTGTAATACCCTCTATAAGAGCAAAACTAAATAAACCGATAACAATAGCCAATTTCTCGGTAGCATCATAAAAACTAAAAAACGATGCGGTATCTGTAGTGTTTTCAGGAATATTCTTTGAGTAGGTAGAGCGCGATAACGACTGTATGCCTCCCATTATTAATCCTACTATTGCCGCTAATGCATAAAACTGCGTTGCATTAGTGATGGTATAGCCATAAATGCAACACCCTATCCAGATTAATACCACTATAATCAATACATTGATATTACCCAGTTTCTTTGCCAAAAGCGACATCAGCCAGGCACCTAAGATGGCAACCAGCTGGATGATCAATATCACTGCAATCAAGCTTCCCGATTCTAATTTCAAAACCTTTGCACCAAAACCGGCCGCTGCCAGCATAATGGTTTGTACGCCCATTGAATAAAAGAAAAAAGCAAGGAGATAGGTTTTTAAAAAACTCATTTGCTTTAGCTGCTTCCATACTTTTACAAATTCGCCAAAACTACTTTTTATAATCCCTTTGCCTGCTGCCGAGGTATTGGGTAAATCTTTGGGTAAAACCTTAAACGGAATCTGGGCAAATAAAAACCACCAGATGCCTACGAGCAAAAATGAGATCTGTGCAGGAAGCGATTTATCCGTTATGCCGAACAGTTCGGGTTTCAATACAAAAACAAAGCAGATTAGCTGTAATAAAACACTTCCAACATAGCCATAAGAAAAGCCCTGGGCGCTCACCTTATCCTGATTTTCGGTAGAAGCAATAATTGGCAGGTAGGAATTGTTAAACATTACTCCCCCCACATAACCCATGGCAGCCAGAATAAAACAGATAATTCCTGCTTCTAAAGTTTCAAGTTTAAAGAAAAACAATCCCATGCAGGCAATTGAACCAATATAGGTGAACAATTGCATAAAAAACTTCCTTTTCCCCTTAGCATCGGCATAAGATGACAATATTGGCAGCAAAACCACCATAATCAGATAAGCGAATGATAGTGCATAATTAGATAAAACCGTATTAATAAAAGTTTTTCCGAAAAAGGTAACTTCATCCCCATGTTCCTTTGTTGTAGTGATGGCTACGTAATAAACGGGAAAAATTGTTGAGGTGATGACCAGGTTGTAGGCAGAATTTGCCCAATCGAAGAAAGCCCATGAGCGTATGGTTTTCTTATTGTCTTTTTCTATCATTTTTTTCGCTTAGCGGAAAGATTATTGATTGTTTGATTATACAGAAATAGTTCATTACAAAACTAATATTTTATTGCTAACTTATCAGGTCATTTTTCTCACATCTCACATCTCACATCTCACATCTCACATCTCACATCTCACATCTCACATCTCACATCTAAATATAATACTTCCTCCCATCAGTTTTAATCTTACCCGCATCTAATAATTCTCTAATGGCATCAATTCTTTCAGTTCCGGTTCCATTTTTAATATTGATAACCAGATCATCAAGGCTTAAAGGTTGCTGCTGAAGTAAAGAGAAAATTTCGAATTCGATTTCCTCTCTTGTTTTACCCTGGTTTTCCGCTCTTTTTTCGGCCAGGCAAACATCGCAGACACCGCATTTTGCGGCATGATGCTCGTCAAAATAATTAAGCAACTGAATGCTTCTGCAAACATTTGATGTGGTATAAGCCACCACCGCATTAACCTGCTTGTGTAAAATCTCTTTTCTCAGTCGGAGGTATTTCACATCAAGATCAAAATGATCCATATCTACCCTTGGCCTAACGTATTGCAATTGTGGTTGATCCGTTTGCGGTGTATAGGTGAGCAGTTCAATGCTTTGTAATTTATTAAGCAGCGCAATAATTTCTTTGTAAGAGTGTCCGGTTTTTTTGGCAAGATCAGCTTCATTTATTTTCACAAAACCATCAAAAGCACCTCCATGCGAGCGCAGGATAGTTTTGATAACACCATCGTAAACCCTGTTCTCGATCTGGAAACGGTAAATATCTTCATGACTGGCGATGAACATCATCCTTGAAGGCAAAAAAACACTTTCAGACAGGGTTAAGTAGCCATCGTGCTCTAAAAATTTAAGCGCAGAAATGGTTTTTAATACACTTATATCAAATCGTTTGCAGAAATCGGCGATATCAAAATCGAAGGTTAAACCCTCTCCTGCGCCAAAGGCCAATTGGAAGTAATTGCCAAGGTAATGATAGGTTTTCCTGATCTCATCCGGAGAAGGAAAGCTGTCTAAATACCGGGATTCCAGACCAAGAATATCAGATTGATTGGCCAGTAGCACCGCATAGCTCCTTTTTTCATCACGTCCTGCCCTTCCTGCTTCCTGATAATAAGCTTCCAGACTCTCGGGTAGATCAAGATGCACCACAAAACGGACATCAGCTTTATCGATGCCCATTCCGAAAGCATTGGTAGCTACCATGATCCGGGTTTTATTGTTCTTCCACTCTTCCTGTTTCAAGAAACGAACATCCCTTTCCAATCCGGCATGGTAAAAATCAGCCTTGATACCATTTCGGTTAATGAAATTGGCCACTTCGGCAGTTTCCCTACGGTTACGCACATAAACCAATCCTGTTCCCCTCACATTCTGGCAGATATCGATCAGTTTTTTATATTTATCTTCATTGCCGAAAACTACGTAGCTTAAATTGTCCCTGGCGAAACTTTTAACAAAAACCTCTGGGGCTTTCATTTCCAGTTTCTCTATAATATCTTTCCTCACAAAATCAGTTGCAGTGGCGGTAAGTGCTAAAACAGGAACATCCGGTAAAATTTCGCGTAGTTTGGCTATCTGTAAGTACGGTGGGCGGAAATCGTAACCCCATTGCGAAATACAGTGTGCCTCATCAACCGCTATCAGGTTCACATTCATATACGAAATGCGCACACGCACCAAATCGGCTAATAAACGTTCGGGAGATAAATAAAGGAATTTAATTTTACCGTAGATACAATTATCGAGCAGAATGTCGATTTCGCGTTTCCCCATTCCTGCGTAAATTGCGATAGCTTCGATCCCTTTCGATTTTAGATTTTCTACCTGATCTTTCATCAGGGCAATAAGGGGCGAAACCACAATGCAAATGCCTTCTTTTACCATTGCAGGTACCTGAAAACAAATCGATTTGCCACCTCCAGTGGGTAAAAGTGCTAAGCTATCTTTCCCTTCTAAAACCGAGGCAATAATATCTTCCTGTAGCGGCCTGAAAGCCTGGTATCCCCAATATTTTTGTAAAATCTCTATTGCTGTCATAAATCGGCGGTATCAAAACTATAAAAAAGGTGTTGATATTGCTAAATTGCAGCACAATTAATCAAACTTTAATGAAACACCTCTATTTTCTATCCGCTCTTTCATTATTATTTTTCAGTTCTTATGCCCAGGAAAAAAAATGGGACATCGAAAAATATCAAGGTACCACAAAAAACTTCACCTTAAATACAGATGAAGGCACCTGGATGAACCTTGATGTGAGCGCCGATGGACAAGAAATTGTTTTTGATTTACTGGGCGATATCTATGTGATGCCAATTACCGGTGGCATGGCCAAACTGATCAGCGGAGGTGCTGCCTGGGATGTACAGCCGAGGTTTAGTCCGAATGGGAAATACATCTCTTACACAAGTGATAAAAGCGGAGGTGATAATATCTGGATCATGAACCGTGATGGGTCGGGCAAAAAACAGGTTACCAAAGAGAATTTCAGGTTATTGAATAATGCTACCTGGATGCCAAATAGCGAATACCTGGTAGCCAGAAAGCATTTTACGGCTAGCCGGTCATTAGGCGCCGGTGAAATGTGGATGTACAGCATAAATGGTGGCGATGGTGTACAATTAACCAAGCGAAAAAATGATCAACAGGATGCTGGTGAGCCGAATGTTTCGCCAGATGGAAGGTACGTCTATTTTAGTGAGGATGTTAGTCCGGGGCCAAATTTCGAATACAGCAAAGATCCTAACGGAACTATTTATGCTATACGTCAGCTTGATTTAACAACAGGAAAATTAACCACCCTGATTAATGAGCAGGGCGGCGCCTGCCGCCCACAGGTTTCTCCTGACGGAAACATGATCGCTTTTGTAAAACGTGTGCGTTTAAAATCTACTTTGTATGTACAAAATCTTAAAACTGGCGAAGAATGGCCTGTAAATGAAGATTTATCGCATGATCAGCAGGAAACCTGGGCAATTTTTGGCGTTTACCCAAATTTTGCGTGGACCCCAGACAGCAAAAGCATCGTTTTTTATGCAAAAGGAAAAATCAGGAAAACGGAAATCAGCACACTGATCAATACTATTATTCCTTTTCAGGCCAATACCATTCAAACTGTACAGCAGGCCTTACATTTTGAGCAGCAGGTTTTCAGCAACGAATTTCCAGCCAAAATGTTGAGGCAACTTACTACCTCTCCTGATGGGAAAACAATCGTTTTTAATGCTGCAGGGTATCTATATAAGCAGGAATTACCAATAGGAGTACCCGAGAGGCTAACCAATGGCTTAGATTTCGAATTCGAACCAGCTTTTAGTCCGGATGGGAAATATGTAGTTTATACTACCTGGAGTGATGAATTGCGCGGAGCAATTAAAAGAACTGATCTAAAATCAGGTAAAACCATCACCCTGAGCGATGAAAAAGGTTTTTATTACTCCCCACAATATTCGACCAAAGGTGACCGGATTGTTTTCAGAAAAGGAAGCGGAAATGATGTTTTGGGTTATAATTATGGCCGCGGAACGGGAATTTTTATTATGCCGGCCACTGGAGGTGCGAAAACTTTGGTTTCTGATAACGGCATCCGCCCCCAGTTTAACAATACCGATACCCGCATTTATTTTCAAAGTTATGCAGATGGTAAAAAGGCACTAAAAAGCATCGATTTAAACGGTGCAAATGAAAGAACACATTTTACTTCGCAATATGCAAACCAGTTTGTTATCAGTCCGGACAATAAATGGCTGGCCTTTAACGAGCTTTTTAATGTTTACATCACCCCAATGATCAATATTGGGACTGCCCAGGATGCTTCTGCCGGAAATAAAGCCATCCCGGTTACCAAAGTAACTACTGATGGCGGAACCTATATCCAATGGAGCGCCGATAGTAAAACCTTACATTGGACATTAGGGCCAAAATATTTCACCATCAATGTAAACAATGCTTTCAATTTTGATGGAACCACTCCAAAAACAGAGGCATCCTCTATCGATATTAATCTGGTTTTAAAAGCTGATGTTCCTACCGGGATTGTGGCTTTAAAGGGGGCCAGAATCATTTCTATGAAGGGTGATGAAGTAATTGAAAATGGGACTATTCTTACCGATGGGAATAAAATTACGGCAATCGGAAAATCTGATGCGGTAACCATCCCTGGCAATGCTAAAGTAATTGATGTTAACGGCAAAACCATTATGCCGGGTATTGTTGATGTTCATGCGCATTTACGCACCAGCCCGGATGGGATTACACCTCAAAGTGACTGGAGTTATATGGCCAATTTAGCCTTTGGCGTAACTACTTCGCACGATCCATCAAGCAATACAGAAATGGTTTTTAGCCAAAGCGAAATGCTTAAGGCAGGCAGAATGATCGGACCAAGAGTTTATTCTACTGGTTCTATTTTATATGGTGCCGATGGCGATTTTAAAGTAGTGATTAACAGTTTGGATGATGCACTGGCCCATTTACGCAGGTTAAAAGCAGTCGGAGCATTTTCGGTAAAATCATACAATCAACCACGTAGAGAACAGCGCCAGCAGATTTTAGAAGCCGCCAGACAGTTGAAAATGGAAGTTGTACCTGAAGGAGGCTCTACTTTTTTCACCAACATGAATATGGTTGCCGATGGCCACACCGGAATTGAGCACAGTATCCCGGTTTTACCGGTTTATAAAGATGTAACCACACTTTGGAATAGTACCGAAGTGGCTTATACCCCTACTTTAATTGTGGCTTATGGAGGCCAGTGGGGCGAAAATTATTGGTATGACAGGACCAATGTTTGGGAAAACGAGAAGCTGATGACCTACACGCCCCGCTCTATTATTGATGCGAGAGCAAGACGCAGGACTACTTCTGAATAC
Organism: Pedobacter vanadiisoli; assembly: GCF_042684385.1. NCBI lineage: Bacteria > Pseudomonadati > Bacteroidota > Sphingobacteriia > Sphingobacteriales > Sphingobacteriaceae > Pedobacter > Pedobacter vanadiisoli. The sequence continues at coordinate 230,410 of NZ_JBHULL010000044.1, read as the reverse complement.
AGCGATTATAACCACATTGATATTGCCAAGGCAGCTAAACAGATTGCAGATGGGGGTACCAAAGTTAACCTAGGCGCACACGGACAGATCCAGGGTTTAGGGGCGCACTGGGAGTTGTGGATGCTGGTTCAGGGTGGTTTTAGCCCGCTGCAGGCCATTAGGGCAGCAACATTAAATGGTGCGAGCTATTTAGGCATGAACAAAGAAATCGGTTCATTGGAAGTGGGTAAATTAGCAGATATGGTAATTATGGATGCTAATCCTTTAGATGATATTAGAAATTCGGAGAAAATCAAATATGTGATGATCAATGGCCGTCTTTATGACAGCGCTACCCTAAACGAAGTAGGTACAAGGGAAAAACTCCGCGGCAAATTGTGGTTCGAGAATACTAAGGGAAATGGTTATATCATTCCAACCGGAGAATCAGAAACCTGGACTTTTACGGTTCCGCATTGTGACTAATTTTTAGATATAATATTATAATTTTGAGTAAATTTGATTTATGGAAACCGTACTATTACAGATCAATAACAATAAAGCGTACCAGCTTCTTAAAGATTTAGAAGACCTGAATATTGTAAAGGTTTTAAAAAAATCAGTATCAACCGATAAAAAAAAATCAGCGCATGATTTTATAGGCCTAATCTCAAAGTCTGACATGGATCTAATTGATAAAGCTGTTGAACAGGATTGTGAAAATATTGACCTAGATGGCTGGAAATAAGGTATTATTAGATACCAATATCATTTCTGCCTCGTTTAAAGGAGATGTTAGTGTAGCAAGCAACATTGATAAATCTGTGGCCTATTTATCTTCAATTGCTATTGGAGAGCTCTGCTATGGTCTGCGATACAATATAAACTTAAGCTAAGCACGCGGGATAAGCACTTTCAAGAAATTCCAGGGTTAAAAATATTAACCTGGTAATTTTAAATCTCAAAACCGAATATTTGCCATTTTAAATTCCTATAAGAACATAAAGCTGTAGTAAATAAATATGATGAAACCCAACAAACTATACCTTGCTTCGTCACTTGTATTCCTACTACTAAGCGTACTGGTTTTCTCGTATAGCGACTATTACATTTTGGGCATCCAAACGGTAAACCTGTTTCTAGCACTGATTGCAATGGCATATATTACTTCTTTCATTGCCGTAATGAAAAACCGAAAATCTGTTATTGCCTGGTTGCTGCTTATCGTAAACTCGATTGTACTCATTTGCATCATTTACTTTCTGACGCATTTTAAAATGAAGATGTAGTGATTGATACCTGCGTAAGTTTTGATACAACTTGTTACCTTTTCAAAGCTCTCATACCTGTCATTCTTGAACGCAGTGAAGAATCTTTTAAAGGGTAGATTTAAGAACGACACTTAACTGAGCTCTCAAATTGGAACCTGTATTTTTACCCCAAATAGACCCTGAATCGAGTTCAGGGTGACGTAAATGCGAGATGAAGGCTATTTCGTTAGACATTTTTAGATGAAAAAAAGCATTACTTATATAATTAACTGGAAATAGTTAGCCCGAATAAAGCTCCCATTCTTGTCATTCTGAACGCAGTGAAGAATCTTTAATATGAAAAGGGCGTTATTAAAAATAAAGGACGACAGTCAACCTAATTTTTTGAGAAGTACTCACAAAACCAACAAGCCATATGCTCTTAACGTATTGATAGTTTTAGAATACCAAAAAAGTTCAAAATTCTCCAATGTTGTTTCAAAATCGGCCTTAATCTCTTGAAAAGTATGTACTTTTTCATTCGAGATCGAAATTTTATCTAAAAGGGTGATTAACCATTCGCCTTCTTTTTTATTCGTTTGAACCGTAAAAGTTTCCTTTTTATCGTGGAATGTGAGTGAAGCCATTTCCCAGGTATTTCCTTTTTTCGACTTCGTAAAATAATCAGAAATGGGTTTTCCCCCTACCCATACTACTTTCGCGGTAGGTTTCGTGTTAAAATGATCGTCTTCATCTAATGCCCTTTCGATAAAATCAGCAGGAATTTTCGTCCTGGGGATCTTAAAATCAAACCAATCCTGTAGTTCGTAATCAAAACAGATACCGTGCATAAAATTGAATAGTGATTTTTTCAGCCCATAACTGAATTTATTGTGGTCAATCCCTGTTTTATCGGTATAATTAATATCGTTGTTGGCAAAAGTCCCAATGGTTTCCGTTTCTTTAACCACACCGAATTTTTCTGGGTACATCCCAACCGGACTATGCGCGGTCATGGCAAACTGGTGCCAAAAGCCCGATTGCAGTATGCCTAATTCGAACAATTGACGAACCATTTCTAAACTATCGACTGTTTCTTGTACCGTTTGGGTAGGATAACCATACATTAAATAAGCGTGTACCATAATCCCGGCTTCGGTGAAATTACGGGTTACCCGAGCTACCTGTTCTACCGTAACACCTTTATCAATCAGTTTTAACAAACGATCCGATGCTACTTCCAGGCCACCTGAAACAGCAATGCAACCGGAAACCTTGAGCAACAAACATAAATCACGACTAAAGCTTTTTTCAAACCGGATATTTGTCCACCAGGTAACCGCCAATTTCCTTCTGATAATTTCTAAAGCCACTTCACGCATCAGTGCAGGTGGGGCCGCTTCATCCACAAAATGGAATCCATTTTGCCCGGTTTTGGCGTATAAATCCTCCATGCGGTCAACAATTAGTTTGGCAGCAACAGGTTCGTAAACTTTGATATAATCCAATGAAATATCGCAAAAGGTACATTTGCCCCAATAGCAACCATGTGCCATCGTAAGTTTATTCCAACGTCCGTCGCTCCACATGCGGTGCATGGGGTTAACAATTTCAATTACTGAAATATACTTATCCAAAAGTAGCCCTGTGTAATCTGGCGTACCTATATCTGCTTGTTTGTAATCGTTTCTGAAAGCATCGTTGCGGTAAACCACTTTACCATTTTCAAGCAGGAAGGTCCTTTTATAAAAATGGGCTTCTTTCGGGATGGGATGTGTGATGTTATGGTGCAACAATTCGATAGGAAGCTCGCCATCGTCCAGGGTGATGTAGTCAAAAAACTCAAAAACCCGCGCATCCGACAGCGACCTTAATTCTGTATTTGGAAAACCACCTCCCATAGAAACCGCGATTTCGGGATGATTGGCTTTTATCCATTGTGCGCAACGGAAAGCACTGTACAAATTGCCCGGAAAAGGAACTGAAATCAAAAATAATTTGGGCTGTACCGTCTCAATTTTTTCTTTTAAAACCGAAATCAGGATATGATCGATATAAGTAGGTTCTTTTAATAAGGTTTCATATAACTCATCAAAAGAGTTCGCGCTTCTGCCTAAACGCTCGGCATAGCGGCTAAAACCAAAATTTTCATCAATGCACTCTACGATATAATCGGATATATCTTCGAGATAAAGTGTGGCCAAGTGTTTTGCTTTATCCTGTGTACCCATGGCTCCAAAAGCCCAGTCGAGCTCTTCTAATTGCGAAAAACGAGAAGCCTGAGGCAAAAAATCATCACTACAGATTTGTAAGGCCAGTGTTGGGTTTTTCCCCTGAAGGAAGGCGATTACGGCATCGATAGTTTTTAAATACTCATCCTGTAAAGCAAAAATACGCCTGGCATTATCGCTTTTTGGTTTTTCATTGTCTTCACTTCTACTCCGCACAGTATGACAGAATAGGTCCTGCAATCCTTTTTTAGAAAACAGCTCTAAAATAACCTCAATTCCCAGATCAGCCTGCGATGAGCTGATATTTTTGGTATTCAGAAAACCTTTTATATATGCCGTTGCTGGATATGGGGTATTCAGCTGGGTAAATGGCGGTGTAATGGCAAAGATTTCGGTTTTCAAAAGGATTTTTTTCTGCAAAAGTACGGGATTTTTATAAGTTTTAGCGGTGTAATTTTAACACTATTGCGCTAACAGAAAATGAACTGCGACAATTTTCTGTGATTCCATCACTGTTAATCGCCTTTGAACTCAATAACAAACTAAAAGCCCGATTAACACGTTTTATCCTTACATCAATACCTTTTTTGGCCTGCATGAAAGTTTTTTATTTTTATATTCTGATGCTCTGGACGCAAATCAGCTTTGCGCAAAAAACATTTATATTCCCTAAAATTAAAGTGCAAGGTACTTCTGTGGAGCAGCTTACTCCAGCCAACTGGAAAGTGATTGATCAGGTTAACGGCGACCTGAACAATGATGGTTCAGCTGATTTAGCCGTGGTTTTTGAATATGACAAAACGATTGATGAGGCACGGGTTTATGGCGACAATAGCAGTGCCATTATAAAGGAAACACAAAAACCGAGAATTTTGGCCATATTTTTCAGGGATAAATCGACAGGTATTTTTAGTTTGTCTACACAAAACAACGATTTTATCTTACGCTCAGAAGAAGGTGGTAAACTGGGCGACCCACTGCAACAGATTGCGATTAAAGACCAACAACTTTATCTGCGCTTTCAGGGAGGTTCTGAATGGCGCTGGGAATTGGGTTATACTTTTAAATTCGAAAACAAAGATTGGTTTTTAACCAGTGCAATTAATCTTTATTATAATCAAAATAATGGTGATATGACCGAAAGGATTTATGATTTTAAAACCCGTGAATTATTTACCACCGTTGGTAATTTGCACAGAAGGGATATTGCCAATAAGAAAACCAGTGAGGTTTTATACTTTTCACAGCTGAGGACTTTTAAAACATTTAAAAAACCCTGGGCATGGGAAATACTGCCTGATGTTTATTTGTAAAGGAACAATCTTCAAACCTATCAGGTTTTGAAAACCTGATAGGTTTTATAGATTCTGCGCTATCACAAAAGCACTGGCCCAGGCCCATTGAAAGTTATAGCCACCCAGCCAGCCTGTAACATCCAAACATTCGCCACCAAAAAACAGGTTCGGGATTTTTTTACATTCCAGCGTTTTAGAGGAAATTTCGTTGGTATCTATTCCACCACGCATTACCTCGGCCTTATCGTAACCTTTATCGCCAGCAGGTTTAACTTTAAACTGGTGGATTGTTTGTTCAATTAAATCGATTTCATTTTTAGTTAATGCAGCAACGGGTTTATTTAAAGGCAAAAATTTGTCTAAAGCTTCAGTGAACTTTCTGGTATAAATCCGGTTCAGCAAGGTCGACAATAATGTTTTGCCGTTTGTTTTCCTTTCTTCATCCAGTAATGCAACTATATCTTGTTGGGGCAACAGATTCAGGTTGATGGTTTCTCCCCTTCTCCAAAATGAAGAAATCTGCAAAATAGCTGGACCGCTTAATCCCCAATGGGTAAAAAGGATATTTTCTTCGAAAGAAATCTCATCATTGCTTACTTCGCAAAAAACAGAATTTCCCGAAAGCCGTGCAAACCACTCTTCATCCTTTCCGGTAATGGTTAAGGGAACCAGTGCCGGAGCGGTTTCGATTATTTTTAGACCCTGTTTTCTGGCAAAACGCAAGGCAAAATCAGTAGCGCCCATTTTTGGAATAGGGAGACCGCCTGTAGCAATAACGAGCTTTTCGGAAGTTAAAACAACTGTTTTTCCATTTTTCTCATAAGTTACTTTAAAGCCAGCAGGTAGTATTTCAATATCCTTTACATCAGCACTGCACCTAATTTCCTGACCAAAATCTTCACAAACTGAAGTAAAAACCTGCACTACGTCTTTCGCATTTTTATCATCAGGGAACAATTGCCCCAGGGTTTTTTCTTTGCCCTGAATGCCATAGGTTTCAAAAAAGCTAATGGTATCGTTAACCGTCCACTGGGTAAAGGCCGATTTTACAAAATGCGGATTGGCAGATATAAACTGCTCAGCTGATGCAAATTGGTTCGTATAGTTGCAGCGACCTCCTCCTGAAATTAAAATTTTGGCACCGGGTTTTTCGTTTTTCTCAAGTACAATTACCTTCTTTCCCAAATATCCTGCCTGTACCGCACACATCAATCCGCAAGCACCAGCCCCAATAATTATTGCATCAGCATTCATCAATAAATTTATTATGGTTACTTTTGCACAAAAGTAGCATTATTTTCAAGCGCATGGCAAAACAGATTAGCGAATTAAAATTAGGTATTTTAGGTGGTGGGCAATTGGGCAGAATGCTCATTCAACAGGCAATCAATTACAATGTAACCACATTAGTTTTAGACCCGGATCCTGATGCGCCCTGTAAACATATCTCAAATTACTTCGAAAATGGTTCCATTACCGATTTTGATACCGTTTATAACTTCGGAAAGAAAGCTGATATCATCACCATTGAAATTGAAAAAGTAAATATTGATGCGCTTGAACAGCTCGAAAAAGAGGGTAAAAAAGTTTTTCCCCAATCGAGAGTTATCCGCTTAATTCAGGATAAAGGTGTACAGAAGCAGTTTTTTAAAGAAAATGATATTCCCACCTCTCCTTTCCAGATTGTAAATACCAGGGAAGATATGGAGAACAGTCCTTTCCATTTTCCATATATTTTGAAACTGAGAAAAGATGGTTACGACGGTAAAGGCGTAATGAAAATCAATAGCGCAAAAGATCTCGACAATGCTTTTGATGCCCCTTGTATTATTGAAAAATTGGTCGATTTTGATAAAGAAGTTGCTGTAATTGTGGCGCGCAATTCCAATGGCGATATGAAAACCTTCCCGATGGTAGAGATGGAATTTAACCCGGAAGCCAACCTGGTCGAATTTCTGATCTCTCCTTCAACTTTTGCAGAAAGTTTGCAACAAAAGGCAGAAAATATTGCCAAAAATATTGCTTCGGCCATGAACATTACCGGCATTTTAGCCGTTGAGATGTTTGTTTGCAAAGATGGAGAATTATTGGTTAATGAGGTTGCTCCCCGCCCGCACAATAGTGGTCACCAAACCATCGAAGGCAATTATGTTTCTCAATTTGAGCAGCATTTACGCTCCATCTATAATTTACCGTTGGGCGATACCAGTAGCATTACCAATGCCATTATGATTAATCTGCTTGGCGAAAAAGGCTATGAAGGTGTCGCTAAATATGAAAATTTAGAGAAAGTACTGTCTATTGATGGTGTTTATGTTCACTTATATGGTAAAAAATACACAAAGCCCTTCCGCAAAATGGGCCATGTAACCATCGTAGATATCGACAGGGAAAAAGCAATCGAAAAAGCACGATTTGTACAAAAAACATTAAAAGTAATCGCTTAAACCCCACCTGCCCTGAAAAGAAACCAGAGCTAACTGGAAATGTAAAATTTTAAAAGGAAATTAAAAAAGAAATCAAATAAATATGAGTCAAGTAAATTCAAATTCGGCATTGGTTGGAATTATAATGGGCAGTAAATCAGATCTGCCTGTAATGCAGGATGCTGCTGATGTATTAAAAGAATTTGGAATAAACTACGAAATTACGGTTGTTTCTGCCCACAGAACACCCGAACGCATGTTTAATTACGCTAAAGATGCACAAGGCCGTGGCCTTAAAGTAATTATTGCCGGTGCCGGTGGTGCTGCTCATTTGCCAGGTATGGTAGCTTCTATCACCACATTACCTGTTATTGGTGTTCCCGTTAAATCATCAAACTCTATTGATGGCTGGGATAGTATTTTATCGATTTTACAGATGCCAAACGGCATTCCCGTTGCAACGGTTGCTTTAAATGCTGCTAAAAATGCAGGTTTATTAGCTACTCAAATCCTGGCCACAGCTGATGACACTTTAACGGTTAAAATGCAGGCTTATAAAGATGAACTGAGAAGAAAAGTTGAAGAAAGCGCTGATAGTCTTTAGTCTATATAAGAACAATTTTATTAAAGCTTTTTCTTAAAGCTTGTCACGTTGAGCCTGTCGAAACGCCTAAATAGTATTACAGCAGATCCTTCGACAGGCTCAGGATGACAATTCTATACTTACGATATCACCAATATTATTATTCGATATCTATAATATCGCCTGGTTTGCAATCTAAAACCTTACAGATTGCTTCTAAAGTATCGAACCTTACTCCTTTTGCCTTTCCGGTTTTTAATATCGATAGATTTACAATCGTTAAACCAACTTTCTCTGAGAGCTCGGTTAACGACATCTTTCGTTTGGCTAACATGATATCTAAATTAATAACGATAGGCATAATCAGCTTTATACAAATGATTCATTTTCTTGTTTGATATCAACGCCAACTTTAAAAGCAAGACCAAATGCCATTAAAACTAAGCCGATAATTGTTTCGGTATCCAGTAATCCTACTCCATTCCTCAGATAATAACCCGAATCGTTCAGGTTTAAATTGAGGATACAATTAATAAATAATTCTTGAGTAAGCCACCTTATAACAGGCAAACAGATTAATATTACACTGCACCACATAATAATTGATGTGTTTTTCCTGGTAAATACCTCATTTACAGTAAGGGATTTAAAAAACCGTTTAACAGAAAGAATTATAAATCCTATACTGAGAAAATAAATTAAATAAACCAATTGAAAACCGATTGCAGGCAAAGAAAATAACTCAGTATAAGTTTTAAACCTTAATTGCACCATCGCCCTCCTGGTTTCACTTACTAAAACCTTATTATTAAACCATTTGTCTAATCCTTCATTTCTAGATACAACCATATTTTTTATTGAAGGCTCTGCTTTTACGTTGTATACCTCATACCATTTGATGCCTTGAGTAGCACTTGGTACACCTGAGCTAAATAACTTAATCAACAGGATTATAACGTATAAAACCAATACCACAGTTGCCAATCCATTTAAGGCTTTAATTACTTTGCTTTCTGAGAGTTTCATCATCAATTCATTTGAGTATGAAACAAATATATCAAATAATTTAAAATAAAACAATAAATATTTATCGTTTTATTTTAAAAACATGATTCGATTGCAACTGTCAACTACTAATTGTCAACTAAAAACTGATCAGTTCAAACTCGGATCTGCCGGAAAATTACTGATATGCGCATATTTAGGTCCCAGGTTTACGATAACATCTCTCCATAACTTTTCGTCATCGTTACTGAAAATAAGATCAGGGTTAAATTTATCGCTCACCATCCAGGCATTTTGTTCTATTTCGCGGTCTAACTGGCCCTTATCCCATCCCGAATAACCCATAAAAAATTTAATTTCATCAGCATTGATCGCGTTGTTATTAATAAGGATTTTGAGCGTTTCAAAGTTTCCACCCCAGTACAAACCATTTCCGATATCTTCGCCGCTTTGGAGTTTATCGTAGCTTCTGTGGATAAAATGCAAGGTATCAGCAGCAACAGGTCCGCCGAAATAGATATAATTTTGCGCGTTCCATAAATCCTGGATCACATCATTTAAGATCAAATTTCCTACCTGGTTGAGGATATACCCCACCGTACCATCTTCGCCATGTTCGGTCAGGAGCACAACAGATCTTTTAAAATTTGGATCGGCCATAAAGGGTTCTGAGATAAGCAAGCGGCCGGTTTTTGGTTTTATATTGTTCAGCATGATGATAATCATTTGTTACACCGTAAAAGATGCCTATTTTTGTTAAATGCAAGTTACAAATGAATTTCTACAAAACCTGCGCCAAGATTACAAAAGCGCTTCACTGAATGAATCGGACGTTGACCAGGATCCGGTTGTCCAGTTTCAGAAATGGTTTCAGGATGCAGTTGACGCCCAGATCTACGAGCCCAATGTAATGACTTTGGCTACGGCAGATAAAGCCGGCCGGCCAGATGCCCGTATCGTTTTACTTAAGGGTGTTGATACAAATGGATTCAGGTTCTTTACGAATTACCTGAGTGCAAAAGGAAAAGAGTTGAAAAGAAATCCTTTTGCAGCATTGGTATTTTTCTGGCCCGATCTGGAAAGACAGGTAAGAATTGAAGGAACTGTAGAAAAACTCGATAAAGAAACTTCTGAAGAATATTTCAATACAAGGCCTCTTGATAGTCAGATTGGAGCAGTAGCCTCTCCACAGAGCCAGGTTATTCCAAACAGGGTATTTCTGGAAGAAAAATTCGAAGAATTAAAAGCTAAAAGTGCCGGTAAAGGTATAGCCAAACCTGCGCATTGGGGTGGTTACATTGTAAAACCTACCCGGATAGAATTTTGGCAAGGAAGAAGCAGCCGACTGCACGACAGAATAAATTTCGAAAAAGTTAAAGGAACCTGGACCAAAACAAGGCTGGCACCATAAGCCTGTGCAACAGGATCTTTATTTTAATTAATATTTTACCGTTAATTCTCTTTTTAATCTTATTAAAAGATGAAACAAATCTCAGTTATAGGATCTGGCACCATGGGAAATGGCATTGCCCATACCTTTGCACAATTCAATTATAAAGTAAACCTGGTTGATATCAATCAGCCTGCATTGGATAAGGCAATACAGACCATCACCAAAAATTTAGACAGGCAGGTTGCCAAAGGAACCTTAACAGAGGGTCAGAAAGCAGCCACCCTAAACAACATCACCACGTATATCTCAATAGAGGATGGCGTTCAGGGTTCCGATCTAATTGTAGAAGCTGCTACCGAAAACATAGACCTAAAATTAAAGATTTTTAAAGATTTAGATGCGTATGCACCAGCACATGCTATTCTCGCTTCAAATACCTCCTCTATTTCCATTACGCAGATTGCCTCTGTGACTGGTAGAGGTGATAAGGTAATCGGCATGCACTTTATGAACCCTGTTCCGGTGATGAAATTGGTAGAGGTAATAAGGGGTTATGCTACCAGTGATGAAACAACCAGTACAATTATGTCGCTTTCACAAAGCTTAGAAAAAGTACCGGTAGAAGTAAATGATTACCCTGGCTTTGTAGCCAACCGCATTTTAATGCCCATGATTAATGAAGCCATATATACCTTATATGAAGGCGTTGCAGGTGTTCATGAAATAGATACGGTAATGAAACTGGGAATGGCCCACCCTATGGGTCCGCTGCAATTAGCAGACTTTATAGGCCTGGATGTTTGTTTGGCAATTTTAAAGGTACTGCATGATGGTTTTGGAAATCCTAAATATGCGCCTTGTCCTTTATTGGTAAATATGGTTACTGCAGGTAAAAAGGGTGCCAAAAGTGGCGAAGGTTTTTATAAATATACTCCTGGGTCAAAAGATCTCGTTGTTTCTGATAAATTTAAAAAATCCTAATTTTTTTAGCATTTAATTTTATATTTGCTGTATGAATGAGCATCTGGACCCTGAAGCAAGCAAGCTAACCCCTACCGACCGTGATATCGAAAGGGTTTTAAGGCCGCAGGCTTTTGAAGACTTTACAGGGCAGGAAAAAGTGATGGAAAACCTGAAGGTTTTTGTTCAGGCGGCAAAACTCCGTGGAGAAGCTTTAGACCATGTGCTTTTACATGGCCCTCCGGGATTGGGCAAAACTACCCTCTCACATATCATAGCCAATGAAATGGCCACCGGTATTAAGGTAACCTCCGGCCCTGTTTTGGATAAACCTGGCGATTTAGCCGGCTTGTTAACCGGGCTTGATGAAGGTGATATTCTTTTTATTGATGAAATTCACCGTTTATCGCCTCTGGTAGAAGAATATCTCTATTCGGCCATGGAGGATTTTAAGATCGATATTATGTTAGAAACCGGTCCTAATGCCCGTTCAGTGCAGATATCACTTAATCCTTTTACACTGGTTGGCGCTACCACCCGTTCTGGCTTGTTAACCGCTCCGTTAAGAGCACGTTTTGGAATTAATGCGCGCTTAGCTTATTACGACGCTAAATTATTAACAACGATTGTTTTAAGGTCGTCTGAAATATTAAAAACTCCAATAAGCGATGAGGGTGCTTACGAAATAGCACGCCGTAGCCGTGGCACACCGCGTATTGCCAATGCACTTCTGCGAAGAACAAGGGATTTCGCACAGATTAAAGGAAATGGAAGTATTGATACCGAAATTGCCCGTTATGCATTGGATGCATTGAACGTAGATGAGCATGGCTTGGATGAAATGGATAACAGAATTTTGCTTACCATTATCGACAAATTTAAGGGTGGCCCGGTTGGTTTAAAAACCATTGCAACTGCCGTAGGAGAAGATGAAGGTACTATAGAAGAGGTTTATGAGCCATTTTTAATACAGGAAGGTTATATTATGCGCACTTCCCGTGGACGCGAAGTTACAGAAGCAGCGTATAAACACTTAAAGAAAAATTATCCGGGGCAAGCAGGAAAACTGTTTTAATTAAATATTTTCCCACAGATTAACTCAGATAAAAAACACAGATCATCACAGATTTGATATGTTGGCTACAGATCCAGAAAAATCATTTTAATCTGCGAGCCTGATCTGCTACATCTGTGGGGAAAAATGAGAAGGTATTTAAAGGTCTAACCGATAGCTTTTCTGAAAATATTATCTGCAATATTATCGGTATTAAAATTGACTAATAATCCCAATTTGTACCCTGACAACTTAAAATAGGTAAGTAATTGTTTATGATGGAAGTTCATAACAAATTCAACTGATTTTAATTCAACGACAACCTTTCTTTCTACTAAAAGATCCAATCTATATCCTACATCAACAGTGATTTCTTCGTATTGCATCGGCAAAGAAACCTGTCTCTCAACAAACAAACCTGCTTTTTCTATTTCATATTTTAAGGCAGCTTCATAAGCAGATTCAAGTAATCCTGGACCAAGTGTATTATAACCGTTAAAAACACTTCCTCTTATAATATAAGATACTTCGTTTTCTGTCATCGCTTAAATCTAAATAATTTATTCCAAAAAGAGATATATCGAGCTCTATCTGGAAAAACTTGTTTAACAGATTTAAGAAAACATTAAGGTAACTTCTGTGTTCATTAAATACAAATCAAACCGTATGAATATTGAATTACGTAAACTAACGCTCGAAGATTATGCTGATCTTAAAGAATCAATGTTACAGGCCTACGACAGTATGGGCGGTTCCATCTGGCCAAAATCGAGTATCGCAAAACTTTTAAATATTTTCCCTGAAGGACAACTTTGTATTGCCGTTGATGATAAAGTTGTGGCCTGCTCACTTTCAATTATTGTAAATTATGATGAGTACGGAGACCGGCACACCTATAAATTAATTACTGGCGACTACTCTTTTACCACACACGATCCCAATGGAGATACGCTTTATGGCATAGAAATTTTCGTGCATCCCGATTTTCGTGGTTTGCGTTTGGGCAGAAGATTATATGAAGCCCGCAAAGAACTTTGCGAAAGCTTAAACCTAAAGAGTATTATAGCTGGTGGCAGAATTCCGGGATACCATCAATATGCAGAGCAACTTAGCCCAAGACAATACATTGATAAAGTAAAAGCTAAAGAAATTTACGACCCTACCCTTACTTTTCAGATTTCTAATGATTTCCATGTTAGGAAAGTATTAAAGAATTATTTACCGGGCGATAAAGAATCGAAAGAATATGCCACCTTAATTGAGTGGAATAATATTTATTACCAGGGCATTGATGCCTCGGCCCGTTCGGCGATGACCATCCGTTTAGGTTTAGTACAATGGGAAATGCGTTTGTTCTCCAATATGGAGGCATTTTACGAACAGGTAGAGTTTTTTGTAGATGCTTTAAGCGGTTACAAATCAGATTTCGTGATGTTTCCTGAACTGTTTAATACACCCTTGTTGCAGCCATACAACCACTTACCTGAAATTGAGGCCATGCGCAAGCTTGCTGAAAAAACAGAAGAGATTGTACAAAAAATGCATGAATATTCGCTGAGCTACAATACCAACATCATTACCGGCAGCATGCCGCTTATTGAGGATGGTAAACTATACAATGCCACTTACCTCTGTCACCGCACCGGGAAAATAGATGAGTATAGAAAAATTCACATTACGCCCAATGAGCAAAAATATTATGGTATGATTGGTGGCGATAAAGTGCAGGTTTTCGATACCGATTGTGGTAAAGTAGGGATTTTAATCTGTTATGATGTAGAATTCCCGGAATTGAGCCGCATTTATGCCGAACAGGGCATGCAGATTTTATTTGTACCCTTTTTAACCGATACCCAGAATGGTTACACACGTGTTCGTCATTGTGCTCAGGCAAGGGCGATAGAAAACGAATGCTACGTGGCCATTGCAGGCTGTGTGGGCAATTTACCCAAAGTAAATAATATGGATATCCAGTTTGCCCAGTCAGCAGTTTTTACCCCATCCGACTTTGCTTTTCCAACCAATGCGATCAAAGCCGAGGCAACTCCGAATACCGAAATGGTACTGGTTGTAGATGTTGATTTACATTTACTAGAAGAGCTACATCATTATGGAACGGTAAAAGTGATGAAAGACAGACGGAAAGATCTTTACCAGGTTAAGCTTTTAAAATAGAGCCATAAAAAAATGCCGGTCAATTAATGTACCGGCATTTCATTTTTTATCTAAAGTAACTATTTTCTCATCAGAAACCATATCACCAGGCCAATAATTACCGCTAGAGGCAATACCCATTTCAAGGCCTGTCCGGCGCCGTTTTCATCTTTTTCGGTAACCGCTGGTTTAGCCGGTCCCGGGTCTTCTTTATGACTTTCGTAATCTTTTTCAATCGGCTTAGGAGCTCCTCCTGATTCCGTATGTTGTGGATCGATGTTTTCCATATCTTATCTTTAAAAAGCCCTTCCATTGAAGTAAAATCTTGATCAGGAAGAGCGATAATCAATTAATTTAGTTCCTATATTCAGAACAAGCGATTAATGAAAATGTTTTAAATCATAAGCCTTATCTTTGCATTCCGGTGTATAACAATTCTGCAAAATATAGCCAATTGATCAAAGATGAAGCCATTCGTTTGGGTTTTATGGCCTGTGGTATTTCAAAAGCTGAGTTTCTTGAAGAAGAAGCACCAAGGTTAGAAAAATGGTTGAAACAAAATCACCATGGCGAAATGAAATACATGGAAAATTATTTTGATAAACGCCTCGACCCCAGGCTACTGGTTGATGGGGCTAAATCGGTAATCTCCTTATCCCTAAACTATTACACTGAAGAAAAACAGTCGGACCCCAATGCGCCGAAAATTTCAAAGTATGCCTATGGACAGGACTACCATACCGTAATCAAGGAAAAATTAAAGGAACTCACTCATTTTATAGAAGAAAATATCGGAGAGGTTTCCGGAAGGGCATTTGTAGATTCTGCGCCGGTTTTAGACCGTGCCTGGGCAAAAAAATCGGGTATTGGGTGGATTGGTAAAAACTCTAACCTGATCAGTAAAACTACTGGCTCTTTTTTCTTCCTGGCCGAGTTAATTGTTGATTTGGAACTGGAGTATGATCATCCATACCATGCCGATTACTGCGGAAGCTGTACCCGCTGTTTAGATGCCTGCCCTACCGATGCAATTATTGCACCCCAGGTTGTAGATGGAACGAAATGCATCTCTTACCTTACCATTGAGCTCAAAAATGAAATCCCCAGCGAATTTAAAAATAAAATGAGCAACTGGATGTTCGGGTGCGATATCTGCCAGGATGTTTGTCCCTGGAACCGTTTCTCTAAAGCGCATAATGAGGAAGCCTTTAAACCCGGAAACGGACTGCTTGATTTGAATGCAAAAGACCTGACCGAAATTACGGATGATGTTTTTAAAAAGGTTTTTAAGGGCTCGGCAGTGAAGCGCACCAAATTTGCCGGTTTGAAAAGAAATATCGATTTTTTGAAACCTGAATAGTCACAAATCTTTTTTATATTTGATATTATGACTGACATTCAATTATATACAAAATTGGCAGACTTACCTACCGGATTAAAAAAAAGAGTATCAGATTATATCGATTCTTTGATGGCGAAAGAGAAATCAGTTGATAAATCCAAAAAGAGGGTATCTGGTTTAGGAAAAGGTCTAATTAGCATAAAGGATAATTTTAATGATCCTATTGAAGGGTTTGAAGATTATCTATAATGAATCTTTTACTTGACACGCATATTGTAATCTGGTTTATCACTAATGACGATAAACTTTCAGAAAAAACCAAGGAGCTTATTGAAGATTCAAAAAACAAGTGTTTTGTCAGTATAGCTAGTTATTGGGAATTATCTATTAAATATGCACTGGGGAGATTGAATTTAAACTCAACAATTGAGGAAATATTTAGTATTATAGAAAAAAGTGGATTTGACATATTGCCTATTACACTTAATCACATCATCCAACTTTCAAAGCTAGAGCATTTCCATAATGATCCTTTTGATAGGTTGATGATATCCCAGTCAATTATTGAAAAGCTTTACATGGTAAGCAATGATAATTATTTTCCAGCTTACAAAATACAACTCATTAAATAATTAAGGTGTTATACCGAACTATTCATCATCAATAGTTCAGGATGGCGATCGGCATAAAACTTACCATATTAAGCAAGTCAGGCTGAACTAAACAGATTGTCAGAGCAACCTGGCTTGCTTAGGTGTATCTATTTTACCGAAAAACTATTATCGCTTTTCACCTTATCGGGTGTGTGAGGATTTCCCATCACTACTTTTGATAATTTCTTACCTGTTTTTATGTTTATCTTAACTTGTTTATCCCCTTTTTCCCAAATGCCTATTGTACTGTGGTTCTTTTCAACGGAACCATCCTCATAGGTCAGCGTTAAATCGATAGGTAAAGGCTTAATACTCTTGTTTTCTACAGTAACTGTATAACCGCCTGAAGTTTGATCGACAGCTTTTATGGCCATATCGGTTACACCATCTTCAAAAAACCAGGTTTTCCAAAACCAATTTAAATTTTTACCACTGCCAGCATTTATACTATTAAAGAAATCATAGGGCATAGGGTGTTTACCATTCCAGTTTTGGATATAGGTATGCAAAGCTTTGGTAAACAATTCATCACCCAGGTAATCTTTAACATATAAATAAGCTAAACCAGGTTTAGGGTAAGAGTTAGTAAAAGAGCCTGATCCTTTTAAATCAGGCGTTAAGGTCATAATCGGCGTATCATCTTTCCCTCCGGAAGATGATGCCGTAGGCTGAACACCGTACTCATCTACGATGGTAGAATCGATCATTGGTGATATGAGCCACTCGCCAATAGTTGCCCAGCCCTCATCCATCCAGCCATATTTGGTTTCGTTTATGCCCATATAAAATGGAAACATGGTATGGAAAATTTCATGATCGGTTAAGGTAATGGCGTCCGTGCGGTTATCAACAGGGTTGTCGTTCACCATCATCGGATACTCCATCTGGTCTAAACCATCAAATATAGTTTCGTGGTTATACGGAAAAGGCCATTTCGGAAAAGTATAACTCATGGCTTCTACCGTTTTACGGGCAAAATCAATTACCTCGTAATAATCTTTATGTTTTGGATTAAAAACCGCATCTACACGGGTTCTTCTTTTCGTTTTGGGATCAACAACCAAACTGCTCGATTTCCACAGGTAATGATCGCTCAGCGCAAATACAAAATCGGTTACATTTTTAGCTTCAAACTTAAAGGTATTGAAAGCATTGGGTTGCGTTACTTTTTTATCAGCCAGATCTTTATCCGTAATCACATCAATAACGGCATCGTTTTTTTCAGCGGTCAACATTCTTGAAACTACATCTTTTTGAAAAACCTCAGAGGGATTTTTCAGATCGCCGGTTGCCCAAACGCCATAACCGCCTGGTACGGTAATCGCCGCACTAAACTGATCAAAATCATTATAAAACTCTTCGGCACCGGTGTAAGGATATTTATTCCAGCCATCAACATCGTCATATACAGCAATTCGCGGGAAGAAATAGGCTACAAAATGAGAACCTTCATCTACCTGACCTGTACGCATATGCGATCCCTTATTTAAAGTATAACTATAACTGATAGTAAAACTGATTGTTTTTCCTGGCAAAACGGCAGGAACATTAACGGTCATATTGGTACCATCAATTTTAAAGTCTGTCACCGCTTTTCCATTGGCCACCAATTTTTCAATTGCAACCCCATCGCCCAGATCAGATTCCGAAAACTTGGCTTTCCTTGGTGTTCCTTTTTTGTAAAGATTAGGATAAAGCTTAAACCAGATTTCTTTCAACGTATCCGGACTGTTATTACTATATACAACCTGTACTTTGCCTTTCAGCAGCCTGCTTACAGGATTAAAATCTACATTTAAATCGTACTTTGAGCTATTCTGCCAGTAGTTTTTACCGGGTTTACCGCTTGTACTCCTTGTTTGCTTCTGGTAAGCCTTCTGAAATTCAGGGGCCACCGGTAATACTGTTTGCGCACTTGCATAAAATGCAACGCACAACAAAAGGCTAAATATTTTTATAGATTTCATTATTTAAGCTTAGGGTTTAGCGCAATGCGCATAGCGTTTAATTTCAGTTAACCAGTTTACTTACCAAACTTCATTTTCAATTGTTCCAACATATCCGAATTGATCGGCTTTGCAGGTTCTTCTTGTTTAGGCTGGGGCTTACGTTGATGTTGAGGTTTATTTGCCGGCGCATTATGCGGAGGCCTTACTACCTTGTTCTCATTTTTCTTTGCATTGAATTTTGCCCATTCCTCATCCAGTTTCTTCTTCGTATACAATGGGAAATCGCCATTTTTCATCCAGGCATAATAGCTAGGCTCTACCGAAAATACCTGAGCAGTGGTTTTACCTTTGTGCTTACCAAAGTTAAAGCATACCTCATCATGATCATTGTATACCAGGCGACCGGCAAAATCTACCGGTTTGTTGATATTGGTAAATATATGTAGGGCATCTACATCATTTACAACCGGAATACTTTTTACGCCCTGTTTGTTTTCGAACTCGGTTTCCCTGTACATTTCCAATTGTCCAAGTAAAACCTTGTAGGTTGCAATTACATCTGCTTCGGCATTATGTGCATTGACCAAATCTTCCTGACAATAGAATTTATACGCCGCCTTTAACGTTCGCTGTTCCATTTGATGGAAAATATTCTGTACATCAACGAATTTCCGGTTGCTCATATCAAAATCCACTTCTGCCCTTAAAAATTCTTCTAAAAGCATTGGAATATCAAATTTATTAGAATTGTAGCCTGCCAGGTCACTTTCTCCTATAAAACCAGCAATTTCTGTCGCCAAAGCTTTAAAAGTTGGCTCATTGGCAACATCTTCATCATAAATACCATGTATGAGTGAGGTTTGTAAAGGAATGGGCATTTCTGGATTTACACGCCAGGTTTTAACAAGCTCAGAACCATCTGGCATGGCTTTTAAAATCGCTATTTCAACGATCCTATCGGCTCCAACATTAACTCCGGTAGCTTCTAAATCAAAAAATGCTAAAGGGCGTTTTAAATTTAATTTCATTTTTTATAATGTGAGATTGGCGACATTAGATTTGAATCGGAATGTCAAATTCTTTTTTTCAAAAGTGCTAAAAAGGTTTCATTAGTTCTGTAAAACAGCTTTATTAATTTATAAATTTAATTGTCAAATTATTTTAGAATACAGGTTTCTAAGATTAAATTGCGACAATTTACACACGCTCAAATGAATAAAGCATTAGCCATACTATTCCTCCTATTTTTATCATTAAATATTCACGCTCAAGACTTTACATTCGGATCAATTACCTATGACGATTACGGATTCGACAGAAAAAAATTAGACAGCAATGCCAATGCTATCGTTTTAAAGGAATTTGGCACGGCATCGATCCAACGGGACGATAGTAAAGGCAATTTAGAACTGATTTTTGAATACCATGTAAAAATCAAAATCTACAATAAAGAAGGCTTTAAGGAAGCCAATATTGTTATCCCTACCTACAAAGACGAATCACGCGAAGAAACAATCAGCGATTTAAAAGCTTCTACTTTTAATTATGTAAACAATAATTTTGTGGAAACTGTGATGGACAAAAAAGCTGTTTTTACCGAAAACCGGTCAAAATACACCAGGCTGACCAAGTTTACGCTTCCAAACCTTAACGAAGGATCGATAATAGAGTACAGTTACCGCCTGGTATCACCCAATTTATTTAATTTCAAAACATGGGAATTCCAAAGCAATATTCCGAAAGTAATTAGTGAATACCTGGTCTACATTCCGGGCATTTACAATTACAACGTTTCCTTGCGTGGATTTCAAAAACTGACCGATCAAAAAGTAGAGTTGAGTAAAGAATGCCTAAGGCTTTCAGGCGTAGCTATCGATTGCTCAAAAATCAACTACATGATGAAAAATATCCCTGCATTTATTGAGGAAGATAATATGACTGCTCCAAGTAACTTTAAATCGGCCATTTATTTTGAGCTTTCGGATGTCCAGAATTTAAATGGCAGCAAAACGTATTATACCAAAACATGGAAAGATATTGATTATGAACTGTCATCCTACAAAACGCTGGGCGACCAGATGAAAAGGAAAGATGTTTTTAAAGAACTTATTCCAGAAATCACAAAAGGAAGTTCGACAGATTTAGACAAAGCAAGATCCGTTTATAATTACATCAAGAAACAGATCAAATGGAATAATTATTATGGAAAATACTCGGAAGATAACATTAAAAAGGCGTTGGAAAACAGATCAGGTAATGTAGCAGATATTAATCTGAGCTTAATTGCGGCACTTTCTGCTGCTGGTCTGGATGCTGAAGCCGTAATACTTTCTACCCGCGATAATGGAACTGTAAACAAGCTTTATCCGGTAATGAGCGATTTTAATTACCTGATTGCCAAGGTAAATATTGCCGATAAAAGTTATTTATTGGATGCAACAGAACCACTGTTGCCCTTCGGCTTGCTACCCCTGCGCTGTATTAACGATCAGGGAAGGGTAATTAATTTAAAAAAACCATCTTACTGGATCGATTTAAAGGCCAGTCAGAAAACAAGTACCAGTTATATTCTGAGTGGAAAAATGACAAGTGATGGGAAAATTATTGGCAATTTAACTACCCATACCATGGGTTACGCAGCATACAGCAAACGTAAAGAAATTCTTCGGTACAACTCTCCGGACGAGTATGTAGAGAAACTCGATGAGCGTTTAACCAAAATTAAGATACTGGATCATCAGATTTCGAACCTGGATAGTGTAGAAAATCCCCTAACAGAAAGATATGAAGTAGAGTTCACCATAAACAATGGCACCCATAAAGATCAGTTTTATTTTAGTCCATTTTTTATCAATACCATTTCGAAAAATCCGTTTAATTTAAATGAACGCACCTACCCGGTTGATTTGGGGGCAGCATCAGAAGAGCGGATCGTTATTAACGTAATTTTACCTGAAAAATACCAGTTGCTGGAAAAACCTAAAGATCTTGCCATTGCTTTGCCCAATGCCGGTGGAAAGTATTTGTTGCAAACCAGCTTAGATGAAAATACCATTTCAATGAACCAGGTTTTGCAGTTTAATAATGCTATTTATCAACCAGAAGAATATCCTTACCTAAAGGAATTCTATAGCAAGATTATACAAAATCAAAAAACAGAATTTTTATTAAAAAAGGCAAATTAAATGAGATCCTTATTCACCGTATTTTCCTTGCTTTTAATCTCTGTTACTGGTTTTGCCCAAGACAACTATGATGCCGATTTAATTCCATCTAACCTCCGTAACCGGGCCAATGCATGTATCAGAAACGAAGAAACAACGATTGATATGCGATCGCCTGATAATGTAATCCTCAATGTAAAAAAGGCCATTACGGTATTTAACCAAAATGGGGAAGATGAAGCCCGTTTGGTAATCTACTACGATAAAAACATTTCGATTAAAAGCATAAAAGGAGAAGTTTATAATAGTGTAGGTAAACTCACCAATAAATTCTCTCAAAATGATTTTTCCGATATGAGTGCTGCCGATGGATTTTCACTTTTTGTTGACAGCCGCGTAAAACATTACCTGCCATCGGTAAACCAATATCCTTATACCCTGGTTTACAACTATGAAATTAGAAATAAGCAAAATCTGATCATACCCGATTGGAGCCCGAAACCAGCCGATGATGTCTCAGTCGAGAAGAGTACTTATACCTTTATTTGTAAACCAACAGACCAGGTAAGAATAAAAACCCACAATTATAGCGGTACGCCTGAAGTATTAACAGATGAGAAACAGAAAAAAACAATTTGGAAAGCAAGCAATATCCAGGCTGTGCGAACAGAACCCTATAGTCCGGCGCACGAAACTTACGCAACCAACATCCAAATTGCACCGCAGGAATTCTATTACTACAACCATAAAGGCAGTTATACCAACTGGAAAGAATTGGGCAAATGGATATATGATGATTTATTGGCAACACGTAAAACCTTACCAGCTACCACCATTGAAATGGTAAAAAACCTGGTTAAAAATGAAAAAACAGAAAAAGACAAAGCACGTAAAATCTATCAGTACTTACAGGATAAAACAAGATATGTTAGTGTACAAATTGGTATTGGCGGTTTTCAGCCTATTGCAGCCAGCGAAGTAGACCGGTTGGGCTATGGCGATTGTAAAGCGCTGGTAAATTATATGCAAAGCCTGCTTAACGCAGCAGATATAGATTCTTATTACTGCGTGGTATCAGCCGGCTCTGAAAAGAAAAGTATGGACCCGGGATATGCCAGCATGGTGCAGGGTAATCATGTTATCCTTTGTATGCCATTAAAGGGCGATACCACCTGGCTGGAATGCACCAGTCAGAAAATCCCATTTGGTTTTTTAAGTGATTTTACCGACGATAGGCTTGTACTTGCCTGTACAGCAGAAGGAGGAAAACTATTGCATACCCCTAAATTAACAACGGCCGAGAACTTGCAGGTACGTAGGGCCGATTTAACTCTCCATTCAGACGGTAGTATCTCTGGAAAAATGAATACTATTTACGCTGGCTCACAGTATGAAAACCAGGAATCGTTAATAGGTAAATCAATAACCGAGCAGCATAAATTATTAAAACAAACGTATAACATTGATAATATTGATTTTGAGGCAGTTTCCTTTGCTCAGAAAAAAGATATATCTCCAACATTAACAGAAGATATCACCACCAATATTCGAAATTATGCACCAGTTAATGGAAATAAGATGTTCTTACAGCTCAATGCTTTTAATGTAAAACGATCAATTCCTGAAATCAGAAACAGAACCCTCCCCGTGTACATTAACCGTGGCTATACTGATGAAGATACTATTATTTATACCCTACCGGATAATGTAGATACAACATTAATTATGGGGCAGGATAAAACGCTTAAAAGTGATTTTGGACAATATGTTTGCAAGACATCATTAGACGGCAAAAAGCTAACTTATTACAGGAAGTTTATTTTAAACGACGGAACGTTTTCTGCAGAAAAATATGCAGACTTTTCGAAATTTATAAACGATGTAAACTCGGCTGATTATTTAAAACTTGCCCTTAGCTTAAAAAAATAATTCCAAGGCCAATACCGATAATCATGATCAGGTACATTAAAATCTCTGTTGAAGCAAATCGTTTATACTTGGTCCAGAAAGAGTAATCATTTTCCTCGTTGGGCATATTATCTACTTTTTGCGACAAAAATAGGTAAATAGATTTAATTATTGGATTGATAAGTGGTAATCTCTTTAGCCATGCCCTTAAAAAGAACAACATGAAAAGGCCACATGGCGTACCAATATAACCTGCCCCATAAACCTTTTGGCCTGAAGGTAGCAATCTGAGACAGGAAAGCTTTCCCACTAAATTCGATTAATTTTAATTCAAGCCAGGCCTCACCAGGTACTTTCATTTCTGCATAAAGCAACAACCTTTTAGTTTTTTTATCCGCCAATAAGACCCTCCAAAAATCCAGTACATCACCGGCCTGCAGATCTATATTGCTGGTTCTCCCCCTGCGTGTTCCAACTCCACCGAACATTTTGTCTAAAAACCCACGTAAATGCCAAAGCCAATCCATAAAATACCAACCTCTACTCCCCCCAATACTCCAGATGTTATCAAAAACTTCTTCGGCTTTGCGTTCAAAAGGCATTTTAACTTTATATTGTAAAGTACCATTTTGCGGAACCTTTATCTGATCCATAAAATTTGAATGCAGATAACCACGATTCAAAGCATCTTTCCAGCTCGAAACAATAGAATTCTGATCAATCTTTTCAAAAGCCAGGTGCAAGCATTCTGCATAGCTTAAACAATTTCGCGGTACCACTTCCTTTATGCGGTCATCTTTGCATATCACTTCGTTTTTCATACTATCTACCAAACTTCTTGCAAGCGAATAAGGTACGGATGTGATCATATTCAGCCATAAAGAAGATAAGCGTGGTGTTAGTACCGGCACGGTGATGATCCACCTTTTCAATCCCCGTACTTTGGCATACCCCAAAAGCATTTCACGATAAGTTAAAATATCTGGTCCACCAATATCAAAAGTTTGATTATAAGCTTGATCATTGCGCAGCACACCTATCAAATAAGCTAAAACGTCGCGTATACCAATTGGCTGACAACGTGTTTCCACCCATTTCGGCGTAATCATAAAAGGTATTTTCTCTGTTAAGTCACGTATAATTTCAAATGAGGCGCTTCCTGAACCAATAATAATAGCCGCCCGTAAAATGGTGCAGGCTTTTCCTGATAATTTAAGCTCTTCTTCAACGGCTAGCCTTGATCCTAAATGCTTGGATAAATGTTCATCATTAGCTATGCCAGTTAAATAAATTATCTGCTTACAATTTGTTTTTTTAATGGCTTCCGAAAAATTTTCGGAAGAAGCTTTTTCCATATCTGAAAATCCGGTTTGGCTTGATGACATGGAATGTACCAGGTAGTAAGCTGCATCTATATCCTCAGGAATCTCCTTTAAACTTTCAGCATCAAGCAAATCACCGGTAATGATCTTTACCCGGTCGCTTAATTCAGATTCAGAAATAAACCTGCGCTTATCCCTAACCATACAAATAATCTCATGATTTTCTTCCAATAGGAGTGGAATCAATCTTGTACCGATATAGCCATTTGCACCTGTTAATAAAACTTTCATATGTTGGAATTTAAGGAATAACACTAAATAAAAAGCTTTGTTAGCGCAATTCTCTGAATAACGGGGAATTCATATTCTTAACAGCTCTATAAATAACTTTTAAGTCATAAACGTGTAAAACAACCTTCATTTTTAGCTTCTTATAATACATACGGGCAACATCTGGCTTAAACAACCGTATAAATAGCTCAATATCAAACCAAAACATACTGAATGAAGAAATACATCCTTGACATTGCTACGATTTTTTTAGTGAGCATGAGCATTGTCGGAACAAGTTGGAAAGCTACGGAGCTTCCACGTACACAACAAGAAGCAGATAAAGCCATTGCTGCAGATAGCCTGTACAATCGATATATTTTAAACGTTTATCATCAGGTACGTTTAGATTCTGCCGGACTAAGTGAACAAGTTTTCGAAAAGGCATTAACCGGATTTTACAACATGAAATATTCAGGTTTACTACATGCCAAATCCATCTTAACTATTGCCGACTTCGACCAGGAAAGTTGTAAAAAGCGGCTTTATATCATCGACCTGGCCAGCAAGAAGTTATTAATGAACACCTGGGTAGCCCATGGCCAGAACAGTGGTGGAGATAAGCCCTCATCTTTTTCCAATAATATAAACTCCAACCAGAGCAGTTTGGGTTTCTATTTAACCGGCGAAATTTATAATGGTAAACATGGTCGTTCGCTCAAATTGGATGGTATGGACCAGGGCTTTAACAGCAACGCCAGAGAAAGGTCAATTGTGGTGCACGGAGCAAGTTACGTAAGTCAGGAAACCATCAATCAATTGGGTCGATTAGGCAGAAGCCAGGGCTGTCCGGCAGTCTCTAAAAAATTGGCCGATCAGGTAATCAATAACATTTCAGACCGTACAGTGCTTTTTATCAATAATTCAGACCAGCAATACAATTCCGTCTTTTTAAATGAAACCCTGGCGGCCAGCGTAATTTTAAACCAGGAGCAGCTCTTCACGGCACAGGTGGATTAATGTTGCTTGATATTTTTGGCATTAAGGTTTTTAGGAAGAATACGGATAAGCAGAGATTTGCTGCCTGCCAGTAAATCCCATACCCAGCGGTTGCTGTCTATACCTTTTTCACCGCAATCTACCACCTCGGCTCTTTCAAGCAGCTTTTTAACCAATACCTGAATCCATTTTATCTGCACGATACGGTTAAAGGATAGCCCCAGGTAATCGCAGTATACATGCACCAGGATTTCTACAATAAGCGAAGCGTTAGAAATAATAAGTGTTTTACCAAAGTGCTGTTTATAGTCGGCTTTAATTGTATTTACCAAAAGCTCAGACCGCTCGAGCCTCGTAGCTGCTCTTCCCTCTAAATAAGCCCAAAGTTGAGCATTACTATATACGCGGATTAATTGAGGCTCCAGCCCAACCTTAATTTTATTTCCTGCCAATTCATAAATTTTATCCATTCATTGAAATAAATTGTAACCGTTAGATGGATATATTACTGAATTGTTAATCAATTCGATATAAAAATTACCGATCCAAATGATGGACAAAATTATCAGATAATTGTTTATCAAAACGGGTATTAAATTACATTGTGAGTAATTTTTTTTAATCTGTTGCCGATATTTTAATCATCTTTGGGGTTGATAAGATAAGTCCATTCATGAAGATTGTAATTGCAGAAAAGCCCTCTGTTGGTCGTGAGCTTGCCAAAGTTTTCGGGGCAACCACCAGAAAAGATGGATACATTGAAGGTAAAGGATATTCTTTTACCTGGGCATTTGGGCATTTGTTACAATTGGCACCCCCACAGGATTATGGCTTTATCGGCTGGCGTAAACAGCATTTACCCATGCTGCCCCAAAAATTTAAACTCGCCGTAAGAAAGATAAAAACAAAGGATGGTTTTGTTGAAGACCCCGCAGTGAGGAAACAGCTCGATACCATTAAAAAACTTTTCGATGAAGCCACAGAAATTATTGTAGCAACAGATGCGGGACGTGAGGGTGAATTAATTTTCAGGTACATTTACTATTATTTAAAATGTAAAAAGCCTTTTAAACGCCTTTGGATATCTTCACAAACCGATGAAGCGATAAAAGATGGCTTCAGAAACTTAAAACCGGGTACGGATTATGATACCTTGTTTAACTCGGCCCACTGTCGTTCAGAATCCGATTGGCTGGTGGGCATGAATGCTACACAGGCACTAAGTATTTCTGCCGGCAATAGAACCGTTCTTTCATTAGGACGGGTACAAACACCTACCCTGGCCATGATCTGTGCGCGTTTTTTGGAGATTAAAAATTTCGTTCCTCAAACCTATTATCAGATCAGTATTTTACTTTCTAAAGATGAACAGGTTTTTAAGGCTATATCAACCGCTAATTATAAGGAAAAGGAAGAGGCAGAAAAATTATTTGCACTCGTAGAAGATGTTGCTTCCGGTTTTCCTACAGGTGGTAATATTACGGCTGTTGAAGCTAAACCAAGAAAAGAACCACCGCCACTGTTGCATGATTTAAGTAGCTTACAGCAGGAAGCCAATAAGAAAAAAGGATATACTGCCGACCAAACACTTAATATCTTGCAAAACCTGTACGAAAGTAAACTGGTATCATATCCCCGTACCGGTTCACGTTACATTGGTGATGATATTTTTGCCGGCGTTCCGGACCTGATTGCAAAATTTACCGATCATGCCGATTTCGGAAAACAAGTGCAGTTTCTGCAAACCGTTGCTCTAAATAAGCGAAGTGTTAATGCCAAAAAAGTAACCGACCACCACGCCATTTTACCCACCGGCGAGTTGGCTTATGGCTTAAGTGCCGATAAACAGGCGGTTTATGATATGGTTGTTGGCCGCATGATTGAAGCATTTCACCAGGAATGCTTAAAAGAACTTACTAAAATCACCATACAATCAGGTGTTACCTTTGTAGCGAATGGAACAGTAATCCGATCTGCAGGCTGGCGAGCTGTTTTTAATGATCCCGAAGATGATAAGAAAGACGAAGACAATGCTGCGTTACCCAAAATTGTGGTTGGCGAACAACTGCCTATTACAGAAAAATCACTTCTGGAAAAGCAGACCAAACCAAAACCCATGTATAATGAAGCATCATTGTTAAAAGCACTCGAAACCTGTGGTAAAGAGATTGAGGATGAAGAGCTGCGTTATGCCATGAAAGATAGTGGATTAGGCACACCGGCCACACGGGCATCTATCATAGAAACCCTAATTACCAGAGAATATATCACAAGGGAAAAGAGAAACCTTGTACCCACCAATAAAGGTTTGGCTGTTTACGAAGTAGTGAAGGATAAACGGATTGCGCAGGCCGAACTTACCGGACAGTGGGAAAAAAGACTGGAAGAAATCCGATCAGGATCGTCAGTAAAGGATTTTAAATCTGAAATTACAGAATATACTAAAACCATTACCCACGAACTGTTAATTGCAGGTGCAAGTATATCGGGTAAACTGGAAGAAGAAAAGAAACCCGAAAAAGTTTAGCATTAACACCTTTCATTACCTTCTCGGTGAAGAACCCACATTTTCATCCGTCTGCATAAAACCTGGGATGATTATCTTCTTGCAGCACCTTCAGGCTTATAAGTCTATAAACTCCCAGGCACTGTGGTAGGCATTTAATTGTTCTGTGTAACGGATAAACTCAGCATAAAAATTTGATTTCGACAATGTAGCACTATCTCCAATAACAACCAACTTTTTTCTGGCCCTCGTCATAGCAACGTTCATTCTCCTCGTATCAGATAAAAAGCCTATACTTCCATCGTTATTACTCCGCGTCAGGCTGATATAAACCACATCGCGTTCTTGTCCCTGGAAGCTGTCAATGGTATTAACTGCAATTTTATTTCGATAAGGGATTAAAATTTCACTTTCCTGAACCAGGGCATTTAAAATCTGAACCTGCTGTTTATATGGCGAAACAATGGCAATCGAAGGAAAACTTTCAGTTGAGATTTGATCTGCCAGACCTGAAACCAAATGAGTTAAATGTTTAACCAAAAATGCAGCTTCGTCAGGATTGGTTGTACTGGTCCCCTCTAATTTTTCATCGTAACTACAACCCGCTGTATCAATAAACTGAATGGATTGATCGTCAGCAAACAATAAATGATCTGCCACAGAATGATGGGCCTTTAACTCATTTTTATAAAATACCTGCGACGAATAACCCATAATGGCTGCATTCATTCTGTATTGCTCATTTAACAACACAACTGATTCTGGATGAAGATTTACTGTCTTTTCTAATAAAGTATTACTTAAACCATTTCTGGCAGCTTCATTTGATTTTATGGTTGGGGAAAGCTGGAAATGATCACCTGCCAGGATCACCTTCTGCGCCTTTAAAATCGGTATCCAGCAGGCGGGTTCAAGGGCTTGCCCTGCTTCATCTATAACGATGGTATTGTATTTTAAATTTCTAACCGTATAATGATTTGCCCCTACCAGAGTAGCTGTAATAACCTGCGCCTTACTAAACAGGTTATCCATGATATACTGCTCTGTTTTTTCTACTTCTTTTTCGATTTTATGTGCTTCATCAAACAATGCCTTGCGTTGGTCGCGTTCTGCTTTGCCAAAACTCCGCTTGTATTTATGGGCCATACTTTTATATTCACTGGCCTGCTTTTTTAACGCTTTAATGGTTTTCATGTCAGGATGATCGGCCATTTGGTGATCGAGCGTAGCCGCAAGTAACTTTTCAGAAACCCTGGCCGGGTTGCCCACGCGGATTACTTTTAGTCCTTCAGCAGCTAGCCTCTCCGTAAGTAAATCAACAGCGGTATTGCTGGGCGCCACAACCAGTATTTTTTGATCATGATGTTTGGTAAGCGATTTTATGGCATGCACAAGCGTTGTGGTTTTTCCTGTACCCGGAGGGCCATGCACTATAGCCAAATGATCGGCAGCAATAATTTTATTCACCGCGAGCTGCTGCGAGTCGTTTAGCGTATTGGGAATAATAAATTTTTCCTCTCCCTTAAATGAGGGCTTTTCTCCTTTTGTTAAAATGCGGATCAGTTTATTTTCTGATTCGTTTTCGGCCAGATGTGTTGCCTGTTGAAGGGCACTTTGCATTTCATCGTAACTGTTATTATCAAAAAGTAAATCTACGCCTAGCTTGCCGTTTCTTGTCCAGTCTGGTAACTCATCAATACGGAAACTAATTTTCATCCTGCTACCACTTTGATGCGTTACAATCCCTTCTATACGGTCTTCTTTGGCATCGTGATTAGAAAATAACACTACGGCAGAACCAAAACGGAACTGATGGGAAAAATCCTGATGGGTAGTCCTTTCAAGTTCTACAGTTAAATAGTCGCCACGGCCAATTTCCGTACTCCGGATCGCAATTGGGTACCATGTTAAACCCAAAGCCCTCCTATCTGCCGCAGAAGTATTTTCAGTAAGTTTTAAATAGGATTGTAAATCTTCTTCACGCTCGGTGTTGAGCAGGTCCTGAAGCTTTTTAAAATATTCTTTTGACAAGGTTAGATGGTTAAATTATTGTATTTATTTGGATAACTGCAAATTATAAACTGCTCATTACAAAACCAGCTCCTGGTGCAATCTTAACAAAGTTTCTTCAGCATCATCGCAAAAACCCGGATGCACTTTTGAGCACTGTACCACCGTACTCCTGGTTGCGGTAAGCCACCTGAAACGCGAAGCCTGATCGTATTGCCCAATTGGCCCCGATCCTTTTGCAGCAGCACTGATCCGTTCGAATGCTGTTAGGTTTTCTCTCAGTTCCAAAATATCAATTCCAGCAGAAAAAGCTTTAATCCTGTTTTCATCCAAAACGAAAATACTTTTTAAAAACTTCTGCTTAGCGCAAAATAAAATGATCCCCACATTCATAAATTCCTCGCGTTCTACCCTGGGCATTACACGGATTACAGCATACTCAAATAAGAATTTCCCTTGCATGCTGTGCTTCTTTTAAAAATATGTCTGAATATAATAACCTTTCCGAAAGGAAATAAATATAAGCTTTGCGGTGATCCTCTTTGGTTTTGAAGATTGTTTCACTTTCCAGCCAATCATCTGGAATTAAATTAATTACCGCCGCTATTTTTTCGGGTGTAAGCATTTTAGAAAATTCATGATGAACACTTTCAAGCTCAGTAGCCCAAGGCAATAATACATGGTCTTTTACCAAAAAGAAGGGTTTAATGGCCTGTTCCTGCCAATTTTGCCAGGAATGATGAAAGTACAGGGATGCTCCGTGATCAATTAACCAGAGTTCTTTATGCCAAATCAACATATTGGTATTACGACAGGTACGGTCCATATTGGTTAAAAAGCAATCTAACCACACAATTTGCGAAGCCAGCTTGGCATCAATTCTGGTTACCGTCGGGTCGAAGGTTATTGCACCTGAAAGGTAATGCAATGCTAAGTTTAAGCCAACGCTCGATTTTAACAAATCCTGTATTTCTTCATCAGGCTCTGTTCTTCCGAAAGCCTCGTCAAGATTGGCAAAAACCAGCTCTGGCACACGTAAGCCCAGTATTCGGGCAATTTCACCGCCGATTAGTTCAGCAATGAGTGCCCTGGTGCCCTGGCCGGCTCCCCTAAATTTAAGAACATAAAGAAAATTATCGTCAGCCTCTGCAATGGCGGGCATTGATCCCCCTTCGCGCAGAGGCGTAACATATCGGGTAACATTTACTGTTCTGAGTTGTAAATCGTTCATATCTGCGAAATAGAATGAGCCATTTATTATCAGGGCATAATTCTAAATTTACCGCAAATTTACTAGAATTCCGGCAATAAATCAGTCAGACTTTAGTCGTAATACTTAACCAGTGCCAATGCTCAGTTAATTCATTTCGATTGAACCTTGGCAGAATGGAAAATCTGAGGGTTTAATTTAACACAGAAATTTCAACCCTTCATTACCCATAACATCAGCAAGTTATCTCCGAAAGGAATTAACCTTAATTTTCAATACCAGAAAATTAATCGTGCCCTAAATAAGCATTTCCGGCCGGGGTCATGGCGGCTGACCACTGTACCGATTCGCGATTGATTTTAATCAGTCCCATACTTTCCAGTTCTTCATACTCTTCTTCCATGCCCCCCAAAACTGATGAACTAACCTGTTGGTTGATGACTTCCAATAGTGATATAATTTCTGATCTTTCCATAACAATACCAATTAGATAATGAACTAACATAAATATACTTAAAATGTTTCTTGCTTAATTAAACATTTTCAAGGCTTTAAGGTTGTACTTATACCCGGATCTGTTTGTTATGGAAGCTCATATTTATTATCTGTTTATAATGGCCCTGCCCGTTGCCTGTATTGCCTGGACTGTTACCAAGGAAGAAATTTTTAAAGAGGTACGTGAATTTTGTATAGAGCGTTCGAAATATGGTAACAAACTCATTAAACGGAAATTTTTCTATGTTTTTACCTGCGAATATTGCTTTAGCCATTATGTTACTACCATTTTATTACTTATTACCAGATTTACCTTAATTTACCCCGATTGGCGAGGCTATGTTATTGCCTTTTTTTCCGTCGTTTGGATTGCAAATGTTTACATGAGCTTATACAACATCATCAGAGTTGACCTCAAAAAAGAAAAAATAAAGGCGGCAAAAGAAGAATCAGAGCTTAAAAACAATTAACCATTGGTAATGCTAGTACTTTAATTTATAAATTATAGGTTATGCCATCATCAGTAATTAAGTATTTTAGTTATGATAAAACGACCAGCACATTGAAAATTATATTCATTACCGGTATGGTTTACCTGTATAAAAAGGTTCCGGAAAAAGTTTATAAGCTGTTAAAAGCTTCAGGATCAAAAGGACGGTACTTCAATGCCTATATAAGAGATAAATTTAAATTTCAGAAATTAGGTGAAGAATAAAAACAACAAATTTGTTGAAGGCCGAAATAAGAAATTGATGAAAAAGACAACCAAGAAAAAAAAATATTTTTTTGTTCATCTCAGTTCACGCTTATAAACACCTATATATTAATGTATTAATTCCGGCGTAACATAAACCCTTTTTATAAACTATAATTTTAAAGTAAAAGAAATGCCAAACCATTAGGAATTTCCCAAACTAGTCTTATATTTGTCCCCGAGAGCGTTAATTTAGATACGGGTATATGGCTTAGGCTGTATGCCCGTTTTTTATTTTGACAATTGATGGATGTGCTACAACTTTATCAAAACAGATCCTTAACCATGGCGTATAAATATTAGGATTAACGGCCATATCATTTGCCAGTTCCGCTAAATTCATATATTTAAATGCCTCTACCTCATCATGGTTTATAGTGGGTAATTCATCACTCATACCAAAAAAAACATGGTCTACCTCGTGTTCCGTTAAACCATCCTCAAATACTGCTTTATAGGTAAATTTAAACAGGTAATCCAATTCGCACTTCATACCCATTTCTTCTTCCAGTCTCCTTTTCGCAGCGAAGATATTCCTTTCTCCGATACGGGGATGACTACAGCAGCTATTGGTCCATAAGCCTGCTGAATGATATTTGCTCAGCGCCCTTTGTTGCAATAACAGTTCGCCTTTAGAGTTAAAAATAAAAACAGAAAACGCGCGATGCAATACACCTTTCTGATGTGCCTCCATTTTACCCATCTGCCCTTTAGGCATATCCTCCTCATCAACCAAAATAACCTGCTCTTCCATTTAAATTACATTTAACCTGTTGCGGATAATGGAATCGAACATCAAGCCCACTTTATGGGTATTCGAAATCCTTATCCGTTCGGTCATGATTTTTTCAGCACTTAGGCGCTTTATCTTCGTAAATAATTTTTTATAATAGATATAGGACAAATATACACCATTTCTGGAAGCAGCGGGTAACAGTTTAATACCCTTTAGAGCGATAGCAAATTCTGTTTCAATTTCTTTTTCGATTTCTTTTTTTTGACGATCGCAAAATAAGGCCAGATTAACGCTGGGAAAGTAATTTCGTCCAAGTGTTTGATGATCAGCCTTTACATCCCTCAAAAAATTAACCTTCTGAAATGCAGAACCCAATTTCATGGCGTAAGGTTTCAGCTGCTCGTAATCTGCAGTGCTGCCATGGGTAAAAACTTTTAAACACATCAGTCCTACTACCTCCGCAGAGCCTAAAATGTATTCCTGGTAAAGCTCGGAGGTATATTTTTGCTCCGAAAGGTCCATCTCCATGCTTTTAAGAAAAAGGACAATCAGCTCCTGGTCTATATCATATTGATTGACAACCTTTTGAAACGAATTAATTACAGGATTTAAACTAATACCCAGGGTAATGGCTTCAAAGGTATCCTGTTTAAATTTATCTAATAAAAATTTCTTGTTATAATCGTGGAAACTGTCTACAATTTCATCAGCTAAACGAACAAACCCATAAATAGCATGTATAGGTTGACGTAGTTCCTTACCCAGAAAATAAATACCATAAGAAAAACTGGTACTGTATAACTTAGTTGTAAGCCGGCTACAATCGGCAGATAGTTGATCAAAAATTTCTTTCATGTAAAACAGGGTATTGTATTGTTTTTTCAAATTCACCGAGTGTTTTAAACCAGTTGATGTGATCGATATGGTTGAGTTTAGCTATAACCTGACTGTTTCCGGCAAGATGGATTTTAGCAGATGAACATATTTCAGACAATTGGTCTATAAGTTTTTGTGCTGTTGAAGCTAGCCTGGATTTAATCATAAAAAATAAAACATGGCTTACTTTTACTGTAGACAATACCCGCTTAATGGAATCCATCGGGACTTTACTGCCTAAAAAAATAACCTGGTGATGGTGCATCCTCAACATGTAACTGGCAAAAAGCAGCCCAATATCGTGATCCTCGTCTTCCGGCAAAAAAAGAAGCCAGTTTTCTCCGGAATGCCCTGTTAACTGTAGATTATTAATGTGCGTAAATATTTTTTGTCGGATAATATTGCATAAGAAATGCTCATGTGCCGGGCAAATATCGTCTTTTCGCCACATTAAACCCAAACGAACCAATAACGGGTATATAATTTTCCGGTAACAGTCAGAAAGGCCCAGTTTATAAATGCCTTGATCAATTAAATCATTAAAAGAGCGCTCATCAAACGCTAAACCATAACTGATAAGTTGTGAAATATAATAATCGGCTTGCTCATCGTCAGATGAATAAGAAAACTGTTGATCGAAAAGCTGATTAATCCCTTCATCAGAAAGGCTGCAGATTTTAGAAATTTTAAAGCCGCTTTTAGTTAAACTTACAATATTTAACAGTTTTCTGAGCTGCTTATCGTCGTATAAACGTGTATTGCCCTGAGATCGCATCGGACTCAAAGCCTTATACCGCTGTTCCCAGATCCTAATGGTATGAGAATGAATGCCCGAAAGCTGTTCAAGATCTGAAATAGAGTAAGTCATTTTTTTGTTTAAATATATTTAATAAGATTTAAACAAAATGAGAAACAAAAAGTTTTTTTTATTAAATCAGAAATCTGTCTTCTGATATTGCCATAGCAATAAGCATTTGAGTTCAAAATAGATAAAAACCTGATAGCGCAGAAATTTCAGCTACTGATAATAAGCTATAAACAGATTGGTTAAAATATTTTTTCGGTAAGCAATACTCCTCTTTCCCCATTGCCGGTTTCTATGGTATGTACATGTTTATACGAATGACTAAAAAGATCGTAACCATGTTCCCTTTCTTTAATAAAAACCGCACTTAAGGGGTAATTTAAGTTCGTTTGCATACATTGCAAGCTACCGTTTGCCAATAGAAGAAAGTCACAGTCGTAACCTTGCTCCTGCAGTTCAATAACCTTTTTGGTAATAGATACGTTCAATCTGTTAGTGGTGCGGATTCTATTTTTCATGGGATATTGTTTTAGATCATTAAGGGTGATTATTTGATGATTAAATTTATTGATAAATAATCACTATTCAAAACACAATAAACTGTAATACAATCGATTATATTATTTTAATTTTTAAACCGATAATTCCGACATCTATCATGGCCAATGATCCATAAAAAAACATATGCGTATCATATTTACTACAAAATGCGCCCAAACATCATTACAGACTTAAAATAATTTCTTTATTTAAAAAGCATGCTATAATTTCGCCTAACCTAAAACACATCCTAATGAAATTAACATGTATCGTAATTGATGACGATATTTATGCCGTCAATGGTATAAAGTCTTACATCAATAAACTCGCAAACTTTCATCTGATAAAATCGTATACAGATCCGCTAGAGGCATTAAATGAAGTTACTGCAGGAGATAATGTTGATATCATTTTTATAGATGTTGATATGCCTGTGATTTCAGGCCTGGAATTATCAAAATCAATCAGGCATAAAGCAGATAAATTAATATTTACCACTTCGCATTCTAAATATGCTTATGAAGCTTTTGAATTGAATGCAAGCGCATACTTATTAAAACCATATACCTTTGCCCGTTTTGCGGAGACTATAAACAGGTTATTCCCCCTTAGTCCTGCATTACCTCATGTGAATATTAAGCAAGAGGATGATTATTTTTTTGTAAGGAATAAAAATCAAAAGAACAGCCTGATCAAGGTAAGATATGCGGATATTGTTGTGATAGAAAGCTTACAAAACTATGTGAGGATTTTTACGTTAAGTGAAACAATTGTATCATATATTGCTTTATCAGAAATAAAAATTATTCTGAAAGACCATCAGAATTTTGCCCAGGCACACCGTTCATTTATTATAGCCAAAAACTACATTGAAAAGGTAGAAGGCAATACCTTAAGAATGATCAATGATCTAACTATTAACATCGGAAATAGTTACCGCGAAAGCATACAAGAGTACATTAAAGAAAAAACGATTAAAACCAACCGGTCTTAAACTAAATTTTTAGTATTTTCGTTATCTAAACAATTAACCACTGGTGGTTGTATGGTTTAGTATATATAGCCGTTCCCAAATTATCAAGCGAAATGACTCTAACCAATAAAAAGAATAGTTTCAACAAAATTTTAAGCTGGCTTTTAGACAAAAGACTTCATATTCTAATTTGGACCATATTCATATTTTACGAAGCCATAATCGTTGGTATTTTTGTCGGAAGATTCTCTGCACCAGTCACCTATATTATTTTTTATAGTTTAAATATCGGTACATTTTATTTTCATGCACACGTGGTAATGTTTTTTGCCTTAAAAAACCCCAGCGAAAGATGGTGGAAATTACCATTGTTTATTTTACTTGAACTGGCTGCATACATCACATTAACTGTTTGTTTAGATTATATTTTAATTCATTATACCAATTATAGTGGTCCTATTAAACTGATATTTAATGCGGCTTTCTTTGCTGCACCAATTTATCGTGCCATATACTTTATGTGTTTTGCCACGAGTTATTATTTTCTCCTTAATTTTTTCAAAGAGCGGAAGAAGGTCGAAAACCTTGAAAAACAACGATTAAACAATATTATTCAAATAGCTAAATCGGAAAATGCTTTTTTGAAAGCGCAAATACAGCCGCATCTCTTATTTAATACGCTAGATTTTATTTATCAAAATGCTAAAGATACCTCCCCGGTTGCTGCTGAGGCCATCCATTCGCTGGCAGAGATGATGCGCTATTCTGTTAACAGCAATCAGGATAAAGAATTCATTTTACTTGATGAAGAGATTAACCAGGTAGAAAATCTCATTAACCTGCATCAGCTCCGTAAAGATCACCACATCCAGCTCCGTTTCTGGTACGATGATGAAATACGAAATGTTAAAATCATTCCCCTAGTATTAATTACGCTGGTAGAGAATATGTTTAAACATGGCGAGTTGCTTAAAGCGTCCCATCCTGCTGAAGTGAGCTTAAAAATTGAAAACGATCAACTCATCATAGAAACTTCAAACTTGATCAAGGCTGTTAAAGACAATTCGGGTTTAAATTCCGGAATTGAAAATATAAAAAAGCGTTTAGCCTACACTTATGGTAAAAATGCTGAATTCAACAGCTTTACTGATTCAAACCGGTATTTCAGAGTGATCCTGACCATTAAACTAAATTATTAATTTTATCTAAAAAACTTCAAATTACGCAATAATCACAAAAGAAAAACTGTTTTTTCTTGCTGAATATTTAAAAATCCGTTTCGGATGTGTTTTTTTTTTATTTTATTAGTCGAAATTGTAATTTGCATTAACTAAACCTATAAAAAATGTCAATAACTTGTATCGCTATTGATGATGAACCCCATTCTCTGGAAAGCTTAATAGCATGTATGGAGAAGCTGCCTAATTTAAAGCTTGTTCAAACCTTCACCGAACCGCTCCAAGCTCTTGCAGAAATATCGGTATCTAATCCTGTCGACATTATTTTTATGGATGTCGAAATGCCTTCTCTTTCCGGAATCGAACTTGCAAGCCTTTTAAGACAAAAAACCAAACACCTCGTATTTACCACAGCACACACAAAGTATGCAATAGATGCATTTAAGGTAGATGCCGATGCTTATTTGCTTAAACCCTACTCCATTTTACACTTTACTAAAACAATAAACAACCTCTATCCTGCCGGAAAAAAAGAACAGCATCCATTTTCCATTTTCGACGATCATTTCTTCTACATCCCTCTGCAAGGAGAAAATGACGATTTGGTAAGAATAGATCTGAATGAACTGATTGCGATAGAAGAAATGGGCGAAAATGTTAGGTTTAAAACGATAAAAAATGCCTTTCTAAGTGCAAAGTCTAATTTCATCAAGACTTTGTTCATGTTAAAAAAACACTCGGCATTTATTCAGATCAATCCTACAGTTGTTATAGCAAAACAGCATATCAAGAGTGTACTGGGCAATAAAGTACTTCTTTCCAGTGAAACATCCTTTACTGTTTCGGGTATTTACACAGAACTTTTCGAAAACTTTCTCAAAAACAACCTGCTGCAGGAAAAATCCCGTCCCGGCATCATCATGTAGCCTTTAACGGCTTAAAATCGATATCTCGAATCAATTTTATTGCATATTCAAAACAATACATCCCAAAACTTTGTATTAAGGTAGTCTATTTGTTTTTATTTAATTGATTTGCCTGTTTTGAAAAGAGTGTTGGTTGTGGATGATGATCCAGATATATTAGAAGTTTTCCAGAATGTATTAGAAACTGAATATTACAAAGTTTACCCGCTACTGTCGCCACGGCATATTTTTAAAGCAATAGAAGATTTTGATCCTGATCTGATTATTCTAGATATTATGCTGAATGGAATGGATGGACGTGCCGTGTTCAATAAGTTAAGGCTAAATCCCGAAACAGAAAACATTCCCGTTATTATGGCATCGGCCAGGTATGACGAAAATTATATTTCATCGCAGAGATATCATCCGGATGATTATTTAGAAAAGCCATTTGATATTGCCCATTTACTTCAAAAAGTAAATGCTTTAACACAAAATTAAAAATCAGATATGAAACTAAAATTACTGAGCTTTTTTGTGCTGCTATCTACAACAGTATCTATAAAAGTATGGGCACAAAACAGACCGGATAAGCTCTATTCGATGAGTGGAATTGGCTTTGCATTCCCAATAGCCAAAACTTCCGATTATTTTAAACCGAAATTTTCTACTTCATTGGGCTTAAATCTAGGTTTGGGTGATGGAGGGCTGTTTTTATACCCGAAAGTAAGCTTACATGCTTTTACCTTTAACCAAATCACACCTGATGCAGGTTACACCTATACTTTACAGAAAGGCAGGTCAACTACCTACTTATTAAATGTAGCATTAGGATATCGTAAATTTGTAAATAAATGGGCCTTTTATGGTTTTGCCGGTGCCGGCGGCGGCTTCATTCTTACTCCTCAGGTTACTGTAAACAGCAATACTATGCAGGTTACACAAGATAACAAATCGAATGGTTTGGGCATTACCGAGGTGGGCGCTGGCATTGAATACAATCTTGGAGGCGCAAGTTTATTTGTAGAGACAAGTTATATGTATGGTTTTGGAAAAATACAAGACCGCACGTTCAATACCGTTCCTGTTACAATTGGTATTAAACCCAATCTGAGCAAGTTACTTCGTAAATTGTAGCCATATACAAAATGTAGTAGCGGTTGCGTTAAATAGATAAATACTTTTTGTGCTAAAGAAATCATCAAAATAATTTTTATACTAATTATTTTAGCATAAATTTGTACCCTATTCAATTTAATGTTATACGCAGTAGTAGATATCGAAACCACTGGCGGTCACGCCTCAGCAAATGGCATTACCGAAGTTGCCATTAATATCCACGATGGCAACCAGATTGTCGAATCTTACACTACACTCATTAATCCGAAGCAACCTGTACCCATTTACATTACAGCGCTTACAGGTATTGATAATAACATGCTAAAGGATGCGCCAACCTTTGATGACGTTGCTTTACAGATTTATCAATTACTAAACGATAAAATTTTTGTAGCCCATAATGTAAACTTCGATTATTCTTTTTTGAAGCATCATTTGGCAGCTGCAGGATACGATTTACAATGCAAAAAACTGTGTACAGTACGGTTGAGCAGAAAATTAATTCCAGGCAGGCCTTCCTATAGTTTAGGGAAACTGTGTACCGCTTTGCAGATCCCGATTCAAAATCGACATCGTGCAGCAGGAGATGCAGATGCGACAAGTATCCTTTTCAATTTATTACAGGAATACAATAAAGAAGGCATAATAGCAGAAATGCTAAAAAAAGCCTCAAAAGAACAGGTTTTACCGCCACATTTGGATAAAACGTCTATTTTAAGATTACCCAATCAACCGGGGGTTTATTATTTTAAAGATAGTAAAGGCAAAATTGTTTATGTGGGCAAAGCCAAAAACCTTAAAAAACGTGTAGCCAGTCATTTTACAGGAAACACTCCAAACCGGCAACGACAAGAGTTTTTGCGCACCATACATCATGTAGATTTTGTAGTATGCGGTACAGAGCTAATGGCCTTAATTTTAGAGGCAAATGAAATTAAACGGATTTGGCCGGAAAATAATAGGGCGATGAAGCGCTATGAGCATCGATATGACCTGTATGTTTTTGAAGATCAGAACGGATATTTGCGTTTAGCCATTGATAAGCATAAGAAGAACAATAATGCCATACAGAGTTTTAACAGTTTACTGGAAGGTTATAACTTTCTAACTCAATTAATTGACAAATACCAGCTCTGCGCCAGGCTTTGTTATCTCCAAAAAACAGCGACCAAATGTTATGCGCACGAAAACGGGCAGTGTTTTGGTGCATGCAGCGGAATAGAAACCGTTACTGTTTACAACAAAAAATTAAATGCAGCACTTGCAGATATCCAAAACCAACAGCCAAGTTTTGCGTTGGTTGATGAAGGCAGAAAAGAAGAAGAATTTAGCTGTCTGGTTGTTGAAAATGGAAAGTTTTATGGAATGGGGTATTTTACAGATAAAAATTATCTTCAGGATGGTTTGGCACCGATCAAGAAGGATTTATCTATTTATCAATCCAATAGCTATATTTTGAATTTAATTTTAAATTATGCCGAACAGCACCCACAAAAATTGTATAAATTATAAAAATTAATACTATTGACAGCCTTATTACGTAGTTAACACTACCAACCGATCGGGAAACAATAACCTGTTGAAGTCTATATTTTTTTCAATATCAATTTAAATTGTTTTTTTATAATC
Organism: Pedobacter vanadiisoli; assembly: GCF_042684385.1. Taxonomy (NCBI): domain Bacteria; kingdom Pseudomonadati; phylum Bacteroidota; class Sphingobacteriia; order Sphingobacteriales; family Sphingobacteriaceae; genus Pedobacter; species Pedobacter vanadiisoli. The sequence continues at coordinate 188,737 of NZ_JBHULL010000044.1, read as the reverse complement.
GTCCTAAATGCCCCTACAATTTTTCGTTTTTGGCAAGGATAATTCCACTGTCTGTTCCCTATCTTTACTCAAAACAAGATATAAAACGTTATGACAAAATCACTTTGGATAAACCTTCCGGTAAAAGACATTAATAAATCTAAAGCATTCTTTACAGCAATCGGTTTTACCCTCAACCTGCAGTATGGCGCCCGGGAAGATTCGGCATGTTTTTTAGTAGGCGAAAGCAATTTAGCCATTATGCTTTTTGAAGAAGCATTGTACGAGAGTTTTGCAGGAACCAGTATCGCCAATAAACGTAATGGTGGCGAAGTATTATTCTCATTTGATGCAGAAAGTCCGGAAGAAGTAGATGATCTTGCCAAAAAAGTTATAGCTGCAGGCGGCACACTTTATGGCGAACCTGGCTATAAAGACGGTTGGATGTATGGCTGCGGTTTTGTCGATCTGGATGGTCAAAGATGGAGTATTCTTTATATGGATATGAGCAAAATGCCTTTAGGTTAATTTTTCAAAAAAAATAGATTAAGCCTTGCGTAAGCGATTACTTACATTTATATTTGTAAGCAATTACTTACGCAATTATTTTATGAGAAGAGATGTATTTCAGGCCATTGCCGATCCTACCAGAAGGGAAATTATTGGCCTTATTGCCCATAAAACCTTAAACCTGAATGAAATTGCTGAAAACTTTGAGATGAGCAGGCCTGCGATTTCTCAACACATTAAAATTTTAACAGAATGTGGTTTAGTAGAAATTACACAACAAGGCCGCAACCGCTACTGTAATATCCAATTTCAAAAACTTGCAGAAATATCCAAATGGGTAGAACAATATCGCATCTTCTGGACGAATAAACTCGACGCGTTGGAAATTCATCTATCAAAAGAAACTAAATCAACATAATATGGAAAACGAACCAGTTATCGTAGAGCGTTTATACAACGCCCCTATCGGAAAAGTATGGATAGCATTAACCGATAATCAAGAAATTAAACAATGGTATTTTCAGTTAGCTGATTTTAAACCCGAAGTTGGTTTTAAATTCGAATTTACCGGCGGACCTGACGATGGTCCGCAATACCTACATTTATGCGAAGTGACTGAAGTTATTGAAGGCAAAAAGCTCGCTTACAGCTGGCGTTACGACGGTTACCCGGGTAATTCAGTAGTAAGCTGGGAATTATTTGAACAGGGAGACAAAACCTTGTTAAAACTAACCCATACAGGTTTGGAAAGCTTTGCTTCCAATGGGACAGATTTCGCTAAAACCAGTTTCAATGGCGGCTGGAACTACTTTGTTAACGACGCGCTTAAAAATTATCTTGAACCAGCGGCTTAACAAAATATCAAGTTTACCGGGTGCATTAGTTGCGCCCGGCATGCTGATTAAATTTCTTCTAGAGCTTGTTTTATAGCCCCGTAAATATAATTGAGGTCAGTATCGCTAATCACATAAGGCGGCAAAATATAAATGATATTGCCCAAAGGCCTTAATACAATCCCTTTATCTAAAAAGAATTTATACAATAAGTTACGAAGATTACTTAAATAAGAAGTTTCGTTACCGGTTTCCCACTCAATAGCGATAATGGTACCCGTTTGCCTCACAGCTTTAACCCTGGCGTGTGCTTTTATCTCCTCTAAAAACAAGGCATGCTTAGCTTCTATCCTTTTAATATTGGCCAGGGTTTCTTCCTGTAATAAAATATCTAAACTGGCCAACGAAGCTACACAGGCTATTGGGTTTGCAGTAAATGAATGTCCGTGGTAAAGTGTTTTTAGTTTGTCTTCGCTTAAAAAAGCATCAAATATTTCATCGGTACAGGTTGTGATCCCCAAAGGCATGGTACCACCAGTTAAACCTTTACTTAAGCAGATAATATCGGGTTTATGGTTCAGTTTCTCGCAGGCAAAATACGTGCCTGTCCGGCCAAAACCAGTCATTACCTCATCCGCAATAATTAAAATCCCGGCCTTTCTGCAGGCTGCGATCAGTTCATCAAGATATTTCGCCTCATACATCAGCATACCACCTGAGCCTAAAATAAGTGGCTCGAAGATAAAACAAGCCGTACTGGTCAGATTTGATATTTGAGATATGAGATCAGAGATGTTTTCTGCGTCTGGTAAGTCGATAAAATCGACATCAAAAAGCAGACTGTTAAAGGCATCGGTAAAAATACTGCGCCCGCTAACCGACATGGCCCCAAAAGTATCGCCATGATAGGCATTTTTAAAGGCAAGGATGCGGGTTTTAGGTTTGCCTTTATTATCCCAATACTGCAAACACATCTTCAATGCCACTTCTACCGCCGTAGAACCATTATCCGTATAAAAAACTTTCTCCTGCTTACCCGGCAAAACCGGCAAAAGCCTTTCTGCCAGTAAAACAGCCGGCTCGTGCGTAAAGCCGGCAAAAATTACATGTTCGAGCACGTTCAGCTGTTCAGCCACCTTTTGTGCGATATATGGATGTGCATGTCCGTGAATATTAACCCACCACGAAGAAACCGCGTCGATGTATTTTTTGCCATCCTCGTCAAAAATGTAAACGCCCTCTCCTCTTACAATCGGAATGTGCGGCAAAGCATTTTTCATTTGGGTATAAGGATGCCAGATTACCTTTTTATCGCGTTCAGCTAAATTAAGTTTGGAGTTTGGAGTTTGAAGTTTGGAGGTATCAGACATAAAAATTTACAATTTAACTGAATACTGGTCTTTTAAAAGCTGTGCCACGGTTTTATCTGTCTTGAAGGTAATTTCATCAATAACCAAATCCTGAATTTTAACCCACCTGAAAGCCTGAAGAATTTCACCTTCTCCGTCGAAATCGTAAATTTTAGTTTTAAATGCCAGTTTCAGGGGAGCTTTTTCTCTAACCATATAATAAACGCTAATAACCTGGCTATCGTTAAATGATGATTTTTCGTAAAAATCTGTGGTATAAAAATGTGATAAAATGTCTATTTCTGCTTCGCATTCTTCTACAAACTCGCGCTTTAATCCATCAATCAGGCCTTCGCCCAGTTCTAAGCCGCCACCAGGAAATTTACTAAAACGGAAACCATATTCTTCTTCATCACTCACCAAAACCTCGTTATTTTGGTTAATTAAGAGTCCGTATACACGAACATTAAAGTAGCTCATTTTCGAAATGCTTTTTATTTTTAGTTACAATTTCAGGTGTCCAGATAATTTCTTTTTTAAATTCTTCTGATCGTACAGGGCATTCGCTCATGTGGCAATAGTGGCAACATTTGGGCAGACACGGATCAGCATGGATAAAAAGTTCGGCCTTGCGCACACCATTTGTATTAATCAATTCATCTATCTGCGAAATTTCACGATGAACTTTATTTAAATCAAAATAATAAGGTAATGTTACATGGCAATCGATATGAAATTCGGGCCCATATTGCTGTGTACGCAGGTTGTGTACATCGATCCAGGGATTATGACGGTTTTTCTGCAAAACTTCTACTACTTCTTCTACCAGGGTAAAATCGCTTTCATCCATTAAACCGCCAACCGAACCTCGAGTAAGTTTATATCCCGAATAAACGATATAGAAACCCACCAGAACAGAGAGCAAGCTATCCAACCAAATTATATTTGTTAACTGGATCAGAATCAGGCCTGCCACAATGGCTACACTGGTGTATGTATCGGTAAGTAAATGCCGGCCATCCGCCTGCAAGGTAATCGAATGCTGGTCTTTACCTACATTAATAAGGTATAAGCCTACAATCATGTTAATTAGCCCCGTAATACCGATAATCAGCGTTCCCTCAAGCAATTGTCCTACAGCGTGCGGATAAATGAGGTTATAAGACGATTTGAAGATAATGATAACACCTGCAATAAGAATGAGTATTCCCTCTACAAATGCCGAGAAAAACTCTACCTTACCATGCCCATAGGGATGGTTTTCATCTCTTGGCTGTGTACTGAGGTAAATACTATAAAAAGCAAAGCTACCAGCAATTACATTTACAATACTCTCTGCTGCATCCGTTAAAATGGAGTTGGACCCTGTGATAAAATAAGCTACAAACTTAGCCAGCATCAATAAAATGCTCACCACCAACGACAATACAATTGCTCTTTTCTTTACTGTCACAACGCTTTTTTGTACAAAAGTACGCTTATCGACCAAATTAAATGAGAAAAATATCGGTTTTTTAGTGCAGAATAATATTTGGTTTATATATTTGCGCTCAAAGTAATTAACCATGAGCACCTTATCGAAAAGAATTAACAGCCTGTCAGAATCTGCAACCCTTAAAATGACCAAACTTGGCCGCGAACTGGCGTCTAAGGGCATTAATGTAATCAGTTTAAGTGTTGGTGAACCTGATTTTAACACGCCCGACCACGTAAAAAATGCTGCTAAAAAAGCATTGGATGAAAATTATACACGCTACTCGCCGGTACCGGGATATCCTGACCTACGCCAGGCAATCGTAAATAAACTCAAAACCGAAAACAACTTAGATTACGATACTTCTCAGATCGTGGTTTCAACAGGTGCTAAACAATCATTATCCAATGTTATTTTAACCTTAATTGATCCGGGTGATGAGGTGATTATTCCAACACCTTACTGGGTTTCTTACTCAGAAATGGTTACGTTGGCAGAAGGAAAATCGGTTTTCATCGATACTGATATTGAAAGCAATTTCAAAATCACCCCTGCACAGTTAGAAGCTGCCATTACCCCAAAAAGCAAGCTGTTCATGTTCTCTTCGCCGTGTAATCCAACAGGTTCGGTGTACAGCAGAGAAGAGCTGGCTGCCCTGGTAGCAGTTTTCGAAAAGCACCCTAACATCTACATCCTTTCTGATGAGATTTATGAACACATTAACTTTGTGGATAAACACGAATCTATTGCCCAGTTCGATAGCATTAAAGACCGTGTAATTATTGTAAATGGTTTCTCTAAAGCATTTGCAATGACCGGATGGAGATTAGGTTACATTGCAGCAAACAAAGAGATTGCTGCTGCAAACGATAAATTACAAGGCCAAACTACTTCTGGCACCTGCTCTATCGCACAACGCGCAGGTATAGTAGCTTACGAACAAGGTTTAGAAAGCGTTCTAAAAATGAAAGAAGCATTTTTACGCAGAAGGGAACTGGTTTATAACCTTTTGAACGAAATTCCGGGCGTAAAAACCAATCTTCCTGACGGAGCCTTCTATTTCTTCCCAGAAATCAGTTCGTTCTTTGGTAAAAAAGACGCTGATGGCAATGTAATTAAAGATTCGGCAGATTTAGCTTTATACTTACTGAACGTAGGACATGTGGCAACCGTAGGCGGCGATTCGTTTGGTAACAATAACTATATCCGTTTATCTTATGCGGCATCAGACGAAAGTTTGATAGAAGCATTGAGAAGAATTAAAGAAGCATTGGGTAAACTGGCCTAGTCAGTTAACAATTTTCAGTTAACTTCGTATAAGAAAACCCCTCGTTAATTAAAATTTAGCGAGGGGTTTATTTTTGAGTAATCATCATCTCGACTGTAGCTCATCGATTTTTCATTGGAAGCGAAATGGGACATCTTTTCCTGTAGATTTTTCAACTCCGTTTCACACCACTACTATTGACGACATAGTTATAAACTTTTTTTTGGGGAAAATGAAAGGCAGTATTTCATTTCAGGCTACAGCCCTTCTTTCCGTTGCTAGTCCTCGCTTCGTACCTCGCTGTGGGCTATCCACTTCAATAAGGTTTATGAACAAAGGACAGTGCAACTGCAAACCAGAAGTTGCTAACTGATCTAGCTTCTGATCGCTTCAACCGGGTCTAACCGCGAAGCTGAATAGGCTGGCCAAAAACCAGAAATAGTGCCTATAATGATTGATATTCCAATACCTAAGGCAATATTATTTAAGCCCAGTATAATATGAAAATCTGTGGCTGCCCCAATTACGAGCGCAAGCAAAAAGACGAGTAATAAACCCAGCAGGCCACCTAAAATACAAAGCGAAATGGATTCGAATATGAACTGAAGCAGAATAAAATAGTTTTTTGCACCCAGCGATTTTTGGATACCGATAATATTGGTACGTTCTTTAACTGATACAAACATGATATTGGCAATACTAAAACCACCAACCAGGATCGAAAATCCACCGATTACCCAACCAGCAATATTTACCATCTTGAACATCGAATCCAACTGGTTAGAAATAATGGTGGTTTTATTAAGCGCAAAATCTTCTTCATGACCTGGTTTGATCCTGTGTATAGAACGCATTAAACCTTTCAATTCGCTTTCTACCTCTTCCAAACTCACATTATCATTACCGCGAACAGTTATCTGAGGTCCGTAACGTTCACTTTGAATATCGAGAATACCTTTGGCAAAGGCAATTGGAATGTTCACGTTTTTATCCAGGGAAACACCCAACATATCTTCTCCTTCTTTTTTAAAAACGCCTACAACGGTTAATCTTCTTCCCAATATCTGTATTTGCTTGCCTACGGCACGGTCTCCATCGAAAAGTCCGTCAGCAACATCAGAACCTAAAATACAAACGGGCGAACCGTTTTTACTTTCATTTTCTGTAAAATACCGGCCATCCTGAAGTTCGAAATTCCAGGTTTTATTAAAATCGTGCGTTGCTGCCCACACTGAAATGCCTTCTACAGAGTTACTTCTATATTTAATCGTCCTATCATTAGTCGATATTTCGAAGGTAACCCCCTGTGCATTTTCAATTCGCTCACGAAGGGCTTCAAAATCACGTAATGAAGGCTGAGGACGGTTCATATATTTCCACCAAGGATAATTATTACCAAAGCTCCAAGGCCATTTTTGAATATAAATGGTGTTAGACCCGAGTTTATCTACACTGGCCTGCAATTTACCACGAAAGGTATCTACCGCAGAAAATACCGCAATAATGGTAAAAATACCGATTGTTATCGCCAGGAGCGATAACATGGTGCGTAATTTATTCTGACGCAACGCATCAAATGCAAAACGGAAACTCTCGCCTATTAGCCTAAAGATTATCATAATTAAAGGTTAGATGCAAAGTCATCAAAAAGGTTACAGCTTATCTTCAAAACTAATTAAATTTATGTCTTCAATGCATTATTTGTACTGTATTATTTGATTTAAAATGGTTAAAACATTATATACATAAATTGCGTTTGATAAAATACGAAAAAGAAAAATTAAATTCGTATTTTTGCACCTCAAAAAATTCATCAAGAATGAAATTATCACAATTCAAATTCAACTTACCTGAATCATTAGTAGCCAACAATCCGGCTGAAGAGCGCGACGAAGCACGATTAATGGTGTTGCATAAAGACAGCGGTAAAATTGAACATAAAATCTTCAAAGACGTTTTAGGTTATTTCGATGACAAAGACGTAATGATATTAAATAACACTAAAGTTTTTCCTGCACGTTTATATGGCAATAAAGAGAAAACCGGTGCAACTATTGAAGTCTTCTTATTGCGTGAATTAAACAAGGAATTACGTTTATGGGATGTTTTGGTTGATCCAGCCCGTAAAATCCGTGTTGGTAACAAATTATATTTTGGCGACGATGATTTATTGGTTGCAGAGGTAGTAGACAATACCACATCTCGTGGCCGTACCATCCGTTTCTTATTTGAAGGTACTGATGAGGAGTTTAGAAAAAATGTCGAAATTTTAGGCGAAACCCCACTGCCTAAATACATTAAACGTAAAGCAACAGCTGAAGATAAAGAACGTTATCAAACTATTTTCGCAAAACACGAGGGAGCTGTAGCCGCACCAACTGCTGGTTTGCACTTCAGTCGCGAGTTAATGAAACGCCTTGAGCTTAAAGGAGTGGAATTTGCAGAAGTTACACTGCACGTTGGTTTAGGAACTTTCAGAACGGTTGAGGTTGAGGATCTGACTAAACATAAAATGGATTCTGAGCAGTTCATCATCGAACAGAAAGACGCGAACATCGTCAATAAAGCGATAGAAAATAAAAAGAAAATCTGTGCGGTTGGAACAACCTCAATGCGTGCTATCGAATCTGCTGTTTCTGCAAACAGAACATTAAAAGCAGCTAACGACTGGACGAGCAAGTTCATCTTCCCTCCTTACGATTTTAGTATTGCGAACTCAATGATCACCAATTTCCACACACCAGAATCTACTTTACTGATGATGGTAAGTGCTTTTGGCGGTTATGAAAACGTAATGAACGCTTACGAAGTTGCCGTAAAAGAAAAATATAAATTTTACAGCTATGGCGATGCCATGCTAATTATATAGATTTGAGTATTGAGATATGAGATCTGATTTAAACCAGGTCTCATATCTCAAATCTATTATCTCATATCTCTTCACATGAAATACTACGCTATAATTGTAGCAGGCGGTTCTGGAAATCGGATGCAAACGGAAACCCCAAAACAATTTCTATTGCTCAAAAATCTCCCGGTTTTAATGCACACCATAAAGGCCTTTGGGCAAAGCGACACTCAGCCTAAAATTTTATTGGTGCTTAGTAAAGATCAGCAGGACAATTGGGCGCACTTGTGTGAAGAATTTAATTTCCGAATTCCTCATGAAGTTATTGATGGTGGCAAAGAGCGTTTCCATTCAGTAAAAAATGCCCTCCAAACCATTGAAGGAGATGGCTTTGTGGCAATACATGATGCCGTTCGTCCACTGGCATCAAAAACCCTTATCGATAACTGTTTTAAGGCGGCTGAAGTGCAGGGAAATGCAATTGCAGCAATACAATCGAGTGATAGCGTTCGCATGCTCAGAGACAAAAAAACATCGGCTTTAAAACGCGACGAGGTGTACCTGGTACAAACTCCTCAAACATTCAGTCTTAGTATTTTAAGAGAAGCCTATAATCAGGATTTCGCCAATCATTTTACCGATGATGCTAGCGTGGTAGAGTCAGTTGGTTACGGGATCAACATTATTGAAGGAGAAAGAGAAAATATAAAGATCACCTATCCTATAGATCTCGAACTGGCAGAACTGTTACTTAAAAATTAAGAATACAAAAAAGAGCTTTAGTTTAAAGCCCTTTTTTGTTCGATAGCATTTTAAGCTATCGGAATGCTCGCCAAATATATTTTATGCGGCCCTGCCAATAATTTTAAGCAGGATTGCAATAACTGCGATTACCAATAAAACGTGGATTATTCCGCCAACGTCGCCGAAGCCGTGAAATATAAATCCGATCACCCATAGTATTACCAATACTACTGCAACTAAATACAATAAATTTCCCATAGTGTTAATTTTTTAGCAATGTTATATTATTGGTATATTAACACGTGGCTTTTGGCTTTTGTTTAAAAAATGTAAGTTTTTATTGCAAAGCGTATTCAAAATATACCTTTAAAATAAGTATGGGCAAATGGCTATATAGATTTACCAACGTTGTTGTATTTGTACCTTATTAACAAACTTTAATAAAACAAAAGGGTATTATTTTGAGTAGAGTGCAGCATAGTTGAGAGATCTATTAACCAGTAAATCTCACCGCGCCCCTTTGTTCCTGTCGAAATGAAGATATTCCTGTAAAAACAAAAAAGCAACTTCTTTTTGGGAAATTGCTTTTTTTAATTTTTTATGCAACTGATCATTAATATTCGTCTTCGTTAAAGAAGAAATCTTCTTTAGTCGGATAATCCGGCCATATTTCCTCAATTGTTTCATAAGGTTCGCCGTCATCTTCCAATGCCTGTAAGTTTTCAATTACTTCCACAGGAGCTCCGGAGCGGATACCATAATCAATTAATTCGTCTTTAGTTGCAGGCCATGGTGCGTCTTCCAAGTGCGATGCTAATTCTAATGTCCAATACATATCTTCAATTCTATTAAATTCTTATTACTGCGCAAAGTATATTAAAATTTTTGAGCAAAACAAACTTATTTTTCCACCATCAAACACGCGGAATCCAAATGTTTTCTTCTACCCTGAAATACACCGTCAGTTTTCGTGCCAAAACGAATAAATAATCACTTAAACGGTTCAAATAAACTGTTACATGCTCATCTACAAAGCTGTTTTCTGCAAGTTCTACTGTTAAGCGTTCTGCCCTTCTGCATACACAACGTGCAATATGGCAGTAAGATACTACAGTATTTCCGCCAGGTAAAACAAAATGTTTTAAAGGAGGTAAAGTTTCATTAATCAGGTCAATCTCCTCTTCCAACAAAGTGATATCACGATAATGAAGATCAGGAATTTTCATTTTAGACTTTTCAGGATCGGCCGCAAGCGATGCTCCAATGGTAAACAACCTATCCTGGATTTCTTTTAACAGTTGCTGATCATGCAGATCAATATCCTGGCACATCACTAAACCGATGTACGAATTTAACTCGTCAACAGTACCATAAGTTTCGATACGTAAATGGTATTTTGGAACCCGGGTACCACCTATGAGTGATGTTTGCCCCTTATCGCCAGTTTTAGTGTAGATTTTCATTTAGCAAGGTTAAAGGGTTGAAGGTAGAAGGTTTAGGGTAAAACCTTACGCGTTAAACCTTATACCCTATGCCTTAGTTAATTTTCTCCCAATCGCTGCCAGTCTCTTTCAAGGCCTGCAAGCGCGGGGATACATTTTTTATATCTGTATTTAAATAATCGTTTTCGATCAAACCATCACGCATACGTACAATTCGGTGTGCATGTTGCGCAATATCTTCTTCGTGCGTTACCAAAATAATGGTATTTCCTTTACTGTGGATTTCTTCCAACAGTCCCATAATTTCTACCGAAGTTTTGGTATCCAGGTTACCGGTAGGCTCATCGGCGAGGATAATGGATGGATTATTGATCAATGCCCTGGCTACAGCCACACGCTGGCGCTGACCGCCTGAAAGTTCATTTGGTTTATGATCCATACGGTTGCCCAGACCAACATTCTCTAATGCTTTAGCCGCCCTTGCATCCCTGTCTTTTTTACTTGTTCCGGCATAAATTAAAGGCAATGCAACATTATCTAAAGAAGTGGATCGAGGCAATAGGTTAAAAGTCTGGAAAACGAAACCTATTTCCTGGTTACGCACTTCTGCAAGTGCATCATCGCTCATGTGGCTTACATTGGTTCCGTTTAAAACATAAGTTCCGCTTGAGGGTGTATCTAAACAACCCAAAATATTCATCAGGGTAGATTTACCCGAACCTGATGGGCCCATCAATGCTACAAATTCACCTTTATAGATATCTAGCGAAACTGATTTTAGTGCATGAATAACTTCAGATCCAATAACATATTTACGGCCGATTTCTTTTATAGTGATGAGTGGTTTCTCCATGTCTTTTCTTTTTTAGACAAGCATAAGGTGCAAGATGTTACAAGTGGATTAAAAATTAAGCACAAATATAAATCTTACAGGTACTGATCCATTATTTTTCGATAATCTTCGGAACCATAAAAAACCGATCTGTATGTTTTGCAGCGTTTTTTAATCCGTCAGCTGTAGAAATTTCTTGTTTCACCACATCTTCCCGCCAAACATTTACCGATTCGTTCATATAAACCAATGGTTTCACTTCCGAAGTATCCAATTCATTTAACTTTTCCATAAATGACAAAATTTTGTTCATTTCGGGAATCAGCGTATCTACTTCCTTTTCATCAATATGAATCCGGGCCAGATCGGCTATTTTATGAATGGTTTTTGCGTCTAAATTCATATTATACTAACTTACTGTCTATCAATTTAAAAACCTTTTCTTTAAAAATATCAGCATCAACATCGGCCAAAACTGAAGTGTTTATAGGTTTATGGACGTAAATATCGCAAATTCCGGGCTTACTTCCATATTTGGCGCCATCGTCCCAGTTAATTTTCCATACATCGGCAATACTTACTGGTACCAGGGGGATATTTTTATCTATTGCCAAACGGAAAGGGCCATTTTTAAATTCGCCTAACTTTGGCGGATAATGGTCATCAATTTTTCCTTCGGGGAAAATAACCAGGCTCATGCCTTTTTCTAAATTTTCGCCGGCTTTTTTAAATGCCTTAAAGGCAGAAATCTTGCTGTCGCGGTTAACAGAAATATCGATGGTTTTAAAGAAAATGCCTAATATAGGGTTGTTCAATAATTCATCTTTTCCCATAAAATGGAACTTACCATGCCCCATAATACAGAAAATCATAATATCCAAATTAGAGGTATGGTTGGCGCAATAGATATAAGTTTGCTCGGGATTGAGCTTTTCTTCGTAATGGTAGCGAAAAAAAACTCCCGAAAACAGGCTGCTTAAAAAACTATTGGCTTTACGGCAAAAATTAAGAATGCTGTAATATTTTTCATTACGTGAGGTAATGTAATAAAGGGGATAAAAGAGCGCGAAAAAAAACAGTATCCAGAATAAAAACCAAATCCGGTGTACTTGCCTTAGAAAGTTGATCATAGATATACCAAAAATATAAAATAGTTTGAAATTTCAAACTAAGGGTTAAAGCTGTGATAAATAACATTGTAATGGAAAGCTTGACAGCCGGCCGCCACTAAGCACTGAACCCCAACTTTCAAACAAAAAAACGCTGTCTATATCTACGTAATCAGTGGGAAATCAAGATAAGATAAATGCCCGCATTGGTTTAAGATTGACAAATCGTCACCCTGAACTTGTTTCAGGGCCTTTATAACAGAATAGATGCTGAAATAAATTCAGCATGACGAAAGCTTTCAAAAAACGCTGTCTATATCTGCGTAATCAGTGGGAAATCAAGATAAGATAAATGCCCGCATTGGTTTAAGATTGACAAATCGTCACCCTGAACTTGTTTCAGGGTCTTTATAACAGGATAGATGCTGAAATGAATTCAGCATGACGAAAGCTTTCAAAAAACGCTGCCTATATCTGCGGAATCAGCAGGAAACCAAGGGCAAGATAAATGCCCGCTGATTTAAGATGATCACCGCAGATGAATTTATATTTTCTGAGCAACCCACTTTGTTCTTAAGCCTGATTGCAGTGAAAAGCCCGGAATCCCGATTTTTCATCGGGAGAGGACTTGCAACGGAAAGCAGGACCGCTGGCCGCCACTAAGCACTGAACCCCAACTTTCAAACAAAAAAACGCTGTCTATATCTACGTAATCAGTTGGAAATCAAGATAAGATAAATGCCCGCATTGGTTTAAGATTGACAGATCGTCACCCTGAACTTGTTTCAGGGTCTTTATTACAGGATAGATGCTGAAATGAATTCAGCATGACGAAAGTATTTAGGATAAAACGCTGCAAAATCAACGGGAAAACTGGAACAAGACATTTTCCCCCTGATAAGACAATACCCTCTATAAAAATTCTTGCCACGAAAATTAACCCGATTTGCCGATTGCTTGTATTTTATTTTTAATTTCGTGCCATTATGAAAGAAACAGTGGTGAGCGGTATCCGCTCAACAGGAAAATTACATTTAGGCAATTACTATGGCGCGGTTAAAAACTTCGTGCAGATGCAGAACGACTACAATTGCTATTTTTTTATTGCCGATCTACATTCTTTAACAACGCACCCTACTCCGGCCGATTTACATGGAAATATCAGACATGTACTGGTTGAATACCTGGCAAGCGGAATCGACCCGGAAAACAGTACCATCTATATTCAAAGTGATGTTCCGGAGATTGCGGAGCTTTATTTATACCTGAACATGAACGCTTATATGGGTGAGCTTGAACGCAGTACTTCTTTTAAAGACAAAGTGCGTGCTAACCCAGACAATGTTAATGCTGGTTTATTGACCTACCCGGTGTTAATGGCGGCTGATATTTTAATCCATAAAGCTACAAAAGTACCGGTAGGAAAAGACCAGGAGCAACATTTGGAAATGGCCCGTACTTTTGGAAATCGTTTCAACAGATTATACAATACTGAATATTTCCCTGAACCTTACGCATTTAGCTACTCAGACAACCTGGTTAAAGTACCTGGCTTGGATGGTAAAGGTAAAATGGGCAAATCAGAGGGCGAAGCCAATGCGGTTTATTTATCAGACGATCCGGAAACGATCCGTAAGAAGGTAATGAAAGCAGTGAGTGATGGTGGTCCGACAGAGGAAAACCAGCCAAAACCTGAACCGATCCAGAATCTATTCGATTTAATGAAAGTGGTTTCGAGTGCTGATACACTTGCACATTTTGAAGATCTGTATAACAAAATGCAAATCCGCTATGGCGATTTCAAAAAACAACTGGCTGAAGATATGATTATCACTACCGCACCAATGCGTGAACGTATTTTGGATATTGCGAAAGATGATGCTTATTTAAGGCAAGTAGCTAAACATGGCGCATTAAAAGCCCGTGAAAGCGCACAAAAAACCATCAAAGAGGTTCGTAGTTTAATCGGGTTTAAAAGTTTTTAATAATTTTAATAGATTTGAGAAGCGAGACATTAGATGATTTCTCAGTCTTATATCTCAAATCTCACATCTCATAGCTAAAGAAAATGCACATAGCAATTGTAGGAAATATAGGTGCCGGTAAAACCACTTTAACCGGTTTATTGGCTAAGAATTACGGATGGGAAGCTTTATATGAGGCGGTAGATAACAATCCGTATCTGGAAGATTTTTATAGCGATATGAAACGCTGGAGCTTTAATCTTCAGATTTATTTCCTGAACAGCCGTTTTCAGCAGATTACGGATATTGAAGTAAATAAGCGTAATGTGATACAGGATAGGACTATTTATGAAGATGCACATATTTTTGCCGAAAACCTGCACGATATGGCGTTAATGACCACCCGCGATCATGATAATTACCGTGCCATTTTTGATAACATTACTTCCTTTATCAAACCACCCGATTTATTGGTGTATCTGCGCGCTTCGGTACCTACATTGGTTAACAATATCCAGCGCCGCGGACGTGAATATGAAGCGGGTATCCGTATCGATTACCTTTCTAAACTGAACGAAAAATACGAAGCCTGGATAAAAGGTTACAACCTTGGTAAATTACTGATTTTAGACAAAGATAAGCTGGATTTTACTAATAATCCAGAAGATTTAGGCACAGTGATCCAATCTATTGAGGCCGAAATAAATGGATTATTTTAATATCAGCTCTTAATAAAAGAGTGGATATATAATAGTGTGATAAATAAGGAAAAGGATTTTGAGCATAACAAACCAGAAAACTGGAAATAGATGAGCAATAAAAAATCAAATTCAGCTTTAAGCGGTCAAAAAATTATTGGAATTATTCCTGCACGTTATGACTCTACCCGTTTTCCTGGCAAGCCTTTAGTTGATATTGCCGGTAAAACCATGATCCAGAGGGTTTATGAGCAGGCATCAAAAGCTAAAAGCTTGTCTAAAGTAATTGTGGCAACTGATGATGTACGCATTGCCGACGATATAAAGCGGTTTGGCGGAGAATTTATCCTTACCTCAAGTGATCACCAGAGCGGAACCGACAGGTGTGCCGAAGTAATTGAAAACTTACCTGGATATGATATTGCGATCAATATCCAGGGCGACGAACCTTTTATCGAACCCGTACAAATAGAATTATTGGTAAGTTGCTTTACTGAGGAAAAAGTACAATTGGCCACCTTGATCAAACCAATACAAAGTCAGGAAAGTGTCCATAACCCTAATAGCCCAAAAGTGGTAATTGATGTTAATGGCCGGGCCCTGTACTTTAGCCGTAGTCCAATACCCTTTATCAGAAATGGCGAACCAGGTGTATGGGCAGAGAAACACCAGTTTTACAAACACATTGGTATTTATGGTTACCGTACCGAATCATTAAAAGCCATTACCAAACTTCCGCCCTCTTCTTTAGAAATTGCCGAAAGCCTGGAACAGCTCCGCTGGATCGAAAATGGATTTTATATCCAAACAAAAGTAACTGACTTAGAAACAGTGGCTATAGATACACCTGAAGATTTATTGAAGCTAAGTAATCTATTGAAGACGCAGAAATACGGGTAAGGTTTATTAGTTTATTGGTCATTGGTTCATTCGTTGATTTTTTTTTTAACAGGCTAATTGTCTCCGGACTCCCGACTGCTGACTCCGGACTATTTCAAAACCAGTTCCATCTGAATATTACATCGTGTGTACGGTGTGGGCTTACCTGCCACTTTCTGAAAGCCTAATTTGTGATAAAGGTTTATCGCTGGTTTTAGGATGGTATTACTTTCTAAATAAAGTTTAGATGCACCTAACGACCTCGCTTTTTCAATAATAGCATTTGCCAATAAAAAACCTACATTTTTTCCCTGGGCTTTTGGTGATACGGCCATTTTGGCCAGCTCAAAATCATATTCGCCGTTATTCATTTTAATTAACGCACAAACACCTAATGGTTCACCTTCGTAGCGTGCAATTAATATTACCCCACCTTTATCTAAAATATAGCCCTGTGGATTATCCAAAGCTTTATAATCAGATTCTTCCATGGTAAAATATTTTGAAATCCATTCTACATTTAGCGATCTGAATATTTCTTGGTATTTAGGCTGATAATCTACAATTTCAATCTTTAAACTGTCTCTTTCTTTTTTCTTTTCCATTACCCTTCTCAATAAGTTTTTTTGTTCCAATAAAAACTCCCACTCACCTATCGCTTCCCAAAGTTTGTTTTGTGTCTGTGCCGAAATCTCTTCAATGGCAGCATTTACATCAATTAACTGGTCTTTTATTTTTTCTGAAATTTCCACTCCTTTTTTAGAAAGGCTCACCACATTTCTACGCCCATCGGTCTTGTCTTTACTTTCTTTAATATAACCTTTTTTCAGCATCTCGCTAATAATTTTGCTTACCGATGGATGAGAATGGCCAATATCTTTAGCCAGTTCAGTAATCGTTTTTTCTTTGTCCTGGGCCAAAGTGTAAAATACAGGAAACCACTTAGGTTGCATATCTATATTATACAGCTTATAAATCTGTGCGGCATCTTCAGTTACCTTATCAGTAAGCATCCTTAACCTGCTGCCTATAGCTACTTTACCGGTTTCTTCAAAAAAATTCATAACAACAATTAATTACGTAATCAGTTACGCAAATATAAAAACTAATGTGGAACTTGCAATATTTTAATTACCGGGCTTGGTATTTTTGTCTTATATAAAAAGAAACATAAAATTTGTAATTTTGGATATGAGAAATATACTGCTCTTCGTTATTACCTGTCTGTTTGCGCTTGTCGCCTGCAATTCGAGAGATAAAAAGGAACCCCATGCTATCGAATTTAAAAACGTTAACCAAAGTATAACCAAGTCATTCTCTGATTTAAAAACACTTGATACTTTTAAAATCGAACTTACCGGTAGAAAACCTGAAGAAATGGTATTGACTTTTACCATAAAAAAAGCTGACGGAAAAGAGATCTATAACGTCAAAATAAAGGGTACAGAATTATTAGGGAGTACTGACCCCAATATTGATTTGAGAAAAGAGAAAGACCAGATTGTTTTCATAAAAACCATTGCTGATGATTTTTTTAGCGATGAAAACTTTCTGGAACCTGCAGTAATGCCTGAAGATAAGGCCGACAATTACGTTCCTGATAAACCACTTTACGAAGAATTGAAAAAAACAGGCTTAAATGGTTTCAAATATCGTTTAGGTAAAGAAAATAATATTTACATCGCCTGGAGCGAGAAAGAACAGAAAGTAAAGATTTACTATAACTGTTGCTAATTTCTATTCATTACGACAGGCCGTTCAAGGCATTATACTCTATGTAATTTATTTTAGCCTTGATAATTTCAGGCCAAGAAAACAGACTGATACATTCTTAATTGGAGTGCGATAAACCAATTAAGACTTAAAACCTCAACATTAAACTTTTTAATCGTTAATATAACACTTATATTTGCACTCAAATTCTATTATGGGCGAAGGCTAATAATAAAATTTGAAATGTCTATTCCTGTCTAATATTATCAAACGAGCCGATTAACAATTGGTTCATATGGTATTTTATTGATTACATTAATGAAACGTCTTCAGTTTGCATGGATATTTATTTTATCCTTAACTGCATTAAATACGTATGCACAATCTACAACGTATACGGGCTGCGTTATATACCAGCATAATACAGGTTTGCCCCGTACAAGTGATCCTATATACACCAATGTTTCGGGTGGATCAGGAAGTTGCAATGGTTATACGGTGACTTTTTATAGCAGTACAACTGATTCTAAAAGTTTAGATAGTTATTGCTCTATTACACCACCACTAGCCAATGCTGCAAGTGAAAGTGCAGGCAATGGGGATCCGAACTACAGAAATTGCTCAGTGAATGGCCAGTGCGGAATCATCAGGACAGTTACCGTTACGGAATGCCCAATTGACGATTCGGCAATAATGTTATTTGCAGCGTGTATCATTTTAGCTTTAGGTTTTATAAAATTGCCCGTATAATTCGGAATTTAAAATTTTAAAAATCCACCAGCTAATCCCTGCCTTGTCGGATTGAATCAGCCTGTATATCAGCTAAAAAGACATATAGATTTATGAAAATAAAGAGTAAATCATTGTAAATTCAGCTATTACATGTAATTTAAAGTACTTAAGTCGCAATAATGCGCCTCTCAAAGTATGTCTGCATGAAAAAAACTGAACTTATTGCAAGCCGGTTAAGAGCTGTTTTATTAGATGGATATTGGATTGCCAACACCAATTATAAAGATCAACTGGAAAACATCAGCTATGAACAGGCTATCCATCAGGTAGCAGATCTAAATACCATTGCAGCCCTAACCTACCACATTAATTATTATTTAGCCGGACTTTTACAGGTATTCAGGGGTGGGCCATTAACCATCAAAGACAAATATAGCTTTGATTTACCTCCTCTCCGCTCTGCCCAAGACTGGAAACAGCTGATAGCAAGTTTTCTGGCCAATTCAACAGATTTTATTCAGGAAGTGGCAGAAATGCCCGAAGAAAGACTTGATGAAGTTTTTGTTGATGAAAAATATGGCACCTATCTACGTAATATAGAAGCTGTAACTGAACACAGTTATTACCATTTAGGACAGCTGGTATTGATTAGGAAATTAATCCAGCAATCAGATGGAGATGTTTTACAATAATAATTTTCGAATGATAAAAAATATTTAAAATATTTTTAATAACTAAGAAAATAGTTGTACTTTCACAATAGATAACCAAACAACTGTTTACTAACGTTTCTCAGTAATGCTCAAGAATTTTCTCGCCGTTTTTGTTTTTTCGGCACTGTTTCTCCCTGCCCTGGCCCAAAAAGCCAGCATTAAAGGTATAGTAGTTGATACAGTAGAAAAAAAGAACCTGGCCAACAGCTCCATACTGCTCATTAATAACAAAGATTCTATCCTGGTTAAAGATGTCAGGGCAAAAGCCAATGGCGAATTTGAATTGTCGGGTTTAAAAAAAGGCACCTATACACTGGTGATCACCTACCCCAAAATGGCCGATTATATCCGCGATATCCAGCTTTCTGATTCCAGCCGGTTTAACCTTGGCAATATCCCGATGGATAGTAAAGCCACACTTTTAAATGAAGTTGTAATTAAAGCACAAAAACAAGCCATTAGCATGAAAGGTGATACCATAACCTACCAGGCAGATAGTTTTGCAGTAAAGCCACATGCTAACCTGCAGGATCTGTTAAGGCGATTACCTGGAATAGAGGTTGATAAGGATGGTGCAATAAAAGCAGGCGGAAAAGATGTAAATACGCTGTTGGTTGATGGGGAAGAATTTTTTGGCGACGATCCGCTTCTGGCCCAGAAATACCTGAAAGCCAATGCCGTTAGCGAAGTCCAGGTTTACGATAAAAAAACAAAGACAGAAGAACTATCGGGCATTAAGGAAGGCGAATCCAAGGAAAAGGTCATGAATATTAAGCTCAAGGAAAATGCAAAAAATGGCTATTTGAGCACATTAGATGCTAACAGCGACCTTAAGCACTACAAAAACATGGGTGGCATGGCTGGTATCTACAAAAATAAATTAAAAGCGGCAGTGTTTGGTTCTAACTCCAATACCAATCAGGATTCGAAAGCGAGTGCTGCCATGAGCAAACTTAAAGGCAATGATTATGATATAATCGAAGTTGGCGATGACGGCAGTACAATGATGATCAGTTATGGAAGTCGTGATGAGGATGATTTTTCGCCATCAAGTGGGCTACCGGATGTAACAGGCTATGGTGCGCATTTCTCTAATAAATGGAACGAGAACAAAGTTGGTTTAAAACTTAACTATAAAGGCAGCGACAGAAACATATTAGACAGAACAACATCCAAAAACCAGTCGTTACTGCCTAACGGAACAAACTTCTTTAGTTCAAGTAGCGCAAACAGCGAAACCAGGAACACCGGACAGAGTTTAAAAGGTAGCGTTGATATTAAATTAGATTCGCTTTCTACCTTAAAAATATCGTTTGCAGGCAGTAAACGAAAAAACTACAATCAATATGTAAGCACTAACGAAACTAAAAATGATGCAGGGATATTTGTAAATAACAGTGATCAAACTAATGATAGTAATGGAAACAATGACCTGTTTAACGGCAATATCAATTACTCCAAAAAGTTTATAAAGAAAGGGAGAACACTCTCGATTGATTTACAGCCTGAAACCAAAAATAGCACCAGTTTGGGCAACAGTTTAAGTGTTACCCATTATTATGACGATAGTGGCGCAATTAACCGAACCATCAATCAAGATTTCCTTAACGACAACTCTGGCAGTGAAAGCTCTCTTGGCGCAAGAATAGCATACACTGAACCACTGGGCAAACAATTTTCGCTGCAAACCGCTTATAGTTTTAAAACGGTTAACTCCAATAGCCATAAACTGGTGTTCGATAAATCGTTAAATAACAGGCGAATTGATTCGCTAAGCAATAATTTCGATTTCAATAACTTTTCTAATATAGGTAAGGTGGTATTGCAATACAGGGCAAAGAAATTCACCTTATCTGGTGGTGCAGAAGCTACCGAAACAACATTCGAACTGAATGATTTAGACCGCAACAGTAAATTTAACCGCAACTATTTAAACTGGGCACCACAGAGTAATCTTAATTATAAACTTGGTAAAAGTACAAGTGCATCCTTAAGCTATAGCGGATATACCCGGCAGCCTAGTTTAGATCAATTACAGCCCATCAGGCAAATAAACAATCCACTTTACGAAATTAAAGGTAATCCAAATTTAAAACCATCATTTAACAATAATTTCAGCTTTAATTTCAATACCTATCAACAAAAATCGCAGATGTATGCCTATTTTTATGGCGGTTACAGCTTTACCAAAAATGCTGTTGTAAGCTCCAGAACAGTTGATGATGTGAACAAAACCACAAGTAGTTATATCAATTTAAACGGCAACAATAACTTTTACGGGGGTGTGAGCTTTAATAAAGGCTTCAGTAAAATTCATTTTAATGCGGGTTTAAATGCCAGTTTTAACCATTCTAACTCAGTTTCGATCTTAAACAATAAGTTAAATGAGAATGTAAACAACAGTATTAATATACGCCCCCGTTTTAGCTACTATAGTGATAAAGTTCAAATTCAATATAATCCATCCGCTACTTTTTCAAACAGCCGTTCATCAATCGGTTCTATTAATAATGGCAGAAACTTTAGCCACAACCACGAAATTTCAGGTAATATAGAACTTCCCTACAACACTGAATTTAACACCACTATTTCTTTATCCTATCAGCCTGCAAATGCTTCGTTTAGTACACCGGTAAATATCGCACTGTGGAACGCCTACTTATCAAAAAAGATGCTTAAAGCACAGGAATTAGAATTAAAAATAGCCATTTCAGATATTCTGGCTCAAAAAATCGGCTACAACCGTTACGTTGGTGGCAATAACATCAGCGAATATACGAACAGTTTTATTCCAAGGTATGTGCTCATTGGAATCACCTATAATTTAACGGGAAACTTCATTAAACAAGACAAAAAATAACAGAAGATGAAACATTTAGGATTAACAATAATGCTATTTCTTGCAGTTACAATAACAAAAGCGCAAACTGTTTTCATCAAAAGTGCTAAAATAACGTTCGAGAAAAAGATCAATCAAAAGCAGCAATTGGCCTCTAATACCTGGATATCAGACGATGCAAAGGATAAAATGAGTAAATACAGGATTTCTAACTGGGATTATAATTTTAACGATAGTACATCCATTTACAAAATCAAACCAAAAGAAACCCTAAACGACAATAATTTCTTCTTTATTGCAGGTGAGAATACGAATGAGTTATATACTGATTTCAGCAAAAAAACAAGAGTCATAAGAAAACCGATATCGGGTGAAGATTTTATCTTAAAAGACACCATCCCCCATCTCCGTTGGAAAATCATGAACGATGTGCGCCAAATTGCAGGTTACGAATGCCGCAAAGCCATAACGGTAATAAACGATTCTGTTACTGTAGTGGCTTTTTATACCGATGAGATTTTATTAAAAGGTGGTCCGGAAGGGTTTACCGGTTTACCAGGAATGATATTGGGTTTGGCTATACCACGTTATAACACCACCTGGTTTGCTACCAAGGTTGAAGCGAAAAATGTTCCGATCTTAAACATTGCTCCCCCCGCAAAAGGAAAAAGAACGGATACAGAAAAGGATTTCAAAAAAATGCTTGATCTTTATACGCGTTATGATGATAAAAAGAATCCCAGAAAGATAGAAGATATTAAAAAAGAACTTTATACGTTGATACTTTAAAGCAACATTTCCCCCTAAAACAGTCAATATCAGAGTTATAATTCAATTAAAAAATATTCGGACGAGTAGCTTAAACGAGCGATATTTTTTTGTATCTTTGTATCCCGTACAAAAACAATTAAACAGGTCTAGAAAGCCTGCTTAATTTCACAAATTATCAATCATGACAAAGTATATTTTTGTTACGGGCGGTGTTACTTCCTCTTTGGGTAAGGGCATCATTTCCGCATCTTTAGCTAAACTTTTACAGGCACGTGGCTACCGTGTAACCATTCAAAAATTCGATCCGTACATTAATATCGATCCAGGAACTTTAAACCCATACGAACATGGCGAATGCTTTGTTACGGAAGATGGTGCTGAAACCGACCTGGATCTTGGTCATTATGAGCGTTTCCTTAACGTTCCAACTTCGCAGGCAAATAACATTACCACCGGCCGCATTTACCAAAATGTAATTAACAAAGAACGTAAAGGTGAATATTTAGGCAAAACGGTACAGGTTGTGCCACACATTACTGATGAGATTAAACGCAACATGCGTATTTTGGGCGAAAGCGGTGAATACGATATTGTAATTACTGAACTTGGTGGAACGGTTGGCGATATTGAATCTTTACCATTTATAGAAGCTGTTCGTCAGTTTAAGTGGGAAGAAGGCAGCACCAATGCTATTGTAATTCACTTAACCCTGGTTCCTTATTTAGCTGCCGCAGGTGAGTTAAAAACCAAGCCGACCCAGCACTCCGTTAAAGCTTTATTGGAATACGGAATACAACCAGATATATTGGTTTGCCGTACCGAGCACCATTTAAGTGCTGACTTAAGAAAAAAAATTGCGTTATTCTGTAACGTTAACATCAATGCGGTAATCGAATCGATGGATGCATCTACTATTTACGATGTGCCATTGCTGATGTTAAAAGAACAACTGGATAAAACTGTTTTATCTAAATTAAAACTGCCTACCAAAAACGATCCGGATATGGAAAGCTGGAAAGATTTCTTAGGCCGTTTAAAAAACCCTACTGCAGAAGTAAGAATTGGCTTGATTGGTAAATATGTAGAGTTGCCGGATGCCTATAAATCGATTATCGAATCTTTTGTACACGCAGGTTCGAAAAATGAATGTAAGGTTAAGGTAGAATATATCCACTCTGAAGGTATTTTCCCAGATAATGTAAAAGAGAAATTAGGCCATTTACAAGGGGTCTTAGTTGCACCTGGTTTTGGTAGCCGCGGCATTGAAGGTAAAATTGATGCCATTAAGTATGTTCGCGAAAACAATGTTCCTTTCTTCGGAATCTGTCTGGGTATGCAATGTGCAGTTATAGAATTTGGCCGTAATGTTTTAGGCTTAAAGGATGCGCACACTACAGAAATTGAAGAAAATTCGGCAAATCCGGTAATCAATATGATGGAAGAGCAGAAAAAAGTAACCAATAAGGGCGGAACCATGCGCTTAGGATCTTATCCATGCGATATTAAAAAAGGTACAAAAGCTTTTTCTATTTATGGAAAATCGCATATTAATGAGCGCCACCGTCACCGTTACGAATTTAACAACGCTTATTTAAAGCAATATGAAGACGCCGGCATGATTGCCTCGGGCATGAATCCACAGACCAATTTAGTTGAAATTGTAGAGCTTAAAAACCATCCTTTTTTTGTTGGCGGACAATTTCACCCAGAATTAAAATCAACAGTTGCTAATCCTCACCCACTTTTTGTTAAATTTGTCGCCGCTGCAATGGAGTTTGCGAAAAAGAAAACGAATTAAAAGCAGTATTAAACATAAATAATGGATAGAAATACCTTTACAGGACTGTTCCTGATCATGATCATTTTGGCAGGATCGTTCTACTTTTTTAGGCCGAGTGAGGCTGAAATTAAAAAAGCCAAAGAAACAGAGCGCCTGGATTCTTTGAAAAAAGCCGGTGTAACACCAGTACCAAAAGACACCACCAAAGCTGCCACAATTGCCAATTCAGCTGTTGATTCTTCAGCTCTAAAAGGGCCTTTTGGTACTGCATTAACAGGCGCTGAAGCAAATACTGTTTTAGAAAACGAAAATTTATTGATTACCTTAAGTAATAAAGGTGGTAAAATTACTTCAGTAGAGGTTAAAGGACAGAAAACCTTTTCTGGCAAACCGCTTATTTTATTTGCAGGCAGTGAGAACAAATTTGGTTTAAATTTAAATGCTGCCGGTAAAGTAATCAATACCAACGATTTATATTTTACATCAACCAAAACAGGCAACACGGTTACCATGCGCGCCAATTATGACGCCAATGCCTATGTAGAATATGTTTACGATCTAAAACCTTTAAGCAACAAAGTAGCCTTTAATGTTAACTTAGTGGGTTTACAACAGGTTATAGCTGGTAATACGATTGGCTTAAACTGGTCGACTATACTATTGCAACAAGAAAAATCGATCGATAGTGAACACCGTTATTCTGCACCGTATTACAAATATTTAGATGGCGATGTTAACCACTTAAGTGTTGCCAAGGATGAAAAAGAAGAGTTATCAAAAGGTAAAATTCAATGGTTCTCTTTTAAACAACACTTTTTCTCGGCTTCTTTAATTTCGAAACAGGCTTTCGAAAAAGGCAGCTTAGAAGTTAAAATTCCTACAGCTCCAGGCCAGGTGAAATTTTATGATGCCAACATGCAATTGCCTTATACGCACACTGCAAACCAGGCTTATGAAATGGAATTCTATTTCGGTACCAATAAATTCTCTGCTTTAAAAGCACAGGGCTACGATTTAGAAAAACAGGTAGATTTGGGTTACTGGCCATTAAAATACATTAACCGTTTTATTGTATTGCCTGTATTTAACTTTTTAAACAGTTTTAACTGGAACTATGGCCTAATTATCCTGGTGCTAACCATCTTATTAAAGCTTGCTTTATCGCCACTTACCTACAAGTCATATTTATCTATGGCTAAAATGAGGGTTTTAAAGCCTGAAATGGACGAAATTAAAGCTAAGGTAGGTGAAGATAACCCAACATTGGTTCAGCAGGAATATTTAAAGTTATATAAGAAAGCAGGAGTAAACCCATTGGGAGGATGTTTACCCATGGTATTACAATTGCCTTTGGTTATGGCCTTTTTCTTCTTCTTCCCTAACTTGTTTGAGCTACGCGGAGAGAGTTTCCTTTGGATGAAAGATTTATCTACTTACGATGAGTTTATCAGATTCGGTGTTAAAATTCCGTTCATTGGCGATCACTTAAGCTTAATGTGTGTACTGATGACTGTTTCGACCCTGATCATGACTTATTTTAATAACCAGGTTTCGGGTGCTACCGGTCAGATGAAATACATTGGTTACATTATGCCGATCATTTTCTTAGGGGTATTAAATAGCTATCCTGCCGGATTGAACTATTATTACTTCCTGGCCAACTTAATGACTTTTGGACAGCAGTTCCTGATCCGTAAAATGGTGGATGATGAAAAGATACATGCTTTAATTCAGCAGAATAAAGCCAGGCCAGTTGACGAGAAAAAGAAAAAATCTAAATTTCAACAACGTTTAGATGATTATATGCGTCAGCAGCAACAACAGGCTAAAAAGTAATTTTGCTTTTAAATGATAGAATCCCCGGTTACTTAGCGTGATCGGGGATTTTTAGTTTGGGAAAGCCTGGAGCAAAATAAACAGTAGTCATCTCTGCTGAAGCGCAGTCCCGACGTTAAGTCGGGAGAGAGATCCATTAAAATAGATTTAGCTTCGCTGAGCCTGCGGGTTCTCGACTTCGGTTGCACTTCGCTCGAAATGAGGGCTTTGCCGAGCGTATTATATTCTTTAAAAAATCACTGTAAAACGCTTTTAATTGTAATATTTGGCATACAAGTTTCCGAATAAGCCAAAAAATTCCAATTTTAGGTGATTAAATCTGAACCAACAAATTACTTAACATTTCAAAATGCAAAAGAGACTAACAATTATTCTGTTTTTCGTTGTCAGCTTTGCCTACGCACAAAAAAAACCATTAGATCATACGGTATATGATACCTGGGAATCGGTAGGTTCAAAGCAATTATCAAATAATGGCGTTTGGGCCATGTACAGCATCCTGCAGCAAGAAGGCGATGCACAACTTTACCTTACCAATATCAAAACCAATGCAAAACTGAACATTCCGAGAGGGATGAATGCGCAGTTCAGCAACGACTCTAAATTTGCGGCCTTTAATATCCGCCCTTTGAATAAAGATTTACGCCAGGCTAAAATAAAAAGGAAAAAAGCTGATGAATTGCCAAAAGATTCGTTGGGTATTGCCAATCTCACTACCAATTCAGTTACTAAGGTAGCGAGGGTAAAATCTTTTAAACTTCCCGAGGAAGGTTCAGGTTTTATCGCCTATTTAACTGAAAAACCCGACACAGCGAAAAAAGCAACAAAACCTGCCGAGAAAAAAGATAGTGAATCTGATTTTGCAGATGATGAGCCTGCCGCAAAAAATAAAACCGATGAAGGAACCGATTTAGTTGTCAGAAACCTTTTAACCGGTACTGAAAAAACCTATAAATTCGTAACCGATTATTATTTCAGTAAGGATGGTAAACAATTGGTTTTTGCCTGCAGCGGATCTAAAAAAGATAAAACTGCACCCCACGGTGTATTTTTATTAAATACTGATAAAGGCACACTTAAAACTCTGATCAGAGGTAAAGGGAGTTTCAAAAACTTTACCTTTGATGAGGAAAGTGAGCACCTGGCTTTTGTAGGTGAACAAAGCCCTGAGAAACAGGAAATAAAAGATTATAATATTTATTATAATTCGCTAACGCTTGATACCGCACAGATTTTAGTTGATTTCGATATGCCCGGCTTGCCTGCAAAATGGTCAGTTAATGGCGATGGAAAAATCACTTTCAGCAAAGATGGCAAGAAATTATTTTTTGGTATCTCTCCCATTAAAAAGCCAAAAGATACCACGATTGTAGATTTCGAAGTGGCAAAGGTTGATGTTTGGAACTACAAAGATGATTATTTACAGCCAATGCAGCTTAAAAATGCAGACAGAGACAGCAAAAAAAGCTATCTATCTGTTATAGACGTGTACAGCAGCGACCCGAAAGTAATTCCATTAACAGATTTAAAACTACCTGATGCCAATCTGATTGCAGAAGGTGATGCAAATTTAGTATTGGCATCTACAGACTTTGGCCGCAGGATCGAATCGCAATGGAGCGGTTCAACTACCAAAGATTATTATTTGGTTGATACTAAGAATGGCCAGAAAAAGAAAATCATTGATAATTTAAGCGGTTATGCAATGGCTTCTCCGGGCGGTAACTATATTTTGTATTTTGATAGAAAAGCAGGCAGCTGGAATACCTATAGCATAGCCACAGGCAAAGTAACCGTACTAACAGCCGGGCTGACAGAAAAATTTGTTGATGAAGAAAATGATGTACCTGATTTGCCTTCTGCTTATGGTTTAGCTACCTGGACTGAAGGCGATAAAGCGGTATTAATTTACGATAAATACGATATCTGGTCGTTCTCTCCTGATGGAAAAACCGCACCAAAAAATATTACTGCAGGCTTTGGAAGGGCCAATAACCTAACTTTCCGTTACGAAAGGGTTCAGCCAGAAAACAGGTTTGAGCGCAATGCAGACAGTAAATTTGTAAAATCAAATGAACTGGTTTGGTTAGATGGTTTTAACAATGTTACCAAAGAAAATGGTTTTTACCGTACCAATGTAGGTTCAGTTAAAGCACCGGAACTGGTAGTAATGGCCAAATTTAAATATTCGAACCTG
Source organism: Pedobacter vanadiisoli (assembly GCF_042684385.1). Classification (NCBI taxonomy): domain Bacteria; kingdom Pseudomonadati; phylum Bacteroidota; class Sphingobacteriia; order Sphingobacteriales; family Sphingobacteriaceae; genus Pedobacter; species Pedobacter vanadiisoli. Next base: position 160,228 of record NZ_JBHULL010000044.1, on the reverse strand, counting down.
ATTAAGGCTAAAGATGCTGATGTTTACATATATGATAAGGCGAATTATGTACAATCGCCGAATGTTTATGTTACTACAGATTTTAAAACAGAAACTAAATTAAGCAATACCAATCCTCAACAGCAGAATTATAACTGGGGAACTGCCGAATTGGTAAAATGGACTACTCCAAAGGGTTATAAAGCAGAGGGTATCCTGTATAAACCTGAAAATTTCGATCCGAATAAGAAATACCCGATGATTGCTTATTTCTATGAGAAACTTAGCGATGGTTTATATACTTACCAGGCACCTGCTCCTACTCCTTCACGTTTAAATATCTCTTATTTTGTAAGTAACGGTTATTTGGTTTTCGCACCAGACATTAGCTATGAAGTTGGTCATCCGGGTAAATCTGCGGTTGAATTTATCAATTCAGGTGTAGAAAACCTGAAGAAAAACAGTTGGGTTGATGGCACTAAAATCGGCATCCAGGGTCAAAGCTGGGGCGGTTACCAGGTGGCTTATCTTATTACCCAAAACAACATGTATGCAGCAGCATGGGCGGGTGCACCAGTTGCCAATATGACTTCTGCTTATGGCGGTATTCGTTGGGAAAGTGGTGTAAACCGCCAGTTCCAATATGAAAAGACACAAAGCCGTATCGGTGCTACCCTTTGGGAAAAACCTGAGTTGTATATTGAAAACTCTCCTTTGTTTATGTTCCCGAAAGTAAATACACCAGTTGTAGTAATGGCAAACGATGCTGATGGCGCGGTGCCATGGTACCAGGGGATAGAAATGTTTACCGCCCTGCGTCGTTTAGGTAAACCGGTTTGGATGTTAAACTATAATGGTGAAGCACACAACCTGGTTCAGCGCCAAAACCGCAAGGATATCCAGATTCGCGAACAACAGTTCTTCGATTATTATTTAAAAGGGGCAAAAGCGCCCGTTTGGATGACAAGTGGAATACCTGCAACCGAAAAAGGAAAAACCTGGGGCTTTGAGTTAACTGATGAGAAACCTTAGTTGGGTTTAAAGGTTAGCGTTAAGGGGTTAGCGCCGATAATATCATAAGTGATAGTTCAAAGCTGACAACTAAAATTCAAATCCATGGCACAAGTAACATGATTGCTTTGTACCATGGATTTTTTTGTTCAATAAATAAATTTAATTTCATTAACATACCTAATAACATATAATCATTATCGTAACGCTAAACACTACCCCCCTAAACCAACTCTATGAAATTTGGGTTTAAAAAGCTATTTTCACGCATCAAAAAACAAACAAACTAATGGCATTAAGCAGGATATGGTCGGGTTTTATTATTGTAGCTATTCTTGTAGCTTGTGTTAAATGCTTTTTCTTTGGGCAAAGCGACATTTTTAACTGGATGGTTATCGGGAAATCTGATGATCCGGCAAATCCACTTAAACTGGACGGGATTATTCAAACCTGTTCCATTGCTGTAAAACTTTGTATCGAGCTGGTGGGTACACTGGCCCTGTTTATGGGTTTCATGTCTATTGCAGAAAAAGCAGGCGGCATCCGTTTATTATCGAGGATTATCAGTCCTTTTTTTTCAAAGCTTTTTCCTGAAGTGCCCAAAGGTCACCCTTCTATGGGGCACATGATCATGAATTTTTCGGCAAATTTATTGGGTTTAGATAATGCTGCCACCCCATTTGGGATCAAAGCCATGGAAAGTTTACAGGAATTGAATCCAAATAAAGATGTAGCCAGCAATTCGCAGATTATGTTTTTATGCCTCCATGCCGCGGGTTTGTGTTTAATCCCGGTAAGTGTAATTGCCATCCGCTCTACTCAGAATGCGCAGGATCCTACCGACATATTTATTCCCTGCATGATTGTAACCTTTGTAGGTACTATGGCCGCAATGCTGATTGTTTCTTTTAAGCAGAAAATAAACCTCCTGCAACCTGTAATATTAACCTGGGTACTGGGAATTTCGGCAGTAATTGCAGCAATTGTATGGTATGTAAGCCGCTTAAATACTGCAGGTGTTACTTCTTTTTCGGGTTTGCTTAGTGGAGGACTTATTTTACTGATCTTTTTACTTATCGTTCTTGGAGCATTATATAAGAAAATAAACATATTTGACTCTTTTGTTGAAGGGGCCAAAGGCGGATTTGAAACGGCTATTAAAATTATTCCCTATTTAGTTGGAATTTTGGTTGCCGTATGCATGTTAAGAACCAGCGGAACCTTTGATGTGATTATGAATGGGATTAAACATGCCTTTATTTTTTTAGGCGCAGATACCCGTTTTGTTGATGCATTGCCTACTGCACTGATCAGGCCATTGAGTGGCGGAGCTGCCCGGGGCATGATGGTGAGTACCATGATTGCCAACGGACCTGATTCATTTGCAAGCAGATTATCGGGTGTGTTTCAGGGAGCATCTGATACCACTTTTTATGTCGTGGCTGTTTATTTCGGTGCTGTTGGCATCAGGAATACCCGTTATGCTATTGGTTCAATGTTACTGGCAGATTTAATAGGTGTAATCACTGCAATAAGTATGGCTTACCTCTTTTGGCCAGGATTAAAATAGCAGCACAAAAAATCTCCATTTGATAGAACCAAATGGAGATTTTTTATGAGCATTATATAAATGTACAATAAATTACGAAACAGGAAGGGAAATCCTACTGATGATTTCGTCAATAGCATCCGGATCTATCGCCGCATTTTTTGAAGCGCACCATTTTTTACTTTTGTTATCCAACCAGATACAAAAAGAATGGTAACCATCTAAAACAACGGCATAGGTTTCATGAAAATCATCTTGGATACGCATGCAAAATCCCTTAAAAATTTTGCCTCTCACTATGAATTGCAGGGTTGAATAATTTTCTAACATGGCTCATTATATTTTTGGTTAATCTACAACAAATTATAAATGAGAATGTTTCGTTAATTTAAAGGAATTAATAATTAATTCTTAAACAATGCGATACAGCTTAACCTATGTTTAACATGTTCGAGTAGCCTTTAGCTATTAAACGCTTTTTTGAAGGTAAATATATTTCGCACTGAAGATTTAATATCGTTCGCCCTCTTTTAACAATTGAAGTTTCAGCAAGCACCTCGTCCCCTTCACTTGCTGTTGCAAAATAATCGATGTAATTACTTACCGTGGTATAACGTTCGTTTAATCCCATGGTAAAAACCGTAGCACCGATCAGATCGTCAATAATTCCTGCGGTTACACCACCATGTAAAATCTGATAGGGATTGGTCATTTCTTTACGTATGGTATACTTGCAAACCAAAACACCATGTTCTGCCTTTACCAATACCGGGGCCAGCCAGTTCATGAAATTAGATGGTGAATCAGTAATGACCTTGCCGATCGATTGCTTTAAAAAATTGAGACGCTGTTCGCTTAAAGATAACTCCATGTAGATGTAAAATGTTATAATGTAAGATGGATGAGGTAAAAATAGGGAAAATGGTTTATAGTTTAGGGTTTAGGGTTTAGGGTTTAGGGTTAGAAAGACTGGGAGTTGAAAGGTTTAATGAAATGGATGATGGAGCTATCAGTAGCCATTTGCTGTTCCCATACTCCCTTTTCTATCTTACCTTTTCCATGGTCAATTCTCCCTTTTAGATCCTATATCCCCCCATCTTACATATATTCCAATTCCATTCTAAATCGGTACAATCACTTTGAAGCTAAAATTTCTGCCCATGTTATAAATTCCAGACCGGCCATTGGGCGATTGATTATAATATTCGAAATATTTAAGCCTGTTCAAATTAGATTGGTACGCCACATTGAAAATATTATCGGCCTGTAGAAAAATATCGCAGAATGTTTTTCCTTTCTTGGATTTTAAGGTTGAACCAATCCCTCCATTAACCAGTGTATAACCGGCAGTAAAAGTCTCTGTGTTGTCTAAAGCATAAAACTTATCCTGATCGCCAAAAAAGGCAGCATCGATTTTGATATAGGGTTGAGTAAAAATACCAATAGGTTTCTGTGCTGTGGCCTTGATTTCTGTTCTTACCTGTAAAGGTGGAATAAATGGCAAATATTTAGCCTCATGGCCATATTTATTCAATAATTCCTGGTTTTGGTTCAAACCTACAATATAAGCTAAACTATTATTAAAACTTAACCATTTTATGGTTCGGGGATGGAGGTTAACAGCAACCTCTGCTCCATACAGCCTTGCTTTTGATTGCTGATACTGATAAGTCAGATTACCAGGAACAATCACAACCGGATTTCCACTGGCATCTGTTAAACGCGATTGATAGATATAATTCTGAATGTTGTTATTAAAAAGTTCCATGCTGATATCAGCATCTTTCAAATAAGCAATAATGCCAATATCTTCCTGCAGGTTAAATTCGGGTTTAAAAGTGCGGTTGCCCAGGTAAACAATGTGTGCACCGGGATCTAAACCATTTGAACCGATTTCGGTAATATTTGGTGCACGGTATCCCCTGGCAATATTCGCCTTAATTAATAATTTTTCGGAGAGGTTATAGGTAAAGCCCAAACTTCCGGATAAGCCGTAGTAATTTTTGTTGAAAGAAGGAAACTGCAATTTCCCTGTACCATCGCTAGCACTTACCTGTTTACCAAAACCCGTTTTAGGATCGGCACCCACATAAAAATCGTCCCATTTGATGTTTCTTCTATCTAATCTTAATCCGCCGGAAATATCAATTTTCCCCAATGATTTCTTTGCAAAATAAAAAGCCCCAACATCAAAAAGATCATAATCAGGAATGGGAAAATCTGTAGCCGCCTTACTCCTGTTGCCCTGATACATTCCATTTATGCCAAGTGTACTTTCGATACCTGCAAAATCGGGCAGGTTATATTTAAAATCGTAATTAAAGGTATTGAGTACCACGTAAAGGCCAGCCTGACTTGGTAGTGTGGGGTGATTATATTCCCTTCTTACACTTTGCTGCCCGCCAATTAATATATTCAAGTCGCTTGTACCAAATTTAAACTGGCTGGTATTGTAGAAACGGAAATGCTGAATGTGCTGGTGCAAAGGGTTAATAGCATAACTGTTCAGGTCGCTTTCGGGTACAATAGGTCTATTTTTAATATCGTCGCCATCATCTAACACCTGTCGCGTAAATTTTCTGGATATAGAGTCTCTACTGCCATCAGGTATTTCCATTAAATTATCATAATAGGTAATGGCTGTTTTAGAAAATCCCCAGGTTTTATCTACCCTTGCACCGGCCGATAAATTATATTCCCTGAAAGCCGTTCCATAAACCAAACCATCAACTTTATTTTTATAATTATGGGCTGTTTTTCCGGTTGCCCTAAACGTATACTTCCAATCGTTTTTATGGTAAGCAAGCCCGATTGATGAACCAACCATACCGTTGTTACTCTGATAGTTTGCGGTAAAATCGCCTTTTAGTTCTCCGTTTCCGATATTAGGCGTATAAGGAATCATGTTAATCACCCCAGCCAGGGCATCTGAGCCGTATGTTAAGCTGGCCGGACCTTTTACTACTTCGGCCCTGGTTATGGCATATTCATCCACTTCTATTCCATGTTCATCGCCCCATTGCTGCCCTTCCTGCCTTAACCCATCATACAGGGTTAATACCCGGTTATATCCTAAGCCACGTATAAAGGGTTTGGAAACATTTGGCCCTGTAGTAACGGCAGTAACCCCCGGAACTCCCTTAACAATGGCCTCGATTAAATTGGTATTTACATTCTGATCCATTAATTTCCGCGAAATTACGGCAATAGGCACAGGACTTTTGCGTAATTCGGTGGCCCGGTTAACGCCGGTAATCACAACATCATTCAGGTTCGACGACAAACTTAACAGCTCTGTACGAATAATAGCGGTATCTCTCTGCAAAGCAACTTTGATCCTTTTCGACTGGTAACCAATGCCCGAAAAAACAAGATCGTAATTTCCTGAAGAAAGGTTATTAAACTGGTAATTGCCAGAGATATCAGATTTGGTAGTTCTATTGAATCCCAAAATTTTTACGGTGATGTTTTCTACAGGTCCGTTTTGAGAGGTAACCGAACCTTTAAGGGTTAATTTTTGCGCCATTACGTTTAGCGACACCAAAAAGCAAAAACAGTATAATAACAGTGACTTCATGAATGAATCGATTTGTCTAAATTTAATTTTAGACAAATCTAAATTTAAATTTATATATATCAAATTAAATATTTAGATAAATAGCGAAGTAGATGTAGCGGTTAGCGGAGAGCGGAGAGTGTAAAAGTGATTTAAGAAAATTTAAACTAGTGTTTCATTAAACAAAAAAGGGTAATTTTCTAATTGAAAATTACCCTTTTTATATCCGAATGGTCTGGTTATGGGGCTTCTATACCCTTCTCCGGAAACCGCATCGGTTGTTAATTTCTGTATAGCTTATTTAACTGTTATTTTAAGTTTTTGGGAGATATTACCGGATGAATTTCCAAGCTGGAGTACAAAATCTCCTGCTTCAACATTCCAATCTTTTTTACTTTCATCATAAAAGGCAAAATCAGATACTTTCACATCCATTTCAACAACTTTTGTTTCCCCTGGCTGCAGGAACACTTTTTCAAAGGCTTTCAGCTCTTTTAACGGACGCGAAACACTACAAACCGGATCGTTCACATATAACTGGGCAACCTCAGCACCATAGCGTGCTCCCGTATTTTTAACCGTGAATCTTACTTTGATAACATCTTCCTTACTATAAACGGGTTTATCAGTAGAAAGCGTACCTAAATTAAAACTGGTATAAGAAAGACCGTACCCAAAAGGGTATTGTGGTGCTATTTTTTTAGTGTCAAACCAACGGTACCCTACCAAAATATCTTCCTTGTAATATTGATTAATACTGTCGCCAGGATAAGAAATTTTACCATAAAAATGTGCAGCATTATCTTCCAGTTTTTTTGGAAAAGAGAACGGCAGTTTACCCGAAGGGTTTACTTCGCCAGAAATTACTTCGGCCAATGCACTTCCGGCTTCGGAGCCGAGATACCATCCCTGTATAATGGCCGGTACTTTGTTTATCCAGGGCATTGACACTGCATTACCACTGAGCAATACTACAGCCGTGTTTTTATTTACTTTCAATAAAGCATCAATTAATTTATCCTGGCCAAAAGGAAGACTTAAAGACTTTCGGTCGCCACCTTCACAATCCTGAAAGTGATTTTTGTTTAGTCCGCCGATAAAAAAAACAACATCAGCTTGCTTAGCCACTTCTACTGCTGCATTAATCAAGGAATCGGCGTTTAATTTCGATGGCTCTTCACGCCCGTATAATGCAGGCCCTGAAGCATAGCCAAGACTGTATGTAATGTGGTCCTTTCCATATTTAGCGATCAATCCATCCAGTGGTGATTTTTCATAAGCTACCTTAAGTGATGATGAACCGCCACCGATTACGAGGCTCCTATCGGCATTTTCGCCAATAACTGCGATCTTTTTGAATTTACCACTGGTAACCGGAAAAAATTGTTTATCATTTTTTAAAAGCACTATTCCTTCTTCAGCAATTTTACGTGCTGCCTCACTGTGTTCAGGAGAAACGAAACGACCATAAGGCCTGTTGGCGCTCATGGTGGTACGGAAAATCAAACGTAATATACGGCGCGCTTTATCGTCAAGTAAAGCCACATCGTATTTGCCTTCTTTAATCCCCATAAGGAAAGGCTTGGCCAGATAATAATCAGAATAAGGAAACTTTCCGTTGGTTGTTAACCCATCGGTGTAGGTGCCCATTTCTAGATCCAATCCGTTTTTAACCGCCTGATCTGTACTGTGGACGCCTCCCCAATCGCTAATTACCACCCCATCAAATTTCCAGTCATTTTTCAGGATCTTATTCAACAGCAGATCGTTGTGACAACAATGTTCTCCCCTAAACTGATTGTAGGCGCCCATAATAGACCATACTTTTGCTTCTTGTACTGCAGCCTTAAATGCCGGCAGGTAAATTTCGTATAAAGCACGGTCACTAAGATCAACATTGATATGCCCGCGCCACTCTTCCTGGTTGTTCAACGCAAAGTGTTTTACGCATGCTGCCACGCCGATAGATTGGACCCCCTGGATATAGGGCACTACCATGTGCGAACTGAGGTAAGGGTCTTCACCCATGTATTCAAAATTCCTTCCGTTTAAGGGAGTGCGGTAAATATTTACTCCCGGCCCCAACAATACCGTTTTATTGCGGTAACGGGCTTCCTCGCCAATAGACTTACCATAAAGCAAAGATAATTTAGGGTTAAAAGAAGCGGCCAGGCAGGTAAGTGCCGGAAATGCGGTACAAGAATCGTTCGTCCAGTTGGCACCGCCCCACTCATCCCATAAAACTTCTTCACGTATTCCATGAGGCCCATCGTCCGTCCAAACTTCAGGTATACCCAAACGGGGTACGCCTTTTGAACTGAATTTTGATTGTGCATAACAGAGAGACACTTTTTCTTCAGTGGTCATCAGTGAAAGCGCATTTTCAACCCGCTTTTCAAGCGGCTGGTTCAGATCGAGATAAACCGGCTGTTTTTGCTGTGCGCCCGCCCATAAAGAGACGCACAGCACTGTTACCGTTACTACTATTGATTTCATTAATTGTGTGTATGTTTAAAGCAATTATCTATTAAAAATTTACTATTGTTTTGGCACCATCATAACGAACGATCTTCGGCGCTACATCTGTTTTACCAACAATCACTACCCGGAAAGTTCTGTTCGTTAACATGCCCTGGAAATTACCTTTACGTTTATTGATTACCAGTACATTTTTATCGTTTGAATATTCAAAGTCAATGGTAGAAAAAGCGCCTTTTTCATAATTATAGTTGCTTCCTTCGTCTTCGTATAAACTAAACTTGCCATCTTTACCTTTATAAACCCTGATCTCGATATCATTGGCTTTCTTTTCTGATGTATATTGCATTACCTCGCCAACAGGCAAAATAGTACCCGCAGGAACAAAAAGAGGGATACGCTCAAGCGGGGCTTCAACAGTTAACTTCTGGCCACCTTCAATTTGTTTGTGGGTGTAGAAATCATACCATTTGGTTCCTGAAGGGAAATAAACTTCCCGGTTACGCGCTTTGTAACTATAAACCGGGCATACCATTAAGCCTGAACCTAAAAGAAACTGGTCGCTCACGCCAAAGGTTTTCTGATCAGCAGTATAATCCATTGCAAGCGATCTCATTAGGGTATAATCTTTATGGTATGCCATTCCGGCTAAAGAGTAGATGTAGGGCATTAATCGGTAGCGTAGTTCATCGTAATAAACCAAACTTTTGTAAACCGGGTGACCTTCCGGGGCCAGGTTGTAAATTTCGCGGTAAGGGAACTGGCCATGGCTCCGGAAAAGCGGACTGAATGCCCCAAATTGGAACCAGCGCAGGTTCAGTTCGCGCCATTCTTTCAAATCGGCATTTTCAACGCCTGTTGCATCAAAAGCATTTTGTCCTTCAACATAGCGTTTTTCGACACAAAAGCCGCCAATATCCATTGTCCAGAACGGAATACCCGACATGGCAAAATTCAGACCGGCAGGAATCTGTGCTTTCAGGTCCTCCCATCTTGATGCAATATCGCCGCTCCAGGTAGCGGTAGAATACCTTTGTAAACCTGCGAAACCAGATCGTGTTAACAAAAATACACGCTTGTTATTATCCTCTTCACGCTGGCCATTATAAATGGCATTGGCATTCATCAGGGCGTAAGCATTAAAATATTTTGTAGAAGAACCCAAGGCAGTGGGGCCACACAATTTTTTACGGTATTCCATATCGGTACAATCGCGAATGTTGGGTTCCGAAGCATCCATCCACCAGGCATCGAACCCCTTTACATACAGGTTCTCTTTCATCTGTTTCCAAAATAGTTTTTGTGCATCGGGGTTATAGGCATCATAGAAAGACCCAACATAGCCCTTGCCTATCCAATCGCGTATACTATCCTGTACCGCCTGCATATACATCCATCCTTTTTGGCTAAACTGTTTAAAATGATCTGTTGTAACATAAAATTTGGGCCATACCGATATCATGATATGTGCATTTTCTTTATGTACCGAGTCTACCATACCTTTAGCGTCAGGAAACCTGCTCAGGTCGAACTGATGGCTTCCCCAGGCATTTTCAGGCCAATAACTCCAGTCGAGCACAATATTGTCCAACGGGATTTTACGCTTGCGGTATTCATCTACCACCTTTAACAGTTCATCCTGGGTTTTGTAACGCTCACGGCTCTGCCAAAAGCCCATGGCCCATTTGGGCATAATACTCGCCTTGCCAGTTAACGTTCGGTAACCACTGATTACCTCATCCATATTTTTACCCGAAACGAAATAATAATCCATTTTATCGCCCATTTCCGACCAAAAAGATATATTTCCATTTTTCTCTATCGGTGAGGAAGAAAGCGCTTTAAGGCCCACATAAGAAACGCCCCCATCGGGTTTCCATTCCAGTTTAATCCTGGTGCGTTTCCCCTTAGTTAGCGGGAAAGAAAACCTAAATGTATTCGGGTTCCACGAAGTTCTCCAACGTTCGGGTACCACCAATTTCCCATCCAGCCATACTTTGGTGTAACCAGCATAGTAAAGACTGAATTTGTAAACATCGGTTTGGCTGGCAAGAATTTCTCCTTCCCAGGTTACTGAACCATTGTTAAAATTAAAATCTGCAGGAAATTTCTTAACCGTTGTAAGGTTTTCATAGTCAATTGCCGATTCCTGGCGAACAATAGTTGCACTGCCTTTGCTGGTATAGGTTGCCGTCAACGTACCTTCCTTACCGTCTTTATTAAAAAGGCTAAACTGGTTCAGGTCTTTGTAATCTCTGGGATCACCATATTTACTCTGCGAATAGTTATCCCATAAAATGCCATAGTTTTTTGTAGACATTATAAAAGGCACTGAAACTTTGGTGTTGTATTGAAAAAGATCTTCGCTTTTATGTTTATAGTTAAAATCATCAGACTGGTGCTGCCCAAGGCCATATATAGCCTCGCCAGGCGTGCCCGTAAAAACCTGCTGGAAGGTGTAGCCCTTATCATTTTCTACGGTTAAAGGACTGAAAGTTCTCTTAGCCTCCTGGAGCAATACCTTTCCTGCCTGATCAGTAAAAGAAATCTTACCCGAAATCAGGGAGATTTTTACAGTAATATCTTTAGTAGACAATTGTGCAAATGAAGCATTTTTTATTAGCTTAAAAGGAACTGCCGTTTTAAGCCCAGGCAACACGCAAAGGCTGGCAACCTGAGGAATAGCATTTTCGGGAGATGCCTGCACCCGGATGATCCGGCTGTTTATAACGTTTATTTCAATGGTCCTGGCCGCTCCTGTTTTTGGGTGTACTTTTATACCATCTTGTACTGTTTCAACAATATCTACCGCAAGTAGTTGTGTTGTAACAAACAACAACAGTACAAAAAAAGAGAATCTTCTCATAAAAGGGATAATGTATTAAATGGTTAGAATAATGTTGTCTGATTTTTATGTTTCAAAACTACAATACCACATTTTGCACACAGAGCAGTAATGTTAAATATGTAAGTAGAAATGTTAACACAGCACCATTTAAATACGTTTTATAAGAAAAACATATTTCACTGACAGTAAGACACATACCATACTTAGCCAGGCCAGAAACAGGCTTTTTAGCTGTGCATCATGAAAAAGCTTATTGCTTTAATTTAATTTAAATTCCTTTTTTCTGCTATATATTCTGACGGGAGCACATTGTATTTGGCCTTAAATGCTTTTGCAAAATAATTTGGCGTACTAAAACCAACCATATAGCATATTTCGGATATGGTTTTAGTGCTTTTTTCCAGTAAAACGGCTGCTTTTTCGAGTTTAACCGACCTGATAAAGTCAACAGGGGTTTTACCGGTAACCCTGAGGCATTTTTTATACAGTGAAACCCTGCTCATTGCCATGTGGCTGCTCAGATCTTCTACAGATAATTGTGGGTTATGGAGGTTCTCTTCGATGTACAGCAATGCTGCATTTAAAAATTTCACATCATCTGATTCGATCTCCATTTCTGGCGATGACATGCTGACCTGTCTGGAATAAGTTTTTTTAAAGGTTTGATGCAGTGTAAGGAGGTTCTTGATCTTCGAATGCAGAATTTCGAAATTAAAGGGCTTGGTCATATAATCGTTTGCCCCGGTTTCCAATCCTTTCAATTGCTCTTCTTCAGCTGTTAAAGCCGTTAACAGGATAATTGGGATGTGTTTTGTCCGCTCGTCTGATTTTAATTTCGCACAGAGTTCTGTACCACTCATTTCTGGCATACTGATATCAGAAACGATTAAATGCGGATGCAATGCAAGTGCTTTTTGCCAGCCTTCTTTGCCATTTGAGGCCTCTATTATCTTATAATAAATACTTAGGTTATCTTTAAGGTAAAATCTAAAATCCTCGTTATCTTCTACCAACAAAATTACCGGGGCATTTTTTGCCGACACAGGTTTATCTGTTGGCCCTTTTTCTGCTTTTTCTTTGTCGTCGGTATTATATGGAGCAGGCAGGTCTTCAGTTTCACTATCATGAATCTGCTGTTCTTTTACTACAGGCGTCAAGAGGAGCTGTAGCGTAAAACAGGTACCCTGTCCGGGTTCACTTTCTACGGTTATTTCACCGCCCTGCATTTTCACAAATTCTTTGGTAATGGAAAGGCCTATGCCGGATCCCTGATTAAGAATAGATGCCGAGGTTTCATGCTGAAAAAAACGTTCAAAAATTTGCGCTTGTTTATCGGCCGGAATGCCGATTCCTGAATCCTGTATCTTCAGTTCTAACAGGATTTTGCCATCTTCGGTTTTATTTAACCGCTTATGCAGCATAACCTCTACTTTTCCGCCGGGCGGAGTAAACTTAAATGCATTGGAGAGCAGATTAAAGACTATACGCTCAACTTTATCCTGATCGAAATAGGCATACAGACTTTCAATCGGACTGGCAAAAGTCAGTTTTATCTGTTTACGTTCTGCCAGATCATAAAAAGAATCTGTGGCATCCTTAATAAAAGATACCACTTCGCCTTCGGTATTATTTAACCGCAGTTCCTGTTCCTCCATTTTACGAAAATCGAGCAACTGATTTACCAGGTTCAGTAAACGCCTTGCATTTCTTTTAATCATTGCCAGCTGCCCATACCGTTCATTTTCTTTCGCCGAAATCAACAGCTTATCAACCGGGGCAAGAATTAATGAAATTGGTGTCCTGAATTCATGGCTCAGGTTGGTTAAAAATTTAATCTTAAGTAAATCCAATTCCCGCAATCGTTCTGCCTCCTTACGGTCTTGCTCCCTCAGTTGCCTTGCTTCAGCCCTTTCCTGTGCCAGGGCAAACTCCCGTTTAAGCTTAAGAATGCCCCTGCTGCGTATATATAGCAACGCAAATCCTATCAATGCCAAATAAAGGATATACGCCCAGGTGGTTCTCCAAAAAGGAGGAGAAACGGTAATATTGAGGTGTGATTCTGCTATTGGAAGCGGATCGTTTTCGTTAAAAGCCCTTACATGAAGGGTATAATTTCCGGGGTCGAGGTTGGTAAAAGTAGCCTTACGCAGTTCGGATGAAACGGTAAGCCAGCGTTTATCAAAACCTTCGAGATTATATTTATAGATTATTTTATCGGGATTTAAATAATTGAGCAACGCGAACTGTATTGAAAAGATATTTTCTTTGTAGGTGAGATTTAAATTGCTGAGCGAGGTTATGGTTTCGGGTAAAACAATATGCCCGTTTATACGCTCGCCTACACGAACTTTATGGTAAAATACTTCCAGGTCGGTCATTACCAAGGCAGCAGAGACACTGCTGTTTTTGATTTCGCTGGCCCTGAATATATTAAATCCACTTGGGCCTCCAAAAATCAGTTCACCCGCTTTGGTTTTACCCGCAGCATTGATATTAAACTGTGTACTTTCAAGCCCATCTAACTGGTTGTATTTGCTATATCTGAAATGGTAATTTTTTCCGTTATGGCTAATCGAAATCTTAAAAAGACCTTTTCGCGAACTATACCAGATATCGTGATGTTCATCCTCCAGGAGTTCGAACACCATATCTTCAGGCAGCCCTACCGCTTCATTCAGGTTTTTAAATGTACCCTTAACCGGATCGTATATACTGATTCCTTCTTTTGTACCGATCCACATCCATCCACGTGCATCCTGCAAAATAGAGTTTACATCGTTCTGGATCAAACTGTTGCTGTCTGCAGGGTTATTTTTCAGGTATTTGAAGGTAGCGCTTTTGTGATCAAAAATATTAACACCCCCTGTGGTGCCAATCCAGATATTTTTATTCTTGTCTTCGTATAAACAGGAAACCACAAAAGAGTTTATTGTATTTTTAATATCAGGATTAAAATGTTTAAATGTTCCGGTCTGACGATCAAATAAGTTGAGTCCGCCATTTAAAGTACCTACCCAAAGCCGGTTGTAAGAATCATTCAGCAAGGCATAAACGCGGTTATCTGATAGTTTTGCAGGTCCCTGACCAGGCTTAAAATGCCTGAAATATTTTCCGTCAAAAGCATCAAGACCGCCCAAATAAGTGCCAATCCATAATACGCCTTCATGGTCAATTTCAAGACTTACCACAATGTCGCTACTTAAAGAATTATTATTATCGGGATTATTGCGGTAAGTGGTGATCGCGCCGGTTATTTTATTTAAACGCAATAAGCCTTCTCCGTTGGTACCAATCCATAAATTGTTGTTGTTATCTTCTGCAAAACAATTAACATCTTTTTTTATTGGGCTTTTACCAGCCAGGTAAGGATTGGCCGGAAACTTATAAACACTTTTATGATAGAAGCAAATTCCTTTTTTAAAGGTACCTATCCAGATAATATTATTGTTATCCTTATATAGTGATGAAATACTGTTATCGCTTAAGCTTCGCGGATCGTTCTCTTTATTTAAGATATAGGTTAATTTCCTGGTTTTTTTATCCAGGATATTAATTCCACCGTGATCGGTACCAATCCAGATATTTCCGTCATCGCCTTCAATTACACGGCTTACATTTTTGGAGCTTAAACCTGTATGGTCTGTTTTTTTGCCGAAATAATGAAACTTCCCGCTTGCTGCATGAAGATAAAACAGGCCAAAAGGATTGGTCCCACTAAAAATATAGATATCACCATCAGCGTCACTGCTGAAACTACACCAACTTGCCTGACCAGCAAAATACTCATATACAGTATTATAACGATTAGTTACCCGCTGTTCTTTTAAATTAAATTTATCAATTATGCCATTATAATAAACTACCCATAAGTTCCCCTTTAAATCATCAATAAAATCACTTATCTGCGTATTCTTCAGTTCATTTATCAGTTCACCTTTCAAAAAATATTTTTTCGATTTACCGGTTTTCGAATCATAACCATAAATACCCTGGTTTTCGATGTTAAAATATAACTTTCCTCGACCATCTGTTTTTACCTCCCTGAGGTATCCACCCGGAATTTTATACTTCGCAAAATGTTTTTGCTGAAAGTTCTCAAACTTTTCGCTTGCCGAATCGTAAATACTGAAACCCTGGTTTGATTTAACCCACAGCTCCTGCTCCGGGCCCTCAAATATGCCGATCACATAGCCATT
The DNA here is from genome assembly GCF_042684385.1 of Pedobacter vanadiisoli. NCBI lineage: Bacteria > Pseudomonadati > Bacteroidota > Sphingobacteriia > Sphingobacteriales > Sphingobacteriaceae > Pedobacter > Pedobacter vanadiisoli. The sequence goes on along the minus strand of NZ_JBHULL010000044.1, from coordinate 144,611 downwards.
TGGAAGGCTTGAACTGTCTTTTGAATTATGCCTGAAAATCTTAAAATCGTGCCCATCAAATCTACTCAGTCCGGCCATGGTTCCAAACCACATAAACCCCTTGTGGTCTTTATATATGGCATTGGTTTGATTATCTGATAAACCATTAGTGATATCAATACGGGAAAAACGAAAAGTATCTTCTTGGGCATAGAGTAAATCACACCATACCAGGGCACAGATCAGGGCTAAAAACCGAAACATATTTTTTTATTAAATAACGGATGTATCCGTTCAGAGGAAATCACTAATTATCAAAAAGGCAAAATTTATAATCGTTTGGTTAACGTTAATACTGCTAATTTACAATAAAATCCGGATATACGCTCTGCAATGCTCCAAGTTTATAGTTTAGGTCTATTCTGTCCAAACCAATACGCCGGCGGGTTCAAGGGTTTTCTTTCCGATAACGACTTCTGCAGTTTTAGGAAGATTAAACGTATAATCGGTTGAAGAATAGTTTACAGCCATGTAAAATCCATCTCTCCAATATACGTAAATGCCTTTAGGGTAGTTTTCGGTTGTAGCTCCTGTACCAGTGTAGGTATTGGCTAAAATATCTTTTTCCAGTTCAAAATCGGCAGTAGCTACACCTATATAAGTTACCTCACCCTTGCCAATTTTACGCTTTACCACAGCTGATTTCCCTTTATAGAACTGGTCCTGGTAAATGCCAACAACCTCCGAATTTTGTCCGGCCTGGAGCAAATCTGCCCAACTATTCCAGCCATAATGTTTTAAACCGATCTGAACATCGCCCCTGGAGCGCCCGGAAAGCATATCTGTAGCCAGGATTTCGGCCCCTATCAGGCCAGATATTGGCGCAGCAGTTTTGCCCTCCCAGAAATGCCCCATCCTGTTTTTGGTTGCAGTGCGGCAGGTGATTATTAAGTGCCCCCCGTCAGCAACATATTTCTCCCATTTTTTAATCAGTGCAGCATCAGCCATTTCGTAAGCAGGCACAATAACAACACTATATTTAGAAAAATCGGTCGTTTCATTAATAATATCTACGGGTGCGCCAAGCGATTTTGCAATTTCCATAAATTTAACCGGGTACCCCCAGGTATCCCACTGATTGGTTTGTTTTTGCCGGTCTATTGTCCAGTAGTTTTCCAGGTTCCAGAGAATAGCGGTAGATCTCGCAGCCAGTTTTTCGGGCATTGCTTTGCCCGGTTTGTACAATTTTCGTAACTGTTTTATTTCTTTATTAAACTGAATATACTCCTCTCCTCCTGGCGAAGGTGTTGTACCATCGGTTTTTATCACCCCTGAATGGTATTGTTCGGCACCATACAATATCTGTCTGAAACGGTAAGAGCAGGCTAGTTTTCCGCCTGCTGCAAATGAATGGTATAACCACATGCGTACGGTTCCGGGTAAAAGCAGCGGGTTATAGCTTCCCCAGTTTACCGGACCGGGTTGAATTTCCATCACACCTGATAATCCTCCCAATTGCTGATAGTATGAAGATGCGAATAATAATGCCCTGCTATCGCCCAGCCTGAAGCCAAGTTCGCCGATATTATCGCTGCCGCCATTAGGATAGGCCGTGTAGGCTGCAAAATCGACTTTCTTTGTTCTGCCAGGATCAGCGCCGGTACAAACAGCGGTATAATTGGTGGTAATGTATTGGGTTTTAGCAATGTGATCTCTTAGCAGCCCGGCCTGAAAATCAAGGAACTCGGCCTGCGCATCAGCACAATAACGTTTAAAATCGAGCAAGGCATGTGGGTTATTTCCCCACCATCCCACCAGATTGGTATTATGGATCATAATCTGTTCAAAACTGTTATACCACTGACTCCAGAAAGCAGTTCCCCAGGCCTCATTTAAGGCATCAATGGTTTTATACCTGGTTTTTAGCCATTGCCTGAAAGCTTCCTGTGAAGACGGGCTGTAATCGGGTTTGGCATCTGGCTCATTATCAAGTTGCCAGCCGGTTATATTCTTATTCTTACCGTAACGCTTTGCCATTTCAAGCACTATTTTTTTGACAAACGAGCGGTACCTGGAATTAACGATTGAACCCAGCCCCCTTGTCCCGTGTTCAGCACGGATATAATGCCCATCCATGATAAAAGTTTCGGGATAATTTACGCGCATCCAGGCCGGTGTAGTTGCCGATGGGGTACACATTACCACTTTAAGCTTATATTTTGTGCAGAGATCAACTACCTTATCCAACCAGGCAAAATCAAAATGCCCTTCTTCTGGTTCCATTTTAAACCAGGCAAACTCGGCAAGGTGGACAAACTCATAGCCCATGTCTGCAATCTTTTTAATATCGCGTTCCCACTGATTTTCTTTCCAATGTTCGGGGTAATAATATATTCCTGTGGTAATTAAATCTTTTTCCGGAAAATAGGCACTTGCAGTCTGCGATTTTACCGTGGCTCCACAGAGCGTTGATAACAGGAGCGCTATTAAATACTTCTTCATCATTTATTGCAATATCTACTTAATTGTTAATGTGTTTATTCTCTTTATATGCGGTAGTATCCTTATTTAAAGAGGTGCTGGGCAAAAAGATACAGGTTGTTAGCCCACTCCGTATCATCGTGTGCATTCGAATCTACATGCCATATGTGCGGCACCCCTTCTTGTTTTAAGTATTGGTGTACACGCTGGCTAACATTAAACAGGCCATCTTTAGTGCCACAGGCCAGCCATAAAACTTTCAGCTTTTGCTTTGCAGCCAACGGATCGGGTAAGAGCTTAGCATCAGAAAGACCGCCGAACTGATTGGTATTGGGTGCCGAAGAGAAACCACCCACATAGGCAAAAGTATTGATGTGTGAGAGCCCTATGTTCAGTGATTGACCGCCTCCCATTGACAGGCCGGCAAGTGCACGGTGCCCACGGTCTGTATAAACCGAATAATGAGATTCTATAAAAGGAATAATTTCATGGAGCAAATCATTCTGGAAAGCCAGGCCGTAGCCTTTATAACCGCCTTTTCTTTCCTCCTGCTCATCTGGTTTTGGGTTATTTACGGTTACGTTGGTATTGCAGTTAGGAAAAACAATTATCATTGGCTTAATTTTACCCTCACTGATCAGGTTATCGATAATGGTATTGGCATTAATCCAGTATGGCCATTGGCCGTTACCTGAATTAAGTCCGTGCAACAGGTAAATTACCGGGTAACGCTTAGCGGGCGAGTAGCCCGGTGGCGTGTAAACCAACATTTCGCGCGATTGCCCTAATGCTTTAGCGGTATATTGAACTGGACTGACTGTACCATGGGGTATGTTGTCGCGTTTAGTTCTAAAACCTACCGGTGGATCGTTAAACGCAGGTTTGTCGTCCGGGGCGAGTTTTACAGTCCTGTCAAAAATGGGTTTTTCTGCTTCCTGCCCTTTGATGTATCCCCTCACCTCCATCCATTTCCGGCAGGCTTCGGGCCATAATGATTCGGTATTTTTAGAATGCGCAAGTCCATAGCCATGCCCGCCTGTCTGATAAATATGCAGTTCGCAGGGAACATTGTTTTTCTCCATAGCAAGTGCATAGGCCACACTGTTTTGTACCGGAACAGCTTTATCATCAATAGAATGTACCAAAAACGCAGGTGGAGTTTCGCCATTTACCTGCAATTCATTTGAAAAATAGGTAACCCTTTCTGCAGCCGGATTTTCGCCCAATAAATTTACTTTTGAACCTTTATGGGTAATATTTTCCTGCATGGATATTACCGGATAAATCAATATCGAGAAGTTTGGCTTTACACTGGTGGTATCATTGGCAGAAGATGCCTTGTCCTTAAAATGAGTAGATATCGAAGCGGCGAGATGCCCACCTGCTGAAAATCCCATTATCCCGATTTTTCCGGGATTGATTCCCCACTCTTTAGCGTTACGCCTCACCAGTCGCACAGCCTGTTGTCCATCCATTAAAGGACCGATTGCTTTATCAGTCATAATAGCATTATTTGGCAAGCGGTATTTTAATACGAAAGCCGTTATTCCGAGGCTGTTTAACCATTTAGCCACTTCCTTTCCCTCGTGGGCAATAGCCAGTCCTGCATAGCTGCCTCCCGGACATATAATTACTGCCGTTCCGTTAGCTGTTTCACTTGGGGCAGGATAAACATCAAGCAAGGGTTTTGAGACCAAACTCATCCAGCTACTGCCCGAATCTACCTGCAGTTTGTAGTTGGCATCGGCAATGGCACCGGGTGCTTCTCCATCCCATAGATAGATTGACTTAGTTTGACTAAAAACATTAACGGTGGCCATCAAACAGCCTAAAGTCAGTACGACTTGTCTTAAACTTATAGCTTTCATTTTCTGTTATAATATTGTTCCATAATAAACCAGGCTTTTTTTCTTTCTCCTTTTTCAGATAATAAACCTTTTCTGTTATACCCTTTCTGATAAAGGGGGTGCATTCTGCCCAATGAGCGATAATCAAACAATAACCACGGAGATACTCCAATCAAGCCTGGTACTGTATTAAACATTTCTAATTGATCTCTATATATTTTTTCCTGATAGGCTTCGGTCCAAAAAGCGGCTTCATCACCCGGCCCGTATTTACTGCCGAAAAGTGCTTCGCCCCCAAATTCTGAAATAAAAACCGGTTTATCGGGATAGGCCACTGTCCATTTTACATCCCGTGGTTTACCCTGCCAGGGCACATACCAACCGAGGTACTCGTTCAATGACACGATATCGGCGTAGTTGTAGAGTGGATCCCATACTTTAAAAGAATTATTATTATAGGATTGACTATTGGTTACATGCGTTACTAATCTGGTAGAATCGAGTTGTCTGCAAACCTGGGTTAATGCAGCAAGCGCCTTGGTACGGTTTGGTGTACCATCGTAGGTTTCATTAGAAAGGCTCCAGATAACAACATTGCACCGGTTTCTGTCTCTCCGTATCATTTCTTTGAGCATCATTTCCATTTTTAAAGGAACAGTGGCATCCGAAAATTCAATATGCTGGTATATTGGCAATTCGCTCCACACCATTAATCCCATGCGTTCAGCCTGTTTTACCATATTCTCGTTATGGGGATAATGTGCCAGCCTGACCAAATTACAGCCCAACTGTTTTGCGTGGCCTAACAGCAATATTGCATCCTCTTTAGAAAATGCTCTTGCCCCTTTAACCGGATTTTCTTCATGAATATTTATTCCTTTAAGAAAAATTTCCTTGCCATTCAGCACAACTTTATTTCCCTTTACTTCTATGGTTCTGAAACCGATCTCATCTTCAACAGTATCGGTTTCGGTTTCTATAACCACTTTGTAAAGTTTGGGGTAAGCTGGCGACCATAAGTTAAAAGATGAAGAAAATTGTAGCCTGGCAACTCCATTGCTATCTGACCTTACTGAAAGCTCGGTTTTTAGTTCTGGAATTTTAATTTTAATACGTTTTTGTTTATCTACTCCATTCAATTTTACCCATCCCGATACTTCTTTTTGGCTTCCTTTCCGGAGCTGAATGCTGTAATCTTCAATGTAAGTATTACCCGTTTCAATGAGGTTCACATCGCGGGTAATGCCACCGTAGTTTAGCCAGTCATAGCCTAATCCCGGAAGTCCGTTTTTAAGCCTTTTGTTATCAACCTTAACAATCAGTGCGTTTGTACCCGGTTTAATTTTGTGGGTTACCTCGAATTGAAATGGGGTAAAACCGCCTTCGTGGCTTCCAAGCTTTTCCCCGTTCAGGTAAATATCGGCCAGGTAATTTACTGCGCCAAAATGGACGAAAAGTCTTTTATTTTTACCTGTCGAATAACTAAATTCTTTCTTATACCATACAACACCCTCATAGTAGGTTAATTCGCACATTTGAGAATTAAAATCACCTGGTACTGTCAATCGTGGGCTACCTTCAAAAGCATATTCTACAAAATCGGTTTTTAATAAGGGCTTTTTTTCCTGCCATATCTGCCTCCATTCGCCAATACCGGTAGGATCAAGAATAACATTCCATTCGCCGTTTAAGCTGGTAGCGTTTCTGGATTGCGCATTAATCATTGCGGTTTGCGCATGTGCTGTACCGGCTACGAGCAGCATGGATAAAACAATCCATGCCCAATCTTTAAATAATATGATCTCTATTCTTTTATCCATCCTGGTTTAAACCCTATTATATCATTGCACTGGCAAAATAGTATTGCGCCCGCACTGATTTAAAGCGCCGGTTTGTATATAAACTCATCAAAATCGCCATAGGCTTTCGTATTTTTATTTTTAGATTGGGCATATAACCCAATCAGAACACCAGTAAAACCGCCATTCGTTTCAGAACTCAGGTACCATATGTTTATCTTATTTAAAAATTTAAATTCTTTACCATCTACCGAGTAGTAAAACGAGTAAAAGTCTTTATCTCCTTTTATTTGTAAATAAACATGATCGCCAGGAATTTCGACTTCTTGTGCAACGTGGTTCAGTATGCCCATTTTATAATTTAAGGACACTTTATATTTGCCATTTTTCGATTTTGTTAAAAAAACATCGTAATGTGCCTGAGGCGAATAATAGGCCGTCATTCCGGCCTGATCATCTTCTGTTGCATCATTTAACGAAAGTAAAGTTGTAGCTGAAAAATTAATATGTTCCTGTCTTCGGCCAACAAAGGTGGGCGAATCATGATCATCTAAAGAAACGGGGCTTGCCTTGAGCCTCAATGAACCTTTTTTTTCGGTAAGGGAATAATTCTCCATAAATGGGTTTCGCAGGTAGTTCCAATTAACACCTAATTTATTTTCGTTAAAATTTGTTGAATAATCCGGTTGCTTAACAGGTTTTAAGGGTAAGGTAGGCACATTCATATCGATATCTACCGTACCATTACCATTTATAACGGGCCAGGCATTTACATCCCATCTTACCGGGGCTAAAAAAGTTTCGCGCCCTAATACATGGTGGAGTAAACTTTGAGGGCGAAAGCCCAGGAATACGACCCACCACGAACCATCATGAGCCTGCACAAAATCGCCATGCCCCGTACCCTGGATGGGATTACTTTGTGCATTTTCATTAATATGGGTTAAAATAGGGTTAGAAGGATTTGGATCATAAGGTCCATAGATCGATCTGCTCCGGGCGATGGTCATTTTATGCCCATATTCGGTACCTCCTTCTGAAATAAGCAGGTAGTACCAACCATCTTTTTTGTAAAGATGCGGAGATTCCGGATACCGCCCCCCCGTACCCTTCCATACAATTTTGCTTTCGGTAAGTCTTTTTCCTGTTTTAAGATCTATTTCGCAGATGGTAATGCCTTCGCCATTCGAAATGAAATAATTTTTACCTCCGTCGAAGTATAAAGTAGGGTCAATACCACCCTGTTCTACAAAAACAGGTTCAGACCACTCGCCTGCTGGATTATCTGTATGTACATAAAAATTTCCGCCGCCAGATACATTGGTGGTTACCATGTAAAAACGCCCTTCGTGATAACGGATTGTAGGTGCATAAATACCTGCCGAAGGAGCGCATTTATCTAGTTTAAGCTGCGAAGGACGGGTGAGGCAATGGCCAATTTTTGTCCAGTTGATCAAGTCTTTGCTGTGAAAAACCGGAACTCCGGGAAAGTATTCAAAACTGCTGGTTACCAGATAATAATCGTCGCCAACCCGGCACACACTCGGATCGGGATGAAAACCGGAAATCACCGGGTTTTTATATCCCTGGGCATCTGCGCTGCGATAGCAACCCAAAACAATGATTAAAAGGGTAATGATTCTTTTCATATTTTTCTATTTTTTTAAAGCCTGATGGCTAATCTTTCAGCATCCTGCCTGCCAGATAGTTAGGTGTTAACTATTTTTCAGGATTAATGATGATTGCAAAGCCTCCGCCATTCGCCATATTAATGGTAAGCTTATCAGCGCTGGTTACTTTAATTATTTCGCGTTTATAGTCGGTGGCATCCTTATCTGCGTTAACGCCATCTTTAAAAATTTCTGCTGAATATTTTCCCGTACCAAGAAATGATAAGTCGATTGTTGTTACCCTTGCAGACCAGTTTGTCAATCCGCCTATATACCATTTATCTTCCTTTTTCCTGGCTATAGCTACATATTGCCCCACTTTTCCGTCTAAGGCAACTGTTTCATCAAAGGTGGTCGGTATTTTTGAAATAAAACTGGTACTCTCCTGTTCTTTCATGTATGCTGTTGGGCTATCGGCCAGCATTTGTAAGGGTGCTTCATATACCACATACATGGCTAACTGATGTGATCTTGTCCCCTGGCTCATTGGCATGGAATTACTTGGACGAAAATCTGCTTTTGTGGCATTACGCATCGCTCCCGGCGTATAATCCATGGGGCCGGCCAGCATCCTGATGAAAGGGATGGTGGTTTCATAATGAGGCATATCGTCATTTGGTGTCCATTTGGCATTTTCCAATCCTTTTACCCCTTCAAAATTGATAACATTAGGATAGGTACGCTGTATCCCTGTGGGTTTATATATGCCATGATAGTCAATAAGCAGTTTATAATCTGCGGCTTTTTTAGCGATGTTATAGATAGAACTTACCATTTTCTGATCATCACGGTCCATAAAATCTATTTTAAAACCTTTAATACCCATTTTCGAATATTGGGTAAAAGCATCATCTAAAACATTATTTATAGCGTACCACGACGCCCAAAGTATAATGCCCACATTTTTCTGCTTCCCGTAACTGATCAGTTCTTTGACATTTATGTGGGGAGAAATTTTTAACAGGTCGGTTTCTTCACTCCATCCTTCATCCAGCACTACATACTCAATGTGGTTTTTAGCAGCAAAATCTATATAATATTTATAGGTTTCTGTATTAATTCCGGCCTTAAAATCCACTCCTGATATGTTCCAGTCATTCCACCAGTCCCAGGCCACCTTGCCTGGCTTTATCCAGCTTATGTCGGCAATTTGTGAAGACGCAGAGAGTTTTTGCACCATATCATTATTTAAAAGGTCTCTGTCATTTTCACTTATGATAACGGCCCTCCACGGAAAATTACGGTTACCACTGGTTTTGGCAAGGTAAGCTTCCCTCTCTGTTACCATGTAATTCATTTTATTAAATCCGCCTAAACGTTCTGTTTTAGGGTAATGGGCAAAAGTTCCGTGTAAACTGTGCGCTACCTGCTTGTTCCGGGTAAGAAACATACCAGGATAATCAACCAGCTCTGCTTCTACTATAGCTGCTTTTTTTCCATTTTCCAAATCAACAAGAAGCGGAGAAATGGCCAGCGAATCTTTCACAATTTTCGAAAGCGGGATTTCATCGTAGGTAGATTCAAAAGCAGATATGTATTGATTATTTTCCCTTAAATCGCGTACGTAGGGAATAAAGGCTTTATGATCTTTACTGAAGTTAAAATTAGCCTCTTCGCGCTCAACAATAATTTCTCCTTTTTTCCTGGTAAAAAAACGATAGGCCACACCATCGTTATAAGCCCTTAAAATCAAACCAAAATCGTCCTTAAAGTTTATTACTAGCTGGTTGTACTCATCAATCACCCTCTTCTTTTTATAAACAGGTGTATCAAAAACGGTATTAACACTTGATTTTTTAGTATCTGTGACTTTTGCGTTATTTCCTAAAACCAGTCCGTTACCCAGTGTTAGTGAAATAACTGAAGGGGCAATAACTTCTGTATTTTCATGTTTTACTGACCATAATATTTTCGCTCCGTTTTCCAAAGCCATTTCAATTTTTCCGTTAGGAGATTTAAGGTGCAATGTTTGGGCATTTCCAAGAGCTGGCCATAAAACCGTAAAAATGATTACACGAAAAAAGAATTTATTCATTAGTGATATTGGTTGTTAAAATTATTATCTGAGTGTTTTGGTAGCTATTCCAGTTTTTCAAAAATGAGCACTTAAACCACTATAAATTACTTTGTATTGATTTGATGATGATACTTTTCTGTTCCAGTTCATTTGAAGTGACCGTAAGCTTAATTTCGCCTGCGTTATGCGTACTTTTAATAACCACCAACGCCCGTCCATGCCATGCCTTGCGCGAGTTTCCGGTATATTGATCAACATCTTTAATATCAGCATTATCTACTCCGGCGATAACACCCTGACCTTCAATTTTGAAATTCAAACGATTGGCAGCATTGGGTTGAATAATCCCGTTTTTATCTGTTACTTCGATGCTTATATAAGCTAAATCCTGTCCGTTTGATAAAATTTCTTTACGATCGGCCGTCAATTTAAGCTGTGTGGCATTTCCCGAAGTTTGCAGAACAGAAGATTCTACTTCCTTATCATTTTCTACACCAACGGCTTTAAGTGTTCCCGGAGCATATGGAACCGAAAAGGTAGCCTTAAACTCTTGTTCAAGTTCGGTAGATTTTTCTCCAAGCAGTTTATTGTCAAGGTATAGCCTTACCTTTTTATATTTTGAATATACTTCTACCTCGATATTTTTCCCTTCATAGCCGGGCCAGTTCCAGCTTTCCCAGGTTGGCCATACAGCCCACCAGGTTGTTTTAATTTCGAGTGGCTCGGGTTTGGGTTCGCGAACTGCCATGTACAGTTTTTCGGTATTATTGTACAGCAGGTTGCGGTAATGGGAAATCGGCTTTCTCCAGCCCAAAAGGTCAATATCGCCACAATAGGCACCATGCCACGGAAAAAAATCATTTTCCCAGTGTTCGCCTGGCACATCACCCGAATAATAATAACGGCCTATCCCCGATTCTCCCAGATAATCTATGGCGGTCCAAACAAAATCACCAATCACAAACGGATTGTTATTAACCAGCTGCCAATTTAAAAACGCATCTTTAGGATACGACTCTGATTGGAAGATGATCCGCGACGGCACCCGTCTATGATCGGCAGGTGCACTCGACAAATGATAGTTATAACCGGTCACATCATGCGCAGCCATCAATGAATCCATCACGGTCCAATCTTTTCCATTATCTACAATGGCTGATGTAACCGGACGGGTAGTATCTATTTTTTTGATGGCATCAGAAAGCATTTTTGCTGTTTCTACTGCCCCGGGAGTACCTCTTTCCACAATTTCGTTACCAATGCTCCACATGATAATGGAAGGGTGATTGCGATCGCGCAAAACCATTGCGTCTAAATCGCGTTGCCACCATTCGTTAAAATATTTTGCATAATCCTGTTTGTTTTTCCCAACTTTCCAGCAATCAAATGCTTCATCAATTACCAGCAAACCTAACCTGTCGCAAGCAGCTAAAAAAGCTTCTGAAGGCGGATTATGGGAAGTTCTTACCGCATTAAATCCGGCCTTTTTAAGCAGTTCAACCTTACGCTCCTCGGCCCTGTCAAAAGCGGCTGCACCCAGACAACCATTATCGTGGTGCACGCATCCGCCATTTAGCTTTACTGTTTTCCCGTTAAGCTGAAATCCGTTTTCGGGGGTAAATTTTATAGAACGGATGCCAAAACTGGTCACCGTTTTATCGATTACATTTTTATTTCCTGTAATCTCTATTTCTGCCTTGTATAAATGAGGTGTTTCAGGTGTCCATAACGAAGGATTGGCAACAGTAATCGTTTGTGTAATTTCTTTCTCGCTATTGGCGGCCAGATTAACCTTGATTTGACCATTGCCTGCATTTTTAGCCGCTGTACCCAATAACCGAGTATTTACGACGAGACTTTGAGCCTGACCGGTTTCGTTTTTCACCAGCGTTTTCACCAGAACGGTTGCTTTTTTTGCAGACACCTCAGGGCTTGTAATGGAAACTCCCCAGTTGGCAATATGCACTGCATTGGTAACCGTTAGCCAAACATGGCGGTAAATCCCCGAACCACTGTACCACCTGCTGTTCATTTGCTGCGAATTATCTACGCGCACTGCGATTACATTTTCGTGGTCAAAATCCAGATAAGGTGAAAGATCATGACTGAATGACGAATAACCGTAAGGATATATCCCAAGCGATTTTCCATTAATAAAAACCTCGGCATTCATGTAAACCCCTTCAAAATAAACGGAAATCTTTTTGCCTTTCCAATCAGCAGGGGTTTTAAAAGTTTTTCTGTACCAGCCAATTCCGGCAGGAAAATATCCGCCGCCACCCCCGGTTGGGTTTTTAGGGTTTATTTTTCCTTCAATGCTCCAATCGTGAGGCAAATCCAGGCTGCGCCAGTCCCTGTCGTCAAAATCACGCGATTTGGCAGTAGCATTATCCGCCTGGTTAAATTTCCAGTTATAATCAAACAGCTGCCTGCGTTCATTACCTGGTTTACTTTGCGCATGCACAAACATCCAGGACGTTAAAAGCACAAAGGATATCAGTATTTTCTTTATTCTAACAGTGATCATTATTTCAATAATTATTTATTAAGCATTTAAACCCTTTACTTCTATATATTATCAATATAGTCTGCAGTCTTAAATCGTTAGCCAATTTCATTTAACACTAAATCCGGGCAACTATTTCTGAGTAATCCCTTTCCAGTTGTCTGTTCTAAATGGATTAGCGGGTAGCCCGTCTGAATTCACCAGGTTACAGGATGGATGATCTGCCCAGGCGTAACGCACAGCTACAGGATGGGGCACTTTCTCATTGTAAACCATCACATCATTTCCTTCGATTTTAGCCTCGGCCCAATGAAAGTGCCTGTCTTCTCCGGCAACGGCAAAGCCGGTTAACGCTTTGGCATCTTTTGATATGAGTCCATTACCGGCATTTGTAAAATGGATACGGATACGATTACCTTCTTTAGAAAAACTTTTTAATAATGGTCCTGTAGCTATATTATCCTGTTTATACACTAATTTATTGGCTGCAAGGGCAAGCCTGCGTCCAACCTCCTGTTTATTGCCCGGGTGAATATTATCAGCCTCCCCTATATCGATGGTACAGGCCATAGCGGTGTTGGGTAGCGATAAGGTTAGCGCCTGGGCTTCTCTCAGCTCGGCCCATTCACTTTCAGAAGGAAGGGGCTGTGTTTGTTTAAAATTTGGCAACTGCACATACAGAAAGGGTAAATCTCCCTGTTTCCAGCGTTCGCGCCAATCTTTAATCAGCATTGGAAATAACTTACGGTAATTGTAGGCCGCGGTATCATTCGCTTCACCCTGGTACCATAAAAATCCTTTAATTCTGTATGGAACAAGCGGGTTGATCATCGAATTGAAAAGTAACGAAGGATAATATTGGTAATTGCGGTTTTTGGCCATAGCCGGCTCTAAATCTTTTTGATATTTCCAGGTACCGGCCAATGATATTCTTGCCTTGCCATTTGTGATATACATTTCATCCGCAGGTGGGTTTAATCCACCAATTCCCCATAACATGGCCAACCTTAGCGTAACCGTATTCTCCCCTTTTTTCAGGATTCTGGCCGGAATGGTATAGTGCTGACCAGGGTTGGTGTTCCATACTGTTTTACAAATTTCAGTACCGTTTAAATAAAGAGAATAATTTACATCCGGCCTGCCAATGTAAAGTGTCAGGTCGGCCTTTAAAAAAGTTTCCGGTAAAATGATCTTTTTACGCATCCAAATCATTCCTTCATATGGCCCTATCCCAAAATCTTTGATCAATTTAGGCATTTCGATAACCGGCCATCCAGCATCATTGTAACCGGGCTGCGGAATTATTTTATCGGCATTTTGATACGGGTGATAAAGAATATCCCATGAACGTGCCTGGTCGAGGCTATCTTTTACAAAATGCCGCTCAGCCAGGGTATCATTTGCCAACGTTTTTGCTTTGGTAATTGGAGAAGAAAGCAATTTTTCGCGGCTTGTCCATGCTTCGATCGGTGTTCCACCCCAGGTACTTTGTATAATACCGATCGGAACACCCTGGTCGGTGTGTATTTTTTTTGCAAAAGAATAAGCTACTGCCGAGAACTGAGCCACATTTTCAGGGTTACAAATTTTCCATTTTCCACCTGCTACATCCTGTTGAGCGCTTAATTTCTTAACATGTTCGACTTGAAATAAGCGTATTTTTGGAAAATCTGCTTTGGCAATTTCATTAATGGCATCTTTTGCCTGTTGTACAGACCACTCCATATTAGACTGGCCTGAAGCCAGCCAGACATCGCCAATGAGGATTCCCTGTAGTTCGACTCCCGATCCCGGCCTTCCTGATTCAGAAATGCTGAACTTATATGGCCCGCCGGCCTTAAAGGCAGGAAAAAACACTTTCCATTCTCCTTGTCTGTTTGCAATGGCTTTCACCCTGATTTCTCCAAGCATTGCATTTATATTTGCTCCCGGTACCGATTTTCCCCAGATGGGAATTTTAATCCCTCTTTGCAATACCATGTTATCGCCAAACATTTTTGGTAATGTAATGTGAGCATAACCTTGAACCTGAACGGAGAAGAGCAGTACAAAAAATGTAAAAAATCTGAGTATCCCTGTTCTCATTATTTTTTTCATGGATTTTCCGGTTTAAAGCTTAATCATATTGAGGAAAAACACATCATTTTCACGGAGATCCAATGCTTTCGAAAAAGCATGTCCATCTTTTATGGTAATGATTTCTTTAGAAAATGGCGAACCATCATTCTGTCTCTTTATTTGTTCTACCTGCTGTTTCGAAAGTTGCGAGGGTTTTCCAATGGAAAGATAGGTTGAATAGGCATCGTTATCCCGGTAACCTACCTTATACATTTCAAGCGCATAATTACCATCGGGCACATTCGCAATATTGATCTTCAGCTTTCCTTTCGGCTTTGATGGAAGATCGCGGTTATAATATTGTTGATTGTTGGTTGAATCTGGAAGCGTATAGGTATAATCCCATACAAGCCCCTGTATGTTTCCTGATGAATCTTTGCAGATCCAAGAAGCCTGATCTTTATTTACCAGTTCGATATTCCCCAAACGGTTTAAAAACTGGTAGGAATAAAATACCGGTTTGTTAATGCCCTGGGTATTTAACATTCCGAAACCACCATGAAATGGGGTGTAACGTGGGCCTGGTTCTTCAAAAATATCTGTAAAAACCCAGTAAGACATAGAATTGGCAGCGTTTCCCACCTGCTTTAGTTTTTGCAACACGTATGCCGCGCTGTGGTAGCTATCATGAATGGCATCGGCTGGTGTGTACGATGAACTCCACTCTGTATAGTGCAATTCCAAATTCGGCATTACCGATTCTTTTATCTCCTTTCTGGATTGCAGTACCTCTTTGCTCACGCTCATCGGATTTTTATCGAGTACAGTGCCTCCCTGTCCGTATTCATCCAGGAAGCCTTGCCCCACACCATAGGCATGGGTGCTGATGAAATCTATGGGCACGTTGTTTTTATGACAATATTCGATCATTTCAGGCTCCCAGGCTGCACCCGCAGTTCCCGGACCGCCAACGCGATAGGCTTTATTTACACTTTTAACTGCCTGGGCAGCATATTTGTATAATTTAAAATAATCTTCCTGTGTTCCGGTCCAGAATCCGGGAGAAAGGTTGGGTTCATTCCACACCTCAAAATACCAGGCTTTCACTTCATCTGCACCATAACGTTCTGTAAAATGTGCTGTAAGATTTTTTACCAAAGCAGCCCATTTGTCGTAATCTTTTGGTGGGGTTACATTTCCTCTCCACCAGAAAATGGTGGCATTGTCACTGGCAAGCCTTCCGGGCATAAAGCCAAGTTCAACAAAAGGTTTAATGCCTATACTATGTAAAAAATCAAATAAGGCATCTACATACATATAATTGTATTGTGGATTACCTTTATTGTCTTCGGTGTATACCGCCATATCATCTGTTAACAGGCCGTGCATGCGGATGTACCTAAAACCGCACTCTTTTTTAACATAGGCAAGCTGTTGCTGCCAATCTGCCCTAAGGCCTTCATTTGCGCGCCCTGCTCCCACGCACTCATTAAACATGGTGTTCAATTTGCCGGCCGCCTGGCCGAAATCGGCATTTATGATCCGTTCCTGAATAATCGGCCTGTTTTTTTTAGAATTCTGGGCGATTAATCTACCCGAAAACGAAAAAAGTACAAAGACCAATAACCAAAGATTTTTTTGCATTTGTGTGTTTATGTGTATTGTTATTTCCGCAAAGGTGGAGGCCCTAAACCCTGATTTTCATCAGCAGTTGAGCTTCCGTATCTCCAGAAAATTTATTTTTTGTTAAACTGCCACTGATCGGGCACCGCTTCTTTTATCCGGGCCTTACATTACAGTATTATATTTCTATTTACCTGCTGTTATAAGGGCATTTATGGTACCTTGATCGAGCACTGTATTGTTTCTGCGGTCTAATGCACCACCGGTATCCCAGAAGAAAGGCTTCAAACCAAACTGAATAGCCTGTTTGGTTACATAGTTATTCCAATAATCTACCGAAGCATTATGTGCAGCCAGGTCTAAAGGAACGTTTCTGCTGCCTCCCCTTTTATAAGCACCGTACTCACCCAATATTACCGGGATTCCTTTATCTATAAATTTAGATTTCATCAAACCGAATATCCGGGTATGTTCACTCTCCTCGCCCCAGGTGGCGTTACGGTCGGGCTGAATGGTAGAATGGTGCCCTGTGCCCCAGTAATAGAACATCTTACCCCAACTTGCATCACTATCCAAAATGGTGAATTGCGAAGGCGTATAATTATGCACTTCTACCATTAAGCGGTTCGGAACCTGATCAGTAGGCAGGCTATTCATTAAATTGTTGGTTTTATCTATATCGGTACCAGGCCCCTGAACAACCAGTACACGGTAACTGTTTCTGCCTCCTGTAGAGCGAACGGCGTTAATAAAGGTTTGATGATAACTGTTCAGTATCGCCATCTGTTCAACATTTTCAGCAGGTGGCTCGTTTGCACTTGCAAACATTAAATGCTCATCAAAATCTCTCATCGTGGTGGCAATCTGCTCCCAATAGGCTTTTTGTTTGGCATTAACCGAGTCTTTTTTAGCCGCATTAATATTATGATCGAGCCAGCCACCATCCCAGTGGATGTTGAGCAATACATACATATCATTATCGACACAGTATTTAACCACTTCCTTAACGCGGTTAAGCCACGCAGGATCTATTGCAGCCTTTGAGCGGTCGCTTAAGTGGTACCAATCCCACGAACATGGAAGCCTTACCGCGTTAAAGCCAGTCTGCTTTAAAAATTTAACATACGATTCGGTAATCTGCGGGTTACCCCAGCCGCTTTCGCTACCTGGCGATTCCATTGTATTGCCGATATTCCATCCCAATTTCATTTTGGCTGCCAATTGCACCGCATTACTGCCCATGCCCGTTTGATCAGGGGCCTTAGGTGAGGTATTATACGAAGGATACAACAGGCTGGCCTGCGTGAGGGTAAGCCTCCTGACCTGGCCATTATCAGCAGTAACCGTCAGTATAACGGAACGGGAAGAACCAGTGGTATTAGGTACCGCAGTTAATTTCAGCTCTGTATTTCCTTCATTTCCAACCATCTGGTTTAACTGCAACCAGGAGTCGGCAGGGTTTTTAGTACTCCATTTGGCATTGCTGGCAACTGTTACGGTTGAGACGCTGCCCTCAGGCTGAAAAGCAATTTCGGATGAAGAAATACTAAGCTGTGGCTCAACATTATCTTTCTTTTTGCACGATGCAGTAAAAAGGTTAGCTAAAATTATAAATACTAAAATGGGCCATGGCCTTTTCATATTTATTTTCTTAAAATGGTTCATAGGTGTGTGTGTGTTATTATTTTAAATTACAGGATCGGCACATCAACAAAAAATTACGGTGGTACAATAGGATCATGTTAATAGCTTCGAGCTATAAACCAAGTTCAGTTTTTATCGCACTTAAGCTTTTGCTTCTTTGTACGATAAAACCGAACCTGGATCGTTGAGAGGTAATTTATCACGTTTCTACTAAAATCCTGCGCCCTTTTTCAGCGAATCTAACGCTACCTGGTCTCCTATATACGCTGGTGCGGCTACACCATTTTTAAATGGACGTTGGAAGATACCGCTGGCCCATAAAAATGGTACTATACCATTTACTTTAGCTTGTTTTGTAACATGGGCATAGAAATGCCAACCGGATTTTAATGCCAGTAATGAATCGGCCGGATACCCTTTTAATTTATCAGCGTGGTACGATACATCATATTCGCCCATAATAACCGGTATACCCTTATCCGTAAAATTTGTTTTCACAGAGCGCATTGCAGCGTTAACAGAAGCTTCTTCTGATGCAGGCGAAGAGTTACGATCCAGGAAGAGCGGATTTTTGGTATGGAAGCCGGCTCCCCAGAAATACCATGCTTTTCCCCAGGTTGCGTCTTCAGATATAATGCAAAAATTTGGCGGACTGTAATAGTGGAATTCCAATATCATTTTTTGAGGAACAGCATCGCTAGGCAATGTCGCTCTTTTATACACGTTAGCCGGATTAAGTTGTTCGTTCATCAACGTAAGTGATGTATTAGGCGCCTGAAGCACCAACGCACGATAGGCATTTTTACCACCGGTAGAACGTACTGCATTAATAAATGACTGATGATAACGCATTAAAGTGGCGGTTTCCTGGTCGGTTGTTGCTTCAGGCTCATTGGCGCTGGCAAATATCAAATGCTCGTCAAAATCGCGCATAGTTGTGGCTATCTGCTGCCAGATCGCCTTATGCTTGGCATTAACAGTATCCTGTTTAGCACCTGTAACTTTGCAATCTATATATCCATCGTGATGGGTATTAAGTATCACATACATCTTGGCATTGAAACAATATTGAACTACTTCTTTTACCCGGGCGAGCCAAAGCGGGTCTATTTCCTGAGTCTGCTTATTTATGATGTGATTACTCCAAGTAACAGGAATCCTTACTGCATTCATACCGGTTGATTTTACCAGATCAATCAGTTGCTGGGTAACCGGCGGCTGTCCCCACCCGGTTTCCCATCCTGGCGCATCCAAAGTGTTATAAATATTCCATCCCATAGTCATTTTATTACACAATTCCATCGCTGTACTATTCATACCAACTGCATCTGCCGCTTTAGGGGATATATTATATGATGGATAAATTTTGGCATTTTGTGTTACTGTAATCCGTCTTCTTTGCCCATTGGTTGAATTTATGATTAGCACTACTGAACGGCTAGCCCCTGTTGAGTTTGATGAAGCGGTTAAATTTATGGTACCTGCTCCGCTACCGCCCGAAGTTTGACTTAAGCTTAACCATTCAGCACCTTCTTTTGTAGCGCTCCATTCGGCGTCACTTGTAAAGCTCAACCCCACCGTACCGCCTTCTTCTGAGATCGCCTGTGTTATATTAGAAAGAGTTAATTGTGCAGATTCTGTTTGCGATTTCTTACAGGATGTTACCAGTAAAATCCCGAGAAATACTCCTAAAACCTTATATATATTCTGCGTCTTTATTATTTTCATATGTTATGTTTAAACAAGTACACCATTATTGCTTACAAGAGGCCGTATCATAAGTTGTAGTTTCCCACCAAATCTGTCACATTGAGCCTGTCGAAATGCCTTAATATATTTAAAAGAGGCCCTTCGATTACTTGACCCGAAACTTCGGGGAAGTTCAAGGATGACAATTCATACTTATGATACAGCTTCATTAATTTATTTAATTCTTACCACCCTCAAATTATCGAAAGCGCCATAGAAGCTCCCTACAGCAGTTCCATAGTTGTGTATGTACAAGATGCATGAGGTATTTCCTGATGGCCCTGTTAAATCGGCGATTTTAGCGATGGAATCGCCTTTACCCTCACCAAGCGTTGGATCTGATTTACGGAATGATGTTAACGGAATGGTTACCGTTACCCAACCCTTAGTGGTATAAGGGGCGGTGGTAGTAGCTGTTTTTTGCCATGGCTCCCATCGAGCTATAAAGCCACCCACTCCCGTTACAATATTCACTGAAGTGCCATTCCAGGCTCGTGGGATATTGGTTTCGAATTTAAATGCCCAGTGACTAACCGAATCGGCAATATTCGCTGCCGGTACCCATTGTGCGCCGTTCATTGGTATATTGGTTGTCCATGGCATGCCATCACCCTGAGATAGCCCGCTAATATCCATGGCCATATAGGTACTTGAATTTCCAGCGAAATGTGAGTCTCCTTGAGTCACTTTTCCAGCGCCCCAATATTGCCAGTTGAAATTGCTGTCCCAATTTGAAATAGATCCTGTTTCTGTATCGTTTACATTGTATATTGTACTGGTTGAGCCAAACGGTGTGGTAAGTGATATCGTTCCGCTATGCGTAAGTGTAGGCAAAATAAACCCTACCCAACTTCCGTTAGCTGCTGATTTATAAGAAGTAATTGCGGTACCGGCATAGTTTAGCGTTTGGATATTTTTTAGGTAAGTACCATAAATATATACTGAATCGCCCGGGTTGGCATTTTCATTCGAAACACTGGCGATAATCGGTGTTGCCACTATTTTGAAATTCACGTCGCCGCTTTTAGTGCTTACCGATATGATGTCGTTGCTAGTTGTAGACGGCATAATAAAACCAATGGAAGTTCCGAGTGGATCCAATTTAAACGATTGAATAGTTGTGCCCCTATACGAAAAGCGCTTCACAAAAAAGAAGTCGGTACCAAAAACATATACTGAATCGCCCGGATTGGCAAACAGGTTAGATACGCCTGTAACTTTAGGCGCGGCAGGCCCCAGTTTAAACGAAAATGTAGTAGAACCACTTGTCGTTACATAATCTACCGTATAAAGTTTAGTGGTATCAAGTTTTGAATATTCCATAGCAGGTATCTGCACCACTGCACTGTTAGAGGCAAATAGCGCAGTATTAAAGGTGGCATCAACCCCGTTAAAGCTTATCCGGGTGGCATACCTCAGGTTTTCGCCGGTTATCACTACGTATTGGCCATTCGCCACGGCGCTCTTCAAAACCGTATCATTAGGCGAGGCTACGTAACTCCTGATATTGGTAATAACAGGGGCGCCCTTATCTCTTGCATCTTTTTTACAGGCCGGCAGTAAGGTCGCAACCATAAGGCAAAGCGCCAGCAAAGAAAAGATTTGGTATATTATCTTTTTCATAATATTTTATTTTTAATGTCTGATTAATAATATGGTACAGGTGGCTCTGCAAGTTTCGGCGAACTGGTCATTTCTGATGCCGGAATTGGCAACGTAAATGAGCTTATAGTGGCCGGAAGTGTAGATGGTAATGCTGTAGTATCCCTTGTCGCTATTTTCGTTACAGGATCATAAGTAAACCCAATCCGTCCATGTGTGGCGTCCTGATCGTTAAGCCATTTTACCGCATTGGTTGGATCATAATAAGAAAACCTCACAAGGTCTATCCAATATTGTCCTTCGTAAGCCAGTTCAACTCTACGTTCAATCCGCAGCATAGTTGGGTTTATTGAAGTTACCGGATCTACGCCTGCCCTTGTACGTACTTTATTAAAATACAATAGCGCATCAGCATCACTTGTGCTGGTATTATTACCCAAAATGGCTTCGGCATAAACCAGGTACACATCGGCCAGCCTCAGTAGCGAGTTGTGCTCTATAGATGACCATGATCCCATAGTTGGTGCATTGTTGTCTTTTTCGTTACCAATAATGTGTTTTTTCATGCCTGTACCAGTGGCCTTATAGCCACCAGCGGCTTGATTCAATTCAGGATAAAAATCTCCGTTGAGCATAATGGTCGCTTTTCGCCTTACCGTATCCTTAGGCGAATACATCCGGTATAAATCGTAAGTTGGTGCTAAAGATTGCCATCCACCGGTTTTTTGAGGAAGTACTTCGCCGGTTGGTGCATACCATGTTTGCAAATCGTTACCAGTAGCATAACCAACGCCCGCAGTCCATTGAAGCGCAAACAGTGATTCCGGACTATCGTTATTCTGTGCTTTAAACAAATCATAGTAGCTTGGAAACAAGGTCAATCCACTATTTTTACATACATTACCTGCATATTTTTTAGCACTGTCTAATAAAGATTGACTGCGCATACCACCATTTCTGCCTACACCTGCCATGGTTAAATATACTTTACCCAGCATGCCCTGTGCCGACCAGGTGGTTAGCCTGCCTTTTTGATCTGTTTTAGGCAGGTATTGCGCCGCATAAGTCAGGTCGTTGGTTGCAAATTTGTAAACATCCGACATGATATTGCGGTTAAGCAACGGGTTGTCTATCAATTTCCTGTTATCTTCAATAATAGGCACAGCACCGTAATAAATGGCCAAATAATAATAAGCCATGGCACGGATAAATTTTGCCTCGGCTATGGCTGCATTTTTATCTGCCTGCGGGATAGATGCATCTGCCTGCTCCTTTATGGCGTTAATAACCGTATTGCATTGCCCTATAACATTGTACAGGCTAATCCAGGCCTCCGAAACGTAGGTGTTCTGGGCAGTAATGGTACGCGTAAAAAGCTGAACCAGATCCTGGCTATATGCGAAACTACCGGTACCTGCCAGTACATCGCCAAACGGCATCATGCCACTCCTGTTCCACCTCGACCATTGTGCACCGGCATATAAGCTAGCAGTGGCAAGCCGTAAATCGGAAGTTGATTTATAAAAGTTATTAGAACTGATCTGCGAGTTAGACGGACGGTCTAAGAAACTCTTTTTACACCCGGCAATTGCTACTGCAAATAACAGGATGGTTATAATCGTTTTGTTAAATGATTTCATGAACCTATATTTAAATCGGTAATCGTTTTATTAATTTAAGGTTATATTAGCACCAAGGGTAAATACTCTTGGCTGAGCATAGTAACCGTTATCCCATCCTGCCGCAAGCGGATTCCATGAACCTATTTCAGGATCTATGCCTGAGTATTTCGTAATGATAAATGCATTGGTTACGGTGCCGTATACGCGAACTGAACGGATGTGTATTTTCGACAAAAGTTTTTCAGACAAGCGGTAACCCAAGGTGATGTTTTTACATTTTATGAATGAACCATCCTCAATAAACAAACTGTTCGGACGGTTATTACCGTTGGTATTATCGTTTCTCAAGCCTACAATAGTGGTGTTCGGATTGGTAACATACACATTATTAACATCTGTTGCAGAACCGTTTGGATCTACTAAACCCAACCTGGCATAATCCAATATGGATGAAAAATAGCTCGAATTGTTTCCTGGATCGGTTTGAGATACCTTTAACTGATTGAATATTTTGTTGCCATAGTTTCCGCTGAAGAAAACATTCAGGTCAAAATTTTTGTAGGTAAATGTATTATTGAAACCAAACTGGAATTTTGGCAATGGAGAACCCAGAAAAGTTTTGTCTTTACTGTCTATAATACCGTCGCCGTTCAAATCTTTAAACATACGGTCGCCGTACCAGATTCCTCCGCCCGCTGCAGATACCGGATAAGGATTACCGGTTGAATTAACTGGCCTGGCATGTGTTTGTAAATCGTACGGAGTTGCAAAAATCCCATCAAACAGATAGCCATAAAACTGACCTATAGGCTGACCTACCACTGTTGTCTGAATGATATCGTTATTAAATGATGTGCTTAAGTTAGCCTGGTCGCCACCAGAACCTAAGTAGATGATTTTGTTGATATTTCTGGAGATGGTAAAATTAGTTTTCCAATTGAATTTTTCAGTACTGATATTGGTAGAACTGATCTGGAAATCGAATCCCTTATTACTTACCTTACCAACATTCACATAAGGTGCCGCCATACTTCCAGGCGAATAACCTGCCGCCGTTCCGCTATATAAAGGAAGAGGTACCTTTAATAAAAGTCCGTCAGTTTGGCGGTTATAAACATCCAGTACAAAACTTAAGCGGCCATTAAAAAATGAAGCGTCGATTCCTGCACTGTAATAATCTGTTTTTTCCCAGGTTACATTCGGGTTAGCCAAATTGCTCTGGAATTGTGCTGTACCCGACAGGCCATTAGGCACTGAAGTAAGCTGAGTAATAAAAGTATTTCCCTGTATACCCTGGTTGTTGGTCAATCCATATCCTAACCTCAGTTTCAGGTCATTAATACTTTCAACATCTTTCAAAAATTTCTCACTTTTAATTTTCCAGGCAAATCCACCCGAATAGGTAGTTACCCACCGGTTGTAAGCAGGAAAATTAGAGGAACCATCTCTACGTATATTACCCGTTAACAGGTATTTATCATCCCATGAAAGGTTGATACGGCCGAAATATGATTCCTGTGCACTACCACCTTTAGGGTTTGATAATGAATTATCGCCTCCGTTAGTGGCCGTTGTTGGATCGCCGGCATTAATGGCCTGTACATTGTTTGAAGGGAAATTGATACGGCCGGCGCTAACATTATGAAATGTGCTTTCCTGCGATTCATGCCCCGCCAAGGCATCCAACCTCATTTTCCCGAAAGCATGCCCGTAATTCAGAAAATTACGTATTACAGTATAAAAATTCTGGCCGGCTGATGTAGAACCACTATTCTGACTTGGCGTACCTTTACCAAAAGTGTAACTCGGAGAGAAATAATCTTCTGTGGTAAAATCAAAATTACCCGATAGTTCATTTCTTAATGATAATCCTTTAGCTATTTGTATTTCGGCATACACGTTTCCAAAAATCTGATTTCGCTTTCTCAGGTTTTTAATAATGGTGGCCAATGCAACCGGATTTGCCGACGGCTGTACCCAGCCACTGTTGTTGGTAACCGCGCCCCATGAGCCATCAGAGTTGGTTACCGGTATATCCGGTGTATTGTTCAGCGCGGTGAGAATTACACTGCTGCCCGTTGCCGCTACGTTTTCATCAACATGGGCCAATTGAAGGCTGGTTCCTATTTTTAACCAGTTTGTTGTTTTATTATCCAAATTCAACCTTACCGAATACCTTTGAAAATCAGATCCAAGGGCTATACCTTCCTGATCGAAATAAGAGGTTGACAGTAAATATTGTGTTCTTGTATCGCCTCCTTTTAATGTAATGGTATGATTCTGCATTGGAGCTCTACGGAACAATTCCTTTTGCCAGTCGGTACCTTTACCTAAATATTGCGGGTTGGCAAATTCCGGTCTTACGTCGAAACCCCAAACTGCAGCCCTGGCATTAATAAATGTTGCAAGTTGTTGCAGGTCTATTGTAGGTAATCGTCCAGGTATTTCCTGGTAACCTCCATAAACGTCATAACTGATGCTTGGCGCCCCTACTTTACCTCTTTTCGTGGTAATTACCACTACACCATTGGTTGCCTGCGAACCGTAAATAGCAGTAGCCGACGCATCTTTTAATACATCTATTGATTCGATTTCGGCAGGGTTGATGGCATTTAAAGGATTGGACCCATTACCAGGATCGTTTACCGGCGGGATAATCACACCATCAATAACGAATAATGGTGAATTGGACCCGCTTATTGATGATACCCCCCTAATCTGGATAGAAACACCACCGCCGGGCTGGCCCGATACCTGTTGCACCACTACCCCGGCAACTTTACCTTGCAGGGCCTGATCGAAAGTAGTTGGCTGTGTTTGGCGCAATTCATCACCTGATATTGAACCTATTGAACCTGTGGCATCTTTTCTTGCAATTTTTGCATAACCGATAACAACCACATCATCCAAATTAGTACGTTCGCCCTTTAAAACGACATTGATGATGTTCGCATCGCCCACTGTGATCTCCTGTGGCTTAAATCCAACAACCCTGAAGATAAGCACATCACCTTTTTTTGCCAGTATAGAAAACAGTCCCTGTTCGTTTGTAGCTGTCGATTTATTCCTTCCTTTTAACAGCACAGTTGCTCCTGATAAAGGGGAAGAATCTTCGTTGGCCGCTACCTTTCCGGTAATTAACCGGTCCTGGGCAAATCCTCTTAAATGTAGGAGCATTAAGAAAATTACCAGTAGCGTAAAAGCCGGCAATTTTCTGATAAAAATTGTTTGGTTCATCTTTGTTTAAATTTGGTTTATATTCGGTCTTTTCCGCTGATCCAATCTTCCTTTAGCTCAAAACTTTTTTCACTGGAATGGCCAAGTTTGATTGGCAGATTGAAATTGGGAAAGTCAAATATAGGCATCCAGCTAGCCCAGGGGATGCTTCAAATGATAAAGAGAAGAGAACTTATGTTAACATGCCCTACTAAAATCTGATCACCCAAAAAGATGATTCCCTTTCATTTTTCATTAATCAGGATAAATTGAAGCCCATACCAGGTACCGGTAAAAGAGAGATAAAATCCATAGTTCTCATCTGCTCCATTACAGGTATGGATAAACAGAATTCAACAAATAAGGAGGTGGTTCTATAAACAGGATTTAAGTTCACAATGCTTCGTCAGAAAACGTCGCAGATCCGGCCATTCAGAATAAGCATCGAAAATTATTTGGATATTGGCCACAAAACAAGATTGACAAATTTAGGTTCAGATCACAACACTGGCATCCCAACCTTTTAGCAAATCAGCAACAGTCTATACTCCCCATCTTTTTCGATGGGTGCCCGGTGTACGCAAGGCAAACACTGTTTTCCGGGATGATCTACAGCAAGTCTCCATAAATGGCCTACCCCCAGATTTATCGGTGTGGCACTTGGTTTAGCCTGGTAATGCAAATCAAAATAATTTTCCGTTAAAAAGCTTTCAAATTCCTCTTCGCTGCCGTTGTGCAATTCTTTAAGCTTTTGCCTGATCTCCGGCACCCTCACCTTTTGTTCAGCCTGATCATTAGCCAGGATTTCACTGGCTGCACCATAATAGGTACATAAAAAAGTATCGGTACCAATGGGCGAGCGGTCTACGTGAAAAGAATATACATCTGTTGAAATAAAACCGAATTCTTCATCCCGTTCGTAACTTTTAATTAAATTGAGAGAAGGCGATGCCCCGGCATCTGATAACAGCTGAAAATCGCTTAAGATGGTTGCCCTTGCCCTACTGCCCTTTTCGGATAACCTGAGCGCCCGGAGATCTTCGACAGAAACTTCTGTCAGGTCTGCTTTCAGTTCAAGTTTTGATACAATTTCCTCAAAATCTCCCAACAGGTCTCTTTGCCAGCAAACCGCATTCATATCTTCCTTAAAAGCTGTATCTAAAAGATGAGAAAAAGTAGAAACTACCTCAACCTGCCTGTTATCCGAAAATCCATTATCCATTTCTTAATCAACCATTAGCTGGTACTACCGGCAAAAATAAAGAATAACTAAATGAATTACGTGACAATATTGTGTAGCGGCTGTTTTCAGCAAGGCAAGCCTAAATTTTCTACTTCCGCCATAATGTTTACTGTATGTATAACCCGGAATTAATAAGGCTGATACCCGTTCCATTTCCAGGGAATACAGGTTTTCCCTAACAGCTTCTCTATTACCGGCTGGAAGATCTTTTCTCCATTTTCGCTATTGGTCGTCAAAATAATCGAAATGCCTTTGTCTTGAAAATTGATGTTGTAATTCCGCCAGGAGCCACCGTTTCCTTCTTTAAAAAAGGCCTTGCCATACGGCTGACAATTAATTAATCCCCAGCCTAAACCATAAGATAGTTGAATAGCATCATTTTCGGTGGTGGTTTCGAAGGTAATTGGCGGAAACTGGGTGATTGAATGAATGGCAATCTGTGGCGATAACATCGTATCGTAACTTTTTTTACTCAGTCCTTTACGCTGCATTACCTGTTGTATAAATTTAGCATAATCAGCTATCGTGGTCACCAGGCTTCCACCTGCTACTGCCTCCTTTCGCTTTCTCTTTACATCAATGCTGCCATCATTCAGGTGGCCAACTGCCACATTATCATCCCCAAACGATTCATACCAGATATAGCCGGTCCGGTTCATATTTAAGGGTTCAAATATTTTCTCCTTTGCCAGCTGATGAATTTTCATATTTGTTATCTCTTCTACAACCATTTGCAGTAACCGAAAGCCCTCTCCCGAATAAGCGTACTTACTTCCGGGTGTAAAATAAATTTTCATTACCCCTACAGAATCCTCGGCATTGGTAATCGGGTTAAAATACCTCACATTGGGCAAGCCGGTTGTGTGGCTCAGGCACATTCTTGCGGTTATTTGTTTCCAGCGATCATCGTCTTTTAAATCGGCAAAATACTTATAGCTGGCAATCGGCTGTTTCAGATAGCGGTAAAGTGGTGTATCCAATTCCAGTACCTGCTCATCTACCAGCTTCATGATCAGGTAACCAAACACAGCTTTACTAAAAGAGGCACCATACACAATAGTTGCCGTATCTGCCAGTGCATTTATGGGCTTATTCCTAAAACCGTACGATTGCACGTAAGCAATCTTGTTGTGGTTTAATATGGCCACATTAACGCCCTGTACCTTGGCAGCTTTCATTGCGCTTTTGATAAATGTATCAATCTGGGCCGTTGTTATTTTGCTTCCATCTAACCTGCTAATGTGTTTGGTTTGCCCATAGCCATACATGCCCATGAGCATAAGGCTTAGCAAAATAAATACCCTTAATGGGCTGAATGTTTTTTTAGATGCAGAGATTTTCATATCGCGTAGTTTTGGATATAAATATCAGGCGAACTTCTAAAGGTTACAACGACATCTGCACGACATCTAACAGACAAATGGTTCTACGGCCAGACTTTTCAGCTTCTCTCCCCATTTTTCAATAAAACATCCGTTATTGCCTTGTAAATACCGTATATTTATTTCATGAAGCCTGTCATTTCAAGTCACTTAGCAAAATACCGCAAACTAAAAGGAATGACACAGGATGAATTGGCTGAACTTTCAGGGCTTACTTCCCGAACCATTCAGCGGATTGAGAGCGGCCAGGTAATGCCCCAAACGCATACACTCAAATTACTGGCTCAATGCTTAAACATTGAACCCGAAAAAATTGTGAGCATCCCTGATACTGATATGGTAACAACCGACAAGCCACAACAGGCACCTAACGGAATTTTGGCCGCTATGCACATTTTACCGCTTATCGGTATTTTTATTCCCCTGGCAAATGTGCTTACATCGGCAGCTTTCTGGCTTTTAAAGAAAGACCAGGAAGAGATTTTTGATCGGCAGGGCCGTATTATTTTAAACTTTCAAATCACCATCTCAATAGTGGCAGGCCTGGCTATCATTATCATGGTGCTTTATTTTCCAATAGGCTTCCCTTTACTGATGAGCTGCTACCTAATGGCCATATTATTGGCCGCATACAATATGGTCCGTGTATTGAAAAGAAAGAATATTTATTACCCCTTAAGTGTCAGGTTTTTGAAAATTAAGTAGTACTACTTTGCCGTTATTGTTTCTGACGCCCTGAGTTTAGCATTTCCGGCAAATCGCCTGCTTTTTTAATCAATTACAATAAGAAATTCGCGGATTGGTACTGTCTCCGCATTGAAACTGGTATTTGCCTTGCGGATATTTCGGTACGGGGTTATCTGTAACCTCAAGCGGAGCCATCGATTCCCCCTTATAAGAAGGCATCGTAATTTGCGCAGCAGAACCGTTACCCAAAGCAACATTTTTGGCATTGCTGTTTCCATTAAAGCTGTAATCCATCATAGCATCCAAAAGGCGGTATACACCGTAATAGTCCAACGCATCAAAAGCTTTGCGCGAACTTGGCATCGCATGGTTGGTTACATAATTGTATCCGTTAACGGTAGATGATCTGAAGTAAATAAAATCTTTTTCAGCATTAGAAATATTGATGTTTTTAAAGATATCAATGGCCAACCGGTGATCGTTCACATCGTCTTCATCATAAACCTGGGTAATCATTTTGGTATTGGCCGGGAAACTCTGCAATTGCTGTTGGGTGCTTAATGGGCTGTTCCAGTTAAAAGAATACCAGGGAGCCATCGTGAAAAGAAAACGCCCGTTCTGCCCCCAGCCTTTTTCTGTAAATGCCTTATAGGCAAGGTCGATACTTGCTCCACCACCAAAAGAATGCCCCATAAAACCTACTTTCTGAGTATCGATAATGTTTGGATAATCTGTTGCAGCTTTTATAAATCCCTCCCATAAAGTTTGGTAGCGGTGATCGATACTGACATCAATCGTGCGGTAAGGAACAAATACCACTACAAAGCCTTTCCTTGCAATAAAATTATACAACCCTATATTGTAATCTTTATCCTCCCCGCCAAACGGGTGCGAAAAGAATATGGTTGGCTTTGGAGAAGTAATCCCCTTAGGGTAGAAAATGGAGACCTGTGTTCCGCTATATTGTGGATTACTGAAGTCAATTTCTGCCACTTCGTAACTTCCGTCTGCACCATACCCTGATGCAGGCTTTTGAATGGGGCCCTGAAGACTGTTGTTTATGGTTGATGGCGGAGAAGCGATTTCATCAGTATCATACTTACTTTCAGAGCATGCCGAAGTGGTCATAAACATAATCATTACCACTCCCCAAGGGTACAATAGTTTTCTCATTTTCTTTTCTCTTTAATATTTTGAATCATCTGGCCTTTAATTTCCTGGTATTTTTTGTATTGTCCTGCATCCAGAATTTGGCTTAAAGCCTTAGATTTTTCTTTCTGCAAAGCTGCCAGTTTTTTGAATTTAGCAAGTTTACTTTCATTACTTTGCAGAATGGGATCATTCTTTACGGCATACTGAAGGTTAAGGGCAGAAACCTGCTCAACCTGTGTGGCATTTAATGTTAATTGGCTTGTCATCCACTCCGTCAGCATCCTGGCACGCTGTTCAGGAGTACTGTCCTTTAATTTATTTACCTGTGCCCTTACCTGGGTAAAAGTTAAACATAAAAATACAGCGACAAAAAGTGGCCATTGTTTTGATTTTAAAAGCATCCTGTGAAATTTTAATTTAATGAAACAAATGTAATAAGACCGATTATTTCCTTTAAGATAAAAAAGGGTGAACCTGCTAAATTCAGGGGTGAAATTCATTACCGATCCAGCCACTTTCTAAAATGCATCGCTTTTGCTTTACTAACCAGTACCTGCTCTTGGGCTGCCGGCTGAATGTTGACAAGCAACCTGCCATTAAAAAAATACTCTACGGCTTGTACCGCATTTTTATTGATCACAAATTGACGGTTAGCCCTGAAAAATAAAGCAGGGTCCAATTCTTGCTCCAGTTGTTCCAATGTAAATTCTACTACATATTGCTTTCCATCAGCGGTGTGTGCATACACAATCTCGTGTTCGGTATGGAACCAGTTAATTTTAACCGCTTCTACCGGGATCAGCCTGCCACAATAATGAATAAGAAAGGATTTTTTATATGGCTTCGTGTTATAGTGGAACTCCTGCAGCAGAGGTGCTGTTTTAGCTTGTTCACTTTTAATACCAGCTGCAATAAGAGTATTGTATTTATGTAAAGTCCGCTGTATTTCTTCCCGGTCAAAAGGTTTTAAAACATAATCAATGCCATTGTTACGAAAGGCCTCAATAGCATAGTCATGATATGCCGTAACAAAAATAACAGGTTTTATAATGCTTACCTGTTTGAAGATTTCAAACGATACCCCATCAGAAAGCCTTATGTCTGAAAATATCAGATCGTAAGCATTGTTCGTCGAGGTAAACCAATCTATTGCTTCGGTTATGCTTTGCAGGGTTGCAATAACCTTAATACCAGGACTGATTTCCTGCAGGATATACTCCAGATTTCTTGCCGTTGCCGCTTCATCCTCAATAATTACCAGATGCAAATTTCTTTTCATATTAATGGCAGCTTTACGGTGAAATATGCTGTGGTCTGCTGGATCTCGATTTCCTTATGGAGTTGCAGTTTATAGCGTTCGTTCAGGTTGGCAAGGCCAATCCCGGTCCCTTCAGCTTCACGGGTAGCAGGTTGCAGGTTGTTTCGGATAATAAGCCATTTATCTTCTTCATAAATCTCTACCGTTAAAGGTTCTGAGCGTGTAGCCCTGTTATGTTTAACTGCATTTTCGACCAGGGGTTGTAACGATAAATGAAGTACCTGCCAGCTCATCAGGTCCTGGCTGATATTAATATGGACCAGAACCGTATGCTCCAGCCGCATTTTCAACAGCTGAACGTAAGACTTCAAATGTTCAAGCTCTTTCTCAAGCGTTACCAGGCTGTTACCCGAACCAACCAGCGTATACCGGAATATTTTGGAAAGATGGAGAATATAGTTTTGAGCCAGGCTTGGATTTTCTCTCACTATAGCCGAAAGGCTGCTCAACGTATTAAAAAGAAAATGTGGGTTTAACTGCTCCTGAAGCAGTTGCAGCTGCGCCTTAAGATAAGCCGAATTAAGCTGTTCGTTAATGAGGTCTTTATTTCGGCTTTCGCGTATCAGCAGAACGAGGCGGATTACCACAGCAATCATGACACTGCTGAGTAAAAACCGGGCAAAATAGCCCCTTATTCTTCCGCCCGGAAGCTGGAGCGTTCCAAAAAGCATAGAATGGATTATGCTTCCCAACACCATGGCTGCCACAACCACCAGGGCATTTAATCCGTAAAGTTTCCAGTATTGTTTGCTTGCCCGTAATACACTCAGATACCTACCCTCAGAAAGATTGAGGTACAGCAATAAAAGGCAGAACACCATATTATACAAAAACTGGAAACCATATTCACCTATATTAAACTGCCAGTAACGGGCAATAATCCCATCGCTGTTAAGGGCCATCAGTTTTGCAGAATTCACTACCAGTGTAATCAGAAAGGCACTGTAAAAGTATAGCTTTCTCTCATTCTTGTTCATTGGTACAAAGAAAGCGAAATATTAAACCCAATGCTAAACTAATATGGCTGAAACGGCAAAAATAGCTGCTGAATTGACTCAGCTGGAAGTTTTAATTAAGATACACTTAGAAAAGCAGCAATGGTCTTTAATTTCCTAGAAAGAGATCGAGAAACGCAGTTTTACAGGTGTAGATAGAGACTGCAATACCTGAAGGTTTATGTAATCAATCACAGTTAAAGCTTACCGGCATCACAATTTAAGCCATTCATAACCAATAAGTTTGATATAGCAAATAATTGGATCATGAAAACAATTGTCAATTTAGCCACCCTGCTTTTTACCCTTACGATTCTCCGTTGTAATGATAAGGCAGTAAGCAGGGAAATTGAAACTCAGCTTGAGCGTTTAACAGAACTAAATTATCCAATGTCTGTCAAACGTTTCTATAAGAACAATGATTTCCAATCCATTTGGGTACAATCAGTTGAAAAGCCAACTAAAACCTGGTCTTCCATGTTACTTCTTGACTGTGTACTTCAGTATGGATTATCGCATGAAGACTATCATCCGGAAAAGCTATTATACCCTAAGTTAAGGGAAATTTTAAAAGACCAGCGAAACGGAACGGCAGAAGAAAGGGCAACATTCGAAATTTATTTAACTGATGCCTTGCTAACGTTGATCAATGATCTGCATTTTGGGAAAGCCAATCCTCTACTGCCACGAAGAGTAATTGACGAAGGAAACATCTCTGGCTTTAGTGCTGAAGCGGTACTTAAAAATGCGCTGGGAGCAAAAGATTTTTTAGTTGCCATTTCAGATGTACAACCCAAATCGCAAACTTATACAGACTTGCAGAAATACATGTTCTTAATCAGGGGGCAATATCTGGATGACTGCTACACCGTACCCGAAGAAGAAGTCAGAAAGGTAGCCATTAACATGGAAAGGGCAAAATGGAATACTGTTTCTGCAAGGGCTTATGTGGAGGTGAATATTCCATCCTATACACTGACCTATCATTTGCCTGATACTTCCCTCACCTTTAAAGTTGCGGTTGGCACATCGGAAAAACCAACTCCGGAACTCATGAGCGCAATATCCTACATCGGTACCGCACCAGACTGGAAAGTTCCCAATAACATATTTATAAACGACATATTGCCTAAAGCATTGAAAGATATCGGCTACCTGGAACAGAAGCATTATACGATTTATGACAACAAAGGATATTTTATAAACGCGACTCCTGCATTGCTCATCAGCATCCAAAAAAATCCGACAGGCTTCGTGGCCAGGCAATCTTCAGAATGCGAACTTTCACTTGGAACAATGGCTTTCCACTTTCCAAATGAAAATGGCATTTACCTGCATGATGGCCCGCAAAAAGAGATTTTTTTGAAAAACGAACGGGCTTTGACCAATGGATGCATAAGCGTCGAAAATGCCAGCAGGCTTGCTTCACTAATGTTGAAATATGACGGACAGGAAGGACAGATCAATGAGCTTTTGCAGGCAACTGATAATTACCAAACCAAGAATTTCATATTGAAAAAACCCCTCCCCCTGCTGATCGGTTACCAGACCTGTGCGATTAAGGATGGTCTGTTGGTAAGGTATTCTGACCCTTACAATAAGGATAAGGAGCTTGAAAACAATTTATACAGGCATGATATCATGCTTTCAAAAAAATAATCCTAAAACAATGATCCCAAAAACAATGAAGGCTGCCGTACTCCATGAATTCGGCAAGCCACTCAGTATTGAGCAGGTTAAAGTAAAGATGCCTGCCGAAAACCAGGTCTTGGTCAAAGTGGTTTCAAGTGGTGTTTGCCATACCGATTTACACGCCTGTATGGGCGATTGGCCGGTTAAGCCGAAATTACCGCTTATCCCCGGGCACGAAGCTGTTGGCTATGTTGTAGCCCTTGGCAAAGGTGTTGAACATATTAAAGAAGGTGATGTGGTTGGTGCCCCCTGGCTTTTTAGTGCCTGTGGATGCTGCGAATATTGTATTACGGGTTGGGAAACGCTGTGTGAAAGCCAAAAAAATGGTGGCTATAGTGTTGATGGAGGTTATGCCGAATATGTAGTTGCAGATGCCAGGTATGTTGCCAGGTTTCCGCAGGGAATAGATTTTCTTGAAATGGCGCCAATTACCTGTGCCGGAGTAACGGTTTACAAGGGATTAAAAGAAACCGAAGCTAAGCCTGGCGAGTGGGTGGCCATTTCCGGAATTGGCGGACTTGGCCATCTTGCGGTACAGTATGCAAAAGCAATGGGACTCCATGTTGCCGCTATTGATGTATCTGACGATAAGCTTGCCCTTGCCAAAAAACATGGTGCAGACCTTACCGTGAACGCGATGGATAATGATCCTGGTCTTTTCCTGAAGAAACATACTGGTGGGATGCATGGAGTTTTGGTAACAGCCGTTTCACCCATCGCATTCAATCAGGCATTAACCGCATTAAGGAGAAAAGGAACAGTTTCTCTAAATGGCCTTCCGTCTGGTAGCTTTAACCTTCCAATTTTCGAAACCGTGTTAAACAGGTTTACGATAAGAGGTTCTATTGTAGGCACAAGGAAAGATATGCAGGAAGCCATCGGATTTGCGGTTGAAGGAAAAGTGAAGGCTACCGTACATGCAGCGCAACTGGAAGATATTAATCAGGTGTTTGATCAGATGCGGAATGGAGAAATTGAGGGCAGAATAGTACTCAAGATTTCCAATCCATTATAGTAACCAAGTCATGAAAACCATATTAGTAGCAACCGACTTCTCGGTACCCGCAGAAAATGCGGCACACTTTGCTATTGGGATTGCAAAAGAAATCAGCGCTAATGTGCTGCTTTGTAACACCTATAAAGTTCCCGATAATGCGCCCATGGCTGTGCAGGTTGCCTGGCCATTAGTTAGCGAAGAAGAAATCGAATAAGAAAGTGATCATAAGCTTATCCAGTTAATCGAAAAATTAAACCATAAAGACTGCGATGGCAATAGTTTTGGTCCGCAAGTTACTTTCAAAAGTGAAAAGGGAGAAGTTTGCCAGGTAATACAGGAATTGGCGCACCAAAAAGATGTTGGGCTGGTGGTAATGGGAATGGCGGGCGCCGGGCAATTAATACAATGGGCACTTGGAAGTAATAGCAAGAGGATGATCGATGTGGCAGAATTTCCGGTTCTCTACGTACCGAGCGTGGCTACGTTTAAAGGAATCAGGAAAAACACCTATTCTCCCAAAATACGTATTCTCCTAAATGTTTGCCTCCGTTTCTCAGCATGTTTTGCCAAGGCTACTTTCCGGATATGTTCCAATGTTTCCTCCACCGAATCAGTGAACAGGATGAGCTTGAGATCTTCGCCTCCAATCATTTCAGCCGTTAGCATCGAGTTAAACAAGGGCTGAAGTGGGCTCCAAAACTCCTTTCCGAAGAGAATGATGGGGAAATCGATAATTTTTTTGGTCTGGATCAGCGTAAGCGCCTCAAAGAACTCGTCAAGGGTGCCAATCCCTCCCGGCATAATAATAAACGCATCTGAATATTTGAACATCAGTACCTTTCTTACAAAAAAATATTTACAGATGAACCATTTATCAAGATAGGGATTGGGCTGCTGTTCTTTAGGCAACCTGATGTTACAACCTACTGATTGTCCGAAATTTTCCTTTGCTCCCCGGTTAGCAGCTTCCATAATACCTGGGCCGCCTCCGGTTATGGTGGTAAAACCCTGGCGTGCCAAACCAGCGCCAATTTTTCTGGCACTTTCGTAGTACGGAGAACCTTCGGCAACGCGGGCTGATCCGAATACGGCTACGCACGGACCAAGAAAGTGAAGCACCCTAAAGCCCGAAATAAACTCTATCCATATCTTTATAGTAAACATAAGTTCCTTAATGCGCGACCTCGGCCCTTCAAGGAATATCTTTTCACTATCTTTTTGCTTTGCCGGAATTCTTGTTTCGGGCAGAATTGCCTGCGCAGGGCCTGTAGCCTCTATCTTATCCATGTTTAGGGGTTAATTGTAATGTTGCCGATCTATCCTGAAGGGCATCTGGAAGCGCTTCAGGCTTACGTTTTCCTGTGTAAATCCTTTTAACCAGTGTGCAGGCCCGTCTTAGTTCCTGAGAAAAATGTGTTTTCAAGCTTACCATGATACGTTGGCTAAAGATTGGCTGGAAAAATAAGCATCGGCAACCTCTGTTGTACGTCTAAATGTAGCTTAATAGCTATTTCCAATGCAATATTTGCTGCATTGTTGGCTGTTTTTGAAAAGTCGGTAAGTATGATCAGTTTTTTCATTTGATTATTTATTTACTATCCTATAGGTGTCTTATCCTCAGGCATCACCAATAAAGGGAGATGGATAGACTTTGCCAGTTTCTGTGTATGGCTCCCATCCAATATTCTCGAGAAAATACTGGGATGGCGATGAATCATGGAAAGGATATCAACCTGGCCATTTTCGGTCAGCCATTTTAGTCCCTTGCCAATATCAGTCTCGCTGATGTGCCGGTAGTAGATCTTATTGTAATTGATATTACAGGTAACCCTGTTAAGAAATTGATTTGACGGGGTTCTGGGATCATGAAAATCAGAAAGCTGGTCATCAACATGCACCAATAAGATCTCAGGATTATAAAGAGAGAAGAGTCTTGCCAGATCATGGATTGAATTCAGGTCGTTTTCTGAAAGGTCTGTGGCAAAAGCGATCTTCTCTATTGGCCGGTACCTGGCTTTAGCAGGAACCAACAGGATCGGTACGGTTGTTTTTTCGATCATTGCCCGGCTTGTACTGCCAAGGAAAAAACGATTGATTCTTCCCTTATCTTCCATCCCCATTACAACGAGATCGGGTTTCTGATCTAAAATGGCCTGCCCAATCACCAGGTTTGTACTGCCTATGGCCGTACTGAAACCGATATTGCGCAGATAGGGATACTGGAACGACGGATTTCTCCTGATGTTTGTAACGTATTTTTCCATATCATTATCTGCTTCCGCTTTGAGGTCGGTAAAATCTTCAGAAGGCCAAACCATAAAACCTGGCATGGCAACAAATTCGGGGGTTTCTATCCCGTGGAAGAGATGGATATCTGCATGTATCGTTTTTGCCATCTCTAGTGCATATACCACCGCATTATCCGAATGCGATGAATAATCTATTGGTACAAGAATTTTTTTCATAGCTGTTTATTTAGTTGATGCCTTTGTGATTTGATTTTGTTGCCCATACATTTTATCTTCCAAAACCTTATCCTGTAAATAGATATCGGCATGTTTAACCAAAAGTTCATCTTCAACAGTGATGGTGAGGTAGGTTATGATAATGGGAAGGGGCGTTTTAAGTATAAATTTTTGCTTGCTGTAACTGCGTAAAGCTTTTTTTAACAGGGAAATACGGTCACCCTGCTGATCGTTCTTAATTAATGATATGGCCAGCTGTTCAGCATCAGAAATCCTTACACACCCATGGCTGAATGCCCTTTTCTCACGGTTAAAATACTGCTGTTCGGGGCTATCATGTAAATATATATCATATCTATTCCTGAACCTGAAAACCACTTTTCCTAAGGCATTGTCACAACCAGAGGTTTGCCTCGCATGGTACTTCAGCGGGTTTTGCCTGATCAGCAACAGGCTTTGGTTGGTTATCGGAATAAAATTTTCCTGCAGATCATAAACCGCCATATGGTTGTTTTCAAAATAGGTAATATCCTTCAGCGCACGCGGCAGCAATTCTTTTATGAAAATATTTTGTGGAATCACCCAATCAGCACCAGTTTCCAAAAATCCGATCGTACTTTCCAGTGTAGGCGTTGGAGTTGAGGGCTTGCCAACAACCACTTTATATTCGGATGTTTTAAATGGGGTATAATAGGTTAGCCGAAAGGATGGAATGTTAATGTGCAGGTAACTGTTAGTTTCAACCGTCAGCCAGCGCAGGCGTTCCATATTTATAGCAATCAATCTGATGTCCTCTTCGGGTGTTTCATAAGAATCGCAGGTATATTGTCCGGCAATAAGTTTCATATAGCCTTGTAGCTGTACGTACTGGTTAATTTTAGGCTGCACGGTTAATACCGCCTGCATGAGATCGCCGCTAGCTGTGGCCGAATGAAGAAAAATTTCGGCACGTAGCTCATCCCTTAACCCATTATCTATAGCTGTCCTGGTTAACCTTGGATTGTATGCTCCAAAGTGGAGGTTGTTGATGATGCTAACCATCGCATCAGTAAGCATAAGTTCGAATTCGATCTTTTGCCCGGCTGACAGCTGCATTTCAGCGCCGAACACACTATGCATTTTTTCATAGGTTAATATTTCAGGATGGTAATCGCGTGGCTGCAGGCCATATTGCTTAACGCAATCCAGCAAGAGCATCGCCATTACAGTTGGTCCAGAATTCTCTTCACTCCGGAGCCAGTTTGTTTGCAGGTTTCCATAATCGTAAAAACGCTTTACGGTTTTAGGGAAATTCAAGCGTTTTTGCATTTCCGGGTCACTAAGCTGTTTGTCAAGTTCGGTCCTCAAAGAATCTTTACCTTGTACATATAACTGCCCCGCAGCATTAGCGCTAACCGCAAAAAGAAAAGCCAGTTGCAACAGGATAATTATAAACCCGATAGCCAGTATGGTTTTATTAAAATATCTTTCTGGTGTCGATTGTGCCCGGTTATGAGGTTTCATGTTATTCAGTTTTAACAATGTAAAGCTCGCATTACACCGGCCCGGAAATACTGATGCCGGTCAGATCTAAAAATGATATCCCGCATCTTATAAATCCCCCATAAGCACCTTATTTTAAATCATTTATTAAAAAATGTGATCAGGATCATTTTTTCAGGTGATGCTGGCATTAATTATAACCCTGGCATCAGGATATTTTTGGATGATATAATTATCGAATGCATGGCACATAAATTTCACATCCCCGTTCTTGGTCTTGGTTTTTCAATAGATACTCCTTTAAAAGTTGCCAAATATGGCATCTCATCCGTAGTTTCCATCGTAGATGATGAACTGATTGAACGCATGAGGGCATATCACACCCAAAAACGTAATATGATCTACATACCCATTCCTAAAAACAGCCACGACAGCAGGGCCAGAAGAATTAACTGTTACCTTAATTTTTTAGACTTAACCATAAAAGACGACTTTGAGCAATTAAAACAGCTTCCCTTTGAAGCGGGCAATGATCTTTGCAGGTACTTCGAGCTGCTACCAGATGATTCACAACTAAAGCAGGGATATGAGCTCATGCTGGAATATCCGGATGGAGCAAGAAAAGAAATTTTCCAAAGAATCTTGCGGGAGCGGATGGAACTTGGCAAAATTGATGTCAATATCATGGCTAAAGTCGACAGGATCAAATACGAAAAAAAGAATGGTGTTACCGTTGATGAGGATAGTGATGCATTGGCTGCTTTAAGGGGCTTTGCCAAAAGCAGGTTAACCTCATCAGTGGTGCTTTCTGCCGGAATGAACCCAAGGCTATACAGTTACCTGGAACATTTCGAAGATTTTTTCCCCGGCGAGAACAATCTCCCGAAGAAAAGGATCATCCTCAAGGTGAGCGATTTCAGGTCGGCATTTATCCAGGCAAAATTTTTGGCAAAAAAAGGGCTATGGGTAGCCGAGTTCAGGATAGAAAGCGGTCTAAACTGCGGGGGGCACGCCTTTGCTACCAGCGGACACCTGATGGGCCCTATACTTGAAGAGTTTAAGCAGATGAAAATCCAAATGAAAGAAGAACTTTTTGTATTATACACCAAAGGACTTCAAAAAAAGGGCATCAACAGGGTTCCATTGATGGAGCAGCGCATTAGTGTTCAGGGGGGAATAGGTACAGCGGCAGAAAACGAGTTTCTGCTGGAACATTACCAGCTGGACTCAACCGGGTGGGGAAGCCCGTTTTTACTGGTACCGGAAGTGACCAATGTTGACGACGATACGCTTGGTGAGCTGGCTAACGCCGGCGAAGATTCATTTTTCCTGAGCAACTCCTCGCCATTGGGAGTATTGTTCAACAATTTCAAGAACAGCAGTATAGAAACCGAACGTAAAATGAGAATAGAACAAGGACGTCCGGGCAGCCCCTGTAAAAAAAAATACCTGTGCGCCAATACAGAGTTTACCGAGACTCCGATCTGCACTGCATCCAGGGCATATCAACAGTTAAAAATAGAACACCTAAAAAAGGAAAAACTTCCGGTTGCTGAATTCGAGAAGCAGCTGCTCAAGGTAACCGAGAAGATTTGTCTCTGCGAGGGGTTATGTAGTTCAGTATACCAAAAAGTTGGCATTCTTAAACCAAAGGAAAGCAAGGCGGTAGCAATCTGTCCCGGACCAAACCTTGCCTACTTTTCGGGCATCTATTCCATGGATGAGATGATCGGCCACATTTACGGCAGGACCAACCTTTTAGAAAAAGTTAAGCGGCCCAACTTTTTTATCAAAGAGCTTGAGCTGTACGTAAATTACCTGGCAACTGAAATCAATCTGCTAATGGAAGAATATACAGAAAAGAAAAGAAACCAGCTCATCAAATTCAAGGAAGAAATTTTCCAAGGAATCGATTATTACAAATTTCTCTTCGAGGAATTTACCCGGAAGCCACAGCGTTTTGGAAGCAGGTTCTACCAAACCTTGTTAGGTGCCGAGTCTAGGTTGAGGCAGTTATCCATCTGATATTTTTAACCTATATTTGGATGGGATACTCAACAATGGAAAGAGAAAAATTACTGGCTGCCATTATCGAAAACGCAATCGATGGCATCATTACGATTGATGATCGCGGCCTGATCGAAAATATCAACCCTGCAGCACTTGAACTGTTTGGTTACCCGAGCAGAGACGTACTTCTGGGCAAGAATGTTTCCGTACTCATGCCAGAACCCGACAGGTCGCATCATGATGGCTACCTCGCAAACTATGAGCGTACCGGCAGGCAAAAGATTATTGGAATTGGGCGGGAAGTAAACGGACAACGTAAGGATGGCAGTATTTTTCCGTTCAGGTTGGGCGTAAGCGAGATCAGGTTCAGCGATCGGAGAATATATACCGGATTTATCCACGACATGAGCAGGCAAAAAGAAGATGAGATCAAGATCAGGAGTTATACTGAAGAACTGGAAGAGAAGATCAAAGAACGTACACGGGAGTTGCTCAAGTCAATAAATGAGCTCGAATCAGCTAAAGAGCACATGAGCGCCTTGTTCCAAAAAGAAAGGGAACTGAACCAGTTAAAGACCAGGTTCGTTTCAATGGCTTCACATGAGTTTAGGACGCCCTTAAGTGCTATTCAGCTATCGGCATCACTGATCAGTAAATATGTCGAAAAACACGATATCGAAAGCGTTGAAAAACATACTTCAAAGATCAAGAATGCGATAAACAACCTAACCACTATACTCAACGATTTCCTTTCGCTCGAAAAATTGGAAGCGGGCAAAGTTATGGCTACACCACAATGGTTTGATATTTTCACATTTG
This sequence comes from Pedobacter vanadiisoli, assembly GCF_042684385.1. Lineage (NCBI taxonomy): Bacteria > Pseudomonadati > Bacteroidota > Sphingobacteriia > Sphingobacteriales > Sphingobacteriaceae > Pedobacter > Pedobacter vanadiisoli. Next base: position 102,556 of record NZ_JBHULL010000044.1, on the reverse strand, counting down.
CCGAAGAGATTGCTGAAGAAATGCAACTGATGACCAAACAAAAGCAGACCATTGTATATGAGCACCAGGGCACTACCGGAAAGGTATTTCTGGACCAGAACCTTTTGAAAAATTGCATCATCAACCTGATTTCAAATGCAATAAAATACTCGGGGGAAGATACCATGATCCAATTTAAAAGTATAGTCAGCGAACATGAACTTATGTTAGAAGTGAAAGATAATGGTATTGGTATCCCTTCTACTGAAATGAAAAGCCTGTTTGAGCCGTTTTTCAGGGCACATAATACAGGCGATATCCCCGGTACAGGTCTGGGGCTCAATATTGTAAAACGCTATGTAGGCTTGATGGATGGTACCTGTACCTGCGATAGCGAGCAGAATGTTGGTACTACTTTCAAACTTAACTTTAAATTTTGAATGATATGAAGAAAGCTTTGATCATTGAAGACAGCGACGATATCAGGGAAGGTATTGTAGAAATGCTGGACCTGGCAGGTTATGAAACATGCTCTGCAAAGAATGGCAAGGTAGGTGTTGAGCTGGCCATGAAGCAGCTCCCTGATATTATCTTATGCGATATTATGATGCCCGAACTGGATGGCTATAGCGTGTTGTACCTGCTGCAGAAAAACGCCCTTACCGCAACCATCCCTTTTATATTTATGACGGCAAAGGCAGAACGCGCAGATATGCGCAAAGGGATGGAAATGGGTGCCGACGATTATCTTACCAAGCCCTTTGATGATGTTGAACTATTCAATGCGATAGAAAGCAGGCTAAAAAAACGTTCAAAACCAACAGGTTTCAGAACTACAGGTGGAGATAGCGTATCGCTTCTCGAATCAATGAGGGCCAAAGGAAAAACCAGGTCGTTTGCAGGCAAACAGATTATTTATGTTGAACTGGATGAACCTGCACACCTCTATTTCGTTAAAAAAGGCCAGGTAAAAACCTATAAAAGGGCGAAAGATGGGCGTGAACTCTCCTCTACCCTATATAAGGAAGGAGATTTTTTTGGCTACGAGAGCCTTTGCCGGGCAGCACCATATTCAGATAATGCAGCCACACTATGCGACAGTGAACTGATTTTGATTGCAAAATCCGATTTCATGGATGATCTCCTCAACCATCAGGAAATAGCCAATACATTTTTAGGAATGCTTTCGGGAAGCGTTCAGGACAAAGAAGAACAAATGCTCAGGCTGGCATATTTCTCTGTCCGTAAACGCGTAGCAGATGCCCTGGTAAGGGTGGCAGGCAAATTTGGCGAACCTGACTCAGATAGCTGTACAATAAAGATTTCACGCGACGATCTGGCCGCCCTGGTAGGTACAGCCAGCGAAACCGTTAGCCGTATGCTGGCCGACTTTAAAGACGAAAAACTGATCGAAAAGAATGGGAATGCCATCCAAATCCTTTCGATAGAAAAGCTTAAGAATGTAAAACAATAATTTTTTTACCCTACATCATCAATCGGTATAACCGAAGCATATTCTTCCACCGGTCTCCCACTGCATAATTACATTTAGTCTCTCATCATAATGATGCAGGTTACCATAAGTTCCCGTAATATATCATCCGGCAGGTCAATCAGGTGGCCGTAAAGGCCATTAACCTTGTATTATCAGCAGTACCGTGATATCTTTTTTAATCAGCTCCAAAGTTTCAGATTTTCAATCCACATTACGCTGATTGCCCTCACTTTTCAACAAGATTGTACCTGGCCTACCTAAAGCCTCAACTTCTGACGAATATCATTTTTTCGCCTAATCAAGATCACGATTGGGTACATCGCATGCTATAGTTTTGCCTGAAGAAAAATTATATATGAAAGCTATTGTCTATAACATCGATACCAGGGAGAAAGAATGCCTTATCCTGGCCAATTATAAAAAACACGACATTACCGTAATTGCAAACCAGCTGACACCAGATACGCTGAATTTTGTAGCCGGTAAAGAAGCCCTGATCGTTTTCAACGGAGACCCGGTGGATGCCAGGATCATCGAAGGGCTAAAATCCCTTGGGGTAAAATATATTGCCACCTCCACGTTTAGTTACGATAATATCGATTTAAATGCTGCAAAATCTGCAGGAATAAAAATAGCCAACATTCCATTCAAAGATGGCGGCACTTTGGAAAATATGCACCAGGTGATTTCCAATCTCGACAATTGGGCAGCGGGAAAATGCGTGGGCAATGCCTGTTGTTGCCAAAAGGATTGTACCATCAAAATAAAAGAATCAAAATGATATGGATACATCAGCCTTGCTTAAAAAATACAATATAGCTGCACCACGTTATACCAGCTATCCAACGGTTCCTTATTGGGAAACTGAATCTTTTAACGTAGATAAATGGAAACTTTCTTTGATAGAGGCCTACAATAAATACCGAAATCAGGGGGTAAGCCTTTATATCCACCTGCCGTTTTGCGAAAGCCTTTGTACCTACTGCGGCTGTAATACCCGCATTACAAAAAACCATGGGGTTGAGCGCCCATACATCGAAGCCCTTTTGAAAGAATGGCGTATGTATTGCGATCTGCTCGGGGAAACGCCAAAAATAAAAGAATTACATCTGGGTGGAGGTACGCCAACTTTTTTTAGCCCGGAAAATCTCTACAGACTGATGAATTCAATTTCTACAGCATTAGGTAATGAGGCCAGCTGTTCGTTTGAGGCGCACCCAGACAATACAACGTTCGAACACCTGGCAGTTCTATACCGTTTGGGCTTTAAACGGATGAGCCTGGGCATACAGGATTTTGATCCGAAAGTACAAATGATGATCAACCGTTTCCAAACTCCCGAACAGGTATTCAGGATCATGACCGAGGCCAGGGAGATCGGTTACAACTCCATCAACTTTGATCTTATTTACGGGCTTCCGGGACAAACTCCGGGTGGCTTAACCCAAACATTGAATGAAGTACTCATCATGCGGCCCGAACGCATTGCATTTTACGGCTATGCTCACGTTCCTTGGACGAAGCCAGGACAACGGCATTATGCTGAAAAAGACATCCCGCAGGGAGAAGAAAAGTTTGCACTTTACCAACAAGGCAGGGAAATATTGCTAAATGCCGGCTACCAGGAAATTGGCATGGACCATTTTGCTTTAAAGAAAGACAGCCTTTTCAAAGCGAGTGAAAGTTACCGGCTCCACCGTAATTTTATGGGCTACACAGACAAACGCACCGAAGTACTGATTGGCTTAGGTGTTTCAGCAATCAGCGACTGTAAAACAGCCTTTGCCCAGAACAGCAAAACGGTAGAAGAATACCTTGAAAAAGTGAATAATGGAGAACTCCCAACTTTTAGGGGGCATATTTCGAGTGACAGAGACCTGTATGTACGCGAACATATCCTAAACCTGATGTGCAAAGGCGTTACACGCTTTACCTCTGCTATACCAGGGTTAATTTATAAACGATTAGCCGCTATGCTTGAAGATCATTTGGTTGAAATTGATGGTTTACAATTACAGATTACCAAAGATGGCAGAGCCTTTTTAAGAAATGTGTGCATGGCTTTTGATGAACGTTTATGGCAAAAAGAGCCAAGCACAACTTTATTCAGTCAATCCGTATAACGATGAGAACGCAAAAAATTCTGGATATCAGCCTTTGCTACCATTGTGGCGAAGAGATTGTGGGAACAGACCGCATTTTAGACGGCAAACATTTCTGCTGTGCAGGATGCCTTGGGGTATACCAGATCTTATCATCGAACCACCTGTGTGCCTATTACTCATACAACCCTGCTCCCGGCAAAAGATCCGTATCAAATGCTCATTTCGAATACCTTGATGAACCCACTATAATCAAGCAACTGATCGATTATCAGGATGATAAAAGTACGATTGTAACATTTTACATCCCCGCTATACACTGCAGTTCCTGTATCTGGCTTTTGGAACACCTGTATAAGATTAACCCGGCCATCTATAATTCAAGGATTGATTTCCTGAAGAAACAGGTTACCATAAGCTATCAACATAAAGAAATGAGCTTAAGGCGCCTTGTTGAGACATTAGTGGAGATTGGATATGAACCTGCTATCAACTTACAAGATGTTGTTAAAGAAAAAAGCCATTCGGTAAACAAAAGTCTCATCTTAAAAATTGCAGTTGCTGGCTTCTGCATGGGCAATGTAATGCTTTTCAGCTTTCCGGAATATTTTGGTCTTTCCGGTTTGGAAAGCCAGTTTCAGGCCCTCTTCGGCTGGTTAAATCTTACCCTCTCCATTCCGGTAGTTTTTTATTGTGGCCGCGAATATTTTGTATCAGCATGGAATAGCCTGAAACATAAACATATTAATTTGGATACGCCACTGGCATTGATCATTGCTGTGCTCTTCCTTCGTACCAGTTATGCTGTAGTATTCAGCTCTGGTCCTGGTTTTGCAGATACCTTAACCGGGCTGGTATTCCTGCTTCTGATGGGTAAATGGGTTAAACAACGAACCTACCATCATATTTCGTTCGACCGGGATTACCGTTCCTACTTTCCAATTGCTGTTACCACCCTCATAGGGGGCAGGCAAACACCAAAGGCCATTAATGAGCTATTAGTTGGTGACCGGCTATGGATACGAAATGGTGAACTGATACCCGCAGACTCGATAGTGATGAAAGGCAATGCATGGCTCGACATGAGTTTTGTTACCGGTGAAACCGAACCGCAAGAAAAGGTGCTCGGAGAAATTGCCTATGCGGGCGGCAGGCAGATGGGAGAAGGAATAGAGCTCGAAGTAGTAAAATTACCATCGCAAAGCTACCTTACTGGATTGTGGAACAAGGAACACTATAGCCATGATGTCAAACACCATTTTAACGACAGGGTAGCCAAATATTTTACCATTGCCGTATTTGTAATTGCTTTTTCGGCAATGGGTTATTGGCTCAGCTACGGTAACAGTAACAAAGCATGGGCCGCATTTACGGCCGTAATCATTGTGGCCTGCCCCTGCGTGCTTACGCTCAGTACCCCCTTCACTTTATCGGCCATTTTATCCGTATTCGATAAAAAAGGTTTTTATGTAAAAAACACAGATGCGGTTGAAGACATGGCCTCGTGCAATTCTATTGTTTTTGATAAAACAGGAACATTGACGACAACTGAGCAGGCAAAGCTCACATTCACCGGTACGCTGGGTGATGAAGATCATAAACTTGTGGCCTCACTTTTAACAAATTCTCCCCACCCGCTGAGCAGGCAGATACTTAAAAGCCTGGGGTATGGCAGCTTCTATCCCATTTCAAAATATAAAGAGATACCAGGTAAAGGCATCAGCGGCCAGGTGTGCAACCAGATGGTATATGCCGGCAATAAATCTATCCTTCCTATTGATCTTAAAAGCAATCAACAAAGCGGTGTACATATTGTAATTGATACTGCCTATAAGGGGACTTTTATAATCGAACAGCAATGGCGTAAAGGATTGAAGGAGCTGGTTTCAATACTTCAGCATAATTTTCTATTAACTGTACTATCAGGGGATACAGCAGGTGATCAGGAAGCACTAAAAAGAATCTTTCAGGAAAAAGCAGGTATTAACTTTGAGCAAAGTCCGCATGATAAACTTAAAGCCATTTTAACGAAACAGAAAAATGGTGAAAAAGTGATGATGATTGGCGATGGCCTCAATGATGCAGGTGCATTAAAACAGAGTGATTTTGGAATTGCGATCACAGACAACATCAATAATTTCACACCCGGCTGCGATGCGATACTGAAAGGAAATTCGCTTGCCTACCTGCCCAACTTCCACCAGTTGAGTAAAGACGGGTTAAAAATCATTAGCATTAGCTTTGGCATTGCCATTGCCTACAACTGTATCGGTTTATACTATGCTGTTCAGGGAACCCTTTATCCGCTTGTTGCGGCCGTCCTGATGCCGGTCAGTACAATCACTATTATCAGCTTTACTTCGGTAGCCACCAGATTTTTTGCCCGTAAAAATAACCTGCTATGAACATCCTTTATTTTTTAATTGGATGCAGCGTAGTAATGGCACTCATTTTTTTAGCTGCATTTGTGTGGTCGCTTAGAAATGGGCAGCATGATGACGTCGTGACACCCGGCATAAGGGTTCTTTTCGATGATGAAGAGGGAAAAGATGAATAGTGATAAGGATCACTTTTTTAGCTAACAAGCATCAGCCAACAATCAGTGTCCTGTAAATACTTTTGGACTATTAACAACAACAATTCTATTTATTTATGCAGTTGGAAAAATTTACTTACGACAATAAGATTGTACGCAATTTTGGTCTCGCAACACTTATCTGGGGCATTATTGGGATGACCGTTGGGCTACTCGTTGCCATGCAGTTGTTCAAACCGGCCATGAACCTGGGCAACCAGTACACTACTTTCGGCAGGATCAGACCTTTGCACACCAATGCAGTCATTTTTGCCTTTGTAGGCAATGCCATATTTATGGGTGTTTATTACTCTCTCCAGCGCCTGCTCAAGGCCAGGATGTTCAGTGATGTTTTGAGCAAGATTCACTTTTGGGGCTGGCAACTGATTATCGTTTCGGCGGTGGCTACCTTACCACTGGGCTTTACCACATCACATGAATATGCAGAACTGGAATGGCCGATAGATATTGCCATTACTTTGATCTGGGTGGTGTTCGGTATCAATATGTTCGGAACAATTATTAAACGTAGGGAAAGGCATTTATATGTTGCCATTTGGTTTTATATTGCCACTTTCGTAACCATTGCCGTACTGCATATCGTAAACTCTTTTGAGCTTCCGGTCTCATTTTTAAAGAGTTATTACTTGTATGCCGGAGTTCAGGATGCACTTGTACAGTGGTGGTACGGCCACAATGCCGTGGCATTTTTCCTCACTACACCATATCTGGGAATGATGTATTATTTTCTGCCCAAAATGGCTGGCAGGCCAGTATACTCTTACAAGCTGAGTATCCTTCACTTTTGGTCGTTAATTTTTATCTATATCTGGGCCGGGCCGCACCACTTGTTGTACACTTCCTTACCCGGATGGGCCCAGTCTTTGGGGGTGGCCTTTTCAATCATGTTAATCGCGCCGAGCTGGGGCGGGATGATCAATGGCCTTTTAACCCTGCGTGGCGCCTGGGATAAGGTACGTGAAGATGTGACCCTCAAATTTATGGTCGTTGCACTGACAGCCTACGGAATGGCCACCTTTGAGGGGCCGATGTTATCACTAAAACAGATCAACGGCGTGGCACATTTTACTGACTGGATTGTTGCACACGTACATGTTGGCGCATTGGGATGGAACGGTTTCTTAACCTTTGGAATTTTATATTGGTTAATCCCGAGAATTTATAAAACAGAGCTTTATTCTAAAAAGATGGCCTCGTTCCATTTCTGGATCGGTACACTTGGTATCCTTTTTTACGCAGTTCCAATGTATTGGGCAGGATTTACGCAGGGGTTAATGTGGAAAGAATTCACTCCGGAAGGACTGTTGAAATACCCGAACTTTTTGTCTACCACCCTGCAGATTATCCCCATGCATGTACTTCGTGCCATTGGCGGAACCTTTTACCTGGCCGGTGTAATCGTGATGACGATTAATTTGGCCAAAACCATGATGCGTGCCAGGCTGGTGGCCAATGAATCTGCAGAAGCAATGCCCTTGCAAGATGTTATTGTTGAGGATGCTGCTGATAAAAAATGGCACCGCAGGCTGGAGCGCAAACCGATTAAGTTCATGGTTTTTGCCCTCATCATCATTTTGATCGGCGGGATGGTGGAAATGATGCCAACCTTTACTATCCAATCCAATGTGCCAACAATAAAAAGCGTAAAACCATACTCGGCACTAGAGCTTCAGGGAAGAGACTTATATATCCGCGAAGGCTGTGTAAACTGCCACTCCCAAACGGTAAGGCCTTTCCGTTCGGAGACAGAGCGGTATGGGGAATACAGTAAGGCCGGAGAGTTTGTATATGATCATCCTTTTTTATGGGGCAGCAAGCGTACCGGACCAGACCTGCACCGCGTAGGCGGAAAGTACAGCAATGCATGGCACTTCAACCATTTGTTAGATCCAACTTCTATGTCGCCAGGTAGTATTATGCCATCCTATAAATGGCTTATCAGCCAAAAACTAGACACCTCTACAACGGCTAGCAAGATCAGGGCAATGCAGCGTTTGGGCGTACCATATGAGGCCGGATATGATCGGAAGGCCAATGCAGATCTGATGCTACAGGCCAACTCCATTGCAAAAAATCTGGCCAAAGACAATATCAGAGTAACCAGCAATAGGGAAATCATTGCCATTATCGCCTACCTGCAGCGTCTGGGTACCGATATAAAAGCCAATAAATCAACAATTCCTCCAAATCAAAACTAATCATGTTTAAACAGATCAAAGACCTTGCAGGAGGCGAAATGTACCTCATTACTTCCCTGCTGATATTTATGGTATTTTTTATCCTCGTTGGGGTATACCTGCTGAAGCTTAACAAAGGTCATATTACACTGATGAGCAATATGCCAATCGAAGACCAAGAAACCCAAAGCCATGAAGAAATTTAGCCTATTCCTTTTCTCGCCAATACTTAGTTTTAAAGTTCTGGCTGCTCCGGCAGAAGCTGTTCCAACTGACTCAGCAACACCAACTATTGGCTTAAGTACCTCCGAACTACTGGTGCTGGCAGCATTTCTGCTGGCCCTTGTGGCACTATTTGCCACGGTTGTAATGCTAAAGGCCCTAAAAGTGATCGTTAACGAACGCCTCCATCCAAAGCCTTTTATAAAATATGAAGCTCCAAAACCACTTGATTATGAAACCTGGCAGCAGCAAAAAAAGCAAAAGCCAAATATTTGGAGCAAATTATTGAGCCTGAAACCGATTGAAGAAGAGGAGGCCCTGGTTATTCCACATGCTTATGACGGAATCCATGAGCTGAATAACCCGGTGCCCAGGTGGTTCAATGTATTGTTTTACGGAACAATGATCTTTGCTGCATGTTATCTCTATTATTATCACATCAGTGACGGGCCCGGACAGGACGAAGAATACATTGCCGAAATGACCAGGGCGGCAGCAGATAAAAAGGCTTTTCTTGCTACTGCTGCAGAAAAATTTGACGAGAATTCGATTAAGCCTGACCCTTCACTGATCGCAAAGGGAAAAACCATATTTATGGCCAACTGCATTGCCTGCCATGGGGAACACGGACAAGGCATTGTTGGGCCCAATCTCACCGACGAATTCTGGCTTCATGGAGGTAGTATCAACGATGTCTTCAAAACGGTAAAATATGGAGTACCTGCCAAGGGAATGGCGAGCTGGGAGAAAACCCTGAGTGCCAAAAATATTGCCGAGGTGGTCAATTTCATCATGTCGTTACAAGGAACCAGGCCAGCCAATGCGAAGGCACCACAAGGAGAAAAGTACGAGCCTAAAAGTGCAAAAGATACCTTGACCCATGAAAGCATCACAAAAAAATAAAAAGCTAAAAATTTTTGGCAGGGCATTTATCTACCCCAAAAAACCTGCGGGGAAGCTTTATTCCTACCGAAAATGGTTCAGCTATGTACTATTGATAGGCCTGTTTTCATTTCCATTTATTAAACTCGGAGGTGAGCAACTGCTATTGCTCAATTTTCTGGAAAGGAAGTTTGTCTTCTTTGGGCTGATCTTTACCCCCCAGGATTTTTATCTCTTTGCGCTGGCGATGCTGATCTTTATCATCTTCGTGATATGTTTTACCGTCATATTTGGAAGACTTTGGTGTGGTTGGGCCTGCCCTCAGACAATTTTTATGGAGATGGTGTTTAGAAGAATAGAGTTTTGGATCGAAGGAGACGCAAACCATCAGAAAAAACTGGATCAACAGCCATGGAACAAAGAGAAAATACTCAAAAAAGGCAGCAAGCACTTTCTTTTTCTGTTGATATCCTTTGGCATCGCCAATACATTTTTAGCCTATTTGATTGGGTCTGATGTACTTTACCATATCATAACCGAACCGGTTGATCAACACATTAGCGGATTTTTATCCATATGGCTTTTTACCCTGATCTTCTACGCAGTGTTTGCTTATGTAAGGGAGGTGGTCTGCACAGTTATCTGTCCTTATGGCCGCCTGCAGGGCGTACTATTGGATAACCAGAGCCTGATTGTTGCCTATAATGAACAAAGGGGCGAGCCCAGGGCATTCCTCCAGAAAAGCAATGTGGCCCCTGTAAGGGGCGATTGTATAGACTGTGGCTTATGTGTACAGGTATGCCCTACTGGCATTGATATCAGAAATGGGACACAGCTAGAATGTGTAAACTGTACAGCATGTATTGATGGTTGTAACGAAGTGATGGCAAAAATTAAACGTCCTGCAAACTTAATCGGCTTCTACACCCAGGATTTTATACAGCAAAAAAAACCTTTTAAACTGGGCTTAAAAGCTTATGGCTATACAGCGGTACTGTTAATCGTGATGCTTGTCTTTTCCAGCCTGATTTATAAAAGGCAGGATGTAGAAACAACCGTATTAAGGGCCAGTGGAACCTTGTACCAATTGGGTAACGACGGTACGGTGAGCAACCTTTATAATGCAGAACTGATCAATAAGACCAATCAGCCAATCAGGTTCACGTTTCGTTCCCAAAATAAAGGAGATGTGATTAATTTTATCCAAAAACCGGAAATTTTGCCACAGGAAGGCACAACGCATCTTACCTTTTTCCTTGTCCGAAAAAAGGATCAACTCAGAGATTTTAAATCAGAAGTCGTGTTTGAGGTGAGCGCTAATGGAAAGGTGATCAGCACCGCATCCTCTTCTTTTTTTTCTCAACCTTAGACAATTAAAGACAGTAACAATAAAATAGTTTTATGAACTGGGGAGCAAAAATAGTTACAGGCATGACCGCATTCATGCTGTTTATTATTACAATGGTCATATACATGTTTAGCACACATGGTAATGATGCACTTGTTGATGAAGATTACTATCAAAAAGGGATCAACTATGACCAGCAGTACAAGGCCAAGCAAAATGTTGAAGAAGAAAATGCACAGCCGGCAATCAGCATCAGCAAATCAATGCTGATTATCGAACTGAAAGATAGTGCTGCGTATGAATTGAAACTCCAGCGCCCTTCAACAGCAAAAGATGATTTCCAGATCAGGGCAAAAACATCGGGCAAGTTCATCCGGCTAAATTCAACAAACATGCAGAGGGGTTTGTGGCTTCTTGAACTCAGGTGGACCAGTAATAACAAAGAGTATCTGTACAACCAAACAATTTTATTGTGAGTAACCTACCTCTTGCTTTTTTAATGGGCCTGCTCGGCAGCCTGCACTGTGCAGTAATGTGCGGACCACTAATGCTGGGCTTACAGGCACCCGGTAAAAACTATTTAAAGTCTGCGGTTCAATTATTGCTTTACCAATCAGGCAGGATATTGGTGTATACGCTCCTTGGGGGCCTGGTTGGAGCCATAGGAAGCAGTATAGCCCTATTTACCAGCCAGGAGACCTTAAGCTTTATTGTAGGTATTATGCTAATAGGTTTTACGCTCATGCATTTTTCCGGCCGATTCCTACCCTATTTTGATGGCTTCCAAAAAATGTTAATACAGCCGATCAGTAAATTAATGGGACGGATACACGGCAGGCCGTTATGGGGTTTCTTTGCTGGTATGCTAAACGGCCTCATTCCCTGTGGAATGGTATACCTCGCTATGGCCACTGCCCTCAATTCAAACTCCATAAGAGCAGCAGCGAGCTTTATGTTCTTGTTTGGCCTGGGTACTGCCCCGTTAATGATGCTTATATCATTGGGAGGGATCTACCTGGGTAAATATATTCACTTCAGGCCAAATAAACTGGTCCCGTGGCTGGTGTTCTTTCTCGGAGCAATGTTCATCTTGCGTGCTGCCGAGCTTGGAATCCCGTTTTTATCGCCAAACCACCACCTGGGCGGCAAGGGCCATGTATCGGAATGCAGGCCTCAATAAATCTTCTAAACACCATGGCAGGTAAAAAATCATTTTGGTATTCATTTGGCCCCGGTATCGTAACCGGTGCCAGTGATGATGACCCTTCCGGAATTGCAACTTACTCACAGGCCGGAGCACAGTTCGGTATGCTTACACTCTGGACTGCCCTGCTTACATTTCCGCTTATGGCGGCCATCCAGGAGATGTGCGCCAGGATTGGAATAGTTACCGGAACAGGAATCACAACCACATTGAAATTGCACTATCCCAAATCAATCGTATACATGATGCTGATCTTCAGCTTCCCTGCAATTGTTCTGAATATCGGGGCAGATATAGCAGGCATGGGGGCCGTTGCAAACCTTTTATTTCCAAACATCCTCTCCTCCTTTTTTTCTGTACTGTTTACGGGGCTGCTACTCGTACTGATCATTTATCTTCCATACGCGAACATCGCAAAAATACTTCGTTACCTCTGCATTGGCTTACTGGTCTACCTGATTGTACCTTTTTTGGTAAAGCAGGATTTCGGGTCGATCCTATATCATACCTTTATCCCAGCCATCAGGTTTAATAAAAGCTTTATTACGATACTCGTCGCCCTCCTGGGCACTACAATTTCTCCTTACCTGTTTTTTTGGCAGGCTAACATGGAAGTAGAGGAAATGAAGCACCGCAAGAGCCATCTCATGGTCAACAAAAATCTCATTCACGGGATGAAGCAGGATGTTAACCTCGGCATGTTTTTTTCAAACGTGGTTATGTGGTTCATCATCTTAACCGCAGGAACTGTTTTATTTAACGGAGGGATACATCAGATCAATACCGTTGAAGAAGCCGCAGAAGCACTGCGTCCGTTAGCAGGAAGACAGGCATATTGGCTTTTTTCGTTGGGTGTTATCGGAACCGGAATGCTCGCCATACCCGTTTTAAGTGGTTCATTATCCTACATTATCTGTGAAACTTTCGGCTGGAAAGAAGGACTGGACAACAAGTTTCAAGAGGCAAAGGCATTTTATCTCATTATTATCCTTTCGCTACTCATCGGCCTGGCGATGAGCTACATTGGGGTATCGCCAATTGATGCTTTGATCTATTCGGCCGTATTGTATGGTCTAACTGCTCCGGTATTAATTATCCTTATATTGCTGATCTCGAACAACAAAAAAATCATGGGAAAATTCACAAACAATCTCAAATCGAATATTCTCGGTGTACTTACATTTTTATTAATGACGGCCGCTGCTGTGGTAATGATCATCTATCAGCTGGGCGATTGAATTAATTTTATTTGTTCCAAAAGCCTTCATTTTTAAGATTGAATTAGAAGATATTACAGCAATTTCTAAAGCAGGAATTTGATATCTAATTCTGATACCGTCAATCTTATCTGAAATAGTTTGAGCATTTAAACCACAGGTTATCATGAAGGTCAAAATGAATTGAAGTTTTATTTTCATTTGTTTGAAAATGCAATTTGTCTTAAAGATGGGAATACTATTTAATACTCTTTTTATTATGACTCAAGGTATAATTATAATTCTAAAAGCTTATTGACTATATAATTACTTGTATTTGAAACTTTTTAGTCTGTTGTTTTAAAATCAATCAGATAGGGCTTTAGTCTTATTCCATGTTCCGTTCTGAAGTTGCTTGAGACCACTATCTGGTAGTGCTGGCCAGGTTTCAGGTCTGCTTCAAATGTCCACGACCTGCCATCTTCACTAAAGGATCTTTCTGGTTTAATCTGAGGGCAAAAGTCTTTTCCCAGCGGACCAAAATCCAAACCGGCCCTGTTTTTTACCAGCGGTTCGGAAAATTGAACCGTAATTTTTGTAAGTCCGGGTTTTACAGTCTGGCTGCCATTCTCAAACGGAGCCAGCTTCACTACCGCTGGTCTCTGCTTCTCGTAATCATTATTGAGTTCCTGCACTGTTTTCGGTAACAGCCTGGTGAGATCAACAATACGTTGCACTTCTTTTTCATTGGTATAATCAAGTTCAACGAGTTCTTTTATGGCCTTTGTCTTGTTTTTTGAAAGATTGTAATAACGTTCGCAGATCTCATAGCCGATGTAATACCCCAAATCTCTCACTTTCAGCTCGTTCCTGTTTTCACCCCAAAGCCAGTTGTAGTTATTGCTGATGATAAACAGGTCGGACACAAATTTATCAATAACCTTTTTTTCATTAGCCTTACCAAATTCAATGGCAGGGGTGTTTGATTTTGTAGCGGTAACCTTGCAGGAAATAAACTCGGCAACGCCTTCGTATAAGCACATGGTAAGCAGGTTTTCTACCAACTCCTTTTGTTGAGTATGCACATATTCGTGGGTACATAACAGCGGAAGTTCCTGATATGGGTGCTGTGTTTGGTAGAAAGCTTTTCTCCAATCCGGTAGTTCATCGGTTACTGTATTTTGGTCAGCCAAAGATAATTCACTCCCGATGAGTACTTTATTTCCCTGTGTGGTGCCACCTGTTCTGAAGGCCCCGACAGCAAAATAGATCGTTGCGGGCTTAAGTTCGGGATAGGCTTTTTTCAGCTTACGGATATTTGCGCTTATTTTGGGATAAAGATCTTTTACTTTATACGTATTAGGTCTTATGGAATTCCAGAATTTTGGATATTTCAATATCCAGCCCATAAATTCTTTTTCAGAGTAGTGACGGACCTCGATCAGGCTTTTTAATCCTTCTGTTCCCTTATTGATATAGAGGTCTTTTAAAAGCCTGTATTGTTCCGTACTGTCTTTGGTTAACACAATCCGGTCATACGCAGCCCAAAAGTGATCAATATCTTTTGAAACAAAAGGCTGTTCAAACTTTTGTGCAAAAGATAAATTAGCAAAGCCAAGGCTTAACAAAATCAATGAAAAAGATTTAACAATATAGTTCATCATATACAGGTTATTTTTTATTTATTCTTTCAGAAATTTCAGTGTATAATATTTCGGGAATTATTACAGGTAAATCATTTTTTTAAAAATTTTTCCCGGAGCGATTTGATTTTATTTATGTAATCCTGTTCCTTTTTTGCATCATCTTCTCCCAACCTGGCCAGGGCCATTTCGTAATATTCAATCGATTTGTTAAAGTTGTGCTGGTTTTCCCGGCAGATCGCCCATCATGCTGTAGGGCATCGGATCTTTGGGGTCTCTTTTGATAAATTTTTGGATGATGGTTCCGGCATCTTCATCATTTCTTTTTTCAAGGCAGTATTTTCCGGACTGCCAAAAAAACTGTTTGGGGATAAGCAAATCGGTGGTCCCATAGCTGTTTTTAATCTTCAGTTTATGCTCTGAAAGTGCTCTTAGGGCATTTCCTTTATTATGGAGAAGAATATCAACAGCTGTCAATTCCGGAAAGTGCCAATCATTGAAGATATCGACCCAACCCATAGGGATACCTGCATTGGGGCTATTACTATGGGAAAACCTGTTGAGATAATCGAAATGCCAGAAAAAATTCTGTTGGGAGTTTTGTTTAAAAAGAGCCTGTAAATTGAAAGAACCTGTTTTGAATTGATTATCCTGAAATCCTGAATCTCCAACACAATAATAAAAACGAATCGGTTTCGATAATGTGCTTTTCCTAAAATTTTCGACCGCTTTCAGGGTTGCGTTTTTAAACCACTTTTCTGATTCTGGGTAAAACAATGCCGGGCTTATCGCAATTACTCCATTAAATAGATTTGGGAATTGTGTCATGCCATAAGTTACAAACTGGCCTCCAAGCGAATGACCGATAAAAACACGGTAATCTGCTGTTTGATATTTCTGTTTTATATACGGTATCAATTCATCAACTATATAATTAAGAAAGAGTTTTGCTTTCTCTCCTTCACGTTCGATACTTAGGTGCGCCCTGTCCCATTGCACAATTCCAACCGTAATTACATCGGGGATATCTTTTGTCCACATCAACCGATCTACATTGGCAGATACCAGGTTTCTTAAGGTTTCATACTGGGCATCAAAGTAGTAAACCACCGGACATGGAGCTGAATGCTTATCGTAGCTCTTGGGTAACCTGACAATAATTTGCTGATCTTTATGCAGAATCGGAGATTTTACGGTATCTGTAATTTCACCATTCAGACTAAGCAGACTTTGTGAAAAAACTAGAACCGGAGTAAGAAGAACATAAAGGTATACTAAGGTTTTAATGGTGGTATTCATTAACAGATCTCAATTTTATATATGTTCGGTGATGCATGTTTTATTCAATAGTTCTTTATTTATCTTGAAGTACGGCTATCGTTACAATACCTTTGCCATTGAATTACAATTTTCAAATCTATTGATAAATAACGAGTAAAAAATTGACGATGGGTAAGTTATACTTTGCAGCATGCTTTTTACCGTATCTGTTAGCTCAATGGTATCCATTTAGCGCCAAAGCAGACAACAAGTCTGCTGTACTCATTATGGAATTTATTACACTATTCGCGAACTAGCATAAAAAAATATTATATAAATGCTATCTTTTACTATTGATTTGGTAATTAATTAAAAGCAGGAGAAGGTGCTATAAGTAATTATGGCTAATTTTTGCACCAATCGAACCAATTTATATATAAAGAGAGGCACACACGAAATAAATTAAAGTCAAAGGGGCTATCGAAAAACAGTTCTAAACTCATCTGTTATTCCCTCGTACTGGCCTGAACCAAGAGCAGCAATATTTTAAACAAGGCTGGGATGTGTTAAAAAAAAGTTTTGACATAAAAAAACCGCACTTTAAAATATTCAAAGTGCGGTTGTACCCCGGAAGGGATTCGAACCCCTGACCCACGGTTTAGAAAACCGTTGCTCTATCCAACTGAGCTACCGAGGCCCATTTTTTAATGAGCTGCAAATATAGAAGTTCTATTTAATATGTAAAAATATATTTCAAACTATTTAGAACGTAATTTTTCCATTTTAAATAAGTATTTAAGAACGAAGCCCTTAAAATGGATATCAGCCGCACCTCTCCGGTTTTTAGGTATAAAAAAGCTTGTTCGCTCTTATGCACCAGGCATAATAGCAAATCAAAAAAACAGACTTAAATACAAGATTAAGCGTCTTCCCCGTTCCAGATATCGTCATCCGCCTGCCTAATCTCCCCGCGGATAGCGCTTACACTCTTTAATTCATCATGATGGTAATTTCGTTCAGGATTTTCGGGCAGGGCACTGTCTTGATCTGCAGACACTTTCCTTAAATGCTCGGGCTTTTTAACCTCCGGTAAATCATCGTGTACCACTGAGGGGGTTAAGATTTTTTTGGTTTGATTTGTACTGTTCTCCATAATGTTAAGCGGCTCAAATTTCAAGCCACAAGTAGAGGTGAGTTAAATTCCGGATCGGTTGTGTCGGTTAGCGATGAGTGTTTAGCGGTTAGCGACAGGAAAAAGTGCACAATAAACCACCTGTGTGCGTTTGTGGTAAATTAACTATGGAAAGGTCTTTCGACTATGCTCAGGATAACATATAAGAAAGGAAATGCAAGATAACCTTTCTCATTAACTATGAATCTGTGAATAAAAACGCACAAATAAACCAGTGTTTATTTGTGCGTATCTGTGGTAAATTAATTATGGAAATATCCTTCGGCTACGCTCAGGATGACATTAACTACGCTCAGCATAATATGACTAGGCGCAGGAAACATATTACGCTCCGGGCAACAAAAACCAAAGTGTTTAGTAATTTCCCGTTACCCCTATTTCTAAGCCTCTTAATTCGGCTAAGCCCCTTAACCGGCCAATGGCTGAATAACCCGGGTTGGTTACTTTGGCTAAATCATCCAGCATTTGGTGGCCATGATCAGGACGGAAAGGAATGGACTGATAGCGCAGTGCATTTTCTTCGGATAGGGCTTTCATGATTTCGTACATGTTCACATCGCCACCTAAATGGTCTGCTTCGTAAAAACTGCCGTCTTCATCTTTTTTAACGTTACGCAAATGAGCAAAATACACACGCTCTTTAACTGCATTAAAAATTTCTAAGGTATTATTGCCCATACCCGCACCTAAAGAGCCTGTACAGAAACAAACCCCATTAAAAGCCTGGTCTACTTCTTTGATGATATAATTAAAATCTTCTAGTGTGCTGGCTATCCTTGGCAAGCCTAAAATGGCATAAGGCGGATCGTCTGGGTGAATGGTCATTTTAATGCCTTCTTCGGTACAAACCTCAGCGATCGATAAAAGAAAAAATTTAAGGTTTTCTTTTAAGCCCTGCGTTCCGATGGCTTTGTATTCGTTAATGCTGTTGCGCAAGGTTTCCAGTTCTATTTCCTTTTCATTCGGGATGCCCATGAGCACATTAATGCGGAGATCAGTTAAATCCTGTTCGGTTAGCGTAGCATATTTAGCCACGGCCCTATCCAGAACCGATTGCGAATAATCGGCTTCTGCACCTTCTCGCTTCAGGATATAAAGGTCAAAAATGGCCAGGTCGATCCAGTTAAAATAAAGCGCTTTCGATCCATCGGTCATTTCCAGGTCGAGTTGTGTGCGTGTCCAGTCTAAAACCGGCATAAAATTATAACATACCGTCTTAATGCCGCATGCCGACAGGTTACGCAGAGAGGTTTTATAATTTTCGATGTACTGCCCGGCATCTGCCCGGCGGGTTTTAATGGCTTCGTGTACAGGAACGCTTTCTACTACCGACCAGGTTAAACCGGCAGCCTCTATAATGGCTTTTCTTTCCTGGATATCGTGCAATGGCCATACTTCGCCGTGTGGGATATGATGCAGTGCCGTTACAATGCCGGTTGCACCTGCCTGTTTAACATCTTGTAAGCTTACCGGATCGTTCGGGCCATACCAACGCCAGGTTTGTTCTAATTTTTTATATTTCATTATATATGATTGTACAAATTGATTATGCTAATATGGATAATTTTTAGACGCCCGAGAAGGCCGTAAATCCACCATCTACTTTAACCGATTCTCCGTTTACAAATTTAGAGGCATCACTTAACAAATACACCAAAGCCCCAATTAATTCCTCAGGCGCACCAAACCGTTTAAATGGTGTTTTGGCAATAATGGCCTGCCCCCTTGCTGTTAAAGAACCATCCTGGTTGGTTAATAAGGCCCGGTTCTGGTTGGTGATAAAAAAGCCCGGCACAATGGCATTCATCCTGATTTTATCCTGGTAACGGTTGGCCAGTTCAACAGCCATCCATTTGGTATAACTATCAATAGCTGCTTTGGCCAGCGAATAACCCAGTACGCGGGTGAGCGCCTGCGTAGCCGAAACAGACGAGATATTAACAATACTACCCCCATTTTTGGCTATTGCTGCACCAAAAATCTGCGTGGGCATAATGGTTCCGAAGAGGTTTAAATCAAAAGCCTGTTTTAAAGCCGGAACATTGAGGTCGAAAATATCGCTACCTGGCTGGATTACTGCTTCGGCCACATTTCCGCCTGCAGCATTGACCAAGCCATCAATCCGCCCAAATTCCTCAATAATGGTGGCATTTGCTGCAACCAGGTCTTCTTCATTTAATACATCGGCAATAATGTAAATGGCTTTGCCGCCGGCCTCAGCCACTTCGGCAACCCTTTGTTTAGCTATTTCTTCGTTCCGCCCGATAACAACGATTGTAGCACCTGCGGCGCACAAGCCCTTAATAAAAGCCTCGCCCAAAACACCCGTGGCACCGGTAACTGCCACTACCTTGTTTTTTAGCGAAAATAAGCTTTCTACTTCTTTTAACATTTTTTTATTCTATTTATTTTATTCTACTACCAGTGTGGTAATGGAGTGCGGCAAACTGGTTGTTGTTGCAGCCTCGCCCTTTACCCATAAACTGTATTTTAATTGATTATCAGATTGATTCATAACCACTACAACCACCTTTCCATCTGCATTTAAAAATGCCGTTGCCTGCAATTGATCGCGGCTGGATGCTGTTCCTATTCTTTTGGCTCCCGGGCGGATAAATTTAGAAAAATGTCCCATATAATAATAGGCATTGGTATAAATCAATTTATCATTTTTCGTATCGGCATGTACGGGCGCAAAACAGAAGTTACCGACATGATTGGGGCCACCTTTTTCATCCAGCAGGATATTCCAGTCTGTCCATGCGGCCGTTCCGGCATTAAAATCGTTAATCATGGAGTAGCCGTAGCGCTCGCCCAAGCTCCAGTCGTCTAGTTTATTTACATCGTATTTTTCTTTACATCCTTCGGTAAAAATGAGCGCTTTATCGGGATAAGCTTCGTGTGTTTGCTTCACATTGCCAAACTGCATGCCACTGCCTGTCCAGGTTTCGTACCAGTGAAAGCCAATGCCCCAAACATATTTAGCAGCATCTTTATCGTTTAAAATGGTGCTGGCCCTTTGGAAAATCTGGTCGCGGTTATGATCCCAGGCAATTAGTTTTTTTGATGCGAGCCCCGATTTTTGTAAGGTTGGGCCCAGGAAATTTTTGATAAAATCGCGTTCCTCTTCGGCAGTGAACACACACGATTCCCATTTCTGTTTGGCCATGGGCTCGTTCTGCACACTTAAGCCCCAAACCGGAATCCCCATTGCTTCGTAAGTTTTAATGAATTTTACATAGTGGTTGGCCCAGCTTTGGCGGTAGGCAGGCAATAAATGTCCGCCCTGGATTAAACTGTTGTTATCTTTCATCCATGCCGGTGGCGACCACGGGCTTACAAACAAAGGCAGTTTGCCGCCTGATGCCGCAATGGCCTGTTTAATTAACGGAATTTTATATTGCTCATCGTGCGCTACGCTGAAAGTTTTAAGATCTTGATCGTGTTCCTGCACATAGGAATAACTTCCACTGGAAAAATCGCAACTGGCAATATTGGTGCGTGCCAAAGTATAGCCGATACCTTTGTCACGGTTATAATAAGCTGTTAAAAGCTCCTGCTGGTTTTTCTTTGATAACTTTGCAAATGTTTCTGCCGAAGCATCGGTTAAGGCACCCCCAATACCCACTATGGTTTGATAGGTGATGGTGGGATCTACAAAAATACAGGGCTCGGTTTCAAATGGTTGCTTATTTTCAGTAAAACTTAAGGTTTCGGTTTTACTGATGCGGTAGGCCGATTTTTCTGCCGTGGTGTAAACCGTTACCTTTTTATTGGCAACAGTATAAGGCTGCAGGGGCTTTATCGTTTTTTTCTTCTGGGCCGACACATTAAATGCCGTGGCCAAAATGAACAGAATGCTTAAACTTCGTTTCATGATGAGGTATTGATTTAATTTTTGCCACCGGGACGCGTATTTGCTTCCCGGGCTGCACTTTTACTTTTTACTTCTAAGTAAAGCTTCCAGGTAATAATAATCAGCATAATTGATGGGCACATCGATTTCGGATTTCGCCGGACGGTGCCCGGTGCTATGTTCTAAGATGAAGCCGTAGTTTGTACCAATTTTACTGGTATAGTTGGTACTGAGCGAATTTAAGATCTTGTTGGCCGCAGCTTTATATTTTTGACCATGGCTACTGTATTTTGCCAGTTCGTAAAGTGCAGAAGCCGTAATGGATGCTGCAGAGGCATCTCTTGAGGCATCGGGGATTTTTGGATCGTTGTAATCCCAGTAAGGGATCCCATCGGCCGGGGTAATTTTATTGTTTAAGATAAAGCTTGCAATACCATCGGCCTGAGCCAGATATGCTTTATTTTTAGTTTCGCGGTAACACATGGTATACCCATATAACGCCCAGGCCTGCCCCCTTGCCCAGGCCGATTCGCTTGCATAACCCTGTGCGGTTACTTTCTGGCGCACATTACCGGTTAAAGTATCGTAATCGACCACATGATAAGAACTGTAATCGGGCCTGAAATGGTTTTTCATGGTGGTATTGGCATGTTTTACCGCAATTTTATAAAAAGATGAATCGCCGGTTAAGCGGGTGGTTTCGAACAGGAGTTCAAGATTCATCATGTTATCGATAATTACAGGGTATTTCCATTTATCGCCATTGTGGTCCCACGATTTGATTACACCTGCCGTGGCATTAAACCTGGTGGAGAGTGATTTTGCTGCCTGTATAATGACGGTTTTATAAGCAGTATCGCCGGTTAAGCGGTATCCGTTACCGAAGGGGCAGTAAATCATAAAACCCAGATCGTGCGTTCCTCTGTTAAACTGCTCTTTTTTAATGTCTTCGGTATATTTTTTAGCCAGGTTGAGCCATTTTTTATCTTTAGTATATTGATAGAAATACCAAAGCTCTGCCGGGAAAAATCCACTGGTCCAGTCTTTTGAGGCCACCATTTTAAACTGTCCGTTTTCAACAGTACGCGGCGAAACCAGGTTAGGTTTAATTTTTCTTGCCGAATCTACATTTTTGATCAATACCTCGGTTTGTTGAGCGGCCGATGCAAAAGCCCTGGCCACATTTACCTGTTGTGCCTTTACCGTACTGAAAGACAATATACTTAAGGCTGTTATTATTAATTTTAGCTTCATATTATAACCAGATTAATGGGTTGCGGATGGGTAAATTCCTGATGACTTCTTCTACCTGTGGCTGGTGGTCTAATTTTGCCCAGGTTTGGTACCAGCTGGACTGATTAAACTCTACCGCACCAAACAATAAAAAAGGTTGTGCAACCGGCCAGTTATTCCAGTACATCACATCAGGCTTTAAGGTCCACTTGCTTTTATCAGCGATAAATGGATACAGGTAATTGATTCCTTTTTTGATTGACTTGCCATCGGCAGTTTCAAAGTTCCAAAGGTTATCTTTTGGGCTTGACAGGATTTGGCAGAGCATGGTCATGGCATCGAGGTTAAAGATTGAATAACCATAAGGCTTTGTTCTGGCCATTTCCAACGGAAAACTGCCGTCAGTTTCCATCTGGCTGGGCAGCAAAATGGTTTTATAACGGTTACGTAAGGAATCGAGCATATTTTCGTCGCCACAAAGTTTGGCAAATGAGGCCACCTGCATGGCCCAACAGGTAGCATGGTTGTTTTTGACGGTTTTCTCCTGGATGCCCGGTTTACTCGTATTTAACCATAAGGTGTAATCGGCAAACCATTTTTTAACACCCCTGGCCGTATTTGGGTCAAAAGCTTTAGCTTTTTGCATCACATAAGCACCTTGCGCCACTTCCATTAAATGAATGGTATCGATAATGCCATAATTACGGCCGGTAAATTTACCTTTTACGGCCTGCGCAAAAAGCAGGTTGGGGTTCATTAACGTTTCGGCATTGATAAACCAGGCCTGAAAATGTTTAACTGCTACCCGAACATATTTTTCATCGCCGGTAATTTTATAGGCAGAAGCCAAAGCGCCGATAATCTTGCTGAAACGCACCATGGCTTTACGGTGGTCAAGAAAGTTATCGGGATTGGTTAATCCGTCCCTGTTGATGTAGGGTCCGTTAGGGTTTTGAGGATCGGGCCAGAAATAATCGGCTTCGGAGAAAAAATCATGTTTCCCGCCTGCACTTCGTGCGGAAGATGAAGCGGTTACCGTTATTGGCTTTTGTTGCATGGCCCAGGCAGCCTCGGCCAGGATCTGCTTTTTTAGCAGTGCCGCCGCCTTTTTTTCGAATTCAGTTCCTTTCGGATCTGGCTTTTGGGAGGCATATACCGTTCCGGTGAAAAAGAGCAGTGCGATGAACGTATATGGGATAAGTTTTTTCATGGGTTAACGATTATAATGTTGTAAAAACAGTTTTCAATCCTTCGGCATGTACGGCTACCACACTCTGCCCCTGGTTTAATTTCACCTTGATTATGGCCCTGCCATTATAAGCCTGTACTTTCCGTGACCCTGAAGAAGTTCCCTGATTATCAATTAATTTACCATCGCCAGTTAAACCAAATGTTATCCAGTTGATGGCATCTGAACATAACCGGCCTTGCTCATCAAAAAGCTTCACTTCAACGGTGGCCACATCACCTTGCTGTTCGATTTTCTTCAACACCAATGCAGCCGGTTTGGTCCATTTTTCGGTCTGATAAGTAAAATTAATTTCATCAGTGACCGTCTCTTTACCTTTTTTGGCAATGACTTTTACCGTATTTTCGCCTTTAGCGAAAGGCAGGTTCCAGCGCAGGCCGGCAGCAGGAAAATCCTGGCTGTTGCGTTTTTTGATGCCATAGCTTTTACCATTTAAGAAGATCTCTGCTTCGCTACAGTTCGAATAAACCTTAACCATTTTTTGCTCTCCTTCATTACCCCAGCGTACCGGCCAGGTATGCCCGTAAATGTGTGCCATCGGTTTTTCTGTCCAGTAGGATTGGAAAACATAATAGGCTTCTTTTTTGGTGAAATCGCGCTCTACTACCCCTTTCTGATTGACGTAGGGCACAGGGTTATCAGGACGTACAGGCGTAGAAAAATCTTTAAAGGGCCAGTAGGCAGTTCCACTTAACCAGGGCATATTTTCCTGTTCTTTTAAATGCCAGTCGATTAAGTTGGTGATGTAGGATTCGCTCCAGTCGCCATCTTTGGAAACCCTGGCGGCACCACCGTATAACGAGGCATCGCCAGCCCTTTCATCGGCACTGCCTCCGGTCTTTATTTTACTTAAGGCTTTATCAGGATTTTCGGAATGACGCAGTGCATGACTATCGCCACCCCACTCTACATGTAAAAAACGTTTCACCTTGGCAAACTCGTCTTCCGAAGCTTTTTTATAATCAGTATAAGCACCACGGTACCAACCGGCCCAAATGGAAGGCGAATACACGTCTACAATATCGCTGCAAAAATCGCAACGGCGGATGGCTGTGTAACGGGATGGATCGAGCTGGTGTGAAAGGTCGTTCAGTTCTTTCATAAAAGCCCTGATTTTTTCCTTATCAAATTCAGGAAAATCGCCCGGCCAGTCGTTTTCGTTGCCCATGCCCCAGATAATAATGGCCGGATGGTTATAGTGTTGCTCTACCATATTGGTGAGCATTCTTTTGGCCTGTTGTTTGTAAATATCGCCACCTAAACCGCCACGGCACCAGGGGATTTCTTCCCAGACCACAATCCCCAAGCTATCGCAAAGGTTTAATACAATGCGCGATTGCTGGTAATGGCCCAAACGGATAAAATTAACCCCCATATCTTTCATCATCTGCATTTCCTGGCGGATCATCCCCTCAGTCATGGCTGCTGCCACACCTGCATGATCTTCATGGCGGTGTGTGCCACGCAACAATAAACGTTTTCCGTTCAGCTTAAAAGGTCCTTTCTCTACAAATTCGATATGACGGAAACCGATTTTTTCTTCTCCTTTGTAATTGCCTGCTGTGGCGGTTACTTCATATTGCAAGGTATACTGCAGTGGCTCATCAGTACTCCATAAAACAGGCTTTTTAATTTCGATATCCCAGAGTGTTAAATCATTGGAAATTTCTATTTTTTTATCTGTTTCCTTTACAACTTTGCCATTCGGCGCAACCAATTTTAATTTAATACCTGCACTGCCAACATGACCGGGATTATAAAACCTGGCTTTAACACTTAACTTACCCAATTTGCCCTGCCCATCTACCTCTGCTTTTGCAAATAGCTGATCAACTGAAAGCGGCGGTGTGTAAACCAGGTTAAGGTAGCGGTAAATACCGCCGTAAACATTAAAATCAGACAGGTTGGAAGGGATCATTTCGAGGTCTCTGGAATTATCAGTCCTTACTGAGACCGGAACCTTGCCTTTAAACTGTTTCTGATAAACATCGGTCTTTTTAAAAGCAGTTACCGCATCGGTAATATCAACCTTCCATTCGTCGTAGCCTCCAACATGCGTAGCCACTTTGGTGGTATACACATAAACCTCTGTTTTTTGCCCTGCACCTTCAAAATGCAGGATCGTTCTGCCGTTTTGATAGGGGTTAGAGATGTTAAGTTGTGTACGGTACCAGGCCGGCCCCTGGTAATAGTTTACATCAGGATCGACCGCATCTTCTGCATTTACACAATGTGGCAAACTTACTTTCTGCCAAAGGGGTACCGCCTCCGGATTGCCCATACCAACAGGGCGAACGGCTTCCCAGATTCCGCCCAAATCCTGCTTTAAAAATTCCCAATTGTTATTTAAACGAACTGATTGCTGCGCAAACAACAACTGACCGGTGAAGAGCGTAATGAATAAAGATATACGGGCAATTTGCTTTAACATGTGGGATGGATATTAAATTTTTAAACGTCAATCGATAAAAAAGGGTTCATTATTTTATGGATTAATAGATTTTTCTAAGCTGAATGGCATTTAACACGGGTTTACCGGCTATGGGTTTAAAATCAATCGAAATGCCTTTTCCATTTTGTACGGTAATCCGGGTGGTTTTCTTCACTGCTGTGGTATAACCAAAATCTGCGGCCAGGTTTAGTTTGGGCAAAAATGCCGTTCCATTAATGGAAACATCAAAAACACGTTGCTCCTCCACCTCTTTTTTGTGGTTATTATCTAAATTGTAAGCCAAGGCTTCTTTGGTTTCGCCACCAACCAATTCGGCAAAATGAAGTGCAAGGTCGTACTCGCCATCAGGCACATCGAATTTAAACTGTTTAATGTTTACCTGCTGCGTTTGATAAACCGGATCGTTACCGGTACCCAAAATATTTTTATCGCTGCCATAGGTAATCCGGTTATTGGTTCCTTTGTAAGGCTCGCCCCCTATCCAACCCCAGGCACCCGGTTTATAAGTTTGGCCGGGTATCCAAACCTGATGTTCTTTCTCGTCGATATAAAAGCGTTTGGCTCCTAAAAGGATGTTGATGTTTTTAAAAGGAACCCGGTTATCGTTAAAGGTAAAAGGCTGCAGCTGGAAATAAATCTCTGCCTGATCGTTCTGATCGCCCGAAACCACGCGTAGTTGATTTTTCCCGTTGGTAAAAGGTACCTGCCAGTCGATCAGGTGATCAACAGCATCTTTTATACCCAAACTTTTACCATTAACGAAAAGTTCGGCAGATTTTAAGTTCGTAGCGATTTGAACTGGCTGGGTGCTGGTTAAAGCAGCTGAATCGGCTATACCTGTGCGGTCTTGCCATGCCGCAGAGGTAATTTTAAGGTAAGGCTGGCCCAATAGATAAGCCTGATATAGGAAATACGTATCTTTTGGTTGCCGCCCAATCATTAACAAACCTTTATTGTTGATGTGCGGCATCGTTTCTTCGCGTGTTTCGGAGTTAAAGTCGGCCAGGTTCCAGGCTATTCCGCCCGCTACAAAAGGCCGGCTCAGCATGGCATTTAAATATACCTGGTTAAATTTGAGGCCATACTCTACACTTTTATCGAAACGGATGGGCGAAAAAGACCGGATCCTCGGATCGGCATCAGCCCCGTATTCGGTTACCATAAAGGGGGTATTGGGCAACTCTTTATGGTGGCGGTCTAAAAATTTGCCGAAATCTTCCGGAATACCCGAATACCAGCCAGAATACAGGTTCCAGCCCACAATCATTGGGATTTTAGTTAAACCTACTTTATTATAAATATCCCAGGCGCCGTGGTTAACCAAAAGGGTATAACGTGATGGGTCCAGCTTACGGGTTAAACTGTCGAGTTTTTGTGCAAGCTCGCGTACGTGTGTAAAATAAACCTGCTGACGGGCTTTATCATTCGAAAACTTTAAGCGAAGCAAAATCTCGTTCATGTATGCCCAAATGATCACACTGGGGTGGTTGAAATGCTGCCTGATCATTTCCGTTTGCATATTTAAACAGTTGCTTGTAAAAGCTTCTGTTTCGGTAATGGTATTTACCACCGGAATTTCTACAGAGGCCAAAATGCCCAGGCGGTCGCAGGCTTCTAAAATCTGTGGATCATGCGGATAATGCGCTACCCTTAAAAAATTCCCGCCCATGGCCTTAAGCAGCTCAATATCCCTGATCTGCAACGCATCGGGTGTGGCATTACCCCGGTTTTCGTAATCCTGATGACGACTTGCACCGATGATTTTCAGGGGTTTATCATTTAAGAAAAATCCTTGCTCGGCATCAAATCTAAACCAGCGGAAACCGAGTGGATTAGCTACCTGATCGATTACAGCTTTGGTTTTAACATCTATAATTTGGGTAACCACGCGGTATAAGTAAGGGTTTTCCGGCGACCATAATTCGGGCTTTTGAACCGATTTAATGTCCTGAATGACCGTTTTATTTTCGTTTTTATTGATCGTTACCGCACTGGTTTGCTTGTTAACTACACTGCCTTTTGCATCAAAAATAGTGGTTGTAACCTGTACCTTTTGTACAACAGCCAAAGTGTTATCAATAGTGCTTTTAACCTGTACATTTGCAGTTAAAGCCGAAACCTGTGGCGTAGTGATAAAAACACCACTGCTTCCATGGTCTTTCTGTGAAAAATGCACCGGATTGGCTATTAATAAGCTTACGTTACGGTATAAACCACCAAAAAAAGTGAAATCGGCCGTTAAAGGGGGAATGTCTTCGTTGAAACGGTTATTGGCCCTTACTTCGATTACATCATCCTTATAATTGAGATAGGCAGAAATGGGTACGATAAAACGGGTGTAACTGCCGATGTGTTTGGCTGCAGAACGGCCATTTACCAAAACTTCTGCTTCCTGCGCCACACCGTTAAAAACCAAAAATACAGCTTTGCCTTTTACGCTTTCATCGAGCTTTAGTTTGCGTTTATAAATGCCCAAGCCACGGTAATAACCAGGCACATCATCTAATACATCTTTATCGTTCCAGGTATGAGGAAGATCTACCCGCTCTACCGGCCCGTTCTCTTTGTTAAACTCCCACTGATCGTTTAAACTGATAATTTTCCGTCCACCATCCTGGGCAAAACCCGTTAAGCCTGTAGTTGCTGCAATAAGTAGTAAAAAAAGTGATTTCGCTTTTAACATTCGTTTAGTTTTTCAATTCGCTTTATTGGGCTCGTGTTACTATGTTTTTTTTGACCACAAAGGCGCCAGGTTGTTGTGGTTTATTTCTCCTTGGCTAAATCCCTTTTTTTGTCACGGAGACACGGAGGCCACGGAAAATTTTCCTGTTCGCCTTATTTAACGCCGTCTAAAATTCCCTGATAAGCTGCCTTTCGCTGGTATTGCGCATCAAAAGGCAATGGCCAATCAGGACGGTTATAATTTGATGGGATCCAGCTATCGGCATCGGTAACATTCCATTGCGTAATGCCATATTGCTGACTTTTAGGGATGGCATTATAGGCTTTAACAATGGTTTTATATTTTGCGGCCTGTTGCTCGCCCAATGCAGTGGTATAGGTCATGGATTGCAGGTTATCAGGATTTAAAGAAATATCGATCTCTGAAATGTGGATTTTTAAACCTGTTGCCGCTGCTGTAGTAATAGCGGCACTTAGATTGGCATCGCTCTGCGTAACGCGGGTATGCATCTGGAGGCCGATACCATCAATGGGAATGCCCTTATTTTTCAAATCTGTAACCAGGTTCAGGATTGCGGTACGTTTGGTAGGGCCAAATTCGTGACCATAATCATTGTAAAACAGTAGCGCGTTTGGATCGGCTTCATGTGCGTATTGAAATGCCCTGCCAATATAATCGACACCTAATTTTTGTAACCAGATGCTTGGCCGCATGGTGCCATCTTCGTTAACGGCTTCGTTTACCACATCCCATGAGGCTACTTTACCTTTAAAATGCCCTACAACGGTTTGGATATGGGTTTTTAAGAGATTTTCCCATTCGGCCGTGGTACCCTGGAAATTATTTACCCAATCTGGTAATGATTTATACCAGTTCAACGTGTGGCCATGTACTCTTTTGCCATTGGCTACGGCAAAATCAACCAGGTAATCGGCATCGCTCCAGGTGTAGGTATCTTTTGACGGATGTACGGATGCAAATTTCATGGCATTTTCTGCCGTAACACTATTAAACTCTTTAATAACCAGATTGCGGTAATTAGTATTGCTTTTTAACAGACTTACATTAACAGCAGCGCCCATAGGGAAAGGCATACTTTTTAACGTAACTTCTGCTGTTGATTGCGTTGGTGTTACCGTTCCGGGATCGATACTGGTGCTTTTGTATTTGGCACAGGAAATGGCTAACAGCGCCACCGGAATCACGACTTTCGAAGCGAAACTAATTTTCTTTAATCTGTTCATCATTATTTGTATTTAAGCTGCATTTGGTCGTAAAAGTCTTTCAGCACATAAAAAGCCTTCTTTTTCTTGCCTGTTTCGCTGATTAAGCCTTTACGGTTCCAGAAATTCTGGTAAATGGGGTGTTGTCTTCTTGGCGACCTGAAATCGGTTAAGATCCATGGCGTCATGCCGCGTAAAGCGCCAATTTTGGTGAGCATGGTAATCTGGTTTTTATACAATGCTTCCTGGTACTCTTCACTCCAGCGGGTATTTTCATCAGCATGGAAACCTCCCAGCGCATCGCCGCCAAACTCGGTAATCACCACTGGTTTTTTATATTTGATGTCGAAATTGTACTTGGTAATTTCGGATGGATTGCCACCCCAGTACCAGCCGGCATATTCATTAAAACTAACCAGGTCAATTTTTTCGCCCAGTGGATCGTTTAAAATGATGTTGTTCCCTTCGCGGTGTACCTCTAAAGCGGCGGCTACCAAACGGGTATCATCCAGTGAGCGGGCGGTTTCGGCCAGGTTGCTCATAAAACTCAAACGGGCATCGCTAAGCGGGGTCTCATTGCCGATTGACCAAACTATTACACTTGCCCTGTTTTTATCGCGTACAATTAAATCAGTTAATTGCTGTTTTGCATTGGCATAGGTTGCCGGGTTGGTCCAGCTGATGGTCCAGTAAACCGGTACTTCGGCCCAAACCAATAACCCCATTTCATCAGCAAGGCGAATCATTTCTTCGTTGTGCGGATAATGCGCCAGGCGAACGTAGTTACAGTTCATGTCTTTTGCCCATTGCAACATCATGCGCATATCGCCCTCGCCACGTAAACGGCCAGCCAAAAGAGGGTTCTCATCATGTAGCGATATTCCCCTTAAAAAAACAGATTTACCATTTAACAGGATGCTATCGCCTTCAACACGGATGGTTCTGAAACCAATTTTATCGTTAATATTTTCCTTATCGGTTTTAATATTTACGGCATATAATTTTGGCGTTTCCGGCGACCACAGGCTTAAATTATTCCAGATAAACTCATCTGCAACTTTACCCTCGCCATCTGTTTTGTATTTCTTTTCCAGCTTCAGCTCAGGAATAGAAAGCGTTATTTCCTGTCCGGCGGTGGCATCTGCAAGTTTTACCGAAAAATTTAACAGGTTATTGTTGCCTTTAACCAGTTGAAGTTTATAATCGCTGATAAAATGCTCAGGAAATTCGGCTAAAAAAACGTCGCGCGTAATGCCCCCGTAATTCCACCAATCAGTGTTTACCGTTGGAATTTCATCCTGTTTGCGAATATTATCTACTTTAAGTACAATGGAGTTTTCGCCAGCTTTTAAGTTATTGGTTACTTCGAACTGGAAGGGGGTAAAACCACCTTTGTGCACCCCTAATTTTTTACCGTTCAGGTAAACGTGCGCTTCGTAATTTACCGCACCGAAATATACGAAATACCTTTTCCCCTTTTCGGGTTTGGCATCGAACTTTTTGCGGAGCCAGACATTGCCTTCGTAAAGTTCTAATTTTTCGGATTGCGAGTTCCAATCTCCCGGAACATTCATTTGGGGTGAATGGTCAAAATCGTATTCGATCAGCTCCGATTTATCTTTCTGAACCCTATCGTCAAAATACCCCCCTGTTCCCGTTTTCGATTGATCAAACGGATCATGACGGTAATCGTAATACCCATTTTCGTAAGGATCTATAATATAATTCCATTTACCATTAAGGCTCTGGATTTTCCGGCCCTGAATGTTTTGTATAGCGGTAACCTGACCGTAACTGATTGATGAAAGAAGCGAAAAGCAGATTAAAAATGCGCTATAGGTTGTTTTCAGCATAACTTAAGTTTTAATAAATTAATTGATCGTTCCCAAAACTAACAATTAATTAACGGACGATGTTCCCACCATCGGCCTAAATTTGTGGAATTTAGTTTTTTATTAATATCCTGCATTTTGTTTGAGCGATGGCGCCCTGTTTAATTCGTTTTGTGAAATTGGATACAGATAATTTTTTGCGGTGAAAACCCTGTTTTCGACCACAAAGGGCTGGTAGCTATAAACGCCTGGAGAAACCAGGCTGATTCGCATACCGGTTACATTTTTGTTGAAACTTGTTTCGCCTTCTTTCCATCTTCTCACATCGTAAAAACGGTGTTCTTCGAAACATAACTCTACCCTGCGTTCGTTACGGATCCGCTTACGGAGTTCTTCTTTTGTTGGCGCCACGTAACCGTTTCCGGCCGGATTGGTTGTTTGTAAAGCTGGCATGGCTACCCCTGACCGGTTACGCAGTGCATTTAAACTGGATAAAATCTGTGGTAAGGCTGCTGTACCCTGTGCTTCGTTTAGTGCTTCGGCATAGTTTAACAACACTTCGGCATAGCGGAAGAAAATCCACGGCCTGCGCACATTGGTATTGGAAGAGTTATTCCATACGGCGCTTTCACTTAAAAACTTACGTAAATAGTATCCGGTTTTTGTGGCGTTCACATTTAAACCCAAACCATCTTTACCGCCAACAAATGTTTCAACGGGTTTACTTTTAAAAGTAGAGCCATTATACATAATGGCAAAATTCAATCGCGGATCTCTGTTTGCATACGGATTTGATGCATTATAACCCGAAGCAGCGTCGCTAATTGGACGCCCGGTTGTTTTCATTTCAAAGGCATCAACCAGTTCCTGCGTAGGGTTGGTGCGACCGTTTGCCCCATCATAACTAATGGGTGCATTATTGGTTTCGATGCTATTGGTATTAAGGGTTTGTGTAGCAAAAATAACTTCGGTATTATAGGCCGCTCCTGATACGTTCCACAACCAGATATTCGGATAAGAAGAATAAATGGCATGTTTGCCCGTATCCATTACCCGCTTGGCGGCATCGGCAGCAGCCTGCCATTTAGCTGCATCGCCATTGGGGTTGTATTGTGGGCTTGCCGCATACAGTAACAACCTCGCTTTTAACGCCATTGCGGCCGTTTGAGTTGCCCTGCCCCTGCTGGCCACCGCCCAATCAGTTGGTCCTAATGGTAGCCGGGCAATTGCCGAATCGCAATCTGAAGAAATCTGCGCCACACACTCATCAAAAGTGTTTCGTGGCAAATCTAAATTCTCATCGGCATTTAAAACCCTGGTAACCAATACGGCACTACCATAGCGTTTTACCAGTTCGAAGTGAAAGAATGCCCTTAAAAAGAACGCTTCGCCACGCAATCGCGCAATATCCTGGGCAAAGGTTAAACCATCAGAAGGGATAATGGCACTTTTTGGCGCATTAACCAAAAACATATTGGTTTTACGGATGCCGGTATACATTGCGGTGTACACATCATCTACTACCCTAACAGGGCCCCAGGTACCGTTATTCAAAATATTAATGTTTGAATTAAGATTGGAATTTACTGCCTCATCACTACCGGAAGCCAACATAGCCCCATCATTATCGAGACTATAGCGATCAGAAAGTGTAGCATAAATATTGTTTAAAAAGTTCCGGGCAAAATCAGGATTTGCCCAAACCTGGGCTTCTGAAACATCGCCGTTTGGCGTAACTGCACCATCTTGCAAAAAACCATCTTTTTTACAACCTGCCAGATAAATTGCTGATGCGGCAAGAAGTACGTAGCATATATTTTTTTTCATCTTGTTAAGATTACAGTTTAGTTAAAATTTCAAGTTCAATCCAAATGAATAGATTTTCATATAAGGGTAGTAAGCTCCCGATGATGCTGTTCCGTAAGCATAACCAGATTCAGGTAATTCCGGATCGATGGGTAAGTTACCGAGTTTATCAAACGTCAACAAGTTTAATCCGCTTACATAAAACCTTAACTGAGATAGTTTTAACCGCTTCACAAACGATGCAGGAAGGGAATAACCTAACTCAATATTTTTCAGCCTCAGGTAATCGCCGGAGCGCACCCAGAAATCAGAATTCTGCGTATTGTTACCGCGATCGGCCACCAATAACCTTGGATAGCTTGCATCAGGGTTGGTTGGGGTCCACCTGTCTACACTAAACTGGTTAATATAACCTGTTGTAGAGTTACCTGATATAACCAAATCGTGAATGCTGATGCTTCGGCCACCCATACCCTGAAAAAGGAAGTTCAGGTCAAAACCTTTCATGGCCACACTTGCACCAAAACCGTAGAAAGATTTTGGAACGAAGTTAAAATCGGTGTTTACAAAGTCGAGGTTGTCGATTACACCGTCATTGTTCTGGTCCTTATATTTAATATCGCCAGGCCCAACTGTTCTTGAAAAACGTTGTATGGGTGAGGCATCTACTTCTGCCTGCGACTGGAAAATTCCGATAGCTTCTAACATGCTGCTTACATAACCTGTACCCTGAATCACACTGGAAACTTCGTGGCCAACCCTCGATTGATAAGCCGGAATACCGGCGCCTTCGTTTATCGAGATGATTTTACTTTTGGTATAGGTATAGTTTGCAAACAGATTCAGATCTACAGCACCGATTTTTTTGTAAAAATTAAGGTTGGTTTCAAAACCTTTGTAAGATGCCTCCCCTTCATTTACCTGCAGGAGTGTTTGGCCAAGCACATTTGGAAGTAATGAATTGGTTAACAAATTTTTACGATCTTCAGAGAAATAATCAGCACTGACTGAAAGCGTTTGTTTAAACAATTTTGCATCAAAACCTATGCTGCCTTTATAAGCCTTTTCCCAGGTTAAATTAGGGTTGGCCAAAGGCCTTTGCTCGGTACCGCCTACCCCGGTGTAACTGGTGCCGAAATTGTACCCGGCACCACTTCTGTTAAAATAATCGTTAAAAGCGAAACGGCGTAAATTATCGGTAGCATCGTTACCAACCAAGCCATATGAACCCCTTATTTTTAACAGATCAAGAAATCCTGAGGCACCCTTCATAAAACTTTCGTCAGACAATATCCACCCTGCCGAAGCCGCCGGAAAGAAACCGTAACGTTTTCCTGGGGCAAAACTTTCAGAACCAGAAACCGTTCCGATCAGGTCCAGGTAATAACGTTGGTTATAGTTATACGACAGGCGGTTAGACCAGCCTTCTCTCCGCTGATCTAAAGCAGTAAAGGTTGAATAATTAGCTCTGGAGCCACGTGTAGTAAACTTGATGCCATGTTTACCAAAAGTACGATCGTAATCGAAACCTAACCATAACTCGTTCCTGCGCAGATTACCCATAAAAGAGTTAGCAGCATAACTCACAATAGACGCCGTGCCGTAGGTAGCAGGACCACCCGGAGCAAATGGATCAACAGTAGCGTAAGTCTGGTTAAAGCCATAACGGTATGTTCCGGCTACATCATAAGAATAAAATACATTGAAAGATAAGCCTTTGGTAATGCTTTCCAGTTTCTGGGTTGCAGTTATCGTAGCCAATAAATTCCTGGTTAAATCGGTACTTACCCCTCTCGATTCCAACATTGCCAAAGGGTTATTGGCCGGAAAGATCGAATTTCCGCCATAACTTCCATCGGCATTCAGCACCGGAAAAGCATTTGCCGGAGTACCGTACACCGTGTTTAAGAAGGTGCCTGTTCCAATATTCGGAAAGCGTAGATTGGTAATACGCCCGCCAATATCAAGAGATACATCCAATGATTTGCTTACATGCAGATCGATATTGGTGCGCAGGTTATAACGGTTAAAATTGGTATTGCCATCATAAGTAGGGTTATTACCACCTTTATAGATACCAGACTGATTGTAAGCACTTACCAGTGTATAATATTTAATAAAAGCGTTACCGCCCGTAACTGTGGCTACATAACGTTGTGTAGGCGCCACCTGCCTGATATAATCTTTAACAAAATTATTGTTTGGGTACCGGTAAGGATCAGAACCGGTTTGATAAGCCTGTAAGGCCGTAGCATTATAGGCTGGTGCGGCACCTCCGTTTACGAGCGCTTCGTTATAAAGTGTTGCATAAGAATAGGCATCAAGCGGACTGGCAATATTCAGCGGCTGTTGTATACCGGCCTGTGCATCAAAAGTAACTTTGGTTGAAGTGGCACTACCCCGGCGGGTTTTTACATAAATAACGCCGTTTGCACCATACATGCCATACCAGGCGATGGTTCCGGCATCTTTTAATACGCTTATACTTTCAATTTCGCCCAAGTCCATCGATTTAAAATCGCGCTCCACACCATCAACCAATACCAATGGCTCCTGGTTATTGTTGTAGGATGAACGTCCACGGATCAGAAAACTCGATACATCATAACCAGGCTGCTGTGAACCATTTGGAATAATGGCCAAGCCTGATAAGCGGCCCGAAAATACATTGTTCAAGGAAGATGAAGGAATCTGGGGAAGATCATCAGCTTTTAAGGTACTGATGGTTGCGGTAATCTCTCTTCTTTTCCTTACACCAAACGGAATGTACACATTGTCGTCATCTCCGGCATCTACGAGTGTTTTGCTTAAGATAACCGGTGCCTGGTTTACTTCCAATGCAGGTCTAAGTACCAAACCATAACCGATCATTTTAAAAACAAGCACATCACTTGATGTAGTTTGAAGGGTAAAAGACCCATCCATACCGGTTGTTACCGACCGCTTGCTTTTATCTTCCTGTATGGTAATTACCACTCCCGGAAGTGGTGCTTTATTCTGGTCTAAAACCTTGCTGGTAACAGTCAGCGCCTCATCGGGTGTTTGACCACTAACTTTTAGTACTGCCATCAACAAAAAAAGAAAGCAAACTATATATTTTGATTTTGATAATTTCATAACTGAATAAAATCTGTTTTGCGTGATATTAAACATATGGTTTATTCCCATCCCGGATTTTGAATTAACACCCCATTACTCTTATAAATCTCAGATCTTGGAATAGGGTAACGATCTTGTTTAGCAGTATATGTTTTTTGAAAATTTGGCCCCAGCACCACCGGTGTGTAAGTAAATGAACCATTGCTGTTTTTAACTACGTTCATTCCATACATTGGGGTAGCAATAACTTCAGGACCGATTTTCCAGCGCATAATGTCGTACCAGCGGTGATCTTCGAAAGCCAGTTCTACCGCACGTTCGTGGCGGATGGCTGCCCTCATCTCGTCCTGGGTCATATTGGCTTTTAAACCATACAGATTGTCGGCACCAGCAGCAATTCCTGCGCGGGCACGGATATCCGTCAATTGTTTGTAAACTGAGGCATCCGGACCATTTGCTTCATTCTGGGCTTCGGCATAGTTTAACATGATCTCGGCATAACGAAAGAAAATATAATTAATTAAAGCTGTACCCGAAGTACCACCCAAACGCACATAGGTTTCAGGCCAGTATTTTTTGCAGTAATACCGGGTAGCGGTATAGATAATGTTGGTTGGGTTCCAATCTTTACCATAAGTAACTACACCCGTTGATGAAGTGGAAGACCACATTTCGATCTTTTTACCTTGCCAGGCCTGATCATTATACAGAATATTGGCGTAAAAACGGGGATCTCTGTTGAGGTATGGTTGCTGAGGATTATAGCCGGAAGTTGCATCTGTAATCGCTTTGCCATTTGCCATTTCGTACATATTCACATGATTCTGGGTGGGATTCATCTGGCCCTGTGCCCCACCAGAGCCCGGAGACATGGCATAATCTGCCAAAATTCCGTCAATTGCCCTTGGGCCCCTGATTTTGATCATAATGTATTCAGAAGAGGAAGCCATATTTAATATGTCAGCATAAGTGGGCTGCAAAGCATAAGTCTGACCGGCACTGATACCATCCATTAACTTACTGGCCGCATCTGCTGCCAGTTGCCATTTGGCTTTGTCGTTATTGGGATTATTAAGCGGACTTGCTGCATATAAAAGCACCCGCGATTTAAGGGCTAATGCGCCGCCTTTAGTTGCTCTTCCATAATTTGAAGCGCCATTATCGGCATCGTTGTTGAGTAAGGTAACGGCTTTATCTAAATCGGCAATAATAAAATCGACACAGGCCTGATAAGAGGCTCTTGGAAAATTAATATCATCGTTTACGCCATATTCCTTATCCATTATCGGTACACCTCCAAATCTTTTGATGAGTTCGAAATAAGAAAAAGCACGTAAAAACCGCATTTCACCTTCAATTCGCTGTTTTGGAAAAACTGCGGCAGCGGGTACGCCGGCCATTCTGGCTAATACTTTATTATTAATAGCGATACCGGCATAACACCTGGTCCAGACATCGCGCATATCGTTTAAAGATGCCGAATTGGAATGATCGTGGTATAATCCCCTGTTTAATGTGGTAACACTGGATTCGGAGTTGCCTGATACCGCCTCATCAGAAGCCTGGGCAGTCGATCCGCGGTGATCATTAAACCTCGCATAATCATTAATCATATAATTGTATGCCGCATCAGCATAACTTGCTGCCCTAAGCGGATCGGCAAATACCCCATTATCATCTAAAGCAATTTCAGGGGTCCTGTTTAAGAAATCTTTTTTACAGGAAATTATAAGGAGTGTGAGTAAAAAAACTAAAGAGTATATTTTATAATTTTTCATCTGATTAAAAATTAACGTTAACACCAAGATTGAAAACTTTAGATGATGGATAAAGTGATTGCAGCGGGAAAGTTTGGTTTACGGTGTTTAAGTTTTCAGGATCTACGTACATTTTAAACTTCGTCCATGTATATAAATTTTGTCCGTTGGCAAACACCCTGATGCTTCCGATTTTCAAAGCACTTGTCCAGGCTTGCGGTAAAGTCCAGGCCAGCTCTACGTTCCTTAATTTAATGTAGGCTGCATTTTGAAGGATGAAATCGTTAAGCGAGTAATTTAACCCGGTATATCCCCTTGCGTGTAGCGCAGGCCATGTTGCAGTAGCAGCATTTTCAGGTGTCCAGGCATTGAGCATGAACGGATACATCTGCTGCCCGTTATTTTGTTCGGTTAAAATAACGTTCGAACTTACATGGGCCACTCCCTGGAACATTACCGATAGCGTGATACCTTTATAGGCCAGCCTAGGCGTAAGGCTAAAAATATATTCAGGATTTGGCGAATAGCCGATCGAGGTCCGATCATCGGGCGTGATCACCCCATCCCCGTTTAAATCTTTAAATTTCAGGTCGCCCGGAATCGGTGTAACCCCCTGCGGTTTAACAGAAGCTGCAACATCAGCCGCTGAAGTGTAAAAACCATCATTCAGATAACCAATAAACTGGCCTACTGGTTTCCCTTCCGTTTTTTGGGCATCAGGTGTTCCGGCTGGTTCTGATGCGTTTTTAACTATATTCTTAGCATAACTCAACTGCCCGTTCAATCCGAAAGAAAACTGATCGATTTTACCCTGGTAATCCAGCTCCACTTCATAACCTTTATTGTAAACCACACCAACATTTAATGATGGATAGATATGGCCAAATGATAAAAACTGATCTTTTGGAGAGGTTAAAATATCCTTACGGGTTTCATCAAATACATCTACATTTAATTTTAAGGCATCTTTTAAGAAACGGGCCTCCATACCCAGATTCCGTTTTGTTCCGGTTTCCCAGGTAATTTTCGGGTTACCCAAACCATTATCGGGGATATAGATGGTTGGATAAGTGGTTGGCGAATTGGGTGAACCAAATTGAAGTGCCGGAAAAACACTTGTTGGAATGGAGGTATAACTGGTTAGGAATAAAAACCTGCCAATTCCCTGATCGTTACCTACCAAACCATAACTTCCCCTGAATTTTAAATAAGTGATGGCATTGTTCTTTTTCCAGAAGGGCTCGTTAGAAACGGTCCATCCGGCAGAAAATGACGGGAAAAACCCATACTGCTGACTTGGAAAACCTAAGAAACCGTCAAAGGCAAAGTTTTCGGATCCATTATAAGCGGCATTAAATTCTGCAAAATACCGTTGTGCATAGTTATAGGTAACCCTGCCAACCAAGCCCTGTGCGGCTCTTGGCGGCGCAGTATAAATATCGCCACCATTGGTACGCACCAGTTGGCGGGTACCCAAAATTAAACCGGATACATTGCTTTTACCGAAATCGCGGTCGTAATAAAAACCTGTTTGCAGGTTATAATTCGTACTTCCCTGCGTTACACTGATAATGGAACTTAAAGGTTCATCACGGTTCCTGGTATCAGTAGAAAGCGTAACCGCGCCCGATTTACGGTCGTAAACATAAGCTGCCCAGTTGGCATTTCTACGCTGCTGGTTTACAAAATAAGAATCGTAACCAAAATTGGTTTTAAAAGATAAACCTTTGGTAATAAACCCTAATTTATATTCGAGGTTAAAAGTACTTTCAATAGTATTACTATCATCATTACGTGTTCCGTAACGGGTTAAAATGGCATAAGGATTCCAGATGTTGGTACCCACGTTTGGGTTTGCCGTAATCCTGCCATCAGGTAAGGTAACCGGATAGGCATAAGCCGGAACCTGCAGGATACGCGAGATCATCCCTTCAATTGTGTCGTAAGAGAATGCTGACGACGACAACAGGCCAGACGGCTGATAGCGGTTAGAGAAACGCCCGCCCAGCTTAATCCCGACTGTAAAATCTTTATTCAACTGTAAATCAACATTAGAACGAAAATTGTAACGGCTAAAATTAGGCACCGTATTGATGCCATAAGGTGAGTCGAATTTTTTAAAAATTCCATCCTGAAAGGAATAGCCAGCAGAAACAAAATATTTGGCAATTTTTGTTCCGCCACTAATATTGATATTGTGAGCAGTTTGAGGATAAAATTTGCGTGTCAAATAATCAAACCACTGCACATCCGGATAACCGATCGGATCAGAACCGTCTTTAAACTTTTGTAATTCGTCGTCGGCGAAAGGTGCTGCCTGGCCATCGTTCTTATAAGCCTGGTTGAGCAAACGTGCATTGTCATAAGCATTTAAGCCAACGGCCAAACCTGTATAAGTCTGTAAAGCCACGTTACCGGTATAGGTAATGCGTGGTTTACCAATTTTTCCCTGCTTCGTGGTAATTACAATTACACCATTTGCTCCCCTGATACCGTAAATTGAGGTAGAAGCAGCATCTTTCAACACGGTTACTGTTTCAATTTCATTTGGATCTACATCGGCAAAACTTGGTCTTTCAATTCCGTCTACCACAACAATAGCCGAAGAATTATTGTAAGTTGCTACGCCGCGTACTTTAAGTGTAGAAGCATCGGCCCCTGGTTGCCCGCTGGTTTGAACGGCCTGCAAACCTGGTAACCTGCCAATTAAACTATTGGTTGGGTTTGGCGTTGGCGATTTCATAATATCTTCCGAATTGATCTGTGCAACCGCGCCTGTTAATGTTGATTTTTTCTGTGTGCCATAACCCACCACCATTACTTCGTCTAACCCCTGCGCATCGTCTTCTATGGTAACATTGATTACGGTTTTACCGGCAACTGCTATTTCTTTTGTAGCATACCCTACATAAACAAAAACCAGTACAGAATTTCCATTAGTACCTTTAATAGTGTATTTTCCATTATCATCGGTCACTGTACCAATCTGTGTTCCTTTTATCCGCACACTTACTCCCGGTAAAGTAATGCCTTTGTTATCTTTTACCGTACCGGTTACCGAAGTTTGTGCGAAGGCTGTAAAAGAGTAACTGATCAGGAAAAGAAAAGTGAAGGTATAAAGCGTTTTTAACCATTGGATTTTTTCAAAGCCAACAGATGGTAAAGTGCTTTTTAAATTGTAAAGTTTATCCATAATTACAATAAATATTATCTATATTGTTAAAATTCAGTGCGCAGCCGGTCCTTATTAAATAGATTTGCATGAGACAAATCCAGCTAATTCAGTATAAAAATTGCCCGCCATGTGCTAAATCAAGCGGTCAGGAAAATGCCTGAACGTTGCGTTTAAGCGTCTTGAGAATGGTATGATTCTGTCTTTAAAACGTAATACTTTTGAGACAAAATGAGGTTAGTGCCCGCAACTAGGCCTGATACTTCTGTAAATACCCTTTTAAAGCCGAAGGAAGTGAGTAATGATTTCATCATATTTTATTTGGTTAGTTTATATTGGTATAACGAATTTAGAAAAGCTTCAAACATTAAAACGTTTTAAATAAATCAAAACGATGCAAAATACACTTCAACTCCATTTCAAACGTTTGAAATAATTACGTTTTTTTCTTAACTATGCATGGAGATTGGAAAAGATGATGAACAACACCCCTGTTACACTAAAATTCTTGGCTGAAAAGTTAAAGATGTCCGTTTCAACAGTATCAAAAGCCCTTAATAA
The DNA here is from genome assembly GCF_042684385.1 of Pedobacter vanadiisoli. Lineage (NCBI taxonomy): Bacteria > Pseudomonadati > Bacteroidota > Sphingobacteriia > Sphingobacteriales > Sphingobacteriaceae > Pedobacter > Pedobacter vanadiisoli. The sequence goes on along the minus strand of NZ_JBHULL010000044.1, from coordinate 60,337 downwards.
TTATCCAACTATAAACGAATACACGAAACAACGTGTTCAGGAACTGGCCCGCGAGCTGCACTTCTTGCCCAATAAATCGGCCATTAATTTAAAGGAAAAGAAATCGCACCTGATCGGCATTATTTTACCCAACCTGTTAGATCACTTTTTTACGCGCAGTATTTATGGCGTAGAGCAATTTGCCACACAGAACGGATACAATGTCATCATTAGCCAATCGCACGACGACCTAGAAAGAGAAATTCAATCGGCAAATAGGTTACTGCGTAACCGCGTTGATGGTTTAATTGTGGCTATTTCAAAAAACACCCAAGATTTTGCACATTTAAACCAGTTCGAAAACATGGGCATTCCGGTGGTATATTATACCCGGAACCCGAGTTTTAATTTAAACTGCCATAAAGTTTTGGGCAATACTTTTCAGGGCTGTTATCAGGCGACAAAATTTTTAATAGACAGGGGACATCAAAAGATCGCTTATTTAGGTGGGCCAAAAATGATTAATTTTACCCACGATCGCTTTAATGGTTACATCAATGCATTAAAAGATAACCAATTGCCTTTTTCATCGCAACTGGTTGCTTATACCGATTTTGATCCCGAAAATACCATCTCGGCAATCAAGAAATTATTTACCGATACGGAAAATGTACCTACGGCACTTGTGGCTTTTAAAGAGCCAATCCTGTTTGATGCCATAAAATACCTGAAATCGATAAACTACCCAAATGTTAACGAAATTGAGTGCATAGGATTTGGAAATAACTCATTTATCAGTTATCTCAGTAGCCCTCCTATTGCCTCTATTGAAGAAAATCCGGAATCGGTAGGCACAAATGCAATAAAATTATTGCTTCAGTTAATCAATCGGGAAATTGACATCAGGAACTACCAGAAGATAATGGTAGATTGTAAGCTGATTGTGCACGGGTAATGGCTGGCATTTAGCAGCTGGCATTTTTACACTAAAATCTGTGTTTATCATCTGCAATCTGCAGGAAACAAATTGCACTAAACCTTAATATTCCTTAACGCCTTAATGGTAACCAATGATCATTATCCTGCATTAAGAAGTAAAGGCAATTAACAATCATTTATCACCTAATTTCCAAACAGGGAAAACTTATTTTTCAATTGATTTCTGTGTTTTTCATGGTATACAAAGGCGGCCACAATCAATAAGCCTGCCACCCCTTCAAAAGCCACTACCACCTGCGTTCCGAAAAGATGTGCCAGATAGCCCATCAACAAACTTCCTATTGGTAATACCCCCTGATAAGCCATAATGTAATAACTTAAGGTTCTTCCCCTCATTACATCATCGGCATGCGTTTGTAAATAGGTATTGATAGAAGATGTTTGGGCCATTAAACCCAGGGCAGCAAGCCCTGTACAGAATAAAGCCACAATAAGTGATGGTGATATGGCCAATGCCACAACTGAAAGGGCCAATAAAATACCAGCAGACATTACAATCTTTTGCAGGTTACGGTCTGCTTTTAAAGTTGCCATATAAATTGCGCCCAGGAAAGCACCAAAGCCTGCTGCACTTTCGAACCAGCCAAAGGTTGTGGCATTTCCATTAAATATATCTTTCGCAAAAACGGGTAATAAAGTGGTAAAAGGGATAACCAATAAACTCGAAGCAGCCATCATTAAAACCATAGAAGCTAAATCTGGCGATGATTTAAGGTAATCGTACCCTTTTTTCAGGTCAGTCCAGATATTTTCTGTGGCTTTTTCATGCGCAGTGAGCTTAAGTTTCATCATTAACAAGCAGCCCAATACGGCAATAAAGCTTATAAAATTAATCAGGAAACAGATATCCTCGCCCCAGGCACTCAAAATTACACCGGCCAAGGCAGGCCCTATTAACCTTGCGGCATTAAACATCGAAGAGTTAAGTGCAATGGCATTAGGCAGATCTTCTTTATCATCAATTAAATTTACCATTAACGATTGGCGGGCGGTTACATCAAAAGCATTGACCAGTCCCTGTACTAACGAAAGTGCTGCAATCCAGAACATATCGTACACTTTAAACCAAATCATCAAAGCCAGTGCACCAGCCTGCAACATGAGTATTACCTGGGTGATCAACAAAATTTTATACTTGTTATGCCTGTCTACGTAGCTCCCGGCATACGGCGCCAGCACCAAAGAAGGGATTAAACTTAAAAAAGTGATTAAACCCAACAAAAAAGCAGATCCTGTTAAACGATAAACCAACCAGCTGATGGCTACACGCTGCATCCATGTGCCGATTAGCGAAATAGCCTGACCTGTAAAAAATAACCTGTAATTATAATGCCTTAGTGACCTAAAAATACTCATGTGTTTAAAATTAGTAAAGTAACTTTACAAAATTAGAAAAATTAGCTTAAATGAAAAAACTCAAAACACTTGCTTTTATCACTTTAAAATCATAAAAAACACAATTCATAAAAAATCAGCAAATAACAAATAAAAATAAAAGCTTATATTTGTAAAGTTTATTTACCATTAATATGCCTACTCAAACACAAGAGATTGCAGCCAAATTAAGAAGCACCGTTACGCGTTTAACCCGCCAGTTGCGCCGGCAGAACGTAAGTTCAGAGTTCAGCAATGCCGAACTGCTAACCATGTCGTTACTCGAAACGCACGGAAAACTGTTGTCTACCGAACTGGCCGATCTGGAAAGGGTATCTAAACAGGCCATTTCGCAGATTATAAACGGCTTGTATGAGGCAAAATGTGTAGAACGTTTCCCGAGCGAAGATGATAAAAGGAAAGTATTTATCGGCTTAACCAAATTAGGCGAGAAACACATTATTGCCAGCCGTAAAATCAAGGAAGAATGGCTGGCACAAACACTCGAAAAAATATTTTCTTCAGAAGAACTTAACCTCATCCAGGCTTTTCTTCCCCTCCTATCACGGCTGGTGGAACATAACGGAGTAAAGGCATAGCATTCTTTTTCTTTAATGAAATAAGCCTTATCTTGCAGGCAGAAAATGGCACTATATTTTACATCAATAAATTCGGGAAGTAACGGTAATTGTTACTATGTGGGCAACGATAACGAAGCGGTTTTAGTTGATGTGGGCCTCACCTGCAGGGAAGTTGAAAAACGCATGACCCGTTTGGGGCTTTCGGTTGGCAAAATTAAAGCAATTTTTATCTCGCACGAACACAGCGACCATATTAAGGGCCTGGCTGTGTTTGCAAAGAAATATAAATTACCCGTATATATCAGTACGCCGACGTTAAAAAACAGCAGATTGCTTTTAGACGAAAACAATATTTTCACGCTGAACCATCTGCAATGCATCAATATCGGCAATTTAAAAATTTCGGCATTTTCAAAATTTCATGATGCGGCAGATCCCTATAGTTTTACCGTAGAGTGCAATGACATCAGGGTTGGCATTTTTACCGATATAGGTACGGTATGCGATCGTTTGATTACCCATTTCAAAAACTGCCACGCAGCCTTTCTGGAAGCCAATTACGATACCAATATGTTACAGAACGGCCATTACCCGTATTTTTTAAAGAAGAGGATTATGGGAGGGCAAGGGCACCTGAGCAATGCACAGGCACTGGAACTTTTCGTAAACCACAAGCCTGCCTATATGAGCCATTTATTACTGAGTCATTTATCAAAAGATAATAATGACCCCGAATTGGTTGAAAAGCTTTTTAAGAACGTTGCCGGCAACACTTTGGTAAAAGTAGCTTCCAGATACGAAGAAACAGCGCTTTATTACGTAGGCGAAAGCCAAAACAATACAGCAGCATACTCATTTGACCCTTATCTTTATCAGTCAGCGCAATTAAATCTATTTTAACATCCTAAAGTCAAAAACAAGCTGCATTTTTGTTACAAAACTGCTTATTTTATGCGTTTTGGCTCATTTAGCTTAAAACACGGGCATTAAGCCTCATAAAATCCAAATAAATCAATTATTACTAAAACATTTTATTTAAAAAGGAGTTATATATATACTTCATAAATAGTTTGTTTGGTTTATTGGGGCTTATGGATTTAAGCCCCTTTCTTATGCCTTAAATTTTGCAATTCATTGAGGTTAAATCCCGCCAATATTTACCCATATTATATTTAAATTTTAGTTATATTAGATTGACAATCATCCAGATATAATTTTAAACCTTTAAATAATAATTATATGGAGACAAGTAAACTTTCTAAATTCAGTGCCGAATTTTTAGGCACGCTCGTTTTGGTTTTAATGGGCTGTGGCAGCGCGGTTATAGCTGGTGCAAATGGCACAACCGGAGTTGGCTTACTGGGTATATCTTTTGCCTTTGGCTTATCAGTTACAGCGATGGCGTATGCCATAGGGCATATTTCAGGCTGTCACATTAATCCGGCCATTTCAATCGGAATGGTAATAGCAGGCCGCATGAAAATTAGTGAAGCCGCCTATTATATTATAGCGCAGGTACTTGGCGGCATTGCAGGTGCATTTATTTTATTACAAATTGCCTCAGGAAAACCAGAATATTCTTTGGCGGCAAATGGATTAGGGCAAAATGGTTTTGGAGCATTATCTCCGCAGCATTACGGCTTGCATGCTGGTTTTATTGCCGAAATTGTGCTCACCTTTATTTTCTTATTGGTCATTTTTGGCTCAACATCAACTAAAAACATTAACGGAGGCTTTGCCGGACTGGCAATTGGCTTAAGTTTAACACTCATTCATATTGTAGGTATCCCGGTAACCGGAGTATCGGTAAATCCTGCCAGGAGTATCGGACCTGCCTTATTAGTTGGCGGAGAGGCGCTAAGCCAGGTTTGGCTCTTTATTGTAGCGCCTATTATTGGCGCAGCACTAAGTGCTTTAGTCTGGAAAACAGTTTTGGAGAAAAACTAGGGTTAGATGCAACAATTTAGGGTTTAAGGGTTAGTATTTAAACGCTAACCCCTAAACACTAAGCTTTATAAGTTTTTAGTAATCGCCTCGTCTGTAGGCTTAGTTTTAGAACGGAAACGGTGAACAAGCTCTCCTTTTTCATTGATTAGGAATTTCTCAAAGTTCCATTTAATATCGCCCTGTTCTTCAGTATTGGTCTGTGAAGTTAAATATTTAAACAATGGACTGATATCGTCGCCCTTTACACTGCTTTTCTCTGCAAGTAAAAACGAAACGTTATACTTCCCTGTACAAAATTCCTTGATCTCGGCATTGGTAGAAAACTCCTGTCCGCCAAAGTTGCCTGACGGAAAACCAATCAGCACTACTTTTTTACCGTATTCTTTTTGAAGTTTTTCCAAATCTTCATATTGAGGGGTAAACCCACATTTAGAAGCTGTGTTAACAATTAAGATCTTTTTGCCTTTAAATTTAGATAACTTGATTTCTTTACCATCAATGGTTTTAAAGCTGAAATCGTAAACATTTTTTGGTGGCGACACCAATAAGTTTAATAAGATTAAGATTGTACTGATCATAGCTGTTTTTATTTTATATACGAATATAGTTACAAATAAGTTGTCCAGATGTAATGTAGCTGTAAATAATATGATGGATGACCTGAAAGGTAAGGTGAAAACTAATCAATCAGGATTCGGGAAACCGGTTGCTTGAGCTATAGTTCTGTAAGATTTTGAAAACCGTAAAGGGCCTTAGGATGAAGATTAAACTCACCTGATAAACCCACATAGTTTACCAACATTTGATAAAAAAATCGTATAAAAATCCACACAGGTTTGGATTTATACTTTAATTATAGCTTTATTTGCACAAAAACGTATTTCATGGCAAAAAATTTATTAATCGTCGAGTCACCTGCAAAAGCTAAAACAATAGAAGGCTACCTAGGTAAAGATTTTCTTGTAAAATCGAGCTATGGTCACATTCGTGATTTAGTTAAAGGCGATATGGCCATTGATATCAAAAATAATTTTGCTCAAACCTACGAAGTACCTACAGATAAGAAAAATGTAGTAGCCGAATTAAAAAAACTGGCTAAAGAAGCCGAAATGGTATGGCTAGCATCCGATGAGGACCGCGAGGGGGAAGCCATTTCCTGGCACTTATTTGAAACTTTAGGTCTCAAAGTGGAGAAAACAAAACGTATTGTTTTTCATGAAATTACCAAGCCAGCAATTTTAAAAGCGATTGACAGTCCACGCGGGATAGATTATAACCTGGTAAATGCCCAACAGGCCCGACGTGTATTAGATCGCTTAGTAGGCTTCGAACTCTCCCCTGTTCTATGGAAAAAAGTAAAACCATCATTATCAGCAGGCCGTGTACAATCAGTTGCTGTACGTTTAATTGTTGACAGAGAAAGAGAAGTTTTAAACTTTAATGCCGCCGCAGCCTACAAAATCACAGCCCAGTTTTCAACCGGTAAAGGAAAAGAAACTGTAAAAGCAGAATTGCCGCAGCGTTTTGAAAATGAAGCTGAAGCTGAAAAATTTCTTCAGGACTGTGTAAATGCCAGGTTCAACATTACCAGCCTGGAAACAAAGCCTTCAAAACGTAATCCGGCGGCTCCGTTTACCACCTCTACCTTACAACAGGAAGCTTCAAGGAAATTAGGTTTTTCGGTTGCAAGAACCATGCAGGTGGCACAAAGACTGTACGAAGCAGGTAAGATTACCTACATGAGAACAGACTCTGTAAACTTATCAGAAACGGCTATAAATGCTGCAGCAGCCGAAATAAAATCGGCTTATGGCGATAAATACCATCAGCCAAGGGTTTATAAGACCAAATCGGCAGGCGCACAGGAAGCGCACGAAGCGATCCGCCCGACCTATTTCGACAGGCATACCGTAGATGGCGATATTTCGGAAAAACGTTTGTACGATCTGATCTGGAAACGTTCTATTGCATCGCAGATGAGCGAAGCACAATTCGAAAAAACAACAGCTCAGATTACTGCTTCAACACGCAAGGAATACCTGGTGGCCGAAGGTGAAGTATTAAAGTTCGATGGTTTCTTAAAAGTTTACCTCGAATCAACCGATGATGAAGAAAATGAAGAAAAAGAAGGTGGTGCAATTTTACCTCCTTTAAGCAAGGGCCAGGAACTATTTTTAAAAGAAATGCAGGCAACGGAGCGTTATTCGCGCCCGCCGGCAAGATATACAGAGGCCAGTTTGGTTAAAAAGCTGGAAGAACTGGGCATTGGCCGCCCATCTACTTACGCACCTACCATCTCAACAGTACAAAACCGTGGTTACGTGGTTAAAGAAGACAGAGAAGGTAAACAACGTAAGTATACTGCTATCGTTTTAGCTGATGGACAGGTAAAAAAAGAAATAAAATCTGAAATTACCGGCGCCGAAAAATCAAAACTCTTCCCAACCGACATTGGTGAAGTAGTAAACGATTTCCTGGTAGAACATTTTAAAGGTATTGTAGATTTTAACTTTACCGCCAAAGTAGAAAAAGAATTCGACGAAATTGCGCAGGGTTTGCAGGAGTGGACCAAAATGCTGCATTCGTTTTATAATCCTTTCCACAGTGAGGTGGAAACAACTTTAGAAACTGCTGAACGTGCTACAGGCGAACGTTTATTAGGTATTGATCCTTCAACGGGCAAAAATGTTTATACCAAAGTGGGCAAATTTGGTCCTTTAGTGCAGATCGGAGAGCTTGACGAAGAAGAAAAACCGCGTTACGCCAGCTTAATGCGTAACCAATCAGTAGCGACCATTACCTTAGATGATGCCTTAGAACTGTTCAAACTTCCTTTCCAATTGCCTGATTTTGAAGGTAAGGAAGTAGTGATTGGGGTTGGCCGTTTCGGACCCTATGTGAAATGGGGCGAAAGTTTTATCTCACTTCCTAAAAATGAAGAACCTCTATCGGTTACTTACGACAGAGCTGTTGAAATTATCCGCCAAAAAATGGATGATGATGCCCCTATCGCTTATTACGAAGGTTTAGGTGTTACAAAAGGTAAAGGACGCTTCGGTCCGTTTATTAAATGGAATGATCTTTTTATCAATATCCCGGCAAAAGGTTACGATTTTGATAACCTTACCCAGGAAAACATAGAAACTTTAATTAGCAAAAAAGTTGAAAAAGAAGCCAACAGGTACATTAAAACCTGGGAGACGGAAAAAATTTCGATCGAAAATGGCCGTTGGGGACCGTTTATCCGTTTTGGAAAATTAATGCTCAAATTAAGGAACAACGAGGCGACCAAACAAAAATACACGCCGGAAGAATTGGCCGACATTGATTTGGAAACAGTTAAGAAAATGATTGTAGAGCAGGTACCTAATGCTTTCGAAACGAAGAAAAAAGCACCGGCAAAGAAGAAGGCAACACCAGCAAAGAAAGCAGTAGCAAAGAAAAAATAGGATCAGAATTAAAGGATTTTAGGATTACCAAGATAAAATTGCGAGCATAGACAATTAATAGTATTGTCATCCTGAGCCGGTTGAAGGACATTTAAGTAAGTATTTCGGCAAGCTGAACATGACTGACAAAAATTCAAAATTTAATACCTGTAATTAACCGATTAAACAATTTAAACAGTTACCCCCTTTGAAAGCAGATTTACCAGAAAATAGAGTTGAAGATATTGCAATGGCTGTTGTATTAATGGGCGAAACTCCTGAAGTAAGAAGCTGGACGGTTTATCTCATTAATTTAAAAAATGAACCAATAACAAATGTTTTGATCAGCTCTAAAGGTTATGGTGAAAAAGACGGAAAGCAGGTAAAAACTTCTGTATTGAGACACTTTGTTGGCGACATGGAAGCAAATTCATTTGCTGGTGTGGAAGCCATTGACCCTGAAGTTTTTGGCTTAACTAACGAATACTGGTTAAGCTATTACATTGGCAGCACCATCTATGATAAAAAATTTATTTTTCTACCCGAAAGTATTATCGATTCAAATTTGATCAAAATACCATTGGTGAATAAGCCCGGGGTGATGATAAAATAGTTGGGCGTTTAGAGCGGTGAGCTCTGAGCTTCCACTCAATAGCTTTAAAGTGCGGGTACTATTTCGACCTGTAGCCTCCGGGTTAATAAATTAAGAAACGGTAAACGAATTGGATACAAGCACATTTTTCTGCTCCCAAAACTGAAAACTTCAAACTAACCTAAGGCACCTTAACCGCCTGTCGGCCAAGCAGCTTCCATCCTGCTTTTTCTTTACTCCAGATTAAAAGAATATACAGCTTTACATTACCGGGAATATTTTTATCGTTTGTTTTAGCATTCAGGGTATGCCTGACCAAGGCTGTTTTATTCTGCATGATAACAGATTGATCGGTTAAATTGATATCTACGAAATCAGATTCTCCCGAAAGTAATGAGTGCATAAATTCCTGTTTAGTCTGTATTTTCCCACTCGAGTGGCCGTAGCTTAAATTATTAAGCAGCACTTTATCCAATGCCACACTATCTGGTGTAATCATTAATTTGGTCAATTGCGTAACCGCATTTTCTACTTCGGCCTTCTGCGCAAAACAAAAATGTGTAGAAATTAACAAACACGAAAAAATTAAGAGTTTCTTGCTCATATCTGGTTTTATTGAGGTTGATGCTGTAAACTTATCCAAAACCATGCAAATGAACAAACCATTCGCTTTAATTTTCAACATAATTTCTTTTAACGTCGATTTTAATTAATTTTCAGATAGAATAGCGGGGGGTTCGGTTTAATCATTACAATTACGGCATAGCAATTGCAGCAACCGCAACATTACCATTTATCTTAACGAATTTCATTCATGGAAAAACCATCTACCTATCAATCATCTCCTAAAAAGAAATTGATTTTTATCGGCTTGCTTGCTGTTTCGATAGCAGCAATTGTATTTATCTATTTCAACAGAAGAAAGAAAAACCACGAGGATAATCAGGCCTACGCAAAATATATCGAAGCTTATACTTCCGGTACCATTTCGAAAAAGAGTTTTATCCGTGTTCACCTGGCCAATGCCGCAACGGGTATGCAGGACCTGGGCAAGGCCGATTCCCGCAAACTTTTCGACTTCTCTCCTTCTATTTCGGGAAAAGCCTATTGGATAGATCCTCAAACGGTTGAATTTAGGCCTGATGAAAACCTGAAACCAGGTAAAAATTACGAAGCTACATTTAAATTATCGGAAGTTTCGGCCACAGAAAAAGGCCTCGAAGATTTCGATTTTGAATTTAAAGTAATTACCCCAGGTATCATGCTGTCGCAAAATGGTTTGGTTTCCCAGAACAACACTTCTCTTGATTATATGAAATTATCGGGCGAAATAGCTACTGCCGATGTTGAAGAAACCAGCAAAATTGAGAAAACGGTTTCGTTTGATTTTGATCAGAAATTAAAGATCAAATGGCAGCATGATCCGGCCAAAAACACCTCAAAATTCACTATAGACAGCATAAAAAAAACCGGAAACGACCAAACTTTAAAAATAGCCTGGGATGGCGATGCCATTGATGCCGAGCAAAAAGGAACAGTAGATGTTCGTGTTCCGGCCATAAACAAATTTGAAATTCTGGACATGAAGGCTATTCAGGGCGAAGAAGATTATGCATTGGTACAATTTTCGGAGCCTATCGGTGTTGGACAGGATTTAACGGGCATGATTACGCTTGGCAACCTGAGCGATTTAAGGTATACCATAGATGCCAGTCAGGTTAAAGTTTATGCTGCCGAAGAACTTAAAGGTAACTATGCTTTGAGTGTAAATGCAGGGGTCGAAAACATCAATGCAAAAACACTTACCAATGGAAAAGTGGCTAACCTCGTTTTTGAAGACAAACTCCCTGCAGTTACCATTGCAGGCAGCGGCAGTATTTTACCCAATTCGGGAAAGCTGGTTTTGCCTTTCGAAGCCATTAATTTAAAGGCTGTTGATGTAACGGTGATTAAAATTTATGAAAACAACATTCCACAGTTTTTCCAAACCAATAGTTATAAAGATGGAAACGAACTCCGCAGGGTGGCAAAACCAATTTTGCAGAAAACAGTACGTTTAGATGAAGATAAAGCATTAAACCTCCATAAAAAGAACCGTTTTACACTTGATCTGGATAAAATGATCCGTACTGAACCCGGCGCCATGTACCGTGTTACTATCGGTTTCAGACAGGAATATAATGCTTACAACTGTAAAACCGGGGAAGAAAAAGCAGATGGAAGTGATGAAGAAAATGAATATGGTGATTACGAAGGTTATGGCGAGAAGATTGATGAAGACGATGATTTTTGGCAACGTTACAACAACTATTATCCGGCAAACTACAGATGGAATGATAAGGACAATCCATGTACACCTTCTTTTTATACCAACCAACGCTGGGCCAGCAGAAACTTAATTGCCTCAAACATTGGTTTGGTAGCCAAACGGGGCAATGATAACAGCATGCTCGTTGTAGCAACAGATTTATTGACGGCAAAACCATTAAGCGGTGTAAACCTCGAACTGATGGATTACCAAAAACAAATCATTTTCACTACTAAAACAGATGGCGACGGCCTTGCCAGCTTCGACCTGAAGCGCCAACCCTTTTTATTAATTGCTAAAAATGGGTCAGAACGTGGCTACCTTAAATTAGACGATGGAAGCTCGCTGCCTTTAAGCAGGTTCGATGTGGGTGGTGATGTAGTTCAAAGTGGCTTAAAAGGTTTTATTTATGGAGAACGTGGTGTTTGGCGACCAGGCGATAGTTTATTTGTTTCATTTGTTTTAGAGGATAAGCTTAAGAAACTTCCTGCCAATTACCCGGTAACCATGGAATTTTATAATCCTAAAGGCCAACTTTACAAAAGATTAATTAATAGCAAACCTTTAAATGGATTCTATACCTTTAAAACGTCTACTGAAAATACATCGCCCACTGGTAACTGGATGGCTAAAGTTAAAGCCGGTGGCGCCACCTTTACCAAAACTTTAAAAATAGAAACGGTAATGCCAAACCGTTTGAAAATTGATTTCAATATTGGTAACAGGGCATATTTAGGTACCGGAACAGCAGCCGCTACCCTATCGGCCAAATGGTTATTTGGTGCAGTTGCCCAAAACTTAAAAGCAAAGGTTGATGTAAATTTAAATACTACCGAAACCAAGTTTAAAGGCTTTGAAGGTTTTAGTTTTGATAATCCGACGGTAAACTTCCAATCGCAGGTTAAAACCATCTTCGAAGGCACTTTAAACCAAAATGGTACTGCTCAGATTAATACCAACCTGAACGAGAACAATACTGCTCCGGGTATACTAAGGGCAAATTTCACCACCAAGGTTTTCGAACCGGGAGGTAATTTCAGTATCGATAATTTCAGCATTCCCTATCATGTATATAATAGCTATTTAGGAATCCGCGCCGAAAAGGGCGATCGTTTAAGCGACATGTTGGTTACCGGAAAAGAACACAAAATTGAAATTGTAAATGTGAATACCGATGGGAAATTATTAAGTGGCACCAAAACCGTTACGGTAGAGTTATATAAAACACAATGGCGCTGGTGGTGGGAACAGGACAACCAGTATACGTACGCCAACTTTACCCAAAACCAATACAACAAACTGGTAGAGAGCCACCAGGTAAACCTCTTTAATGGAAAAGGAAGCTGGAATTTACGTGTAGACGAGCCCGAATGGGGCCGATATTTAATTTTGGTACGTGATGTAAATGGCGGACATGTTACCGGAAAATCGGTTTATATAGATTGGCCAGGCTGGGCGCAGCGTGAGCAAGCCAATAACCCTACAGAAGCATCTATGCTGTCTTTTACAGCTAATAAAGAGAAATTTACCGTGGGAGAAGACATTACGCTAACCATCCCAACAGGGAAAAACGGACGTGCCTTAATCTCCATTGAGAACGGAAGCCGGGTACTAAAAACATTTTGGCTGGATACCAAAGCCGGACAAACACAGTTTAAGTTTAAGGCTGAAAAAGAAATGGCCCCGAATGTTTTCGCCAACATTACTTTATTACAGCCTCATGCACAAACTGTTAACGATTTACCAATCAGGATGTACGGGGCAATTCCACTTTCGGTAGAAGATCCGCAGACCATCCTGAAGCCGACCATTAGGATGGCTGATAAAATTAAGCCCGAAACCGAAAATACAATCACGGTGGGCGAACAAAACGGCAAAGCCATGACTTATACCATTGCCCTGGTAGATGAAGGCCTGTTGGATTTAACCCGTTTTAAAACACCCGATCCACATGGTGCATTTTATGCCCGTGAAGGCCTGGGTGTTAAAACATGGGATTTATTCGATTATGTTCTGGGTGCCTGGGGAGGAAATTTAGAGCGCATTTTAAGTATAGGCGGTGATGGAACCATTAATAAAAACCTCAATCCGGCAAAAGCAAACCGCTTTACAGCGGTAGTTAAATTTATGGGACCATTTACCATAGGCAAGGGAGAAAGTAAAACGCATAAATTTAAATTGCCTCAATATATCGGCGCAGTGAGGGCAATGGTAGTTGCCGGACAAGAGGCAGCTTATGGTTTTGCAGAAAAATCGGTTCAGGTTAAAAAGCCGTTAATGGTATTGGCTACTCTTCCACGGGTAATTGGTCCGGGTGAAAGTTTCACCTTACCTGTTACGGTGTTTGCTACAGAGAATAACCTTAAAAATGTATCTGTTCAGCTTCAGGCCAGTAATTTAATTGTTCAGGGTACCAATAAACAGCAGCTTTACTATAAACAAACAGGCGAGCAAATGACCTATTTTGAAGTTAAAGCACCAAATACAGTGGGAATTGCTAAAGTAAAAGTAATTGCGCAGAGCGGAGCTGAAAAAACAGTTTACGATGTAGAAATGGATATCAGAAATCCAAACCCTTATGTAAGCAATGTGGTTTCAGCAACGGTGCAGCCGCATACTAAATGGGCAGTAAACTATTTACCGATCGGAATGACGGGTACGAACTCCGGATCACTGGAAGTTTCATCTATCCCGGCAATCAACCTTGGCAAAAGATTGGGCTACCTTATCCAATACCCGCATGGCTGTATCGAGCAAACCACTTCGGGCATATTCCCTCAATTATTTTTAGATCGGTTGAGTCCATTGAACGAACAACAAAAAGCCACAACAGAGAAAAATATCAAAGCTGGAATAACCAGGCTAAAAGGTTTTCAAACTACCGATGGTGGTTTATCTTACTGGCCGGGAGAAGGCACATCTGATGAATGGGGAAGTAATTATGCCGGTCATTTCCTGGTAGAGGCTCAAAATGCAGGTTATACTTTACCAGTTGGACTTTTGGATGAGCTATTACGCTTTCAAAAATCAAAAGCAACCAACTGGGTACCAAACAGCAATAATTTCTATGGTGGCGATTTATCTCAAGCTTACCGTTTGTATGTGCTTGCCTTAGCTAAAAAACCTGAAATGGCAGCCATGAACCGCTTGAAAGCTTTCGAGTACCTATCTGTAGCCGCAAAATGGCGCCTGGCAGCCGCTTATAAACTTGCCGGACAGAATGATGTGGCTCAAAATATGATCAGGGGTTTAGATACATCTATTAAGGCTTATAAACAATTAGGCGGAACTTATGGCTCTGATGTACGCGATGAGGCCATGATTTTGGAAACGCTAACCCTGCTCGGTCAGAAAGCAAAAGCTGCAGGTTTACTGCAACCTTTAGCAGCTAAACTAGGCGAAAATACCTGGTACAGTACACAAACAACGGCTTACAGTTTGTTGGCCATTGCAAAGTTTTGCGGTTCAAACCAATCGGCAAATAAATTGCAATACCAATATGTATTGGATGGAAAAACTGCACCGGTAAACTCAAATCAGTACATTAATAGTACACCGGTAACCTTTAGAGGCAATACTGCATCAGTTACTAATAATGGCAATAATGTATTGTTTGTACGTCTGGTTTTAGAAGGACAGCCAATTTCTGGTCAGAATAACTTCTTGCCTAACCGTCCTGATGTTTTGGATATGAGCGTGAGCTACAAACGTTTAAACGGAAAAATTTTGGATCCTACTACCTTAAAACAGGGAACAGATTTCTATGCTGAGGTAACGATAAAAAATCCGGGCCGAATGGGGTATTACGAACAAATGGCATTAACCCAGATTTTTCCTTCAGGTTGGGAAATTATCAATACCAGGGTAAATGACAACCAAAGTATTTTGGCCTCATCTCCATATACTTATCAGGACATCAGGGACGATCGTGTTTTCACTTATTTTAATGTGAGGGAAGGCGAAAGCCTGGTTTATAAGGTATTGCTTAATGCATCTTACCTGGGTAAATATTATTTATCGGCAGTTCAATGCGAAGCAATGTACAACAACGATATTTCTGCAACCGAGCCTGGTAAATGGGTACAGGTGGTAAAATAGAATTGACAAATACTGGTCCGTAGCATCTCGCTACGACCAGAGCTAGAGAGAAGTATATTATCAATGCCTCAAAAACGAGGGTAAAATATATTTAATTTTACCCTCGTTTAAGTTACGAGTGTAAAATTTACCCTCGTTCAAATTACGAGTGTAAATTTTAACTATATTTACACTCGTATTATTTATACAGGTAAAATTTACTTCTGTTATGGAAAACTTTAAACGAGAAATACCTTACAATAAATTACCTTTATTACCTCCTAATAAGGATATTGAAACTAAGAAGATATTGCTTAAAACAATTTCTGCAAGCAGAGCGCTCGCACAATTAAATGGTGCACTTGTTAATTTACCAAACCCAACGCTTTTTTTAGACACCATTCATTTACAAGAAGCAAAAGCCAGTTCAGAAATAGAGAATATTATTACAACAAATGATGAATTATACAAAAATCTGGTAGCTGACAATAATTTTGAGAATAGTTTAACAAAGGAAGTTTTAAATTACAAAGAAGCTTTGTGGCTGGGCTTAGAAAAACTAGAGAAAAAACCCTTTATCAGTACAAATTTATGCATAGAGATCGTACAATGTATAAAACAGAATCAGGCAGCAATTAGAAATACCCCAGGAACAACTTTAAAAAACAATAAAGGAGAAGTAATTTATACACCACCTACTGGCGAAAACATTATTAGGGAAAAATTAGCTGATTTAGAAAAATTCATAAATACCAATAAAGAATTTGATCCTTTAATAAAAATGGCTGTAATGCACTACCAGTTTGAGGCAATACACCCTTTTGCTGATGGAAATGGCAGAACCGGACGTATTTTGCTTTTATTATATTTAAAAATAAGTAAGCTTTTACACATTCCTGCCATTTACTTGAGCGGATACATCATCAGGAATAAAAATGATTATTATAAAAATCTAAAAGCTGTAACCGAAAATAATAATTGGGAACCTTACATCATCTTTATGCTAGATATGATAGAAGTTACAGCGAAAAAAGGTATAACCCAACTGGAAAATATTACCAGATTAATGGATGTAACTGCTGGTGAAATTAAATTAAAATTACCTAAAGTGTATTCAAAAGACTTAATTGAAATTTTATTCAAATTACCTTATACAAAACGACAAACACTAACAAATGCAAATTTAGGAACACCTAAAACAGTGGGAAATTATCTTACAGCATTAGAATCTAATGGTTTCTTAAAATCAACAAAAGTGGGGAAAGAGAAACTTTATATCAATTATAAATTACTTGATATTTTAGAAAAAAATTAAATGAACAAAATTCCAAAAGCTTTCCTTATTTCCGATCTCATCTGTTTTGTACTGCTTTTGGCATTCCTTTTTTCATTACCATCAAAGCTTTTCAAAACGCCTACCTCCTATGTTATTGAGGCGAGCAACGGCAATCTATTAAGTGCTGCAATTGCCAGCGATGGGCAGTGGCGCTTCCCTGTAGCAGATAGCGTTCCTGTAAAATTTAAGGACTGCATTATTGCTTTCGAAGATAAACGGTTTTATAGCCACTTTGGTGTAGATATACTGGCCATGAGCAGGGCCATGCGTCAAAACTGGAAGGCAAAAAGTGTAGTGAGTGGCGGCAGTACCTTAAGCATGCAGGTAATCCGTTTATCACGCAAACAGGACCGCACCGTTTGGCAAAAAATACTGGAAATGATTTTAGCTTTACGTTTAGAGATAAAATATTCAAAAGAAAAAATTATAGGTTTATACGCTGCAAATGCACCATTTGGAAGCAATGTTGTAGGTTTAGAAGCAGCAAGCTGGCGTTATTACGGCCGTAATGCCAAAACACTTTCATGGGGTGAGATGGCCACATTAGCCGTTCTTCCTAATAGCCCCTCGCTGGTTCACCCCGGTAAAAACGCTACGAGGCTAATTAAAAAGAGAAACGATTTATTGGATAAACTTGCTCAGCTAAAATACATCGATCAGGCTACCGCTAATTTATCGAAGCTCGAGCCAGTTCCGGGCAAGCCTATGCCCTTACCTCAAAATGCACCACATCTACTGAACCGCTTTAAAGCAGAACGTGCCAGTCTTAAAATTCCTTCTACCAGAATTACTTCTACACTGGATGAAAATATCCAGCTAAAAGTTAATGCGCTATTAAAACGGTATAACAACCGTTATAGGGCAAATGATATCAACAATATTGCGGCCCTGGTACTCAATGTCAAAACGGGCCAGGTAATCAGTTACGTAGGAAACAGCTATCAGCCGGAAAATACCGGATTGCAAAGCCACGTGGATATGATTAAAGCGCCAAGAAGTCCGGGAAGTACCCTAAAACCCCTTCTCTATGCTAGTATGCTGAATGATGGGTTTATATTGCCGCACACCCTGGTTCCGGATATTCCGACTCAAATAGCAGGCTATTCGCCACAAAATTACGATCTTGGCTATGATGGTGCCATTGCTGCTGATAAAGCGCTGAGCCGCTCGCTAAATATCCCTGCGGTTAAAATGCTGCAGCAATACAAATACGAACGTTTTTATGATAAGCTTAAGAAATTGGGAATTGGTACTTTAAACCAGCCGGCAGATCACTATGGTTTGTCCCTGATTTTAGGCGGTAGCGAGGTAACCATGTGGGATTTGGCCAACACCTACATGGGATTAGTACGTACGCTGAATCACTTCAATACCTATAAAGGTTTGTATAATCCAGAAGATTATAAACCTGCAAGGTATTTCAATAGCAACAATAAAACTGAAAAAGATTATCAGCGTACATCCTTTTTAGACCATGGTTCAATCTGGGCCACTTTTAACGCCATGGAAGAAGTGATGAGACCCGGTGACGAAGGCCTATGGGAACAGTTTTCTTCATCGCAAAGAGTGGCATGGAAAACAGGAACAAGTTTTGGTTTTCGTGATGCCTGGGCCATTGGCTTAACACCAGATTATGTAGTTTGTGTTTGGGTAGGCAATGCTGACGGTGAAGGAAGGCCTGGCCTGGTAGGAATAGAAGCAGCTGCACCAGTGCTCTTTGACATTTTTAGGTTACTTCCCAATGGCAAGTGGTTCGAAACTCCCACAACCAAACTCAAAAAACTTAAAATTTGTAAACAAAGCGGCTACAAAGCATCAGAATACTGTACCGATGTAATACAAGAGCTTGTCCCTGTTTCGGGAGAAAAGACTGCCGTTTGTCCTTTTCACAAATTGGTCCATTTAGACAGGACCGGTACCTATAGGGTTACCGATCAATGTGAAAGTATAACCCACATGCAGCACAAAAGCTGGTTTATTTTACCACCAGCTATGGAATATTATTACAAAATAAAAAATAGCGATTATAAGCCTCTTCCTCCTATTAAAGACGGTTGTGACCTTTCTGATGGAAATAATGTAATGGAGGTAATTTACCCTAAAAACAATGCAATAGTTTATATACCCTTAGAACTGGATGGATCAAGAGGTAAAATTGTGATTAATGCAGCGCACAGAAATCCTGGTGCTAAAATATACTGGCATATTGATAATGAATATATAAGCACCACCACTAACTTTCATCAATTGGCTGTTAGTCCGTTGCCTGGTAAACATACCTTAACCTTAGTTGATGAGAACGGGGAAAGGCTGGTACAAACTTTTACGGTTTTGGATAAAGAGAAAAAAAACGGTAAGTAAAAGGTATTGATGGTAAAAGTTCAGGTGAGCTGGTTAGGCTGCAAAGAGTATTAGTAAATGTTGTTTACTTCGGGGAACTACTACACTACCAGAAAACAATGTTACACAAGGTTCAGTTTGAGGCTGAACAAAAAAGAGAAACCATTGCTGGTTTCTCTTTCCAATAATTTTAAATATTCTTACGCCTCTACGGGATGCTCTTTAGCGGCCAAATACCTTTCAGCATCAAGCGCGGCCATACAACCTGAACCTGCAGCGGTAATCGCCTGACGGTAATACATATCCTGCACATCGCCACAGGCAAAAACGCCTTCGATATTGGTTAAGGTAGAACCAGGCTTAGTAGTTAAATAACCGGTTTCGTCCATATCTAACTGGCCTTTAAAAATATCCGTATTTGGTTTATGACCAATGGCCACAAAGAAACCTTCTACAGCGATATCAGATTCAACGCCGGTTTTGTTGTTGATAACTTTAACAGCAGTTACGTTTTTACCGTTACCTAAAATTTCCTGTGTTTCGGTATTATAGTGTACCACAATATTTGGGGTAGCCAATACACGGCTTACCATTGCTTTAGACGCCCTGAATTCGTCCCTGCGCACCAATAAATGCACGGTTTTACAAAGTTTGGCCAAATAAGTGGCTTCTTCGGCAGCGGTATCACCAGCACCTACTATGGCAACATCCTGTCCTTTAAAAAAGAATCCATCACAAACTGCACATGCCGAAACACCAAAACCATTGTATTGCTGCTCACTTGGCAAACCCAACCATTTAGCGGTTGCCCCAGTAGCAATAATAACGGTATCGGCTGTAATGGTTTTAATTTCATCAACCACTACTTTATGTGGAGTTGAAGAAAAATCAACTGAACTTACATAACCAAAACGGATATCCGTACCAAAACGTTCTGCCTGCTTACGGAAATCTTCCATCATTTCCGGTCCCATAATTCCCTGAGGGTAACCCGGGAAGTTTTCTACATCAGTAGTTTGCGTTAACTGACCGCCAGCTTGCATACCTGTATACATAACTGGTTTTAAATCGGCTCTGGCCGCATAAATTGCAGCGGTATAACCTGCAGGACCTGAACCTATAATTAAGCACTGCACGTGCTCATTTTCTTGTGACATTATATTGTGTGTTTGAAATTCATTAATCGTAATGCAAATTTAATGCTTTAAATAATTGTTAACAAGCGTACATTGTCAACATAGTTTACTTATTAACAGTGCCGGACGAAAAACACTAAAGATATAGCCTGGCATAAAAAACTAGGTCTGAATTACCCCTACATTAAACTTCCTTGTAATCGGCGATTGGTTAGCTGCTTCTATCCCCATAGAAATTACTTTCCTGGTTTCGAGTGGGTCAATTACCCCATCTACCCAAAGCCGTGACGCAGCATAATATGGAGTAGTTTGGCTATCGTATTTATCGGTTATTTCTTTCAACAATCCGGCTTCTTTTTCAGGTGTAATAACCTCTCCTTTTGCTTTTAAAGAAGCTTCCTGAATCTGCAACAATGTTTTTGCCGCCTGCGAGCCACCCATCACGGCAATTTTTGCGGTTGGCCAGGCATAAATCAAGCGTGGATCGTAAGCCTTGCCGCACATGGCATAATTACCCGCACCGTAAGAATTACCCAATACAATGGTAAACTTTGGTACTACAGAGTTGGCCACCGCATTAACCATTTTGGCACCATCTTTTATAATACCACCGTGTTCTGACCGGCTTCCCACCATAAAACCGGTAACATCCTGTAAAAATACCAAGGGGATTTTCTTTTGGTTACAGTTCATGATAAACCTCGAAGCTTTGTCTGCACTATCAGAATAAATTACCCCACCGAACTGCATTTCCCCTTTTTTCGATTTTACCACTTTGCGTTGGTTCGCTACAATACCTACTGCCCAGCCATCAATACGGCCCAAACCGCAGATAATACTCTGACCATAACCTTTTTTATATTCTTCAAATTCGGATCCATCAACCAAACGGTTAATTACATCCATCATTTCGTATGGCTTATCCCTGTTTTCGGGAAAAATGCCATATAGTTCTTCTTCTTTTTCTTTCGGTTTAACCGCTGCTATGCGATCGAAACCTGCATTTTCAGGCGCACCAAGCATACTCATGATGTTCTTGATACTATCTAAACAAGCCTGGTCATTAGGGTGTTTATAATCGGTAACACCTGATATTTCGCAGTGTGTGGTTGCCCCACCAAGCGTTTCGTTATCAACTTCTTCCCCAATAGCTGATTTTACCAGATACGACCCCGCCAAAAATACCGAACCCGTTTTATCAACAATCATCGCCTCATCGCTCATAATCGGCAAATAAGCACCACCGGCAACACAGGCTCCCATAATGGCTGAAATTTGTACAATACCTTCGGACGACATGATGGCATTGTTACGGAACATCCGTCCGAAATGTTCCTTATCGGGGAAAATTTCATCCTGCATTGGCAAATATACCCCTGCACTGTCAACCAGGTAAATTACGGGCAAACGGTTTTCCATTGCAATTTCCTGTGCACGGAGATTTTTCTTGGCCGTCATCGGAAACCAGGCTCCAGCTTTCACAGTTGCATCGTTTGCTACAATCATACACTGCCTGCCGCTCACATAGCCAATGCCACATACTACTCCTGCAGACGGACACCCACCCTGCGCTGCATACATACCATCAGCGGCAAAGGCACCGACCTCCAAAAAGTCAGAATCTTTATCAATTAAATAGGCAATACGCTCGCGGGCTAAAAGTTTTCCTTTTTCTTTTTGCTTCGCGGCATTTTTTTCGCCTCCACCGAGATAGATTTTTTTGAGTTTGGTTTTCAGCTCGTAAACCAGCTGTTTGTTCACATCCTCATTTTTATTGAATTCGATATTCATGGAGGCAATTTAAATTTAATTTTAGAAAAACGGTATTGACCAAATCGGTTTCTGGTCTACAGGAAGGTTTAACCGTAGCGTACCTCACACTGTTTTTTTAAACCACAGAGATCACAGAGTTATCACTTTAAAATCTCTGCGGTAATCTTCTTATATCTGCGGGGAACCATATACAGAAAAAAGCGCAAAGTTTTATTTACGCAGAAAGTTAAACACTAGCAGCAAAACGAATAGCACTGAACTACCCTTTATAAACTACCCCGTCTATTTTTATTTTTTGATACTTTTCGGCCCAGCCTTTGCCCTTGATATATTTTACTTCGTACGGATGCCCTTTTAGATTGGGATGATAAACAGGGTCGAAAGAAAAGGTGATCTCATTGTCTGATTTTTGAACCACAGTTACTTCATTGTCGTTTTCGTCTTTTGCTCCGGTGGTAAAAAATTTATCTCCTATTTTTGCATTAAAATCTGCCCTGATATAGATTTTATCCGGGCTATCCGGATAACTTTCCACTAACCTATTCTGCTCATCAATCCGCAGGTAAAACACGCTACCTGCATCGCCGCCAACCAGGGAATAAAATTTATAAAAAAGTTTTTTATTGATCCTAACGGTATCTTTTATCTCGGTATAAGATTGATCGTTCATATACCATAAATTGCCGATCTGCATGGGTAAAAATGAATCGGCAGACAGGTTTTGTTTCTTGTTTTTTTGACAGGAAAGCATAAATAAACCTGCTAAAACTAAAATGAGCGATGTGCTGATCTTTTTCATCTGCATAATTGTTTTTATTAATAACGTTAAAAATCAGCTACACGCTACAACTTCATAACTAATTGTTAAAGTGATATAAGAAAACCACTTCCCCATTAAACGCTGGTTTTTTCTGGTCTTCAATTTCCATTTCTATAGCCATATTTACTTTGGTTACGCCACGCAGGTTAATAATTGAAGCCAGTTTAGCCTTTAATCTTACTTTACTGTTTACCGTAACAGCCTGTGCAAACCTTAAACTTTCAATACCATAATTGATTTCCATTTTTAAATTCTGAATATCAACAATCTCTTTCCATAAGTAGGGAATTAACGATAAAGTTAAATAACCATGTGCAATTGTTGCCTTAAAAGGACCTTCATTCTGTGCGCGTTCTTCGTCAACATGTATCCATTGATGGTCTAAAGTAGCATCAGCGAATTTATTGATCTGTTCCTGAGTAATCGTGTGCCATGAAGAAACACCTAATTCCTTGCCAAGGTATTGTTCAAATTCTGCGTGTGATGTTATAATTTGCATTGTTATTTTGTATTAGTGTCAAGCGTTTTGCGCATGGCGGGTTTTATAAATTTCCTGTTTTGTAGCTGATGGCCTAACTGTCCATAGATCATGGTTACACTCTTCGCTTATGCTCATATTCTTCTTGGCATTAGTCATTTGAAGATCAACCATAAAGCGGGCATGATTAACTTAAATTCCTTTCCCTAAACCAAACTTCATCCGGAATGGCAGAAAAATTATCCATTTTATGGATCAGGTTTTCAGCATCTGCTTCGTTAAAAACCAGGTCGCGGTTGGCAGGTTTTAAGAATTTACTTTGCACCATTATATCCATTTGAGCAAACAGCGGATCGTAAAAACCATTTACATTTAATACACCGATGGGTTTGTTATGTAGACCGAGCTGCAACCAGGTAAGCACTTCAAAAAATTCTTCGAGTGTACCAAAACCGCCAGGTAAAATCACAAATCCGTCACTTAAATCGGCCATTTTCTGTTTACGCTGGTGCATATTTTCGGTCACGATCATCTCAGTAATTCCTTTATGTCCAACTTCTTTATCCATTAAGAACTGTGGGATAATGCCGGTAACCAAACCGCCAAGCTCCAGTACATCATTGGCTAAAACGCCCATAACGCCTACACTACCCCCACCATAAACCAGCTTAATCTGCTGCTTTACCAATGTTTCAGCCAACTGTTTTATCGCATTTCGTAATTGTACGTCGCCGTTAAAGTTTGAGCCACAGTATACACAAACAGAATTAAGCTTATTCATTTTTTTTAAAATTTACCGAAGTTAAGATTTTATCGGCTTTCTATAAATTTTAATTCTGCACAATGCTGTTACAGGCTTCGTCAGGTATAAATGATCGCATTATTTTCTTGCCAATAACCACCGGTTTTGTTAAATAAACCTGAGTGTAGAGAAAGTCCGCGGCGCAGCAGGCTTTTGTTTTTCAAAATAATATTGACCACTTAACATATTCAAGTGTTTTTCTTCAAACTCAAAGGTTTTGAAAACCAAGATTTGACATAAAAAAAGGAGCGGCATTTTACACCGCTCCTTTTAACCAAATATATGAGAGAAAAGTTAATTTAGCTATTAGAAAGCATAACGGATGGTTGCACCATACGTTCTTGGATCGCCCAATACGCCAGCATATAAACCAGAGTTACCGGCAGCAGCCTGTAATTGCTCGTAATAGTTTTTATTTGCAATGTTTCTGCTCCAAACAAATAGGGAGAATTTATCCGATTTGAACCCCAACCTTGCATTGAATAAGGCATAACCTTTAACATTCAGTACACTTGATGGTGTAGGGTTTGATGAATATTCAGAACGGTAACTGGCATCGCCCGCAATAAAATATCTGCCTTCTCTGGTGGCCAGGCTACCAGCAGTACTCAGTTCTGTACCACCAGAAATATTCCATTTTGAAATACCCGGTAATCTACCTCCCGAAGCATCTTTAAATGCCACTTGTGTAGCAACACCATTCACCAGTTCGGTATGTCCTGTTTCTTCTAAAGGAAGTGGAGCATTGGTAAATTTCACGTATTTGCCATCCAGATAAGCCAAAGCAGCATTTAAAGTTAAAAATCTTTCCAGCTGATAAGATCCGTCTACTTCCAATCCTTTTACCCTTACTTTTTCGGCATTTGCCAAGTACCCCCTGTTTACACCCAGCTGTGGCGATTGAACATTGGTCTGGTAATCTTTAATATCGCTGTTAAATAAACTGATGTTTACGATAGCACCTTTAAATGGCTTTGTTTTAGCACCTAGTTCATAATGTTGCACATATTCCGGTTTAACTACTGCTACCGATAAATCGGCCGCTCCTGTTGAGGTAGTTGGTAAACCACCTACGTTAACACCAACCGGCTTGTAAGCGGTAGAAAAAGTTCCATAAACATTTAAGTTTTGATTTGGGCGGAATGATACGGTGAAGTTACCTGATAAATTATTGTTATCTACCTTTGTTGTAAACTGTTGATTTGCATATACAGCCGCCTTAAGTGCCAATAATGTTGCATCGTTAGTTTGTAAACCACCATAAGTTACCCTATCATAATCAACATCTTTTTTATCATAAGTATACCGTAAGCCTGGTAATACGTGCAAGTTCTTTAAAACTTCCCAGTCAACCTGTGCAAAAACAGCAGCACTTAACGATTTGATGGTAGAGTTGGTTTTAATGCCAAAACCATCTAACAAACCAGGGGTTGAGTATAATGCCTGACTGCCGGTGTTACTGGTTTGCACAAATCGCCATTGATCTTTACCTACTTCTTCAGTTTGCGACAAACCTTTTAGATTTTGCCCCAACAAATAAACACCGATTACACCACTTAATTTATCAGTTAGGTTACCAGCATATCTCACTTCCTGCGAGTATTGATCGTGGCGCGAATTCCCCTGCGATTTGGTTAAAGCCGCTACCTCAGAGAAATCCCGGTCGTTGGTAGGATCCCAATTCCAGAATCTCCAGGCAGTGGTTGAAGTAAGCGTTCCTTTACCAATTTTATAGTCAACATTTACCGATATACCACCGATTGACTGGTTGTGGCGCCAAGGGGTATTGGTATTGATCTCTCTTGAAAAAGGATCGATCTTAGGCTGTTGGTAACCTAAATCAGATATAATTCTGGCATACTGACGATAAGCGCTTCTTTCAGTAGTGGTTACACCTGCAATTACCAGCGGATAACCTGCCGGGTGCTGGATACTTACATCACCACTTAATAGCACCTGTAATTTCTCTGAAGGAGTGTAATACAATTGACCTTTAAAGCCAAGGTTGTTCTGTCCGCTGTATCTGCGCTCTTCCCTGGTATTCCAGATGGTACCATCGCGTTGTGTACCCGAAATTGAAATTTTTGCAGCAAGATCTTTTGCCAAAGCTCCTGAAACAGATGTTTTAGCCTGGATAAAATTATAATTACCTACACTTAATTCTACTTTTGCACTAGGTGTTAACGTTGGTTTGGTAGTGGTGATGTTAAATGCACCTGCGGTAGTGTTTTTACCGAACAAGGTTCCCTGCGGGCCGCGAAGAATTTCGATCTGCTCAATATCAAGAAAATCAGTTGAGGTTGCTGCCGGACGGGCGTGATAAACACCATCCACATAAAAACCTACACCAGGATCAATACCATCATTGGTTAAACCGAAGGTTGAACCTAAACCCCTGATATTAAGGGTTGTATTTCTGGCATTAGAGGCATATAACTGCACCGAAGGAACCAATTCTTTTAAACGGTTAACATTGAATGCTCCGGCATTTTCTGCTGCGCGGCCTCCAATTACGGTAATTGGAATAGGAACATCCTGCAGAACTTCTGAACGTCTGCGTGAGGTTACTACGATTTCATCTAAAAGTGCACTTTCTACCAAAACCAGTTCTATAGGTGTTTCCTGATACCTTAAAATCTGAAAGTCCTGGGGTTTGTACCCTACCGAGCTTACCTGAAGGTAAAATGGCAGTTCTTGCTTTGCATCAATTTTGAAAGCACCATTATCATCGGCACTTACTGTGATGTTCGTGCCCCTTACTTTTATCGTTGCACGCGGTACGGGCTCGCCGCTGGATTTTTTTATAATACCTGTTATTGAACTTTGGGCAAAAGCGATGCTTGCCGAAAGCGAAAATGAAAAGAAAAAGAATAAAAGTTTGTTCATGATTTGTTGATAGTTTGTTTATTTATTGTTGATTAACGTCCCGTTCGAAAGTATTCGATCACTGTTTTAGCATGGCAACAACAACAATAAAAGCGTGATTTTTGATTTGTTCTCATAATTATTATATAAATCCTATAGATTTAGTCGACAAATATATTAAAAAAATCCAACTGCCAAATTTTATTTTGTGATTTTTATATTGCTTAAAGACTTAGCAGGTTTTCAAAACCTTAAGGTTTAAATTGATATAGTGCAATGCGGCTTAATTTGGGTTTTATGACGGTAACGATTTCTAAAACATCACAGGTTAAGTCATGTTGAGCCGCTAAAATCGTTAATAATATATCAACGAAATGTGTAGCTTTTCATTGTCATAATAGCACAGAAAGGACATTGATGATCAACCCAATGCCCTTAAAATTACCTGCTGTGAAATAATAATTAAATTGACTTGCCAGAAGAGATTATTATTTTTTTTGTTAATCTTAACGTTATACCCCAAGTGATTATGAAAGGGATTAATAAGATTATAAATTCAGGTTGAAAAAATAGGTATGCAAGAAGGTAAATAATGGGAAACCATAGAAGCAGCCTTTTGAAATATACGCTATTAATGAGAAAAGGCAGCAAAAATATTCCAAAATGAGCTAAGAGTAAAATTCCCCACAGTAAGTTATCTCTTATGCTACTGTGACCTGCTCGTATAATATCCTGATAATCAGAAAACTCGAACTGAAAAACAAAAAACCAGTTCCTATTAATCGACATGCCTGCAAAAAGGCTTAGTATGATCACCACGATTAATAAAATAACAATCTTTTTCATGGCGATTTTAATTACATCCTCCTTTACATCCGACATCAAAAAATACCACCCGGTGTTGGGATGACGATTGTATGTTAGTTCAATTTCGGCAATGTTCGACAAATCCATTTAGTAACCTTACTATATGACTAAGAATATATGGCTAGTTCAATAATGCTGATCTTTCAACAATCAAATTAAAACTTACTTAGTAATTACTAAATACATTTTCCTTTAATATTTTGTTTTTTAGATAACCTCAATGTTATTCCCCATATTATTATAAAAGGTATAAGCAGAAAAACAAATTCTGCGCTTAAAAAAACATAACCCAAAAGGTAAACTAAAGGAAACCATAATAACAATTTATTAAAATGATGGCTCTTTGTAAGGAAAGGGAGCATTACAATTCCAATATGAGCTAATAATATAATGATCCATAAAATGATGTTTCGTACATTATCCTCTAGTCCATCTTTAAGGATCTCAGGGTAATCAAAAAATTCAAACTGAAATACAAAAGCCCAGTTTTGATTGATTGAAATACCTGAAAATAGGCTTAGTACAATCATTACAATTAATAAAATAATTATCTTTTTCATCGCGATTTAATTACATTCTCCTTTACCTTGGATACCTGAACCTGGACTGGTATTTACTCCACTCTTTGCTCTGAGCACTTGCCCTAAGTTTCCGGGTGTGTTTTTGAATAACCCCATTGCAGTATTTGAAAAATTAGCACCGCCGGCATTCATCCAGCTAATTGCGGCATCTGTGCAGTTGTATTCATTATTATTTATATTAGTTAGAATGTATCTTTTATTTTCAAAATCATCTTCAACCTGTGGGAACTCCAAACGGATTATTGGTTGATACCCCGGGAGTCACAACCTTGAACCAATCCGACTGGCCTGCAACGGGTTGATCAACATAAATAGTCATTGTATAGCTCTGTGCTTGCTTGCCATCATTGAAACATTTTGTATATTTCTTGATGTCAGCGATCTTTGGCTTGCCATCATCATAAACGGCAGCTTCGGTGATTTGTGTCTCAGTAAGAGTACCTGGGTCCCCTTCATTTCCGCCATTCCCGCCACCATTCCCAGGATCAGACGGTTCTTCTGGAGGGTCAGGAAACCAAATGTCCTCACATACCGTTTCTTCTCCGTAATCTATCATATAGTAACTAACGCCACATTGAGAGGAAGGCCATTGGCAATAATAACTAACAATAATATCAATAGCCCCACCACAATAGCTATAACCATCTGAAGCATATACACAATATCTCATCTCAGTATGACATTGTTGTGCCCAATATGAAACCGTTCCCTTGGTTGCCATCAGTTTTGCACTTGCAATTTTTTGAGCACCTGTAAGATTATCCTGAACTTTACCGTCTACATATTTTAATAAGAACGCATCTTTCGTTTTCAGATTGGTAAGAAGTAATTTTCCAGTGAAATTTCCTAATTCAACTTTTACTTTTAAGTTCGTAGAATTTTCTTTTTGTTCATTTAAGTAAACACCCTTATAGAAATCATGCTCGTTTTTAACAATAAGATAAAATTTAGCTCCGTAGGTTTTTACTTTTCCTTTAAGTTGATCTTTTTCATAGAATCCAATCAGTGGGTAAAACACATAGGAAACCGAATCGTTTATAACTTGTGAGGCAGGATGATCCCAGTCAGGAGTCCAAGTAACATCTTGCTTGACTTTTGGAATAAACTTTTCATCTAATTTTTGTTCGTAAAAGCTTTTTCTGATTATTTCCAAACGTTCGGAATAGTCTTTGGCATTTTTTGAGAGTACTTCTTTCGGAACGTTTTGTAGATTAAATGCTTCTTTTGTGCATTTAAGGTTTGTGATCGTAACTACCAATACAGCTACGATAAATAGTAATCTTATTTTTCTCATCTGTAGTTAAATTTAGATAGAGCAAAATTAACGAGAAAAACTCCTTGAGTTTTTGACTAAAATCACAAAAGAAAAATAATCAGCGATTTCTTATTCGGCTTAAGGTTTCTCGAGATATACCAAGATAAGATGCTATATGGCTTAATGAAACTCTTTGAAAAAGTGCAGGGCTTCTTTCTAAAAGTCTTTCATAGCGTTCTTTTGCACTAAGCATTCTTAACTCATTCGCCTGCAATTCATTCCTCATATAGTAATATTCAGTAAGTTTTCTTCCAAGAAAGTTAAACTCCATGTATTTATTATATAGGTAATCTAGTCGTTCGCGCTTAAGTGAGATCAGTTTGCAGTCATCTAAAGTTTCAATGTACTCAAATGATGAGTTCCCTGTATAAAAACTATAGACAGAAATCAATAACTCGTTTTCAAAAAGAAACCATGTATTACTTTCCTTTCCTTCTTTATCAAGGTAATATATCCGAGCTGTGCCGCTAATGATAAAATAAATGGCATTGCTTTTGTCTCCCGAATTCAAAAGCTTAGTTTTCTTTGCTACCTCAAGAACCTCACTGTTCTTTATGATGTCATCCTTAAGTTGATCACTTATAGGGTAAATTGTCTCGAATAGTGCAAAAAGCCTATGATAGTTATCAGGATAGAGCGTAATTGTCATTTGTAGTATTAGATGTACTGCAATTTATGAATATTTTACGCGTTAAAAGTGATCTTCTATTTAAATTTTCTAAAATTATCGATCTCATTTAAGCACAGATTGATGTCTCGAGATTTTTTCCCAAAATTCACAAGAAGACCGTATCGAATGTTGGAGCATTTTTCTACTTTACAATTTTATCTGAAACGATATTTTCGGGATGCATAGTTTTATATCATAGAGTATACATGTATAATAAAAACTGCAATCGCGAGATTTAAAACCTGCAAGGTTTTTTAGACTAAATTTCGATTCGTGTCGACACGAAACAAGGCAAGGTAATTGATTTGTATTTTCTGCATTAAGCAACCTAAGCCAAGCAGCACCAGACCAAGGTAATATAAACCTGATAGAACGAAAAGACCACAGTGAGGTACGAACGAGGACTTGAAGAGATAGCAGGGCTAATGTTTCCATTGACACCAAACCGCTCATTTTCAAAATAAAATTGACCAGTTAAGATACCTTAGCTCACCTAAGCCATATATATAAATTTCAGTTGGTGGCGATACGAACCTAGACTGTCTGAAAACAAAAAAACGAGGCTATCCTTAACCGATGCCCCGTTTTTTCTATTTATCAATAAGATAGGTATTTACCTTAAACCCTATCTAGTATAATTAGGTGCTTCTTTAGTGATCGTAATATCGTGCGGATGGCTTTCGCGCATACCTGCAGCGGTAATCTGTACAAACTGTGCTTCTTGCAAAGCCGCTATATCTGCTGCTCCACAGTAACCCATACTTGCACGTAAACCACCAATATACTGGTACATTACTTCTGCCAGGGTACCTTTAAACGGCACACGGCCTACAATACCTTCCGGAACCAGTTTTTTAATATCATCTTCCACATCCTGGAAATAACGGTCTTTAGATCCTTGCTCCATAGCCTCAATCGACCCCATTCCACGGTAAGATTTAAATTTACGCCCTTCGTAGATAATGGTTTCGCCTGGCGATTCCTCTACCCCTGCAAATAACGAACCTGCCATTACGGTACTGGCACCAGATGCAATAGCTTTTGCAATATCGCCGGTATGTTTAATACCACCATCTGCAATAACCGGCACGCCGGTACCTTTTAATGCTTTGGCACATTCATATACTGCATATAATTGAGGAACCCCAACACCGGCAATAATCCTTGTAGTGCAGATAGAACCCGGACCAATACCCACTTTAACGGCATCAGCACCTGCATCAGCCAAAAATTTAGCAGCAGCACCGGTAGCAATATTCCCAACAATAACCTGTAAATCAGGATATTTAGCTTTAACTTCTTTTAATTTATCAACCACCCCTTTCGAATGCCCGTGTGCAGTATCGATGGTAATTACATCAACACCAGCGGCAACCAAAGCATCAACCCTTAATATGGTATCGGCAGTTACCCCAACCGCAGCACCTACGCGTAAACGGCCGCGCTCATCTTTACAGGCAACCGGATAATTTTTAACTTTCGAAATATCCTTAAAAGTAATTAAACCGCTTAGGTAGCCATCTTTGCTTACTACCGGAAGTTTCTCAATTTTATGGTTCTGAAGAATTTCTTCGGCCTGTATCAATGTAGTGCCCTCTGGCGCAATGATGAGGTTTTCTTTTGTCATTACTTCAGAAACCGGTCTTTTCATATCCTTCTGAAAACGCAGATCCCTGTTGGTAATAATACCAACCAATTTATTGTCGCTGCTCACTACCGGGATTCCACCTATTTTATGTTCTTTCATGATTTTGAAAGCATCGGCCACAACCGCAGTTTCCAATAAGGTAACAGGATCCTGGATCATTCCACTTTCTGAACGTTTTACCTTACGCACCTCGGCAGCTTGTCTTTCGATAGTCATGTTTTTGTGCAACATCCCGATACCTCCATTCTGCGCAATGGCAATGGCAAGTTCGGCTTCTGTTACGGTATCCATTGCTGCAGAGATCAACGGAACGTTAAGTTTGATTTTTTTGGTTAAAAAAGTAGATGTATTTACTTCACGCGGCAGAATTTCTGAATACGCTGGCACCAAAAGGACGTCGTCGTAAGTTAAACCTGTGGCAATAAATTTTGTGGAATCGAGTTGCATAGCAAATAAATTAAGATTTATTATTTGCCAGGCAAAGATACGGAAATAACGCGAAAATAAAAGCATAAAGATAAAAATGCTTAAATATTGAGCTTGTCTGACAATTGCGTTAAATGGAACGATTATCACCAATGTTTAAGTATCATTATTAAAGTGAGAAATGTATAACAAAAGCCTGATGTTTGATATCCCTTTTTAATTAGGTATTGGGCTACAATTATTTCTAAATAATTAAAAGATTGTTTTTATAATTGCACCAACAAACAAACTATTTACATCATGCAGAAAAATGCTCTCAGGTTTCTGACTTTAATGCTTTGCATTGGAGTTGGTACTCTCTATGCCCAAACAGACCAAAACGTTAAAAGAGAATTTAAGTTCGGAAAAATTGCCCCGGCAGAATTTGAAACAAAGATTTCTGGCCCGGACTCTTCCGCGTCGGCTATTAAATTATTCGATGTAGGCGATTGTTATTTTGAAATCAGCCCTACCACAAACAATTTTATTTATGTTTTCGAAAGGCATATCCGTTATAAAATCCTGAACAAAAATGGTTATGATCTGGCCAATTTCAGGGTAGAACTTTACAAAAACAGTGGATCTGCCAAAGAAGACCTTAACTACATGGACGCTGCAACCTATAACATGGTTGATGGCAAAATGATTACAAGTAAGCTCAACAAGGACGCCAAATTTACCGAAGAGTTTAACAAAAACTACGTGATCAAGAAATTTACCCTTCCTAATGTAAAGGAAGGATCGATCATCGAATTTAAATACAAAATCAAATCAGATTTTATATTTCAACTGCACGGATGGAAATTCCAGTCGAGTGTTCCAACGCTATGGTCTGAATATAATGTAAGAATACCTGAATACTTTAATTATAAGACCAATATGAGTGGCTATTACCAGATCGATCATCCGCTTCATCAAAATGTGAATGCCTCTTACATATCCGGCTTAAATTCCAATGCGGTATACGATAAATACTGCGTAGCCAATGTTCCTGCATTAAAGGATGAACCCTATGTTACCACCATGGATGATTACAATCCGAAAATAGAATTCGAGTTGAGGGCAACCAACTTCCCTAACGATATTTATCGCGATTACAATGGCTCTTGGTCTAAAATTATCAACGAATTGGCACAGGATGAAAACTTTGGCGCTTATATCAATAAAAACAGTTATGCCAAATCCGTGCTTCCAGGCATTTTAAAGGGGGAAAAAGATACACTGGCAACAGTAAAGCTCATTTTGAATCACGTTAAAAACAATGTTAAATGGGATAAAAACTATTCAAGATATTCGAGTGGCACCAATCCCAAAACGCTCTTCGAAAAGAAAACAGGTTCATCTGGCGATATCAACCTGGCTTTGTTGAGTTTATTAAAAGAAGCAAAAATCGAAGCTTATCCTGTGCTGATCAGTACAAGGGAAAATGGAATGCACCCAGGCTACCCATTGATATCGGCATTTAACAATGTGATTGCTGTTACCGAGATTGGGAACCAGCTGTATTTCCTTGATGCTACCGATAAGGATTTGCCTGTCGGGATGTTGGATTACGAAAACCTGAGTCACCAGGGTTTTTATATGGATTTTAAAAGCCTAAACGGAAAATGGCTTTCTACCGAACCCAGTATTGCAAGCGAAAAGGTTTTTGTTTACAATATGGTGCTGGATAAAACGCATAAACTATCGGGAAAAATCAATCAGTATTCGAAAGGTTATGCAGCTTTAAACCTGCGCAGTAAATACCGGAAAACCAATAACGAAACAGAATTTATCAAAGCTTTTAAAAAAGATAAAACCGGTCTTGAAGTTTCTGCCTATAAAATAGATAATCTTGACAACCTCGACGAGCTATTAAGCGAAAGTATGGATGTGGTGATTGAAGATAATGTAGAAGAAGCCGGTAACCTGGTCTATTTTACCCCCCTCCTTTTCGAAAGAACAAAAGAAAATCTCTTCAAACTGGAGCAGCGCAAATTCCCTGTTGATTTTGCCTATCCATTTAAGGAAAGCTACCGCATTACCGTAAACTTTCCTGAAGATTACGAAATTGATAAACTTCCAAAAGGCGGTATTTACAAACTTCCCGAAGAAAATGGAACTTTCACCATCAATTACATCTCAGAAGGTAAAACCCTAATGGTAAAAAGCACCATTAACGTTAATAAATCATTTTATACCCCGGAAGAATATTTCGATTTAAAAGAATTGTTTAAAACTGTGGTAGAAAAACAGGCGGAACAAATCGTATTTAAAAAGAAAGGCTAATGAAATACTATTTAAGTTTAGCAATTGGAATACTGGCAGCAACGGGCAGTGCATTTGCACAAACAGATTACGATGTAGCCAAAATCCCTGAAAACCTAAAAACAGATGCCGCTGTGGTAATCAGGAATGAAGAATCTTTTTTCGATATAAAAGGCTTGGGTGCTGCACGAATGGATTATAAGGTAGCCATCACCATTTTGAACAAAGCCGGTGATGAATACAGCGAAATGGCCGAGGTTTATGACAAATTTAGCAGTATTTACAACATCAAGGCTACCCTTTACGATGCCAGCGGCAAAAAAGTTAAGGATTACAAAAGTTCCGACATTAAAGACCAAAGCCTGATTTCCGATTTCTCAATATTTGAGGATAACAGGTTAAAGCTCTTAAAATTTGCAAGCGTAAATTACCCTTACACCATAGAATATAGCTACAGCCAGGATTATAATGGCTTGCTTTCTTTTCCATCGTGGCGCGATATTAAAGGTTTTGGCGTATCAGTAGAAAAATCGGCGTATACCATCCAAAAGGCAAAAAACTATAAAATGCGTTACCTTACCAGCCGTAATTTACCAACCGACTCGGTAATTATAGGCGAAAAGGTGCAGTACAAATGGAAAAGTGCCAATGTTGCTGCCATTTCAAGCGAGCCTCTGAGTACGGGGATCGATAATGTTTCTGCCTGGGTTAAAGCCGACCCTAACCAGTTTGAGTTTGATGGTTCGTCGGGAAATTTCGATAACTGGCAAAATTTCGGTTCGTGGTTATATAACCTGAACCAAGGGGGAAATAAACTTCCTGAAGCCACCAAACTGATGGTGCAGAATCTGGTTAAAGATGCCAAAACAACTAAAGAAAAAATCAGGATATTATACAACCATTTGCAGCAGAATACCCGCTATGTAAGTGTTCAGCTGGGGATTGGTGGTTTTAGACCAATTTTAGCCGAAAAAGTGGCACAGGTAAATTACGGCGACTGTAAAGCTTTGTCTAACTATATGAAAGCCTTGCTTAACGAAGCCGGTATACCTTCAAATTTGATAGTAATCGGAAATGATATGCCCAGCTTAAACCCTAATTATTCTAGCGTAGGACAGGCCAATCATATGATTTTATGTATCCCACTTGAAAAGGATACAACCTTTTTAGAGTGTACCAGCCAATATACGCCAATGGGTTTTATTGGCTACAGCAATTCTGACCGTAATGTTCTGATGGTTACCGAAAAAGGTGGTAAAATTGTACATACACCTGTTTACAATCCGAAGGAAAACTACCAGATCAGAAAAACCAAAATTGTACTGGCCGAAGATGGTACAGCTGATTCTGAAATCAGATCTACTTATGCCAATGCACAATTTGAAGAAAATCTTTCAATGACCCTGATGGAACCTGTAGAACTCAGGAAAAAAATTATCGAAAACAGCCCGATTCCGATGGCAGAACTCACCAGTTACAAGTATCTGCAACCTGATAAAACAGTGCCGCTGCTTACAGAAGAAATCAATTTTAAAACCAATCCAATACTGACCAGGGGCGGCGATAAATTGTTTTTGGTGGTAAACCAGATTAACCGACACGAGAGTGTACCGCTGAAAATAGAAAACCGGAAAACCTATTTTGCGGTTCCTTTTGGCTATAATGATGATGATGAAATCAGTTATGTTCTGCCTAAGGGTTATAATGTAGAGTTTTTACCAAAAGATATCAGCATTACATCCGAATTTGGATCGTATACTGCTAAATTCAGCGTTAAAGACAATACAATTGTTTATAACCGTACACAAACCATGAACAATAAGAAGTATGCACCTGAAAAATACGGTGAATACGTCGATTTTTACAAAAAGATTTACCAGGCTGATAAACAAAAGGCCGTCTTAGCAAAAACATTATAATTAGGATATGATTACTCAAAACCAATATTTTGATGGCGACGTTAAATCGTTAGGCTATGAAACCACTGAAGGAAAATCGACTGTTGGCGTTATAAATCCGGGAGAATATACCTTTGGAACAGCTCAGAAAGAAATAATGCATGTAATAGAAGGCGAACTTACAGCGCTTTTACCAGGTGCTTTGGATTGGCAAAGCATTAAAGCAGGGAATAGTTTTGAAGTACCTGCAAACTCATCATTTAAAGTAAAAACAACTGTACAAACGGCATATTTATGTCAGTACAGGTAGATTTAGGTTAGGATCGTCATCTCGACTGGAACGCAGTGAAATGGAGAGATCTATCTCGGTAGATTTCTCGACTTCGTTGCACTCCGCTCGAAATGACGCATTCTAGAGAACAATTGAAATTTATTTCCTCCCGATAACCACTTCAGTAAAGTTTTCTGTGGTAAAATATTTATTGGCCAATGCCAATAATTCTGCGGCAGTAATTTTTTTCACAGTTTCAATATAATTGGTATAATAAGAATAATCCAGGCCGGAGAAGTAAATATTCTTAAACTTATCGGCATGCGAAAATACATTTTCCAAACTGCCTAGCATTGAGCCCAGCATATAGTTCCGTACCAGGTTAAGTTCTTCGTCCCCTATCAGTTCATTTTTCAGAATATCTATTTCCTTATAAATCTCTTGTAGGGCTGCCGGGCAAACATCAGCACCAACTTCGGTGGCAATGAAAAGATAACCTGCCTGTTGCAATGATGAAATACCCGAACCAATGCCATAAGTATAGCCCTTATCTTCACGAATGTTGTTCATCAAACGTGATCCAAAGTAACCACCCAAAACCGTATTTAAAATCTGGAGTCCAGAAAAATCTTCGTGTTTACGGTTAATCGCCAGTTGTCCAATCCTGATAGCAGATTGTAAGGCCTCTGGTTTTTCGATATAAATATTCTTTTTATCCTTAGTGCTAAAATTAAAACTGTTTTTTACCGCATTACTTTTTTCCCAATCCTTTCCAAAAGCATCATTCAGCAGATTAAAACCGGCATCGTTAAATTTTCCTGAAACTACAATGGTGCAGTTGTTTGGTGCGTAAGCAGCTTTAAAATACTCAATCAGGTCTTCGCGTTTTAAAGCATCATAATGCTCAGCTTTTATATTCACCCCATAAGCTGTATCACCAAATAAAGCATGGGCAAATTCTTTTCTCGAAAGAACATCGTTCTTCTTTAGGTTTACCTGCAGTTTTTGCTTCTGATTTTGGATATAGATATCAAGTTCGTGCTGCGGAAACTGGCTGTCAGATAAAACATCTTTAACAATAGGAAGTACCGAATGCAAATGCTTATTTAGGGTATACAAGGTAACCAACGATTGATCCTGCACATATTCAGTTTGAAAAAATGCACCATAAAAATCAATCTGTTCCGCTATTTCCTTTGAGGTTAATTTATTTGTTCCATTATTGATCAGTGTATTCACTGCTATCGCCTGCAGAGGCTTTTCGAGTTTCCAGTTTACATTTTCAAAAATGAATTCAATACGCACAAGATCCTGCTCCCCGGAGTAAATAGTAAAAACGGGCACACCGTTATCTAACACTCTTTTTTCGGGCTGGATAAAATTTATAGTCGATACCTGCTTAAAATCAGGTGGCTGTTGTCTGTTAAGCATTTTTTTCGGTTAAATAATATAAAGTTGATGATGAGTTGGGATTAAAAGTTTCATTTGATATCCTTTTGATATCTTCGGCCTGAACCTTTAAAAATGCTTCAGTTTCCTGGTTTAACAAAGCAGCATCACCAAGTAATTCATAATAAGCCAGGTTCATCGCTTTATCCAGCAAGCTCATTTCTGAAAAAACGAGTACCGATTCCACTTTATTCTTTACTTTGGTCAATTCTGTTGCAGAAACCAGTTCTGCCTTTAACTTTTCCAGTTCTGCCCAGATGGCCTTTTCTGCCATTTCAATGGCAACACCTTCCACCAATTTACCTTCAACAATAAATAAACCAGGGTCTAAACTACTCGAAATATAGGCGTTAATATCGCTAAAAAGCTGCTGTTCTTTTAACAGACTGTTATACAAGCGGGAAGATTGTCCGCGCGATAGAATATCCGATAAAAGATCGAAAGCGTAATAATCTTCATTTAAACGCCCAGGCATTTTAAAAGCTATATAAATGGCATTGAGCGGTACATTTGCCTTTACAGTTTCCTGCCTCGCTTCCGTTTGTGGATCTTCCTGAACTAAACTGCGGTTATATTTTTCACCTGCGGGTATTGGTTCGAACCACTTTTCGGCCAGTTTTTTTACATCTTCCGTCTTTACATTTCCGCCAACAACCAGAATGGCATTTTGTGGCGTATAATGCTTTTTAAAAAACGCCTTCACATCATCCATTGTTGCATTTTCGATATGAGAAAGTTCTTTTCCGATGGTAGCCCACCGGTACGAATGCTTTTTATAAGCCAGCGGACGCAGCTTTAACCAAACATCACCATAAGGCTGGTTGAGGTAACGTTGTTTAAATTCTTCGCTTACTACATTTCGTTGCGTGTCTAAACTTTTTTCAGAAAAAGCCAAACTTAACATCCGGTCACTTTCCAGCCAAAATGCAGTTTCGATATTTTCGGCAGGAAGGGTGATGTAATAATTGGTTATATCATTACTCGTAAAAGCATTGTTTTCGCCTCCCACCCTTTGCAAAGGCTCATCGTAACTTGGAATATTAACCGATCCGCCGAACATTAAATGCTCAAATAAATGTGCAAAACCGGTTTTGTTCGGGTCCTCATCGCGGGCTCCCACATCATATAAAATATTTAAAACAGCCATTGGGGTTGTTGCATCTTCATGTACCAAAACCTTTAATCCATTGGCGAGTGTAAAACGATTAAAATCTACCATATCTAATTTTAGAACGGTAAAGATATTATTTTAAGGGAAAATGCTTGATGTAAAATGACAGAGATTGTAAAATAGCAAAAGATGGATAGCGCGAGATGGAAAATGGATGAAGGCAATTCCTCGCCAATCGCCTGTTGCTCGCCGCTCACTGTTATTTTTTTACAAACCTTAAACCATCCACCTTCAACCTTCCCTCCCTTTTCCTTATCTTTGTGTTATGAACACAGCCGATTTACTGCAACGGGCATTACATTTTGATTTTTTAAGCCTCGAAGAAGGGGTACATTTATACCATCATGCCGATACGGCATCCTTGATGTTCGTAGCCAATGAACTCAGAAAAATTCAAGTACCCAGCGGCAAAGTAACCTGGCAGATCGACCGCAATGTAAACACCACTAATGTTTGTATTGCAAATTGTAAATTTTGTAATTTCTTCCGCAGGCCAGGCCACGAAGAAAGTTATATTACCGACATTGAAACCTATAAGGTTAAAATTGAAGAAACTTTCCGCCTGGGAGGAGATCAATTGTTATTACAGGGCGGCCACCACCCCGATTTAGGCCTCGCCTTTTATGCCGATCTGTTCAAAAAATTAAAAGAATTATATCCTGATTTAAAACTCCATGCTTTAGGTCCGCCTGAAATCGCACATGTGGCCAAACTGGAAGGGTTAACTCATACCGAAGTATTAAAAGCATTAAAAGAAGCCGGGATGGACTCTTTACCGGGTGCTGGTGCTGAAATATTAAACGACCGTGTAAGGCGTTTAATCTCTAAGGGTAAATGCGGTGGACAGGAGTGGCTGGATGTGATGCGAGCCTGCCACCAATTGGATATCACGACCTCCGCTACGATGATGTTTGGCCATGTCGAAACCATCGAAGAACGTTTTGAACATTTGGTATGGATCCGCCAGGTGCAAAGTGAAAAACCTGCTGATGCAAATGGATTTTTGGCTTTTATTCCCTGGCCTTTCCAGGATGATGGTACTTTGTTAAAAAGACTTCGCGGGATCAGCAATACCGTAACCGCTGATGAATATATCCGTATGATTGCCTTGAGCCGGATCATGTTACCAAACATCAAAAATATCCAGGCCAGCTGGTTAACCGTTGGAAAAACAACTGCACAGCTTTGCTTACACGCAGGTGCAAATGACTTTGGATCAATTATGATCGAAGAAAATGTAGTTTCGGCAGCAGGCGCCCCACACCGTTTTACCGCAAAAGGTATACAGGAATCGATAAGGGCTGCTGGTTTCGAGCCCCAGTTGCGCGGACAGAAATACAATTACAGGGATTTACCAGAACACTTGGAAGAGCAGGTGATTACCTATTAATCAGGTAAACAGAGCCCATGTAAGATGTACAAATCTTAGATCCTAATAAAATTTTCATAAAAAAGGGAAGCAGAACCAAAGCTCTACTTCCCTACCTTAAACTAAACATTACCTAATCAATAATGTCAATATTATAGTGTGTACTGTTATAGTTTTTTACCGTCTCTTAAAAATAAGTTGGCAATGGTAACTACGCTAGCTTTATCTAAAGGTTCATCAAAACTTTCTACAGCAGCTGCTTTGGTAATGCCTGCATTACCGCCAATGCCTACAATATTTGCTCCGGCCTGTACAGTTAAATCTTCACCTGCGTAAACAGCATCAACAGCTGCAACCCCTGAATCATTTGCCTGTCCAGAAGCACCAAGGCTAACCCATGGTTTATAAACGGCAGAACCTGCAGCAGTACGCATTTGACGGATGTGTGAAGCATGACGTGCCTCAACAGAATGAATTTGAAGTGCGGTTTGCAGTACAC
Organism: Pedobacter vanadiisoli; assembly: GCF_042684385.1. Lineage (NCBI taxonomy): Bacteria > Pseudomonadati > Bacteroidota > Sphingobacteriia > Sphingobacteriales > Sphingobacteriaceae > Pedobacter > Pedobacter vanadiisoli. Next base: position 19,052 of record NZ_JBHULL010000044.1, on the reverse strand, counting down.
CAGGGCTAACCAATAAATTTCCTGCCTGGCCCTTGTATGCCCTAACTCCGGTATCTTCAAAACCTTGTGCTACAGCCAAAAAGGTATTATAATCAGAATAAACAGTAGCAAATGCTCCTCCTGCCCTAAAATCGGTATCTGCGTAGGCAATAGGTGCACGGGCAGAACTACCCAAAGCACCAACTAACAAATCAACGTGTGCTTTTTCGTGGTCGCGAATGGTGGTAATGGCGGCCTGGCTGGCAGCATTAGGAAAATTAAAAGTAACGTCAATTACTGCAGATCCGGGAGTTTTACCTACAATACAATGATTATAAAAGTGATATTCTAAATATTCTAACGACAGCGCAAAGTTTAATACATCAACAACGCCAGAAGGTAAAGTAGTTTGGCCATAAGCCTTCTGGAACATTGAACCTAAAGCTAAAGGCATAGCTGCTAATGAAATTTTCTTTCCTATGTTGAAAAAGCTTTTCATTGCGGCTCTTCTTGGATTTAATCTCTCATAGATTTCACCATCAACTTTTTCAATTTCTTCTAATATATTTACGATATTCATGATTTTCTGATTTTAAAAATTAAAGATTGGTTACATTAATTTTGGTTTTGATATAAGTCTTAGCAATGTTTAAAACTTTATCTGGTGTTAAAGCAGCATCTAATCCGGCTGAATTATTGGCACCTAGTGAAGCTAGACTATTAAGATCTGCAAATGATCCGTTCGAAATCAAATCACGAACATAGGCAGCATGACGGGCTTCAACTGAAACAATTTTACCTGCTAATAATAAAAAGGTTCCGTTTTTAAGTCTTGGTCCTGCACCATTATAGGCCGCAACACCCAAATCTTCAAAAGCCATTGCAGTTGCTAAAACACTGGCAGAGCTTGTAAAATCAATTGATTCGAAATTTACCTCTAAGCTTCCTATTGCAGCTGTACCCAAGGCTGCTTTAAAAAACTCTCTGTGTGCAATCTCATGAAACTGAATATCCTGAAAATATGCTTTTTGAGCAGCAGTGAAGCTTGCAGGCGGAGCAGAAGCAACTTTTACATAAAATGCGGCTTCCAATTGCTCCAGAGCGTACGCATAGTTTAACACCCCGAAATCATCTTTAAAATCTAATGTAGCACCTCCCATTACAGGATTGTCATAACCGCGATCTTTTCTACAACCCGCAGCTACCAAGGCAATACCGGCAGCGCTTGCGCCTGCATACTGAAGAAAAGATCTTCTGCCTACAGTTTTGTCAAATAAACTTTCATCCTGAAGTTCACTTTTTGTTTCTAGTTCATTGTTTTTCATACTCATCTAATGTTTAGTGGTTTTGAATTCGTTTGATGATACATACGTGACAATTTGAACACCGGTTTTTTTGATTTGCATTTTTTTTTATAAGACCATTTTAATACATTCACCAACCTATAGCTATGACCATATTAAAAGCCATTATTGTTGATGATGAGGAATTTGCCCGCTCATCGTTATTTTTTTTACTGCAACAGAACTGTCCGCAGGTAGAAATTACCGGTATAGCGAGATCTGTAAGCGAGGCAAAAGATATTTTGGCTCATCACCCTATTGACTTGATTTTTCTAGATATTGCCATGCCCGGAGGCAATGGCTTTGAATTGATTCCCGATGCGCAAAAGCATAATGCAGCCGTAATATTTACGACAGCTTATGACCAGTATGCGTTAAAAGCAATTAAGGCCAATGCGCTCGATTATCTTTTAAAACCAATTGATATCGATGAGCTTAAAACTGCTGTAGAAAAGGTTTTTCAGCACATTAAACTGTTTAAAGTTCAAAATGAAAACGACGAAAGGATCAATAATTTAGTCTCCAGTTTGAGCTCCAGGACCGAAATCAGGAAACTGACTTTACCCTACGGACAAGGGTTTAAAATGATCGATATTGACGATATTATTTACATCGAAGCCGATAGTAATTATTCTATCGTGCACTTAAACAACCACGATAAAATTACCGTTTCTAAGGTTTTAAGGGAATTTGAAGAACTGCTGCCAACCGATCAGTTCGTGAGGATCCATAAATCAAGCATCATCAATCTTAACCACTTAAAGGAATATAATTCTAAGAACGGACTACAGGTTTTCCTGAAAAATGGCGAAAGCATTAATATTTCGAGAAGAAGAGCGAGCGATTTTTTTGAAAAAATAAAATTATTTACCAAAGCAAACAGTGATCATTAATCAGCAGCTAAAAGTGAGGCCATTAGCTCAAAAAGCTATCCTGAAGTTTAGCTTCAGCCGCACTTTTATTGTTTTTTTATTTTTGACCCTCGGATTTATCACTCCTGAGAATCTTTTTGCTCAAACCACTTATCTTCCCCATTACAATACCAAAAACGGCTTGGCCAGCAATAACTGTTATTACATTTTACAGGATAAAAAAGGTTTTATATGGATTGCTACCGACAATGGATTGAGCCGTTTTGATGGAACAAATTTTCAGAACTTTACGATCGAAGATGGGCTTCCGGATACCCAGATTCTCCAGATGAGGGAAGATAAAGACGGGCGGTTATGGTTCTTTGCATTAAACGGCCAGCTGAGTTACTTAAAGGAAGGAAAGTTTTACAACCAGGATAACGATGAATTACTTAAAAAACTAAATTTTAATACCGTAATCGTCTCCTTCCTGGTTGATAAAAGCGGGAGGATCTGGCTCGGTACCAATGCCAACCTGATTGTTTGCTGGGATGGAAAAACAATCAAAAAGTACATCTCCCCCAACCAGAACGACAAGTTTATCAATGCTTTTATTCATGAAGATGAACAGGGAAATATTTTTGCATATAGCGATTTAAGTGTACAGCAGTTTAATGGAAAAACTTTTTCGCTGGTGAAATCGAAAGTCCAGCCACTTTCTTATATGACTGCTGCAAACAGTTCGCACCGGTCGTTATTTTATTTAGACAGTGGCGGATTAAAGCAATACAGGCATGGCATCATCAACGATCTGATCCCGATTCCGCAGAACCTGATCAAAAATATGTCGGGGTATTTTTATTACGATGTTACCAGCAAAGAAGTATGGCTATCGAATGCTAATGGTGCTTTTGCACTCGATAAAAATGGCAAAACCGTTCAATATTTACAGGACATTGCCGTTAACCAGGTGATAAAAGACAATAACCAGAATATTTGGTTTGCCACCAACCAGGGGATTTACATGCTCCCGAATGCGAATAACCGTTTATCGATTATTGATGCAGAATCGGGCCTCAGCAGTAACGTCATCAAAAGCATTACCAAAGATGGTAAAAACCGCTTGTGGTTGGGTACTGACGATGCCGTTATTGATATACTAAGCATTAATAACTACCAGGTTAATGAAGTTGGCCTTGATGATTTTAAAAAGTATAAAACCATCAAACAGATTACATTCGATCCAAAAGATCAATCGATCTATTTTGCATCCGATTACGGCATGGGTGTTTTTAAAAATATTTACAACGGTAAGGATGAGGTAAGTTACTTAAAGGAATCGAACAACTCCATGTTTGTGATCAAACATTTTAGTCTTGGCCAAAATAATGATCATTTAGCCCTTGCACTATCATCAGGTGTGGTTTTCTTGTCCGATAAGCGAAATAAATTTGAGTTTAACGCTGCAAAATACCGGGAAAAGGAAGATTTTTTTAAAGATCGTTCCTACCATGTTTTTTACGATCGCGAGGGCAGCTTATGGTTTTCGAACGTAAACGGTTTATCGCAGTTTGCAAAAGGTAAGCTCATCAAACATTACGAAAATAATCCATTGCTTACCAAAAGGATAAATGATATACAAGAACTGCCTGATGGTACACTTGTTCTGGCAACAGATGGCTATGGATTAATTTTTTATAAAAATAACCGCATTACTACTCAAATTACCCAGAAAGATGGTTTAACCAACAATATCTGTACTAAAATTTTTGTAAAAAACAACGAAATTTGGGTTCTGACCAATAAAGGCGTCAATAAAATTACAGATTATCCCAATCAGCCCAGCGTAGTCAATTTCGATTATGGAAAAGACCTCTTGAGTGATGATATCAACAATTTATTTATTGATGACAGCACGGCTTATTTTGCCACAAACAAAGGACTTATCCTCTTCAAATACAACAACAAGAACATTATTAAAAACCTGCCAAAGGTTTATGTAACTTCCATTATTAAGAATAACGAGCGCTTACCGGTAGATCAGGGCAATTTCACCTTTGAAACAGGCAATAACACCATATTATTTACCTTTAGTGCAGTTGATTTTACGACCAGCGATATTACCTACCGTTACCGTTTAAACGAAAATTCAGACTGGATAGAAACCAGGACAAGACGGTTAGATTTTTCTTCCCTGCAACCTGGCGATTACGTTTTTGAAGTAAGTGCCAAAAGCCAAAACGGGAATTGGGGCGAATCGGCAAAAATTTCTTTTACCATTAAAAAGCATTTCTGGCAAAGCTTATGGTTCTTGTCCATTTTAATACTGCTCGTGGCCTATATTTTTTACAAGGTAGCTGTTTATATTACCCGCGAGCAAAAAGATAAAGAACAGAAACAACTGCTGCTAAAAAACAAAGTTTTAATGCTGGAGCAACAAGCCCTCCAGGCCATGATGAATCCGCATTTCGTATTTAATGTGATGAATTCCATTCAACATTATATCAATACGCAAAATACAGCTTCGGCAAATAAGGTTTTAACAGGTTTTGCCAGATTAATCAGAAAAAACTTAGAGATTTGCACAAAAAGCTACATCTCTTTAGAGGAAGAACTTGAATATTTAAACCTTTATTTAAAATTGGAGAAAAACCGTTTCGGCGATAAACTGCAATACATTATTAATATTGAAGAAGACATTGATAAGGAAGAAACCTTTATACCATCCATGTTGTTGCAACCTTACGTAGAAAACGCAATATGGCATGGAATTATGCCAAAAGAAACCGGCGGTGAAATTCAGATCAATATTAAACTGCAGGATCAATTTTATTTGAATATCGAAGTTATTGACGATGGGATTGGAATTGATAACTCCCTAAAAGAGAAAAAAGGTACCCACATTAGTAAAGGCATGCAGTTAACCAAAGAAAGGTTACATCTTTTAGGGCAGATTGGAGCAAAACCTATACACTTAAACGTAAGACAGAACACAACAAGCGGTACCACTGTATCCATTTCTATACCGTTAAAATAGAAATTTTACCGTTTACTCAATTATTAATACCACTCACTAAATAGAACAATGATCGAACCTTCTTTAGCCTTAAACTTGTGTTAGAAATAAACGATAATGTTTATCAAAGACGTTCTTATAGAATTGATATAGAGATTTAATAACCTAACCTAAAACTATATCTTAATTCAGGTTTCATTTGTGTGTTGAAAGCGGTCTTGTTTTTAAAAGCGAGACCGCTTTTTTTATGCCCAAAAATTCTATTTTTGTATATGCCCAATCACAATATCACCAGGCACATCGAAGCCCTTGTATTTTCTTCCAGTCAAAGTATAGGCGTGCAGGAAATTATACTTGCCCTCAACGCTATTTTTAATGAAGAATTTATCGAAACACAGGTATTCGAAAGTATCGAACAGATTAAAGAAAAATACAGTCACGAAGACTTTGCCATAGAACTGGTTTATTTAAACAATGGATATCAATTTCTTACGAAAAAAGACTATCACGAAACCGTTAACCAGCTCCAGTTACACCGGTCTAAAAAAAAATTAAGCCAGGCCGCCATGGAAACACTGGCCATTATTGCCTATCGTCAGCCCATTACCAAATTGGAAATTGAACAGATAAGAGGTGTAAATTCAGATTATTCTGTACAGCGCCTGCTTGAAAAAGAGCTCATCAGTATTGATGGAAAGGCAGACACACCAGGCAGGCCTATTCTCTACAGCACCAGCTCACTGTTTATGGATTATTTCGGACTGAACAACTTAAACCAACTCCCTCAGTTAAAAGACATTGTAAAAGAGGAAAATACTGTTGGAAAAAATGTGGAATAAATAATTTAATTTCTTTGCTTCCAGCTTGTTATTAAAAAAAGTTTTTTTGTATTTTTAAACTATAAAAGCAATTTTTATTTTTGTGTTATGAAAGCGCCAAAGAAACTCCCAACCAAGCCGACTACCAAGAAACAGGTAGACGAAAATGATGATCTTGAAGATGACGACATTCAAACAACGAAAAAAAAGCAACTGGATGACGACGACGATGATTTTGATATTCCATTAGATGATATTGACAACTTCGACAATTTCGACGACGACGACGACGATTATTAATATTTAAAAAACATATATTTGAAGAAGCATCCGCCCGCTTGGTAGGATGCTTTTTAATTTTAAAATGTGCCCATGCAAGTTATACAGGTTAATAATCCATCATTAAAAAAAGATTTTCTAAATACGCCTAAGCTTTTATATAAAAACGACAAAAACTGGATCTGTCCATTAGACAGCGAAGTTGAAAACGTTTTTAATCCAGAAAAAAATACATTTTTTGCTCACGGCAAATGCAATCGATGGGTCTTAAAAGACGATGCAGGCAAGCTTATCGGTCGCGTGGCAGCTTTTATTAACGAAAAAAAGGCTTATCATTATGACCTGCCTACCGGCGGAATGGGTTTTTTTGAATGTATCGATAATGAAAAGGCAGCATTTCTCTTATTTGATACTGCCAAAGCATGGTTAACCGAAAATGGCATGAAAGCAATGGAAGGCCCTATCAATTTCGGTGAAAATGATAGTTTTTGGGGCTTATTGGTTGAGGGCTTCACCCCTCCTTCCTTTGGCATGAATTACAATTTCCCTTACTACCATAAATTTTTCGACAAATATGGCTTCGTTACCCAATACGAGCAATTAACCAACCATATTGATATTACCATCCCCTTCCCCGAGCGTTTTACCAAAATTGCCAATTGGGTAAGAAACAAACCGGGTTACACTTTCGAATATTTTAGCAAGGCCAATGCCGGCAAATACATTAACGATTTGATGGAAATCTATAACGATGGCTGGCAGAATTTTGAAAACTTTGTGCCAATTAAAAGAGAAACGCTCGAAGAAAGCTTCAAAAGTATGGAGCCGATTATGGACGAACATTTAATCCAGTTTGCCTATTTTAATGGCGAACCGGCATCTTTTGTGGTATTAATTCCCGATGCCAACCAGATGATAAAAGGTTTTAATGGAAAATTGGGTTTAATTGAAAAATTAAAATTTGCTTATCGCCGCTGGGTGGGTGTAACCCGCATGCGGGCCATTGTTATGGGTACAAAACCGAAATATCAGAAACACGGTTTAGAATCGGTCCTATTTATTCGCCTGGGCGAGTATGTACTACCTAAAAACCAGTATAAAGAACTCGAATTAAGCTGGGTGGGCGATTTTAACGAACAGATGATTGCCATCCACAAAGCCACTGGTGCAACCTTTGGTAAAAAGCACCTGACCATGCGTAAGGTATTTTAGTTCTTTCATCATTTCGACTGTAGATTTCAATCTGTAAAAGATCCGTGCCTCCACAGATTTTTTTATTCCCATCATGTGAAGGAGAATGGCGATTGTATCGTGTTAAACATCAAACTATTCTTTATGCCAAGGTCCGTGTCTCCACGGACCTTTTTATTCCCATCATGCAAACGAGAATGGCGATTATATCGTACTCATACCAAAAACTATTCTTTTGCATTATAAATACGAACCTCCCGAATCCTCATTACAAACCAGGATTATTTTTCAAGGAAAATTTATGCACTTTTATATTTCGGCAAATTGATCAACAGTACACTTCCCAAAATAATTACGAGCCCAATCACCTGAGTAAGGCCAATTACCTCGTTGGTGAAGGTCAGGCTTAACAATACAGCTACAACCGGGTTTACATAAGCATAAGTACTCACTTGTGTAGCCGGGCGCACTTTTAATAGCCATACATAAGCGCTAAATGCAGCGATTGAACCAAACAGGATCAGATAGATGATAGACAGCCATGCATCAAGCGGTATACTGCTCCAATCAAGTTGTTTAAACTCCGATTTTATTACTGCTCCAGGCAGGAAAACCAAACTGGCCATTAACATCTGCCAGCCTGTATTTACCGAAACCGAACTCTCGGTAGTGGGATGATATTTCGAATAAAGCGATCCACCGGCCCAGGCCACAGGTCCAAAAACCAGCAATACCATACCTATAATCTGCAGGTTACTTTGTGGTTTATCAAGCGCCTGCATAATCTGATCACCAAATAGGAGTACAACGCCCAAAAAGCCAATAATTAAACCCGATACAATGTATTTATTACTCAAATTTTCTTTCCAGTGCGATTTATCCAATATTACAAACCATATTGCGGCTGAGGCTACCATTATCGCCACAAGGCCACTAGGGATAAACTGTTCTACCCAGATTACGATGCCATTGCCTAACCCCAGCATTAAAACCCCGCTTATAGCAGCAATTTTTATCGTTTTTTTATTAAAAATATCTTCCCCTTTTATTTTACACCAACCTAACATCAGAATACCTGCAATGGTAAACCGGACTGTTCCCAAAATAAATGGCGGGAACCCGGCCAATGCTTTCTGGATAAAAAAATAGGTAGAGCCCCATACAATATATACAATGGCAAATGCAAAGTAAACCATTATTGGAGATGCTGTTTTATTTAAATTTGTCATGATCTTATTTTTGAGGGATTACCAGTTGTTGTTGTTCTTTCACTGTTTCTAGCACAATGGTTGTTTTCATCGATAAAATGTTAGGCACCTTGCTAAACTCATCGCGTATCAAAGCCATTAAAGAGGCTGAATCTGTTGTTCTTACCTTAACCAGGAAACAATCATCGCCAGCGATTACATGTACTTCCTGCACATCGGGAATTTTCGCCAGCTCACTCGCTGTATCATTGCAGCTGAAGCTTTGCGATGATTTCATTGAAATAAAAGCCAGCAACTTTAAATCTAATGCAAGAGGATTTACCTTGGCACTATATCCTGTAATTACATTTTTTCTTTCGAGTTTTTTCACCCTTTCGAGCACAGCTGACGGAACGAGGTCTAATGCCTTCGCTAAATCTACGTTAGAGATCCGGGCATTATCCTGCATTAATCTGAGTATAGCCAGATCAACCTGATCCAGACTAAAATTGTTTTCGATTACCATTCTATAAAAATAAAATTATTTCGAATAAAATTCAATATAATTTATATAAAAATGAATTTTATTCTTTTTTATTATTTATATATGATAATTAATCGGAACAACCCACTATATACCAAATTTTACATACCAAGCTTATCGTAGAGGTCAATTACTTTTTTACGTAGCTTATTAATTTCCTCTTCTTTTTCGATCAGTTCTTTTTTAAGTGCAGCCAATTCTGCTGATGGATCAGTCGCCACAGTTTTATCATCGATCAATTGCACAACCGGAACTTTAAATATTTTGGAAATCTGGAGTAAACGGGAGATATTGAGATCAGTTTGTCCTGTCTCAATCTTACAGAAAGCCGGAGTAGAAATATTCAATTTTTTGGCAGCATCAGCCTGACTTAAACCTAAGGCAACCCTACTTTGTTTAATGCGATCTCCGATGCTTTTCATAATTTTTAGATTTGAGATACCAGATGTGAGATTTGGAAGAAGTTCAGTATCTCATATCTGATATCTCACGTCTCATATCTATTTTTTTAAAGCCGCGGCCAGTTCAGGCAAATCAAAACCTGCATAATTACCAGAACTCATCATTAAAAGGTTGGTATCTTTATAATTTAAGCTGAGCAGGTAACTTTTCAATTTTGCCGCATCATTAAAAAATTTCAGTTTTGGATTAGCAAAAGCCTGTTGCACATCATCCTCTGAAAAAGGTTCCATACGTTTCTGTTCGAAGGATTTAATATCGATAAATACAATAGCTTCATCTGCTTTATCCATTGCACCTGCATATTCTTTCAGAAAATCTTTATTCAAACTGCTAAAAGTATGCAATTCGATACAGGCAACCAGTTTACGGTGGGTAAACTGTGCTTTAACCGCACCGATAGTTGCCTTCAATTTTGAAGGTGAATGCGCAAAATCCTTGTATACATTGGTCGATTCATCGGCAGCAATGACTTCTAAACGTTTAGCAGCCCCGGTAAAAGAAGCAATGGCCACATTAAATTCATTTTCTGAAATGTTCAACTGGGCACATACCAATTTTGCCGCATTCAGGTTCATCAGGTTATGATCGCCAAAAATCTTTAATGCAGTTTGTTCTGGCATCAGGTAAGTGATCCCGTTCCTGATTTCGTGTTCAGGGATGGTATAACCGATTTTGGTAATATTGGCTTTTGATGATTCTACAATCTGATCTAAATCGGCATCCGCCTTACAATAAATTAAAGTCCCATTAGCTTCAATGGTATCAATAAACTTATCGAACTGCAGGGTATAATCTGCATAAGTTGGAAACACATTGATGTGATCCCACGCAATACCGCTGATTACTGCGACATTGGCTTTATACAGATGAAATTTAGGCCTTCTATCAATCGGCGAAGACAAATACTCATCGCCTTCTATAATCATTACAGGCGCTTCTTCTGTAACTTTTACCATGGTTTCAAAACCAGCCAGTTGTGCACCAACAAGATAATCGAAATCACGTTTGTAATAATTCAGCACATGCAAAATCATACTGGTAATGGTTGTTTTACCATGACTACCGCCAATCACTACACGAAGTTTATTTTTGCTCTGCTCGTAAATATATTCAGGGTAGGAATAGATTTTAACACCTAATTCCTGTGCTTTCAGTAATTCAGGATTATCAATCCGGGCATGCATGCCTAATATTACGGCATCTAAATCTTTGGATATACGGTTTTCATCCCAGCCCATTTCAGCCGGCAATAAACCATACTTATCTAAACGCGATTTTGCAGGTTCGAAAATTACATCGTCGGAACCTGAAATCTGGTAACCTTTTTTATGTAAGGCAATGGCCAGGTTATGCATGGCACTCCCACCGATTGCTATAAAATGTATACGCATATTTTTTTGTTTTAGATATGAGATGTAAGATTTGAGACACAAGACCGAAGAACAAACACCTAAGTTCTTTAGCCTCTTTGCCTTTCCCCCTCAACCATCTACCTTTTAACCTTACACCTTTTTCTCAAACTGTGCAGCTACCCAATCACCATTCTGTTTATGATCAACGTATTTGATACCATATTTAGCACATTCGGCCGTAATCATCCCCAGATCAGGATCCAAATAAAAGCCACTGAAGAAAATTTTGCCTCCGCCTTTTAAAACTTCGGCGTAACGGTGAATCTGATCTAAAAGGATATTCCTGTTGATATTGGCGAAAATAACATCGTATTCATCATCAGGAATTACCTCTTTACTCCCACAAAGGGCTTTTAAATTATCTACATGGTTAAGCGCAGCATTTTCTACCGTACTTTCGTAACAGATATCGTCATAATCGATGGCCATTAAACTTTTAGCGCCCAGTTTTGCCGCCAGAATCGCTAAGATTCCGGTTCCACAGCCCATGTCGAGAATATTTTTATCTTTTAGGTCGGCTGCTAAAATATACTGTATCACCATTGTGGTGGTTTGGTGGTGACCGGTGCCAAAGGCCATTTTCGGATCGATCACGATCTCATAGGGATATGATGGCTGTGGTTCATGAAAGGTTGCCCTTACATAACACACATCATCAATAATCAGCGGACTAAAGTTTTTTTCCCATTCGGCATTCCAGTTTTCGTCGGCAACATCTTCTAAAGTATAATCTGTTGCAAATTCTTCGCTGTAATTGGCCAGTAGTTCTTTTAATTCCTGTTCGTTAAAATTATCCTTGATTACGAAAGCCGTAAAACCGCTCTCACTATCTTCGAAAGTATCGAAGCCCAAATCAGCAAGATCACTGATAAGCAGGTCTTGCTGATAATCTTCGATACCTTTGAAGGTAAATATTGCTTTAATGTATTGCATTTAGCTGTTTAATGCTTTGATAATATCTGTAAAATCGCGTGATTTTAACGATGCGCCACCAATCAGGCCACCATCAATATCTTTTTGAGAGAATAAACTTGCCGCATTGCCCGGGTTACAACTACCGCCATATAAAATAGTAGTATCATCAGCTACATTGAAACCATAGTTTGCTTCGATTTCACTGCGAATGAAAGCGTGAATATCCTGTGCCTGCTCTGGTGTAGCGGTTAAACCTGTTCCGATAGCCCAAACCGGCTCGTAAGCGATTACGATTTTTCTGAAATCTTCTTCTGTTAAACCGAAAAGACCTTCTACTAATTGTTTTTTCAACACTTCGTAATAGCTACCATTGTTACGTTCATCCAAAGTTTCGCCGATGCAGAAAATTGGAGTTAATCCATGTGCCAGAGCGGTTTTAGTTTTTACAGCCAATAATTCATCACTTTCTGCAAAATACTGCCGGCGCTCCGAGTGCCCCAAAATCACATATTCTGCACCAACAGATTTCACCATTTTAGCAGAAGTTTCGCCCGTGTAAGCACCACTTTCTTTATCGCTGATGTTTTGAGCGCCAATTTTAACATCGTTACCCCCCAATTTTGCCAAGCTGTTTAAATGAATAAATGGCGAGCAAATAATAGCCAACTGATCGCCTTTACGCTCATCTTTAACCATATTTACGATTTCGCTGAACAACGAAACACCCTCGTTGTAATCTAAGTTCATTTTCCAGTTACCGGCAACAATCTTTTTTCTCATTTTGTATTATTTAATGCTTGGTTGATCTTTTCAAGATCAGGTTTTATATTAAAATCGCCTATACGATTCGGTTAATTCAAATACTTTGGTCAGGATGTTTTTTTCAACCTCATTAAAAGCTACATCCTTTCTTGCAAAAACCTTTTCGGTTGTTTCGAACATTTTGTGCAACTTATAGGTATCGAAACCAGCAGCACCGCCCCAACTAAAATCGGCGATGTGGTGTGGCGGGAAACCGCCACCAAAAACATTGGCTCCAACCCCTACTACGCTACCAGTGTTAAACATGGTATTGATACCACTTTTAGCATGATCGGCCATAATTAAGCCGCAAAATTGCAGATTGGTATTTCGCATTTTTTCGCTTTTGTAATCGTAAAGCTTTACTTCAGCATAGTTGTTTTTTAAATTCGAATTGTTGGTATCGGCACCGATATTGCACCACTCACCCATTACCGAATTACCCAAATAACCTTCGTGGCCTTTAGCTGAGTTTCCCCAGATTACAGCGTTATTAATTTCGCCGCCGGCACGGCTATTTGGTCCAATGGTAGTGCCAGAATATATTTTGGCGCCCATTTTTACCGATGAATTTTCGCAAAGTGCAAAAGATCCCCTGATTAAAGATCCTTCCCATACTTCGGCATTTTTACCGATGTAAATCGGCCCATAACCACTATTGAGCACACTGCATTCTACTTTAGCACCTTCTTCTAAAAAAATATCTTCGCCGAGCAATTGGTTGGTGCTACTGATATTAGCAGAAGTACGCCCCTGGGTCAACAATTTAAAATCTTTTCTGATTTCAGCAGGGTTATGTCCGAAGATATTTTCAGGATAAACGATTTGTACAAAATCGCCGGGATATTGAATTGGTTTTAGCGATTTAACCGCTTCAAGATCGTGCTGATCGGCAATATAAGCTATAACAACCTCTTTTTTATAAAGTGCTTCGCCGGTTTTAAGGTTAGAAACAGCATTAAGCAAAGCTTCATCCGGGCAAACAGAACCATTTATAAATAAATCGGCGTTGGGTTTTGGCGCAAATTTTATGGAAAGGTAATCCTGTGTACAAAAACCAAAATCGGCATTTAAATATTTGCCCCATTTTTCGGCAATGGTTAAAATACCTACACGCAGATCGGCCACTGGCCTGGTAAAAGTAAGCGGACGGAGCGATGTCCAGCTGGCATCATCAAAAAGATTGATTGTCATAAGTAGCAAAAATAAAAAAAGTCCCGATGCTTTTGGCAAAGGGACTTCAAAAAATGCTTTTTACAGCTTAAATTATTTCTTAGCGTAACGGTTTTTAAATTTATCGATACGTCCTGCAGTATCAACCAATTTCATTTTACCAGTATAGAAAGGATGTGAAGTGTGAGAAATCTCTAATTTATAAAGAGGATACTCATTACCATCTTCCCATTTAATTGTTTCTTTAGTATCTACGCAAGATTTTGTTAAGAAAGCATACTCGTTAGACATATCTTTGAAAACAACTGGTCTGTAGCTTGTTGGGTGCAAATCTTTTTTCATTTGAATATTATTTTTAGTTATTTGTGTGAAAGCATCAAGAACGTTTTTGCAATTTGCTGGCAACAACGCTTATGACATTTCCTATTAGTCTTTTCTACCTCTTATTTTAGAGGATGCAAATATCTTAATTTTATTTTTGATTTACAAGCCTAAATAAAGTTTTTTAAATTATATGGCTTTTATCCCTTCAACAGTCAAAAGGCATTGAAAACATCCGCCTGCAAAATCAAACTTTTTTGAACTTAATATTGTTTTTCAGATATTTAAAAAATATATGTAAATTTGAGGTATGAGAAAACATGGCGAATTAGACGGCATTATCCACGCCAATAGTAGTGGAAAACTCTATATTAAAAGTCCCGATTTTTTTGCACAGCCAAGGATTATCCAAATGGTTAGCTCATTAATGGAATCGAGTATTTTCAAAAAAATAGAGAAGGATAAAAACAAGAAATAGCCTTATAGATGCCTTTTAACCTACTTTTGTTCCCTCTTGTAGGCGGCTACTATATTCTAATCAGGTTCAGGTACCTGCGGTATGTACAATACCGGCTCGAAAGCCAGCGTATATTATTAAATTCAGCTTTTGCAGGCATTCTTTTACTAGGTGCATGTTTTTTGTTAAGGGCAATACTGATTGCTATCTGGCCTGAAACCATGGTACACCTCAGCAAATTACTTCCCATACATGCGCCTTATTTCGGCACCACCAGCATGTCGTTATTTGTTGCCGTAATTGCAACAGAAGTCGCCAATCTGTTTATCGACCGACTAAAAGCCATTAAAAGAGCCATATCTACTTCGGGAAATGAATTTGAGTTATTATTAAGTTCATCTTTTTTTGATGCCCATCTTTTACAGTTTACCATGGATAGCGGGAAATTCTATATCGGCTGGGTAAAAGAACTGCCTAAACCATTTACCACAAGTTATATCCGCATTACGCCTGCCTTTAGCGGTTACCGCAAGGCCGACGATAAAGAACTGGTTTTTACCACCCAGTATTTAACGGTTTATGCCAGTTATATAGAAGATGGTTCGGTAGCGAATACCGATGAACTGAAAACAGATCTCGTATTAAAGGCTGATAAAATCAATTCTGTTTCATTTTTTGATATGGATATGTATAACCGCTTTAATCCTTCGCAGGAATAAATAGATTAAACTAATCTTTCTTCGGACTATATTTTGCCCAGGTTTCTATTTTAGCTTTCTGTCGGGCAATGTATGCATCGGCGATTACTTCTGCAGAACTTGAGCCCCCTACTGTTTCCAGCAACTCCTTTAATTTATACTGATCTACATCGGCTTTATATAAAATCTGGATCAGTTTAGGGAAATCGTTATCAATGAGGTAGGCAAATGCATCAACCATTACCTCCCGCAACTGGCTCTCGGAAATGTTTTCGGCTATATCGAAATCTTTACTGATGATATTGATTAATGACATAGAATAGGATTTTTCTGATTATTAGATTTTAAGATCAGGGTTATTAGAATAATGATTAATTAATACTGGATTTAGGTAATTTGCATTTCCCTAAGAACCACAGTCTGAAGTTAAATAAACCTGATAAAAGCGGCAGCTCCCGATTCTTCATCGAGACTATAGCGGTTAGCAGGACTGCAGCGTACGATGGAATATGGAACCATTCGTTTGCAAAAAAATAATTTTGATTGGCACCCCACCTTTCAGCCTCCCTCTAAAAGAGGGGAATAGATAAACGCATTATACCCTCTTCCATCTTCCATCCCCTTACAGCCATTTAATCTCCTGGCAGATTTCGATCAGCACACTATTGGTATCTTTTGGATGCACGAAACACACCATTTTATTATCGGCTCCTTTTTTGGGCGACTCGCTAAGCAATACAAACCCTTCCTGGTGAAGCCTTTCCATTTCGGCCAGGATATCATCAACCAGAAAAGCGATATGATGAATCCCCTCTCCTTTTTTCTCGATAAATTTAGCAATAGCACTATCAGGAGCAGTAGCCTGGAGCAGCTCTACCTTATTTTCGCCTGTTTTAAAAAAAGCGGTATTGACAGATTCGGATGCAACCTGCTCCGTTTTATAACAATCGGTATTGAGTAATTTCTGATAAATCGCTATAGAACGGTTAAGGTCTTTTACCGCGATGCCGATGTGTTCTATCTTATTCATAGATTATAAGGTTATGTGAATGTAAAAATGCGGCTTTTATCTATAAGCTCATAGCTATTATTTATAATTGTTAAATAAGTTTTTTCGTATCTTTGTGATATAATTAACAGAATAGAGATGAAACAGCCGATATATTTAGATAATAATGCGACAACACCGTTAGATCCACGTGTGCTGGAAGCAATGCTACCTTACTTTACTGAAAAATTTGGAAACGCCGCAAGCCGTAACCATGCCTTTGGATGGGTGGCCGAAGAAGGTGTGGATTATGCACGCGAGCAGGTAGCCAAATTGATCGGCTGTACTGAAAAAGAAATTATTTTTACATCAGGTGCAACCGAAGCCGATAACCTGGCCATTAAAGGTGTATTTGAAATGTACAAAGATAAAGGTAACCACATCATTACCGCGGTTACTGAACATAAAGCGGTTTTAGATACTTGCAAACACTTAGAGAAAAATGGTGCACGTGTAACGTATTTAGGCGTTAAAGAAGACGGTTTAATTGATTTAGCTGAATTAGAAGCTGCCATGACTCCTGAAACCATTTTGGTTTCGATTATGTATGGCAATAACGAAATCGGTGTAATCCAACCGGTTAAAGAAATTGCTGCCATTGCACACAAACATGGTGCTTTATTTATGACCGATGCTACACAGGCGGTCGGAAAAATCCCTGTTGATGTTAATGCTGACGGTATTGATCTAATGGCATTTTCGGCACATAAAATGTATGGACCGAAAGGTGTTGGTGTACTTTACGTTCGCCGTAAAAACCCAAGGGTTAAAGTTACCGCACAAATGGATGGTGGTGGTCATGAGCGTGGAATGCGTTCTGGTACCTTAAACGTTCCTGGTATTGTTGGTTTAGGTAAAGCCTGCGAGCTCTGCCGTTTAGAAATGGAAAGCGAATCGATCCGTTTAGCTGCTTTACGCGATAAATTAGAATCCAGCCTGAGTGAAATGGAAGAGAGTTATGTAAATGGTAATACACAACACCGTTTACCGCATGTAGCCAATATCTCTTTCAAATATGTTGAGGGTGAAGGTTTAATGATGGCAATGAGCGATTTGGCAGTTTCATCAGGTTCTGCCTGTACATCTGCTTCATTAGAGCCATCGTATGTATTAAAAAGTTTAGGCTTATCTGATGATTTAGCACATTCTTCTATCCGTTATGGTTTGGGAAGATTTACTACAGAAGCAGAAATCGATCAGGCAATCGAAGTGACAAAAAAAGCAGTTAACCACTTAAGAGAACTTTCTCCGCTTTGGGAAATGTTTAAAGAAGGAATCGACCTGAGCAAAATTGAGTGGGCAGAACACTAAGCCAGTTTGGAGTTGGCAGTTTGTAATTACGAACTGAAAGTTGATAACTGAAAATTGAAAACTAATTAAAAATTTGCTCCGTAAGGAGATTAAAAAAATAAAATCATGGCATATTCAGAAAAAGTAATCGATCATTACAATAACCCACGTAACGTAGGTACTTTAAATAAAGACAGCAAATTTGTGGGTACAGGATTAGTTGGTGCACCTGAGTGCGGCGACGTAATGCGCTTACAGATTGAGGTTGGAGAAGACAATGTAATTACCGATGCCAAATTTAAAACATTTGGTTGCGGTTCAGCTATTGCTTCTTCTTCTTTAGCTACAGAATGGTTAAAAGGAAAAACAATTGATGAAGCTTTGGCTATCGATAACATGGATATTGTTGAAGAACTGGCTTTACCTCCGGTTAAAATCCACTGTTCTGTATTGGCTGAAGATGCAATTAAATCGGCGATTAACGATTACCGTGTTAAAAATGGCTTAGAAGCTATTGCATTAGAAAAATCGCACCACTAGAATAGATGTGAGACAATATATTGGAGATGTAAGACCATGCCCTTCGGGTACTCAAATATGCCTCAAATCTAACTTCTCATATTTCAAATCTTAATACTATGATTACGATAACAGATAAAGCAAAAGAAAAAATCGCTCACTTAATGCAGGATTCGGAAATGGGATCTGAATACTTTTTACGCGTTTCAGTAAAAGGTGGCGGTTGTTCGGGTTTATCATACAACTTGGATTTTGATAATGAAGAGCAAAAGGGCGATCAGTTTTTTGAAGATAAGGGAATCAAAATTGCTTTAGATATGAAATCATTCCTTTATCTAGCCGGCACTGAATTAGATTTCACCGACGGTTTAAACGGAAAAGGTTTCAACTTTGTAAACCCTAACGCCAGTCGTACCTGCGGTTGCGGCGAAAGTTTCTCAGTTTAATCGAGTCGAACTAAGTTTTACAAAAAGGTTTCATTTTATGGAACCTTTTTTGTGTTTCCGGAGGTTTGTTTTTCTGCGTTTTTCACGAAGATTTAGATAAAAAGCGTCGTCATCTCGACCGAAACGCAGTGGAGCGGAGAGATCTATCTTGAGACAGATTTCTCGACTTCGTTTAACTCCGCTCGAAATGATTGTTATGATAAAAACAAATTTTACGCAGCTATATTATAGTTATTTTTATAGCTGACTTGATTTTTAATAACTGCAGCAATTCTCAATGCTATTTTGTTTCTAACGGCATT
>NZ_JBHULL010000043.1:0-279919 GCF_042684385.1 Pedobacter vanadiisoli | reverse complement strand
TCTACTTAAGACCTGACCGATGATAGCCAGTTTAAATTCCAGACTATACTTAATTTTTCTGCTCATAAAATGCTCCTATTAAAGTGTCCAACTTTTTGGGGGCAGTCCACGCAGCGAGGACTTGAAACAAAAAGCAGGACTAACCTAAAAAATGAAATGCTGAAATTGCTTTTCTGAAGAAAAAGCTGGTTTTGCCCTTCGACTAGGTTCGGGGCGACAACATGGAAAATTAATTTAATTTATAAGGTGCTACCAATTGAAATTCTGGAATATCAACATCGAATTCGGAGCCATCTATGTCACGTTTCATCAGGTAAGTACCTTTCATACTGCCCATATCGGTTTTTAAGTTGCAACCTGAAACGTAAACATGTGTTTCGCCAGGTTGGATAATGGGCTGCAAACCTACAACTCCCTCACCTTCTACTTCCCTGCGGCTGGAGTTCGAATCGAAAATTAACCACTGGCGACGCATTAACTGGACAGCATAATCAGAAAGATTGGAAATCTGAACGCGATATGCGAACATAAAATGTTCGTTAGCCGGATTTGAATATTCTGGCTGGTAAACTGTTTCAACCGAAACTTTAACCCCGTCTGTAATAGCTGTAACCATGATAATAGCGAATGTAAGAAAAAAGCTTTCAAAAATCAAGCCAGTACCTTAGTGGCATCATAGCTGGCAAATTTTTCTGCCACTTCTTCCAAAATACTGTAAATGTTATTGATATCGGCCTCGGCCACCAACCGCATGCGGTATGGTTTAAAATCTGGTAGGCCTTTAAAATAATTTGCATAGTGGCGCCGCATTTCGAAAATTCCTGTTTTCGGACCTTTCCATTCCAGCGACTTATCTAAATGGGTACGGCAAACCTCAATTCTTTCTTCAATGGTTGGTCCGGCAAGATGTTCGCCGGTTTTAAAGAAATGTTTTACCTCGCGGAAAATCCAGGGGTAACCTATAGCTGCACGACCGATCATAATGCCATCTACCTCGTATTCCATGCGCCAGTTGGCCGCTTTTTCCGGACTATCTACATCTCCGTTGCCAAAAATTGGGATTTTAATGCGCGGATTGCGTTTAATTTCCCTGATCAGCGTCCAATCGGCTTCGCCTTTATATAATTGTGCCCTTGTTCGGCCATGAATGGTAAGCGCCTGGATACCCACATCCTGAAGTCGTTCCGCAACCTCGTAAACATTTTTGGTATTATCATCCCAACCTAAGCGGGTTTTTACCGTAACAGGCAAATGCGACGCTTTAACTACGGCATCGGTCATTTTTACCATTTTATCAATATCCTGGAGCAAGCTGGATCCTGCGCCCTTACAAACTACGTTTTTAACCGGACAGCCGTAATTGATGTCAACTAAATCCGGGCCTGCTGCAGAAGCAATTTCGGATGCTTCGCGCATGTGTTCGATATCGCCGCCAAAAATCTGGATGCCAATAGGCCTTTCGTATTCGAAAATATCAAGTTTTTGTCTGCTTTTTGCTGCGTCGCGGATCAGGCCTTCAGAAGAAATAAACTCGGTATACATCATATCGGCCCCGTTTTTTTTGCAAACATAACGGAATGGCGGATCGCTTACATCCTCCATCGGAGCCAGCAATAAAGGGAATTCACCCAAATCTATATTTCCTATCTTTACAGACATTTTCTATCTTCAACGATTAATAAAACATACAAAGGTACAAATAATGAATTTTGTAACACCCATCCGCAAAGGCAGCCACCCACTTTTACAGATATTTTTACTTTGCGTTTACTGGGCGGTTGGTGCGGTAATATGCACATTATTAGGCTTTATAGTGGTCGCAATTGTTTATGGAACTTCTATTTTTGGCGAGTTGGGATCCATTATGAATGGCGATCCTAAATTTATCACAGCCTTAAAAATAATCCAGATTTCGAGTTCTATCGGAATGTTTATTTTACCTCCTATTGCTTTAGCGTATACTGAAGGGCAAAGACCGAATTCTTTTTATGGGTTCAACAAGCCTGATTTTCTTCCTTTTATTTTGGTTTTTGCCATTATGGTAGTGAGTATGCCCATTATGGAAGGATTAGCGGCTTTCAATCAAAAAATGGTTTTGCCTGAGTTTTTGAAAGGACTGGAAAACTGGATGAAAATGAAGGAACAGGAAGCCATGAAAATGACCATTCAATTGATTACGGTAAGAAGTAATTGGGATTTTGTTGCCAACCTGATTATGATTGCGGTATTACCAGCTATTGGCGAAGAACTTTTTTTTAGGGCAGGGCTACAGGGATCGTTGCAAAAAATGATGGGCAATCACCACGTTGCTATTTGGAGTACCGCCATTATTTTTAGTGCTATCCATCTTCAGTTTTACGGTTTTATACCTCGTATGTTGCTGGGAGCAGGTTTTGGCTATCTTTATTATTATAGCGGAAGCATCTGGTATGCCATGTTGGCGCACTTTTTAAACAATGCTTATGCGGTTTTTGCTGCTTTTTATATGCAAAAACACAACATGCCACTCGATAAAGTTGATGAGCCAATCGGTTTTCCATGGTATGGCTATTTAATTAGTGCAATAATTACCATAGCTTTGTTTAAATTTTTTAAAGATAACGCAGCACGTGAGCGAAAATTGGGTTAAAGTATATACCACCAGCGATGCCTTTGCGGCCGAGGTATTAAAACAGGGCTTAACGGAAGCCGGCATCCCGGCAGTGACGATAAATAGACAACTCTCGGCCTATAACATCGGTGAAATAAATGTTCTGGTAAATAAGATCGATTTTGATAAGGCCATAGAATACATCGTTGAAAACGAAATTGAATAGTGATGACTATCTTAAATCTTAAACCTTTTACCTCCTACCTTAAATGAAAACCAGGGCAATAACTGCTTTCTTTTTTACCATTGTAATGCTTGGCTCTATCCTGTTGGGGAGTTATACATTTACCATATTTTACCTTGTTTTAAGTATTTTATCCTTATTCGAATTTTATAAGCTGATTAAAAATTCTGGGATCAGGCCACATAGAAATATAGGTTTGGTAGCAGGATCTTTAATTTTTTTAATGGCCGCAGGTTTACATTACTTAAAATATGATGTGAAATACCTGCTGCTTTGTATCCCTTTTATTTTCTCTGTTTTTATTACTGAGTTATATAAAAAAAACAAAATTCCCTTTGCTAATATCTCTTACACCTTTGTAGGGTTTGTTTATGTAACCATCCCTTTTTGTTTTTTTCACGCACTGGGCTTCTTAAAAAACTGGAACGAATATAACTTTCATTTTCCCCTCGCCTTTTTATTAATGCTTTGGGCAAACGATACAGGAGCTTATCTTTTTGGTGTAAAATACGGTAAGCGAAAACTGTTCGAACGCCATTCGCCCAAGAAAAGCTGGGAAGGCTTTTTTGGTGGGATGTTTACGAGTGTGTTGGTTGCTTTTGGCCTTTCGTTCTGGTTTACAGAGAGTCCGGCATGGGTATGGGCAGGTATGGCTTTATTAATTGCAAATTTTGGTACACTGGGCGATCTGGTAGAATCGATGCTTAAACGGAGCCTGGATACAAAAGATAGCGGCGGCTTGTTACCGGGACACGGCGGTTTGTTAGACCGTTTTGACGGATTATTATTGGCTGCACCGGTAGTTTATGCCTATTTGTATCTGATTTTGTATTAAAAAAGAACATTTATCGTCCTCGTTTGTAACGAGGATGAGGGAAATTCACATTTGTAATGTGGTTATACTTGTAGCGATATAATCGCTGATCTCGCTAATCCTCGTTACAAACGAGGACTATATGTTTTTTATAAATTCTATTCCGCTGAGGCAGCTAAAACATAGTAAGCTCTTTCCACCTCTTCACCTGTTTTACTTCGCACTCGCTCTAAGTTTTTAGCAGTATCTTTAATTGTAAAACCAGCTTCTTCTAACAATTGCATTGCTTTTTCTATTTCATAGAGTGTAAACCCATAGGGAGTAAAAGGAAGGTTTTGCATAAACGTTTTTTCGGCAAAACATAGCGTAAAAATTCCGTCAGGTTTTAAAATATTTCTAATTTCTTTAAGATATTCTACTGGGTTTTCCCAAAAGTAAATGGTGTTTACTGTAAATGCCTTATCAAATTGTTCATCTGCAAAAGGTAGATGGATGCCGTCAGTAAGTAGAAAGTGAATCTGACCTTTACTTAAAAGGTCAGCGTTAATTTTTTTTGCTTCAGCAATCATCGTTTCTGAAATATCGGCTCCGTAATACGTTAGATTTTCTGCTTTTGATAATAGTTGAGCAATATGTCCACCATTTCCGTGGCCGATTTCTAAAACGGTATCATTATTTTGAAGATTTAATGCATCAATGGCCGAACTGGTCATTCCAAGATTACTGGCGTGCATCATTTCGCCTGTTTTAATGCCGTGCTCACCTTCTGGACAGCTTAATTGTTTCGCGATATTTTTTAAATCTTCTTCTGAATATTGATGCTCCATTACCAAATTTAAAGATTTAAATCTGATGATTTTTATACTGTTTTAGCTAAAATTTATAAGACTATTTGATTACCTGTGTTGGCTTTTTGTTTTCATCAATGGCTACAAAAGTAAAATCGCCATGTACGGCCAGTTCTCTTCCTTCCGCATACATCTGCTCGATATAAATTTCTACATTAACCTTTAAACTGGTATTCCCAACATGGTTAACCTTGCCAATGAGCTCTACAATGGTGCCTGCCGGAATCGGTTTTTTAAAATCAATCCTATCGCTGCTTACGGTTACCATAATCTGGCGGCTAAAACGCGTTGCAGTGATAAAAGCAACTTCGTCCATTAAATGCATGGCAGTACCACCAAAAAGGGTATCGTAATGGTTGGTTGTATTTGGAAAAACGGCTTTAAAAATACTGGTTTTTGAATTTTCTATTCTTTCTTCTAGGGTCATGGCGGTAAATATATGAGGAGTAAAAAGCTTTGACAACTTTCTGATCAGAAAGTTGTCAAAGTTGGGATCAGGACAAAAATAACAGAAGATGTTATCCTGAGCCTTTCGAAGGACAATCTATTTCAATTATTTCACAACGAGGGTCTTCGACAAGCTCAGACCGACAACAGCGGAATATTTAACATCATAGTTAGTGCTTCGGAGGCAGAAATTATATTAGTTTACCTGAAGATCTGCTGCCGGTACTTTTTCAGTTTTACGCATCTCTTTTGCAGCTTCAACCATTTCGATCAATGCTTTTTTGGTTTCGTCCCATCCCCGGGTTTTTAAGCCACAATCAGGGTTTACCCAAAGTTGCTCTGAAGGAATAACCGTTTTTGCTTTTTTGAGCAACCGAATCATTTCTTCACGTTTCGGAACCCTTGGGGAATGTATATCGTACACACCCGGACCAATTTCGTTTGGATATTTAAAATTGGCAAAAGCATCCAACAATTCCATCTGCGAACGTGAAGTTTCGATCGTGATCACATCGGCGTCCATATCTGCGATATTTTGGATGATATCGTTAAATTCTGAGTAGCACATGTGTGTGTGGATCTGGGTACCATCTTTTACGCCGCTGGCAGAAATTTTAAAGGCTTTAACTGCCCAGTTCAAATAATTTTGCCATTCGGCTTTGCGTAGTGGTAAGCCTTCTCTAATAGCAGGCTCATCAATCTGAATGATTTTTATTCCCGCATTTTCCAGGTCGCAAACTTCATCGCGAATGGCCAAAGCAATTTGCGTACAGGTTTCTGATCGTGGTTGATCATTCCGCACGAACGACCATTGTAGAATCGTTACAGGGCCTGTTAACATGCCTTTCATGTATTTAGAAGTGAGCGATTGCGCGTAGGCAGTCCACTTCACCGTCATAGGTTCAGGACGTGAAACATCGCCAAAAATGATCGGTGGTTTTACACAACGCGATCCGTAGCTTTGTACCCATCCATTTTTTGAAAAGGCAAAACCATCCAGTTGCTCACCAAAGTATTCAACCATATCGTTACGCTCAAACTCTCCATGTACCAGTACATCCAAGTCAATTTCTTCCTGCCATTTTACCGCTTTCTCGGTTTCCTGGGCAATTAAATGATCATATTCTTCAACAGTAAAAGTTCCATTTTTAAGCTTTGCCCTCCAGCTTCTTACTTCTGCCGTTTGCGGAAATGATCCGATTGTGGTTGTCGCATAAATGGGTAGGTTTAGCTCCTGTTGTTTGATTTTTCTAGACGAAAAAGGGCTCAAACGTTCCGAATCCTCCTCTTTTAAAGCCAAAACGCGGGCTTTTACTGCCGGATTGTGTATGATCTTGGAAATTTTACGGTTGCTGATGGCAACTTTATTTTCTTCCAGCTTTTGCAGGGTAGATGCAGGGCTTTCGTTGGTGATCAATTTTTTTAAGGTAGACAGCTCTGCAATTTTTTGCTTTGCATAGGCCAGCCACTGTTTAATTTCAGCTGATAAATTTTTCTCGTTGGTTTCATTGTCCAGATCAACCGGTGAGTGTATTAGTGAACATGATGGCGCAATCCATACCTTATCCAACCCTCTTTTTTCTACCGCCTGGTTAATGATGGAAACAGATTTTTCGAAATCATTTTTCCAGATATTCCTTCCGTCTATCAACCCTAAAGAAAGGATGGTGTCATCTTTTAACGCGGCTAAAACATCAGTCAGTTGATCTTCTGCACGTACCAGATCAATATGTAAAATATTTACAGGCAGCGAAGTGGTTAACGTTAAATTATTTCCTAAACCTTCGAAATAAGTAGCCAGAACAATTTTTAATCTTGGGAAGGCCTTTCGGATTTCCTTGTAAGCGTATTCGTAGGCTTTTTTGTCTTTTTCGGTGAGGTCCAAAGTCAAAAAAGGCTCATCAAACTGAACGTACTCAGCATCCAGTGCATCTAAGCGCGATAAAATGTCTATATAAACAGGAAGCAGGTTTTTGATCAGGTCTATTTTTTCAAATCCCGCTTCTTTTTCCTTGCCTAATAAAAGATAAGATACCGGGCCAATCAGTACAGGTTTAGTGGTAATGCCCAGTTGTTTGGCCTCGTAAAACTCATCAATAATCTTGGTAGAGAAAAGTTTAAAAACCTGGTCTTTAGAGAACTCCGGAACAATATAATGGTAGTTGGTATCGAACCATTTGGTCATTTCCATCGCTACCACATCCAATCCTTCTTTTTGATAACCCCTTGCCATGGCAAAATAAAGATCAAGCTCTTCATTCCCTTTTTTAAGGATTACCTCGTTATACCTCCTTGGGATTGCTCCAAAAGTTAAGGAATGATCGAGTACATGATCATAAAAAGAAAAGTCGTTCGAAGGAATAACATCAATTCCAGCTTCTTTTTGAAGGTTCCAGTTTTCGCGGCGAATGTTTTTCCCCACCTGAAGCACATTTTTGTACCCAGTTTTATCTGCCCAGTAATTTTCGCAGATTTTCTTTAATTCCCTTTGGCTACCTATTCGCGGATAGCCCAGATTTTGCGTTAGCATTTCTTTTAAAGATTAAGTAAATAAATCATTTAAAAGCTCTTAAAGCAATATTCTATAATACTCAGTATTAAAAAATTAAAAGGAAAGGTTACGGCACAGCCTGCCCACTTCTCAGCAAAAAGCTTAAAGCAAGCATATAAAATTTTATTTTTATTGTGTACAATCAGACCTGACCAATTACTTTATAACGCGAAAGTACCGTCAATTCAATATAGGCAGGTCTCCTGACTTATTCCCGATCTTATCGCCTTCCCATCCCTTTAAATGGCACAGTGGCATGATTGATAAGACCGTTGTCTTTTTTAGAGACAGAATTTACAGTTGCGCGACAGCTCGTGATTTGCACACGATTCCCTATTAATCCCGGTTGTATTCCGGGAACCTGTATCGGTTGATGAAAAATAAAGTTAAGAACTTACATCAATACAAATGTATGGATTAGGATTTAAAGATTAAGGTATTTTTATAAGCATTCATTTCTCCAGCTTCCAATTAATGGGGTTTAACTGCTTTAACCACAAATGTACACAGATAACCACAGATTTACCGGTAGTTTAAAAACCCGTATGCATCCTTTTTATCTGTGGTTAATATCATGTTTATAGGATTACTTGTAACAAATTTACAGCAAGCGGTTTTAGGAAATTATTCTCTACTATATTTGATTAACTAACTAAACCTCCTATTATGATAAAAATCTACTTTAAAAGGCTTTGTATTGCTTTTTTAATGGTAAATAGCAGTATAGTGCTGGCTCAGCAGGTACCAACGCCAAAATCGCATTTCGGTTTTGATATCGGCGACGATTATCAATTGGCCAATTATACCCAAACAGAGGCATACTTTAAAAAGCTTGCAGCAAGTTCTAACCGTATTAAACTGGTTGATATCGGTAAAACAGAAGAAGGCAGAAGTCAATATATGCTGATTGTTTCTTCGCCCGAGAACCTAAAGAAGTTAGACCGGTATAAAGAAATTTCACAACAATTAGCCCATGCCGAAATTACGCCTGAACAAGCAAAAGCTTTGTCTCAGGAAGGTAAGGCCGTTGTCTGGATAGATGGAGGCCTGCATGCAAATGAGGTGGTTGGTGCGCACCAGTTGATTGAAACGGTATATCAATTCGCTTCAAGAACTGATGCCGAAACGCTGCGCATTTTAGATAATGTGATTATTTTGTTTACACATGCCAACCCTGATGGGCAAGAGTTGATAAGCAATTGGTACATGAGGGATAAAGATCCAAAGAAAAGAACAACTTCCGGACTGCCTGTTCTCTATGAAAAATATGCAGGACATGATAATAACCGCGATTTCTTTATGTTAAACCTTAAAGAAACACAAAATATTGGTCGTCAGCTTTTTATAGAGTGGATTCCGCAGATTATGTATAACCACCATCAGGCCGGCCCGGCGGGAACGGTGGTTGCTGGTCCGCCTTACCGTGATCCGTTTAATTATGTTTTCGACCCAACTTTGTTAACCAGTTTAGATGCCGTTGGTGCAGCCATGCACAACCGGATGAATGTAGAAAATAAACCGGGTTATACACAGCGCGGTGGATCGGTTTATTCTACCTGGTACAATGGCGGCTTAAGAACCACAACCTATTTTCATAACATGGTTGGCCTTTTGACAGAAATTATCGGAAACCCTACCCCTTCTGAAATTCCTTTGGTTCCTTCCCGTTTATTGCCGAACGGAGATTCGCCAAACCCGATTACCCCAAGGAAATGGTACTTTAAAAACTCGATTGATTACTCTGTATCATTAAACTATGCCGTTTTAAATTATGCACAACGTTATCGCGACGAATTGTTGTACAACATTTACCAGATGGGCAAAAATTCAATTGAGCGGGGTAAAAAAGATACCTGGTCATTCTCTCCAAAGAAAATTGAAGCCATTAACAATGCTGCAAAAAGCGAAAGGGGTACTTCAGTTGCAGGCGGAGATGCCGATTTTGGGCCAAGGCGGCAGATCAGTACAAAAGCTTTTGATACGGTAATGAAAGCGCCGGCAAACCGTGATGCACGGGGTTATATTTTATCTGCAGATCAACCTGATTTTAATTCTGCCATTAAATTTTTAAATGCATTGATCAGAACGGGAATTGTGGTGCAAAAAGCAACAGCAGCATTTACTGTTGCTGGTAAAAATTATCCTGCCGGAAGTTATGTGGTAAAAACCAATCAGGCTTTCCGGCCACATGTTTTGGATATGTTTGAGCCACAGGATCACCCAAACGATTTTAAATACGAGGGTGGTGCCCCGATTCCGCCCTACGATGCTGCGGGGTGGACTTTGGCCTATCTAATGGATGTGAAATTTGACCGTATTTTGGACGATTTTTCTGGCCCGTTTGAAAAAAATCCTTATGGAGAACTCTTAAAACCAGAAAATAAACTGCCAAATGGATCAGGTTATGTATTAAGCGCTGCACAAAATGATTCTTACACTGCAGTTAATGATTTATTGAAAAACAAGGTTGAAGTTTACCGCTCTGCAGAAAATGGCGATTTTTACGTTTCGTCAGCAGGAAAATCAGTATTGGAAAAGGCAAATATTAAATTAAAAATTGCGGCTGCTCCAAAGAATAAAATTAAAGTTTCTACAGCCAGAATTGCTCTTTGGGATACTTACGGTGGTTCTATGGCTTCTGGCTGGGTACGGTTTTTAATGGAACAATACCATTATAACGCTACAGTAATCTATCCACAAGATGTGGATGCCGGAAATTTAAAATCCAGATACGATGTGATCATTTTTGTAGGTGGTGCAATTCCGTCCGTTCAGAATGGAGGTAGCGGAAATAGATCTTTCGGGCCAAAAGCAGATGAAATCCCACAGGAATTTAGAAACCGTTTGGGCAGGATTACTGCTGATAAATCAATCCCTGAGTTGAAGAAGTTTTTAGAGGCAGGCGGCAATATTGTAACCATTGGAAGTAGTACCAGCCTGGCTTATCACTTAAACCTGCCTGTACGTAATGCAATGGTAGAAGTTGTAAACGGAGAAGAAAAACGGTTACCTGCTGAAAAATATTATGTTCCCGGAAGTGTGTTAAATGTGGGCGTAGACACCTCTTTACCTACCAATTGGGGGATGGAAAAGGAAGCTGATGTATATTTTGATAATAGCCCTGTTTTTAAACTGACTGGCGATGCTATTGCCTCTGGGAGGATTAAACCTTTAATGTGGTTTGAAAACGCCACGCCATTACGCAGTGGCTGGGCCTGGGGCCAGACTTACCTGCAAGATGGCATAACCGCATTTGAAGCAAAAGTTGGCAAGGGGAAATTACTTGCTTTCGGGCCTGAAATAACCTTTAGGGCACAAACGCATGGTACTTTTAAGGTGATATTTAACCAATTGTATAAATAATTTAAGCAGTTACTTAGTTCGTCACGTTGAGTTTTGCGAAACGCCCTATCTTAACATGATCGTTCTATATGCTCATGATGACAATTCTTAATCAAAGCTACTATCCCAAAGGATAGTAGCTTTTTACTTTGGTCTTACTATAGTCAATTATAATACACTTAATTTTGTGTTATGAAAGTAGAAATCTGGTCGGATGTAATGTGTCCGTTTTGCTATATCGGGAAAAGACATTTTGAACAGGCGATAGAAAAATTGCCTTTCAAAAAAGAAATTGAAATAGACTGGAAGAGTTTTCAGCTCAATCCTGAGTATCAAAATACCAATAACGAAACGGTTTACGATTATCTTTCAAGAAGCAAAGGGATGCCGATTGAGCAAGCTAAGCAAATGACCAAGCAGGTGGCTGATATGGCCGCAAATGCTGGCTTAACTCTTGTTTTTGACACCAACATTCCTGCAAATACCTTTAATGCGCACCGCCTGATCCATTTGGCAGCAAAACATGATCTGCAGGATTTAGCCGAAGAAAAATTGTTTGAAGCACATTTTCTGAAAGGCAGAAATATTGGCGAAAATGATGTTTTGATTGATCTTGCCGTAGAAATGGGTTTGGATAAGGATGAAGTTACAGCTGTTTTAAATGGCAATGAATTTGCAGAAGCTGTTCGTTATGATATTTATGAAAGCCAGAATTTAGGGATTAGAGGAGTGCCTTATTTTGTGATGGACCGCAAGTATGGTATTTCGGGTGCTCAGCCTGTTCAGGCTTTTACCGATGCGCTTACCCAAAGTTTTAATGAGTGGAAAGCCGCTCAGCCCAAAACTACGCTTACCTCATTAAATAAAAATAATGATGCGGTTTGTGATGAAAATGGTTGTGAAATATAAGTTTGTTTCCCACAGATAAACTTAGATTTTTCTGCGAAAATCATTTTGATCTGTGGGGATTATTATGCAACTCGTCATGCTGAGTTTATTTCAGCATCTGTTGAAAAAACTTACTACAAGTTAGACGCTGAAAAAAGTTGAAGAGGATGGATCGTGTGGAATCCTTCAACAGGCTACCATTGACAGTTCTTATAGAAGAATCGTCCTTTCGACTGGAGCGTGCCGATTTTTCATCGGTAGCGAAATGGAGAAATCTATAGAGACAGATTTAGCTTCGCTGAGCAATCGTGGTTCTCGGCTACGTTGCACTCCGTTCGAAATGACGATCCTGGAGAAGGCCGTCACCCATATTGATTTTTATACAATAAATTATTCCTCAAGGATGACAATAGATAGGAATAAATCTCCAGATTTATTTATCTATTTTGATTCTTCAATGGTGTTAATAAATATTCCAGGCCATTAACCCGGATTTCAAACATTGTAGCCATTAAATCGCCCAATTTACCTTTCGGAAAGCCCTTATCCTTATGCCAAAGCAAATAACTTTCGGGAATATTGCAGATCAGGTAACCTTTATATTTTCCATAAGGCATTTGCATTTTCACTAAATCGAGCAATAGGGCTGGGTCTAACATGTTTATTTTAAGATAGTGCTAGTAATTTGAAAAACATTAATTCGGTCAATTGGATGACTGAATTAATGTTAATTGAGTCAATTAACTGACTCAATTAACGTTTTTAATCAATAAGTTCTAACGTTTCAATTGCTTCTTCAACCGTATTTATATTATCAAAGGCAATCCTGAGGGTATTTTTTACCTCTTTTAAATTGCACATCCGCGGATGGTTCTGTGCAAATGTTAGAATTTTGCTGAAAGTATTTGAGTCGAAATAAGCAGATTGTTTATCGCTTAAAAAATAGCCGCGCAAACTGTTTTTCTTGAAACTGATTTTCTCAAAACCTAATTTCTTGC
The DNA here is from genome assembly GCF_042684385.1 of Pedobacter vanadiisoli. NCBI lineage: Bacteria > Pseudomonadati > Bacteroidota > Sphingobacteriia > Sphingobacteriales > Sphingobacteriaceae > Pedobacter > Pedobacter vanadiisoli. The sequence continues at coordinate 267,197 of NZ_JBHULL010000043.1, read as the reverse complement.
CCAGCCACTGCAAACGCACCACGCTGAGCATGGTTTTTACCTGTGGAGGAACCGGCCCGAAACGATCGGCCAGGTGTTTTTCGAAAATGCCTAGTTCGGTTTCGTTATCAAGTTTAGAAAGTTCCGTATATAAGTTGTAGCGCTCGGTAATATTGGTAATGTAAGCATCCGGGATGTATAATTCCAGATCTGTATCTACCTGTGTAAAGCCTACGAATGGCCTGGCAGGCTCATTTTCGAACAGCCCTTTAAATTCGGCTTCTTTTAGCTCCTGGATAGCTTCATCCAATATTTTATGGTACATCTCGAAACCGATTTCGGCAATGAAACCACTTTGCTCTGCACCCAATAAATTTCCACTGCCACGGATATCCAGATCGCGCATGGCCACATTAAAACCACTGCCAAGATCAGAAAACTCTTCGATGGCACTTAAGCGCTTACGGGCTTCAGAGGTTAAAGTAGATAAGGGTGGTGAAAGCAGGTAACAAAATGCTTTTTTGTTGCTCCGCCCTACCCTTCCACGCATTTGGTGCAGGTCGCTCAAACCAAACATGTGTGCGTGGTTAATGATAATGGTATTCGCATTGGGGATATCTAGACCAGCTTCTATGATCGTTGTAGCTACCAGGACATCTTTTTCTCCGTTGATGAAATCGAGCATGACATCTTCCAATTGATCGCCATCTAGTTGGCCGTGTGCAATACCAATTCTTGCTTTTGGCACCAGTTTCTGGATTAATCCACCCAATTGCATCAGGTCGTTTACGCGGTTATGGATAAAAAACACCTGTCCGCCACGGTCTAATTCGAACTGAACAGCTTCTTGAATCAGTTTATCATTAAAAACATGTAACTCAGTGTTAACCGGTTGCCGGTTTGGTGGCGGGGTACTGATAATGGATAAATCTCTTGCCCCCATTAAAGAAAAATGTAGTGTCCTCGGAATTGGCGTTGCGGTTAGCGTTAAGGTATCAACATTTACACGTATGGCCTTTAAACGTTCTTTTGCTGTAACACCAAACTTTTGCTCTTCGTCAATAATCATGATGCCAAGATCTTTAAACTTAACATCCTTGCTCAACAAACGATGTGTTCCGATTAGAATATCAACTTTGCCTGCAGCAGCTTCGGCCAGCGTATCTTTAATCTGTTTATTGGTTTTAAAACGGTTGATATAATCTACTGTAACCGGGAAATCTTTTAAACGGGAAGAGAAAGTTTTGAAATGTTGTAAAGCCAAAATAGTAGTTGGAACCAGAACAGCAGCCTGTTTGCCTTCTGCAACAGCTTTAAATGCCGCACGAACGGCAATCTCTGTTTTTCCGAACCCAACGTCACCACAAACCAAACGGTCCATAGGATGTGGCGATTCCATATCTTTTTTAACATCCTGGGTGGCCTTTAACTGATCTGGGGTATCCTCATAAATAAACGAAGCTTCCAGTTCGGTTTGTAAATAGCTATCCGGAGAAAATGCGGTTCCGGCCTGGGTTTTGCGCAGGGCATAAAGCTTGATCAGGTCACGGGCAATATCTTTAACTTTTTTTTTTGTAGTTTTTTTTAGCTTGTCCCAGGCATCAGTACCCAGTTTATTCATCTTTGGCACCCCGCTTTCCTTGCCACTGTATTTGGCAATGCGGTTTAACGAGTTGATGTTTACGTAAAGGAGATCGTTATCTGCATAAATTAAACGGATCATCTCCTGGGTTTTACCGTTAACCTCCACTTTTTCAAGTCCGGCATATTTGCCGATACCGTGGTCGATGTGGGTAACGAAATCGCCGGATTTTAGCTCCCTTAAATCCTTTAAAGTAATGGCCTGACTTTTCTGATAACCTTTCTTTAACTTGTATTTATAATAACGGTCAAAGATCTGGTGATCGGTGTAAAATGCCGTTTGGATATTCGGATCTACAAAACCCTCGCGCAACATGCTGTTGATGGGGGTAAATTTGGCCGTTTTGTCTATATCCTCTAAAATGGCATATAAACGCTCAATCTGTTTTGGCGAATCGGTAAAAATAAAGTTAACAATGCCCTCCTTTTCGTTTTCCTTAAGGTTATGGATCAGGAGGTTAAAATCTTTATTAAAAGAAGGCTGCGGTTTGGTTTCGAACTCGAAACGGTTATCTGTTTTATAAAAAAATTGCTTGCCGAATTCAACCAGGGGAAAATCATGAAGATGATCGCCCAGTAATTTCTCGTCGCTAAAAGCAAATTTAGGGTCGATCCACTCGGGGTTCTGTGTTTTATCTGCAGCAGGTAAGGCTTTCCAAAGCTCAACAGCTTTTTTAAAGCCAGCCTTAACGATGTCTAGAGTAAATTCTACATCTTTAAACCAAAGCTGGGTATCCTGGTCAATATAATCAAGGATGCTGATATTGCTTTCGGTTAAAAATTTAGCCTGAACGTTTGGTACGATGGTAAGCGATTTAACATCGGCAACCGAAAGCTGGCTCTCAATTTCAAAACTTCTGATGCTTTCCACCTCATCGCCAAAAAACTCGATTCGGTAAGGCAAATCAGAAGAAAAAGAAAAGATATCTACAATACCACCACGGATAGAAAACTGGCCTGGCTCGTAAACAAAATCTCTGCGGTCAAAATCGTAATCAATTAAAAATTCATTAATAAAATCGATGCCCAGTTTCGCTCCCAAACTGATTTCTAAAGTGTTTTTTTCCAGTGCAGAGCGGTCAATCACTTTTTCGGCAATGGCTTCAGGGTAAGAAACGACAATTTTTCCGTATTCCGAATCGTGGTTCAGTTCGTTCAATACCTCGGCACGCGCCAGCACATTGGCCGTATCTACCTGGGTAAAATCAAAAGATTTTCGGTAAGAAGAAGGGAAAAGCAAAACCTGTTTGTCGAGCACGCTTTCCAGGTCTGATTGGAAATACGCCGCCTCTTCCCTGTCCGGCAAAACGAACATTATAGGCTTATGCAGCAGAAAGTAAGAAGAAAGGGCAACAATGGCGTCGGCTGAGCCCACCAACCCTTTTAATTGTATCTTGGGGTTTTTGGTCGCATTAAACGCTTTGGTAAATTGTTTTACCCTCTCGTCGGTTTTGTATCGGTTTATTAAATCTCGAATGTTCAAGGCACAAAAATAAGCTTATCTTTTAATATTAACCTGTAATTTATGTAAAGGTTTTTTTAACTACTTTTGGCTGAACTGCGATATAGAAATCGGATTTAGTAAAAAACAGCAACTTATTCTTAGATGGTATCGTTCATTTGGTCGAAATATATCCCCCTTTCGTCGATTAAGGGCAAATCGATGTAACAAAGGCAGTTCCGTAGCCTCTAAATTGTATAAAAAGTGAAACAATGAAATACATTAAAAGCTTTCCGCTAGAACTTTTTTTCTGGTTAACAGCTTTAGTATTACTGGCAACAGCGAATGGCCACGAGCATCATTTTACACTTTGTCCTTTAGCCAGTTTAGGTTTTGAGGATTGGTGTCCGGGATGTGGTATAGGCAGGTCCATCAGTCATATTTTACATGGCAGGTTTACCGAAAGTTTTTCCGAACACTGGTTTGGGTTTCCGGCACTTTTGATCATCGTTTACAGAGTTTATACATTGATAAAAAATAAAAGAAAGTTTAAAATTTTACCAACAAATACATAGAAACCATGGATATATTTCAATCACCTCTAATGTCGTTACCAGGTATAACACCAGAGGAATACTCATATTTACAACAGGCAACAACCGGTTTAACCGAAGAACAGTTGCGTAATTTCCTGATGGTTTACAGCAGCAAAAGAAAAAACCCTTCAGATATGTTGATTTTTTGTTTAATCGGATTGTTTGCCGTTCCGGGTTTGCAAAGGTTTATCATTGGCCAGATCGGTATGGGTATTTTATACCTTGTAACAGCAGGTTTGTGCTTTATCGGATCAATTATCGATGTAATTAACCACAAAACCCTTGCTTTTGAGCATAACCAGAAAATGGTTTTTGAAAGCTTACAGATGGTAAGGATGGGTGGTGGATTTCAACAGGCAGGAAAATTCTAGTACACCGATATTAAAATATATAAATTTCAAACCTACCGGGTTTTCAAAACCCGGTAGGTTTTTTTGTTAAATAAAGCCGATAGCAGCGAAAAGCCCGAAGCGGCCACTGAATGGAATATTAGTTTAGCGGGCAAGTTTTTGAAACCAGCTGGCTTTATTTATATTTATCGAATGAAATTAGCTGAAATTACCAATTATTTAGAAAGCATTGCGCCGCTTAATTATCAGGAAGATTATGATAACTCTGGCCTGATTGTGGGCGATCCGAATATGGAAATCCATGCTGCTTTGGTGGCTTTAGATTGTGTGGAAAAAATTGTTGATGAAGCCATTTCTAAAGGCTGCAACCTGATTATAACCCACCACCCTATTGTTTTTAAAGGGATAAAAAAGTTGAACGGTAAAAATTACGTTGAGCGTGTAGTGGTAAAAGCCATTAAAAACAACATCGCACTTTATGCCATACATACCAATTTAGACAGCATTCATACCGGAGTAAATGCCATGATCTGCCACCGTTTGGGTTTAACGGGCACCAAAGTACTTTCTCCAAAAGCCGGACTTTTAAAAAAACTGGTTACCTATTGTCCGCATGCACAGGCCGAGCAATTGCGATCGGCATTGTTTTATGCAGGTGCGGGGAACATTGGTAATTATAGCGAGTGCAGTTTCAATGCTGATGGTTTTGGCACGTTTAAAGGAAATGAAGATTCAGACCCTTTTGTGGGTGAAAAAGGTTTCCGCCATCGCGAGAACGAAGTACGGATTGAAATGGTGTACCCTACCCAGGCAGAACGGAAAATTTTGGTTGCCCTTTTCGAAAACCACCCTTACGAAGAGGTGGCTTACGATATTTACAAGCTCGAAAATAAACACCAGTTGGTTGGCTCGGGCATGGTCGGCTGGCTGGAATATGACATGGATGGGTATGATTTTTTACATTTGGTAAAAGACAGGATGCAGGCCAAAGTGATCCGGCATACCGAAGTAATTGGCAAAAGGATTAAAAAAGTAGCGGTTTGTGGAGGTTCAGGAAGCTTCCTTTTAAAAGATGCAATTGCCGCAGGGGCAGATGTTTTTATCACCGCAGATTTCAAATATCATGAGTTTTTTGATGCAGAGGAAAAACTGATCATTGCCGACATCGGACACTTTGAAACTGAACAATTTACCTCAAATTTATTGCTTGAAATTATTCAGAAAAAATTTACTAACTTTGCAATCCGTTTAACGGAGCAAAATACAAACCCCATAAATTACTTGTTTTAATGGAACAAACCGTAGAACAAAAGCTAAAAGCTTTATACGAATTACAAAATATCCACACTAAAATTGATAAGATTCGTCAGGTACGTGGCGAATTACCAATGGAAGTTGCCGATCTTGAGGATGATGTTTTAGGATTAGAGACCAGAATTTCAAAAATCAAAGGCGAACTTGATGATCTTGAGGATTCAATCGTAACCCGTAAAAATACAATTAAAGATGCGCAAGCTGCCATCAAAAGATATGATTCTCAATTAAAAGAAGTTAAAAATAACCGCGAATACGATGCCTTAACCAAAGAAATCGAGATTCAAGGTTTAGATATCCAGGTTTCTGAAAAGAAAATTAAGGAACACGGTTTCGAAATCAACTCTAAAACTGAAATCTACGAAGCTGCCAAGGCAGAATTAGATGGCAGAAAGAAAGATTTGGAAGCTAAAAAAACTGAACTTGATGTAATTACTGCAGAAACTGAAAAAGAAGAAGAGGATTTACAAAAGAAAGCTGATAAAGCCGAAACTCAGATAGAAGAGCGTTTATTGGTTGCCTATAAGCGTTTACGCAAAAATGCAGTAAATGGTTTAGCAGTAGTAACCATCGACCGTGACTCTTGCTCGGGTTGTTTTAACCAGATTCCGCCTCAACGCCAGTTAGACATCCGTCAACGTAAAAAAATCATTGTTTGCGAACACTGCGGCCGTATTTTGGTTGATGAGGCTTTAACCCATGAGGTAGCTGAAGCTTAAACCAAATATTCAAATAATTTAAACGTCCCGATTAAACCGGGACGTTTTTTGTTTAGGCCTGTTTTTTGCTCACACAAAACAAGAATAACTTTTTAGCGTTTAATGTAGATATTTGTAAACATGTGAAGCTGTAGACGCAGCACAGAACCAACCGAAATAGAATCCCTGATGAATAAAAGTTTCCGTTTTTTTGTAACCTCTGCTCTGCTCCTCTCCCCTTTATTCTCACTTGCAAACTTCGATTTTAACAACAATTGCCTAAACGCCTATAAAAGTATTTTCGAGCTAAAACTGGGCAATGCAAAGGCATATATTTCAACGGAAAAGAAGCTGCACCCCAATAATTCAATTATCCCGCTGCTCGAAAATTATATAGATTATTTTACCGTACTCACTTCAGAAAGCAAGGCTGATTTCGATCGCTTGAAAGGAAACAAATCGTCCAGACTTGATCAGATCAGCGATGACGATAAAAATTCGCCTTATTACCTCTATGCGCAGGCAGAGATCAATTTGCAATGGGCGCTCATCCGTGGTCGTTTTGGAGAATATTTTAACGCGGCAATGGAAGTTAAAAGGGCAAACAGCCTTTTACAGGACAACAATAAAAAATTCCCCAATTTTCACCTTAATTTAAAAGGTTTAGGCCTGATTAATGCGGTTTTGGGCAATTTACCTGATGGTGCCTTAAAAACAGCACTTTCGACCTTTGGCATTAAAGGAAATTTGCAAAACGGACTGAACATGTTTGAAAAACTGGCTGATAACCTGCCGAAATCATCTTATGAGCCTTTTTACGAAGAAGTAGTATTTTATTATGCCTACGTATTAACCGATGTGGCACACAGCCCCCAGGCTTATGCCAAAACAATGAAATATACCGAAAGGATTGCCGATACCAGTTTGCTTAAAAGCTACCTGCAAAGTTACGTGTGCATTAAAAATTCGCACAGTGACGAGGCTATAGCCATTTTAGCTAAACGGCCTGAGGGAGGTGTTTATCAGCCTTTCCCTTATCTTGATTACCTGGAAGGAATTGCGCACTTAAATAAGCTGGACCTAAATGCAGCAACTTATTTTAACCGGTTTTTGCAGACCACAAAGGGTGTAAATTTTGTAAAGGATGCTTACCTCCATTTAGGCTGGATCTCGCTGCTGAAGGGAGATAAAGCAGGCTACGCGGCATTTGCTGCCAAGGCTGTTAAAAATGGCTACACTTATATGGAAAAAGATAAACAGGCTAAAAGTGAAGCTGCTGCCGGAACACCGACCCTTGATCTCTTAAAAGCGAGGCTTTTGTTTGATGGTGGTTATTTAAACAGGGCCCTGCAGCTACTAGATGATAAAAAAGCAGGAGATTATACAAACGAAAAAGATAAAACGGAGTTTAATTACCGTTTGGGCAGGATATATGATGATCTGGGTAAAGATGAGCAAGCCCTGGCTGCTTACCAGGAAACAATCAATATAGGAAGAAACCTTAAATATTACTTTGCAGCCAATGCCGCTTTGCAAATGGGCAAAGTTTACGAGAGAAAGAAAAACGAGGCTAAAGCAAAAGAGGCTTTCAATACCGCCATTTCCATGAAAAACCATGAGTTTGAAAGCAGTATCGAAAGCCAGGCTAAAGCCGGGTTGAGGCGCTTAGCGAATTAAAAGCGGTACACAAAAGCATTTATGTGCATGCCTGCCCCAACTGAAGCAAAAACGGCTACATCTCCAGCTTTAACTTTATAACCTTTAACCTGCTCTTTTAAAACAAGGTCTAACAGAGTTGGAACAGTGGCAACAGAACTGTTTCCCAACCAAGAAATTGTCATTGGAACCAGGTTTTCCGGAACAATGTCTTTACCATACAGTTTAAATAAACGTTTCATAATGGCGGTATCCATTTTACCGTTGGCCTGATGTACAAATACAATATTGATGTCTTCTACACTCAATCCGGCTTTATCAATGGCTTTTTTAATCACTTGAGGCACCTGAACTACTGCAAACTCATAAAGTTTACGCCCGTTCATTTTAAGGTAGAAATTTCCACTGGTTTCATCCGGGTGCGACCCCTTTCCCATGGTTAACAGGTTGCCGTAATTAACTGCGTGCGTTTCTGTTTTATGGGCCAGAATTCCTTTTTGTTCCGTTGATTCTTCTGCTTCGAAAATTACCGCTCCCGCACCATCCGAAAAAATCATACTGTCGCGGTCGTGTGGGTCAATAATGCGGCTCAGGGTTTCTGCACCAATCACTATCACCCGTTTGGCATCGCCACTTTTAATGTAATAATCGGCCTGTATGGCTCCCTGTACCCATCCCGGACAACCAAAAATGAGGTCGTAAGCTACGCAGTCAGGATTGTGAATGCCCAGGTACTGTTTAACTTTTGAAGCCAGGGATGGTAAAATATCACTTCGGTTACTATTTAAGGGAATATCGCCAAAATTATGGCAGAAGATAATATAGTCTAAAGTTTCCTTATCTATACCTGCATTTTCTATGGCTTTTTCTGCCGCCTTAGCACCAATATGATTGCTTAATTGTTCAGGACAGGCATAACGTCTTTCTATGATCTCGGTGATTTCGGAAAATTTATGAATGATCTCTGAGTTCTCTTTTTCCAGGCGGTTTCCGTTCTCGAAGAATGTACTGTTTAAGAATTCGTTTCCAGAGATAATGTTCTGTGGAATGTAACTTCCGGTACCCAAAATTACCGTTTTTATCGATTTATCCATAATTATAATACCGGATACTAAAACGGTATGTAGTATAAAAATACCAATTTTATTCGATAAACGGAAATATATTTGATTTTATCGAAGCTTGTTTTCGATGGCGAATTTTAATAATCCTGTTTTTCCCGCTACATTTAGCTTTTGCGCCATGTTTTTCCGGTGTGTATCAACGGTGCTTAATGCTATAAATAATTTTTGCGCGATTTGCTGGGAAGAATAATCTTCACTGATCAATTGGAGAATCTCCATTTCCCTGGCGGTTAAATTATGGCTTTTTTGAAAATGATCTCCATCATTAAATACCGATGGCTGAACATCAGGTTTTATTTTTTGGAAATATTTTTCTCCCTGCCGTATGCCAGAAATAATTTTGAACAATGTTTGAGCGTCGGTATCTTTCTGAACAAATGCCTTTACGCCTATACTTTCGAGCTTGGCTGCCAGTTTAGTAGAATAATACATCGATAAAACCATTATTTTAACTTCAGGAAAGAGTTGCCTGATCTTTTCCGTGGCAATTTCACCATCTAAAACAGGCATGTTCAGATCAAGGATTAAAATATCGGGGACCTGATTATTCAGGAGATGTAGAACCTCTTTGCCATTAGATGCCATGCCGATTATTTTAAAATCGGGCTGCTCAGAAAGAATGGCCGACAATCCTTCGGCAAACAGTTTATGATCGTCTGCGATCATTAAGGTGGTGGATTTCTGCTCAGTCATGTTCATTATTTCAAGGGGATATCAATTACGATGGTGGTACCGTTCTGGTTACTATCGATCTGGATTTTTCCATTCAGGTAATTTACACGCGAGAGGATATTCTGCATGCCCAACCCTTTTTTATCCTCCTCAGGATTAAAACCAATGCCATTATCTTCTGCCATGATGTTAATCCTTTCATCAAAAGATAAGATCTGTATAGTCGCTTTTGTAGCCAGCGAATGCCTGTTGATGTTATTTACCAACTCGTTAACAATCCGGTATATGGTGATTTCGGTCGTGCTTTCTATAGGGTGTTCTACCTGAAAAACAAATTCGAAAGCAATTTTGCCAGAGTTGTTTAAGCTGTTGAAGTGTTCTTTCAGGGTTTCGATCAGGCCCAGCTGCTCAAAGTTTTTGGGCATTAGGTTATGCGATATCTCCCTTAAATCGGCGCAGGCCTTTTCCACCATCCCTATGGTCTGATCGTAAAACACACGCTCGTTTTCGGTCAGCTTTAATGCTTTTTGCTGAAAAGCTGTAATATTCAATTTGATAATCGATAACGTACCTCCCAGATCATCGTGCAGATCGCGGGCCAGGCGGGTTCTTTCGTCTTCCTGTGCATTAAAAATGCCATCGGCCAGATCAACCTGGAGTTTGCTTTTTTCTTCGAGTAGAATTTCTTTTTCCTTTTTAAGGAAATTATAGCGTTGGGTTAAGGCAAATGAAAGGAATATAATTTCGGCCGTTAAACCCACCACCAACCCATTTGGTTTCAGCAGGTTAAAATTGGTGAGGCCAAGGGTGTTAAAAACATAGTTGAATACCCCAAATAAAAGCATTACGGTGGCTATAAAGTAGTACCAACCCAACTTATAGCCGGCCCTAATGCGTTCTACCACGCAAATAATCAGTACGATAACCGTAAGCAGGGCCAAAAAGTTGTTGATGTAAAAAACGGTCTTCTCGAGTGCGATAAACGATTTAAAAAGCATGAAAACGGGTATGATGGACATCAGCCAGCAAAAACGCTTATAATAGTTGGTAAAGTGGTACAGCCGGCTATTTTCAGAACTTTGGTTAACGAACAGCTGCATCACCTGGATCAATAGTCCACAGCTTAACGAAGCCATGATAAGCCGCATGTAATCCTGTAAACCAGGTAAATTGGGGTAAAACCATTGGAAGGCAAGTCCTTCTTCTTCCAGAATAAAAATCAGTGTACAGAAAATATAGATGGCATAATAAAGGTGGATCCTATCTCTGACAGAGGCATAAAGCAGCAGGTTAAATATGACGGCAAAAACAAAAATACCAGTATAAAACCCGAATAGTGTATGTTGCGGGATTTCGGCCTGTATAATATCAATATCACGTCCTATTGACATGGGCATGTACATATTCTGCCCACGTTTGTCTGCCCAGAGGTAAAAAGTGGCTTTTTCTTGAGGGTTAAGTACAAGCGGATAAATAAAACTTCTGTTACGGTACGGACGCTGTTTAAATGGGAAATGATCGCCGGTTAAACCAAGCGGATGTATTTTCCCCGTTGTATCTACCTTGAAAAGCTGAAGCCGGTTAATACTTGAGCTCTGCTCCTTAAACATCAGGTGGACTGATTGGTTTAAGGTATTTTTGATATCGAAAGCAATCCAATAGTACGACTGGGTATAACCTTTACTAAAAACCTTTCCAACGGTTAACGGACTGAGTTTGTTTGCCTGTTTAAGTTTAATGATCGAATCGATATTGAGGTTTAAATCCCTGTCCTCATAAAAATAACCATGCCTGCTGATATTGAACTTTTTAGCCGTATCTATTAGAATGGGATTGCCCTGCTGCGCAAAGCATAAATTGCATAGTAATAATAAGAATAGTAATAAAACTTTATTCATTGAGCGGATTATCGAAAAGATATAATCAATATTCCATAAATATAACAACATTAAAGAACTACTAAATATACCGAGTACTCGGTATATAAACCACTTTGGCTATCGATTACTTTTATATCAAACTAAACGATATAAAAACAAGAACCTTACTGGCTACTATTTATAGCACAGATAGCAATGTCAAATTGCTTGTTTTGGGGAGATATGCCTTATAAATAACTACAGATTTGCACCTATAAAAGAGATACGTAGTTGCGGCATTTAAGGCATTTAAGGCATTTATTTATCTAAAATAGAAATCATGAAAATAATAATCTTATTTAATAGCTTGATGCTCATTTCTATAGCTCTTTTAGCACAAGATTGTAGTGATAGCTGCGGGCCCGCAGGAAAGGAAAGCCTAAGGACAAATATTTTAAAAGAGGAATTAAATACCAGCCCATTTAATAGTATAGTCCATATCGTTGTAAAACGAATTTATAGGTCTACAGGCAGTCCATCAACTGCCTCATTTATAGATAGCAATGTGTTGATTACTGCAAATCATTCTTTGATAAGAAGCCCGTTTATATCAGATATTACCTTGAAAATGAATGGTATGTCAATAAAATTAAAGAAAAGAGACTTTAAAATCTATCATTTTCACCAAGGGCTATTCCATAAGGAAAATAAGGATATTGCAATTCTTGTACTAAAGAAGGATGTAAAGGATGTGCTAAGAAGTTACTCTCATTTTCAATTAGCAAACTTTGACCTTATAAGAGATACAACACACAAATTTCATTTAACAGGTTTTCCATTTGATAGGCCCGATACTTTGGTTGATAAAACCACAGGCTATAACGACCTGAAGAAAGAGCCATCAGGGAAAGTAGTTGGGTATGGTCTTTACACATGTAAAGGAGACAGTGGCGCTCCTTTGTGGTATGAAGACAACGGAATATTTAAAGTTGTTTCTATACACCATGGGAAAGGAGGACTACCAGAATTTGATTGTAAAACAACGAATTGGGGTATTAAGGTTACTTCCGAAGTAGTGGAATGGGTAAATCGTAAAAAAGTAATTCACTAAAATGTTAAAATATGTACACAAAAATCTTATTAACCGCCCTTTTGGTTATTTCTTTTAACCAAGTCAACGCTCAAGAAAATGTATTTCGCAGTGGCTTTGTATTCAAAAAGAAATATATTGATAATACAAATATCAGTATTTATAAAATTAGCGAAGAAACAGATCGAACTACTGGAAAATTAACTAAGAAATTTGAAAAAAAGGAAATTTATAATAAACTTATAGGAGTGATAAAGGAAAGAAATAAAGATTCACTATTTGTACACTTTTGGGATATCACAAAAAATGTATCATCAACAAATAATATTATAACCTCTGAAGATAATGGTAGTGATTATGTAATTGAAGTAAAAAAATGGAATGGAAATAGATCGCATTTGGATTTACCATATCGTTTTGTTCAATTAATGGCAACCAACATACCATTCAGAGTTTTAACTAAATCAGGAAACCTAGAATCGGAATTTTTAAACGCCAATGTTTCTTTGGTATGGGTAAAAGGGAAAACACGGCTTTTTAAGAGCGAATTTGTTGAACCAAGAAACAGATATTGGGCTTTAGGTCCATATTTTGGGTTAACGGCCATTGATGGCTCTGATACAGAAAAAAAACAGTTTGGTTTAAACTATGGAGTAAACGTAATGGCAGGTATCCAGGGGATAAATATAATTGCTGCTTACGGATTTCAGAACGGATTTAAATCTGATACAAAAAGCATACAGCCTTATTTCGGCTTTGGAATAGGCTTTAAATTACTTGAGGCATTTTCACCTCAAATAAAAAATAAGGATTGAATCTAGATCATTTAATCTAATAACTAAATTAAATATTATGAAGTGTTTTTATGATATTCTTATTTCTTCTTGCTTCGGAATATACATGATGGGATAAGAAATAGAACATTCAACTCACCGATTTGGACTTCTCCTCGAATAGGCTTACTATTTAAAATTCGTAAAACCGCCTTATGTAATCGGTGACATAATAGAAAACCTTTGCTCAAAGAAATTATTAATTTCTGATGCCAAATAAACTCAATTTAAGATAAAATCATGAAAAAATTCGCCCTCATCTCTTTAATAATTTTCATCTGTAACAGCACCAAAGCGCAAGATCAGGATTCAATTAAATCAGATACTACACGTTATCTTAATCTGAAATACATCGGTTTTTACAGACAGAATCTCCCATTATCCTATATTGCTCCATTGGGAGAGCTAGGCGCTAAGAATAAATACATATTTACCTCAAGACTAAGCACATCTTTCATGATTCTTGGAACCAAGGGATCGCGACTGGCAGCTGCATTAGTTCCTGATTTTACCATAAGGATGCTTGATCTAAGCTCTAAACCTGTGTATACACCGGATTTTAGAATCGGTGGAGCATTTTATTACCGGCTGAATAATGATGAAAATAACTATAAATATGCAACTTTGGGTTTCATGCATCACTCTAATGGACAGGATAACACACCAAGACAAGTTGTAGGCACATTGAATTATAAAGATTGGGATTTCTCTACCAATTACATTTATGGGAGGTATAATTGGGGGAGAGTTAAAAGTAACGGTAATATCTTAAGATCTTCACTAAATCAACAGGTTGAGTTTAAATCAAATGGATTGTTTGACTATGACAATGTTATAAAAGGAGATTACGGTTTTACGAGAATCGGCTATGGTGTTTCTTGCAGGACATATTCCTATTTTTACGATCTTTTAACCAAGGATGAGAAAGAAAACAATAAGCGTGTTCCTAATAAAGAAGATGACAGAAAAGGATGGTTAAATAAGGAGCGGTTCAGATGGAATATAGAAACATCTTATGCGATAAATAAATATGATAATTATAAATTCTTTGCGGTTAAAAGGAGATTAAATATAGAAGCAACGGCATATTATTCGCCATTTTGGATGAGACAAACCTCACTTATGTTAGGTACCGGCTATTATGGGGAAGATCCATACAATATTTACTTTAAGGATAAATATGCCTGGGTAAGGTTTGGTATCGCTGTGGGATTCTTAAAATACACGGCAAAGGCGCGAGGTAAAAACTATGAAAGTCAAGAATTTAACTAAAATCGTCAATCAAAAATACAAACAACTCTTTAGGCCCATGTGCACCTAAAACCAATGTTTTTTCGATGTCTGCAGTTCTGCTGGGGCCGGTAATGGTGCTGATCATGGATGGGATTTGATTGCCGTATTTGTTTTTTAACAACTGAAAGGCATCTTTAAGATCCAAAACCAGCTGACTTGTTTTAGCAATCACAATATGGTGGTGTGGGAAAATGCTCAACCTTCTGCCGGCAGCACCGCTATTACTTACCATTACGCTTCCGTTACGAGCAATCAATGTTTCGCAGAGGGTAATGCCAACCTCTGCCTGGTCAAAATCCTTGTCGGTTTGGTAAAATGGAAATTCGTACTTGTTTAAGAACTGCTGCAGCTCGGGCTCCCAACAATAAATTTTACGCCACTTAAATTTATCGGCCAGCTGGAGCATATTTTCAAAAAAATCGATCCCATCTTCACAGAAGATAAAATTTCCAGATACGGCAGTAAGCTGTTCGGCAAACAATACCTCTAACTCGTCGGTGTTTTTTTTATACAATGCACTTTCTTCCAAATTAGGATAAGGGCTTTCGCGCTTCTCTAAAAGTGCTTTCCTTATCTTTTTTAGTATTTGCTCTTTCGCTGTCGTATTATCCTTCATTGTAAAAAAAAGCTACCCCAATAATTAAACCAGGGTAGCAAATGTAATAATAGAAATTATTTATTTATGCTTCTACCGGAGTAATATGTCCGGGAGTTCCGCTTTCTGCTTGATTTTCGAATAAACGTTTACCAAAAATCACTTCTAAATCATCTTTAAATAAAACTTCTTTTTCGATTAAAATATCAGCCAATTGGATCAACTTATCTTTGTTTTCTTCCAATAATTTGATCGCTCTCTGGTATTGGCCTTCAATTAATGCCGAAATCTCCTTATCGATGGTTAAAGCAGTGTCTTCTGAGTAAGGTTTTGAGAAATTATACTCATTCTGACCAGAAGAGTCGTAATAAGTAATGTTACCTAATTTCTCGTTCAAACCATAAATAGTCACCATTGCCCTGGCCTGTTTGTTTACTTTTTCTAAGTCACTTAAGGCACCTGTAGAAATGGTATCGAACATTACTTTTTCAGCTGCCCTTCCGCCCATTGTTGCACACATTTCATCGAGCATTTGGTGAGGGCGAACAATTAAACGTTCTTCTGGTAAATACCAAGCCGCACCTAAGCTCTGTCCGCGTGGAACGATCGTAACCTTAACCAATGGTGCTGCATGTTCCAGCAACCAGCTTACTGTAGCATGACCTGCCTCGTGTATAGCGATAGCACGTTTTTCGCTTGGCGTGATGATTTTGTTTTTCTTTTCTAAACCACCAACAATGCGGTCTACTGCATCTAAGAAATCTTGCTTATCAACAGCCGATTTATTCTTACGTGCTGCAATTAAGGCGGCTTCGTTACAAACATTTGCAATGTCTGCACCTGAAAATCCAGGGGTTTGTTTTGCTAAAAATTCAGTATCAAGCTCTTCTGATTTTTTAAGCGGGGCGATATGAACTTCGAAAATTTGCTTACGCTCTATAACGTCCGGTAAATCAACATAAATCTGTCTGTCGAACCTTCCGGCCCTTAATAAGGCTTTATCTAAAACATCGGCACGGTTGGTAGCAGCCAAAATGATCACATGTGTATTGGTTCCGAAACCATCCATTTCAACCAAAAGTTGGTTTAAGGTGTTTTCACGCTCATCATTTCCACCCATCACACCGTTTTTGCCCCGCGCGCGGCCAATGGCATCAATCTCATCAATAAAAATGATACAAGGTGATTTATCTTTTGCCTGTTTAAATAAATCGCGCACACGTGACGCACCTACTCCAACAAACATCTCTACGAAATCAGATCCTGATAAAGAGAAGAAAGGAACCTGCGCCTCACCGGCAACGGCTTTGGCCAATAAGGTTTTACCAGTACCCGGCGAACCCACCAATAAGGCTCCTTTCGGGATTTTTCCACCCAGGTCGGTATATTTTTTAGGGTTTTTAAGGAAATCAACAATTTCCATTACCTCCGTTTTTGCTTCTTCTAGACCTGCAACATCGTTAAAAGTAATGTTTACCTGGCTCTCTTTATCAAATAAAGTAGCTTTTGATTTTCCTATACTGAAAATCTGACCGCCACCGCCTGCACCACCACCCATTCTGCGCATCATAAAGATCCAGAAACCGATTAAAAGCAATACAGGTAAAATAATGCTTAAAAACCAGCTTGCTAATGGATTGCTGCGACTGGTTTTTTCTGCCAACACCCTGGGCTGGTTAGCGGGAAGGTCTTTTTGCGAATCAGCAAGTTGTTTATCAAGGCCGTCCATAGTGCCGGCATTGAAAAACACGATCGGACCATTATTTGTATTTACATTAAAGGCACTATTGCTTTTGTATGCATTGTATATAGGTTTTTTCAGGCTATCTTTTTTGATGTAAACCTCTACCCTAACTAAATCGTCGGATTTATAGGCAACAACTTTCTGAACATCACCCTTAAGCAACATCTGTTGTTCAAACTTCTGGTAGGTAACCTCTTTACCTCCATCGGTAGTAAATAAAAACTGCCCAGCTATAATTGCAATGATAATGGCTGCATAAACCCAGAAAATATTAAACTTTGATCCTTTCTGAGGTTTTTTAGGAATGTTTGGAATTCTTTTTCCCTGTTTTTCGTTGGTATTTTGATTGTCGTTCATTTGTCTTTGTCAAAAAATGGTTGTAAGGGTTATGCGCTTTGAAAATTTGTGCTTTCGGCATCTCCCCAAAGTTCTTCTATGCCATAAAAGTGGCGCTTTTCGGTTTTAAAAATGTGCACAACCACATCAAAATAATCAAGAATAATCCAATCTGCTGATTCAAAACCTTCTTTGTGCCGTGGATCGGCCTGGGTGGCTTTATATATTTCTTTTTCTACACTATCGGCAATAGCTTTTACCTGCGTAGCAGAGTTGGCGCTCGCAATAATAAAGTAATCCGCTACTGAGGTATGAATATTTCTTAGATCTAACCGCACAATATCTTCTCCTTTTTTTTCTTGTATGCCATGTACGGCCAACTCAGAAAGGTATGTAGAAAGGGCTACTATTTTCTTTTTTACCATTAAAATGCTTTAATTTTGGAATTAAAATAACATAAATTCAACACTTGCAAAATAACACTTTTTCGACACTATTTGTTGGTCAAAATTTAATCAAATTAAAAGAAGTTGATTCTACCAATAACTTTTTGAAAGATTTGGTGTCAAAATCCGAGCCATTAGCCGAAGGTACTGTAATTATGGCAGATAATCAATTTGCAGGCCGGGGGCAGCAAGAAAACGTTTGGCAAACCCAAGCGGGTAAAAATATCAGTACCAGTATTTATTTAAAGCCGTCTTTTCTACCCTTAAATAAACAGTTTTACCTCAATATTGCGGTTAGTTTGGCTGTAAGCGATGCTTTAACCTGTTTTGTAAAAGAGGGTATAAAGGTAAAATGGCCAAATGATATGTATTATCAGAACAAGAAACTGGGAGGCATACTGATTGAAAATATACTGACAGGAGCTTCTATTAAATCTTCTGTAGTTGGCATTGGTTTAAATGTAAATCAATCAGAATTTCATGAAAGTATCAGGGAGCGAGCCATTTCGGTCATTCAAATTTTACAAAGAAATGTTCATTTGATGGATATTATGGAGAAAATATTCGTCTTTATGGAAAAATACTATTTAATTTTGAGAGCCGGGAAATACAGTATTTTACAAAATGATTACCTTGCAAAACTATACAACTATCAGGTTCCTGCGTTATATAAATATAACGGAGAGATTTTTGAAGGAATAATTAAAGGAGTTGAAGATAGCGGCAGGTTAACTGTTGATACAAATGATGGCTTGAAAAGCTTTAACTTTAAAGAAATAGAATCTATACACACAAAATAAACACATAATGAAAAAAATCACCTTAGTTCTTTCAATGGTATTTTTTACCATTGCCGGTGCCTTTGCTCAGATAGAAAAGCCGGTAACATGGGCTTACTCAGCAAAAAAAACGAGTAAAACAGAAGCTGTAATCTATTTAAAAGCGACGATTGATGACAGATGGCACATCTACTCGCAAAATGTTAAAGACGGCGGACCTGTAAAAACCACATTTACTTTTGCTCCTTCTAAAGATTTTAGCCTTGTTGGCAAAACCATCGAGCCTAAAGCCATTGTTAAATATGAAAGCACGTTTAAAATGAACGTAAGTTATTTTGAAAAAGCAGTTATTTTCCAGCAGAAAATAAAATTAAACAAAGGCGCCACCGTTGTTAAAGGTAAAGTAGAGTTTATGGTTTGTAACGATAAACAATGTCTTCCTCCGGAAGAAGTTGAATTCAGCGTACCCGTTAAATAGTTGAGCTCAAAATATTTAGAAACAGTCCCGAATTTTCGGGACTGTTTCTTTTTAAAGTAAAATCTATCCCGTATATAGGTTTATGAAGAACCATTTATAAAATTATGCTTAATTTCACAGGTTCAAACACACACATAACACACAAATGAAAAAGGTTTTATTATTGTTACTAATGGCCAGCATGTTTATCGCATTGCCAGCGGTTAAAAGTTTTGCCGCCGTAACACAAGATACTACAGCTACCGCTCCTCCCGATGATATTGTTTTTACTGAAGTAGGTTCTGCGCAGGATAGTGCAGCCAATAGCCAGGTAAAAACAGAAAAAGACACCCTTAAAAAGGATACGGCTAAGGTAGAAAAAGCTACTGTAGCGGGTAAAGATGCACCAAAACAATCACTTTGGGTAACTTTTGGCTTAGGGCTGTTGGCGGGTATTGCCGCCTTTTTTCTTCCATGTATTTTCCCTATGGTGCCACTTACTGTTGGTTTTTTTACTAAAAGGGCCGAAAGCAGGGCAAAAGGGATCAGAAGCGCCATTATTTATGGTTTATCGATTATTGTGATTTACGTTGGTTTAGGCGTCATTATTACTTTGATTTGGGGCGCCAGTGCATTAAATGAAATATCGACCGACGGATTTTTTAATATTTTTATCTTCCTTATACTGGTCGTTTTCGGCGTATCTTTCTTAGGGGCTTTCGAAATTACCCTGCCGAGTTCATTTGTAAACAAACTCGATGCGAAATCAGATGCTAAAGGCTTAAGCGGAATCTTTTTTATGGCCGCAACTTTGGCTGTTGTTTCTTTCTCTTGTACAGGCCCGCTTATTGGAACCTCTTTGGTGGCCATTAATACCGATCTTTTAACCCCTATTGTGGTTATGTTTGGCTTTTCGCTTTCGTTGGCTGTAATTTTTACCATGTTTGCCATTTTCCCAAGTTTAATGACGGGTTTGCCAAAATCGGGGGGGTGGTTAAATTCGATTAAAGTTTTTCTGGGCTTCCTAGAGCTGGGTTTATCTTTAAAATTCCTTTCAACGGCTGATCTGGCTTATCACTGGGGAATATTGGACCGTGAGATATTTTTAGCCATCTGGATTGTTCTTGCTTTAATTTTGGGCGTTTATTTACTGGGAAAAATCAAATTTTCCCATGATAGTGATCTTCCTTATGTATCTGTACCCAGGTTGTTCATCGCAATCGCAACTTTTGTATTTGCCATTTATTTAATTCCGGGCCTGTGGGGTGCACCTTTAAAAGCAGTTAGTGCATTGGTTCCTCCACTTTCTACCCAGGATTTTATTATCGGCCAGGATAATAATGGCGGTTCAAACCAAACTGCAGCGCCTGGTCATGCTAAACGTAAATATTCTGAATTTCTACACATTCCTCACAATATTGATGGTTTCTTCGACTACCAGGAAGCTTTAGCATATGCGAGGGAAGTAAAAAAACCATTATTCCTGGATTTTACCGGGCATGGCTGTGTAAATTGCCGTGAAATGGAAGCCCGTGTGTGGTCTGATCCCAGAGTACTTAAAAAGTTAAAAGAAGATTACATTGTGGTATCGCTTTATACCGATGATAAAACAGATCTTCCGGAAGCGGAAAAGTTCGATTCGAAAATTCTGGGCACAAAAGTCAATACAGTTGGTAAGAAGTTTAAACATTTGCAGGCTGAAAGATTTAATACCATTTCGCAGCCATATTATGTACTTTTGGGTACCGATGAGAAAGAATTAGTTTCACCTCCTATTGGAGTAGAATTTAATATAGACAAATATTTGCAATATCTGGACAAAGGATTATCAGAATTTGCCAAGAAACAAACAAATGAATAAGATCAAGAACATTGGTGTTTTAACCTCTGGCGGCGATTCGCCAGGCATGAACGCTGCCATCAGGGCCGTAGTTAGAGGCTCTATTTATTATAACATTGAAGTAACCGGGTACATCCGTGGCTACGAAGGGCTGATCAACAATGATTTTATCCCTATGGACAGAAAATCTGTAGCGAACATCATTCAGCGTGGCGGTACGATTTTAAAAACAGCGCGTAGCGAGGCTTTTAGAACTGTTGAAGGCAGAAAGAAGGCTTACGAAAACCTGAAAGCCAAAGGAATTGATGCTTTAGTGGTAATCGGTGGTGACGGAACGTTTACGGGCGCCAATATTTTTTCTAAAGAATTCGATTTCCCGATTATAGGTTTACCCGGAACAATTGATAACGATTTGGCGGGTACCGACTTTACCATAGGTTACGACTCTGCCATTAATACGGTTATCGATGCTGTAGACAGGATCAGGGATACCGCCGAATCGCACGATAGGCTTTTCATTGTGGAAGTGATGGGCCGTGATTCGGGATTAATTGCTTTAAGAAGCGGAATTGGAGCCGGGGCTGAGGCCATTATGATTCCTGAGGCAAACATGAATGCCGATGATGTTTTACATAAACTAGAACACAGCCGTAAAGATAAGTCTTCTAAAATTATTATTGTTGCCGAAGGCGATGATACCGGAGGTGCATTTAAAGTGGGCGAAATTTTGCAGGAAAAATACCCGCACTACGATACAAAGGTTTCTGTTCTGGGCCATATTCAGCGTGGAGGTAAACCAACCTGTATGGATCGTGTATTGGCGAGTCGTTTGGGTGTTGCTGCCGTAGAGGGATTAATTAGCGGAGAAAGTGGCGTAATGGCAGGGCAGGTAAACCGGGAAATTATTTTTACCCCTTTCGATCATGCCATTAAACACATTAATGCAGAAAAAGTAAGTGCCAAATGGCTTAAACTAATCGATATACTTTCGTTTTAAAACGAAAAACAGAATATAAAAAGAAAAGTCTTTCCCGCACCGGAAAGACTTTCTTGTTTTTGCTTAGTGTTCGCAATAAGCAATTTCTTAATCTTCTAAAATTACCGCAGTACCATTGGCGCTTACCATGAGCATGCTGCCACCGCTACCAACGGTTTCATAATCCAGGTCTACACCAACAATTGCATTGGCACCCAAAGCAGCTGCATATTGTTGCATCTCATTAACGGCGGTATCTTTTCCTTCGCGCAAAACGCGTTCATAAGAACTGGATCTACCCCCTACAATATCGGTTATACCTGCAAATAGATCCTTAAAAATATTTGCGCCAATAATTGTTTCTCCGGTAACCAGACCGATATATTTTATAATTTTTCTGCCCTCAACAGTAGGCGTTGTGGTTACTAACATCGTTTCAGTTTTTATAATTAGAACCAGTTTTTTAAAAAATGTTACATTTTCGGAACAGCTTTTTTTAAGGTTTCTAAAGGGGTTTTGTGGTACTAAATCCGAGAGCGTTAAGTATTTCTAAAAAATAAATTTATGAAATCGTCAATGCTTTTGCATCACTATTAAAAACCATTGTTATGAGCACATCTAAAACGTTATTCGTCCTACCACTATTATTGATTGTTTTTTTAGCCAATGCACAAATGCCTGTGTTAAAGGTACAGCAGGCAGAAACGGTCGAACAAAAAGAAGCAGTTAAACTTAAAAAGCTTGATATAGATGTACAGATAACCGGGAATATCGCCACAACAGTGATGACCATGACTTTCTATAATAACAGTAACCGTATTTTAGAGGACGAACTTACCTTCCCTATGCCCGAAGGAGTGAGCATTAGCCGGTATGCTTTGGATATCAATGGAAAAATGCGCGAAGCGGTGCCTGTAGAAAAGGCAAAAGCAACTGAAGTTTTCGAAAGCATTGAACGCCGGCGGGTTGACCCGGGGTTGCTGGAAAAGGTTGAAGGGAACAATTTCCGTACAAGAATTTATCCTTTGCCTGCAAATGGCAGCAGGACCATCATTGTGGGATATGAAGAAGAGCTTAATTTTAGCAGCGCTAATGTTTTGCGCTATCACCTGCCCTTAGATTATAATCAGGCCATTGAAAAATTTACGTTGAAGGCAACCGTTTTTGAAAGTATTATCAAACCGGAACTTGGTGAGCAGCCTGATGGCAGTTTTGATTTAAAGGCCAATGGAAATACCTACATCGGCGAAATTAACAGGACCAATTACCAGCCCAAAACCGGTCTGACCATTAACCTGCCAAAACGAAATAATTTACCTGAGGTACAAATGCAGAAAGCATCATCCGGTTATTACTTTTTGGTCAATGTTTTTCCAAAAATGGAGCACCGGGAGCGCAAATGGGGCAATCATATCGGTTTGATCTGGGATGTATCTTTAAGCGGACTTCAACGCGATACCGACAAAGAGATAGCATTGCTGGATTTAATCATCAAACAAAAACAAAACCTAACCATCCAATTGGGCTTAGTAAACAATGGTTTTAAAAATGCCGGAACCTTTGTTATTACAAACGGCAACTGGTCGGCATTAAAAGATAAACTGAAAAATCTGGTTTATGATGGGGGTACAAATTTCGGGGCGATAAATGCAAAGAACATTCAGGCAGATGAGTATCTTTTATTTACTGATGGCTTATCTACCTTCGGAAAAAATACCATTGCTTTAAATAAACCTGTTCATTGTATCAATACAGCACTAAAGGCAGATTACAGTACTTTAAAATACATTACCTTAAAAACAGGAGGACAATTTATAAACCTTAATTCTACTACTGTTAATGATGCTTTTAAGCAATTAAATCAGCAGAACCTCCAGTTTTTAGGGATCAAAAACGGGAACACCGTCAGGCAGACCTACCCTTCAATGAAAGTAAATGTAAACGGGCATTTTTCGCTGGCAGGCATTATGAGCGATTTTAATACCGAATTTATTTTACAGTTCGGCTTCGGAAATACAGTAGTTGCTGAGCAGGCTGTTCGTTTAAATGCCACAGAACACACTTTGAGCAGTATCGATGTGAGCCGGGTTTGGGCGCAGAAGAAAATTGCTGAAATGGATGTCCAATACGAAGAAAACAAAGATGATATCAGTGTTTTAAGCAAACAATTTGGGATCGTTACCAGAAATACCAGTTTAATTGTTTTAGAAAACCTAGATGATTATCTCCGTTATGATATTGTCCCTCCCATAGAGTTACAAGAGGCTTATAATACCGTGTTAAAACAGCGCAGGGTAAGTCTTTTAGAACAAAAGCAGGATTTGATCAACGCTGCAATAGCCATGACCAAGGAATTGAAAACCTGGTGGAATACTGATTTTTACCATAAAGGGCCGGAAAAGAAAAAAGAAAGATACCCTGATCCCGACCGAAGGGATGCACTGGTAGAACCAATTGGCGATGTAACAAGAACGGAGGTTGTTAAAGCAGCTGAGATGGTGGTTCCGCCCATGCCGCAAGCTGCAGCCGCCAGCAGAGATAAAGAAACGAACCAACTCAATGAGGTGGTGGTTGTAGGCTATACTGCCCAACGAAAGAGCGCTGTTGCAGCAGCGGTCACAACCATAAGGGGAAATGTTTCAAATGCGCTTGAGGGCAGGCTTGCGGGCGTGCAGGTAAATCAGAATAGTGCCTTGAAGATGCCGCCGGCACCAGCACAGCAACAACCCGCTATCATGATCCCCGAATTTAAAAGCGATAAGGATTATATGAAGCATTTGGTGGGTAGCCCTGACAGTGCTTACCAGGCTTATTTAAAAATGCGATCGAAATATATTTCTACACCCATGTTCTATTTTGATGTAGCCAATTGGTTTTACCAGCAGAAAGACAGTGTAAGGGCTTTAACCATTTTGAGCAATATTGCCGATTTGGACCTCGAAAATGCCGATTTATATAAAACCCTGGCTTATAAATTAAAACAGACAGGTAATTATAAAGATGAGCTTTTTATTACCCAAAAGGTTTTGCAATGGCGGCCAATGGATGCGCAGAGCTATCGCGATTATGCCCTGGCCCTGGCTGATAATGGGCAGTACCAGGCGGCGCTCGATAACCTGTACAAGGTGCTTACCCAAAGCTATAATTCTCAGATTGCCGACAGGGATCAGGGGATTGAAGAGATTATAATTTCAGAAATGAATAACCTAATTGCCAAATATGGCAATAGCATTAGCACAAAGGGGATTGATAAGCGTTTGATCCAGCCACTACCTGTAGATGTTCGTGTGGTACTCAACTGGAATAAAAATGATACCGATATCGACCTCTGGTTAACCGATCCTACCGGCGAAAAGGGATTTTATGGAAACTCCAGGACGAAAATAGGCGGAAGAATCAGCAACGATTTTACCTCGGGTTACGGCCCTGAACAGTTTATGATCAAAAAAGCCATAAAAGGCAAATACAAGATAGAGGTAAATTATTATGGCGACCGGCAGATCAACATCAGCGGACCTACAACGGTAACCGCAGAGATTTATACTCAATATGCAACCGGTAAACAGCAGCGCAAGGTAATTGTAATGCCGCTGGTAGCCAACCAGGGGAAAGGGAATTTTGTAGGTGAATTTAATTTTAATTAAGATTTCGCCGATTAATGGATTACACTGATTTATTGCTTTATTAAATTAAAGTAATAAATCAGCTACTTCTTCCCAGGTGTTTACGCGTTCGTATTCGGTAATGAGTAAGTTATGTGGTGAGGTAAACAACAATGGCCGGCCTTTAAATCCAACAAAATTTTTAATACGGTCGTCGATCATGATGTCAGCCTCAACAATTTTATTCCCGCAGAACATGATGTGCTGCCAGTCGATAAAAGGAAAATGTTCGGCCATCCAATCGTATTTGTCTATAAGTGAGTTACGGAATTCCATTGCTGCTGAAACAATATAGACATCGTATTTTTGCTGCAGGGCTTTAATTACCCGCTGGCTATCCGGAATGACTTCCATATCACGGAAAAAACCCGGTTCGTTAATATATTCGAACCATTTTTGATTAACTTCTTGCGGAACATGATGATAAATTTCATTGCCGGCTTCTATTTTTAAATCGAGCGGAACGTTATAATCGCGGCTATAAAGTTTAATAAATTTTCCGAGGGCATCGGCAATTACCTCGTCCATGTCAATTGCAATTCTTTCCATTTAGTATCTGCAAATATTTTGGCGCAAATATCCTGAAAACAAAGAAATTAAACTATGTTTTTAATTTCCAGTATTTTACTTATCTTTGCAGCCCGCAGCATGAAGCTCCGGGAACTATGTTGAATACATAAATACAAGAGAAAATGGCAACTAAAATCAGATTGCAAAGATTCGGTAAAAAAGGGAAACCTTTTTTCCACGTAGTGGTAGCAGATTCACGTGCTCCACGTGATGGTAAATTTATTGAGCGTTTAGGTTCTTATAACCCAAACACCAATCCTGCTACTATCGAAATTGACTTCGAAAAAACTTTAGCTTGGGTTAACAGTGGTGCACAACCAACTGATACTGCCCGCGCTATCCTTTCTTACAAAGGTGTTTTATACAAAAAACACTTGGAAGGTGGTGTTAAAAAAGGCGCTTTAACTCAAGAGCAGGCAGATGAAAAATTTGCAGCCTGGTTAGATGCCAAAGCCGGTAAAATTTCTGGTAAATCAGAAAGTTTAGCTGCTTCAAAAGCAGATGCGCGTAAAGCGGCATTAGCAGCAGAAGCTAAGAAAAAAGAAGATAAAGCAGCAGCTATCGCAGCTAAAAATGCACCAGTTGCAGAAGAGGTTGTGGAGGAAGAAGCACCAGCTGTTGAGGCTGAAGCAACTGAAGAAGCTCCTGCAGCAGAAGCTACTAAAGAAGAAGGAGCAGAATAATTTAATTATTCAGTTTCAAGAAAATAGCGTTCCGAAATCCGGAACGCTATTTTTTTAAACAAAAATGTCATCCTGAGGGATAATTTATAATATAAAAATCAATATGATTGATAGCCCTCTCACGGGTCGTCATTTCGAGCGGAGTGCAACGCAGTCGAGAACCACGAAGTGCTCAGCGAAGCTAAATCTGTCTCTATAGATTTCTCCATTTCGCTACCGATGAAAAATCGGCACGCTCCAGCCGAAAGGACGATTCTTCTATAGAATCTGTCAATGGTAGGCACGAAGGATGACAATGCAAATTATTATGAAACACGAAGAAGCATTTTACATCGGGTACGTTACCAAAACAAGAGGTTTAAAAGGAGAAGTTCAGGTATTTTTCGAATTTGATGAATACGAAGAGCTTGAATTTGATGTGGTTTTTGCCGATATGAATGGCAAATTGGTACCTTATTTCGTAGCTTCGGCTAAATTGCAGGCCAATAAAACGGGTTATTTTAACTTTGATGATGCTGATCATATCGATAAGGTACAACCGCTACTAAAAAAGAAATTGTACCTGCCCCTGTCGAAAATGCCCGAACGCGAAGAAGGAGAGTTTTTCTATACGGATTTTAAAGGTTATTTAGCCATAGATGAAACTTTGGGCGAATTGGGCGAAATTTTGGAAGTAAACGAGTATCCGCAGCAATTTTTGGCCACGGTGATGTATAAAGAAACCGAAATCCTGTTCCCCTTAAATGAAGATTTTATTGTAGAATACGATAAGGATGAAAAGATTTTAACAGTCGATTTGCCTGAAGGCCTGCTGGATGTTTATTTAGAGAAATAAACCCAATAGAAACTTTTTAAGCGGTATTTCCGTTTTACCTCGTATGAGGTGCTTATCTATTTTAATACTTGTAGTGCTAACAGTAGGCTGTAACCGAAAAGAAAATAAAACGATACAGGTTGCAAAAGTACAGCAGGTAACTCAGCAGGATTCAATTGAAGCGATAGGCTTGAAAGCATTAACTGCTTTGCAAGCCAAAAATTACGAGGCTTTTGCCGCACTGTTTCATCCCACAGAGGGCGTTCGGTTCTCGCCTTATGGTTTTATCGATCCTACACACAAACAAGTGCTGGCCAAAGACTTTCTTGAAGCAATAAAACGGAACTGGATTTTAACCTGGGGCCATGTTGACGGAAGTGGCGAGGCCATCAAAATCAGGGTAAAGGCCTATATTGATCAGTTTATTTACAATGCCGATTATTTGCATGCACCGCAGAAAAGCTATGATGCGGTAATAGGCAAAGGCAATTCAATCGATAACCTGAAAGATGCCTACCCGCAACTCCATTTTACAGAATATCATTTTAAAGGTTTTGACGAAAAGTACAGGGGCTTAGATTGGACCAGCCTGCGGTTTGTTTTTAAGAAATACAACGATAACTATTACCTGGTTGCCGTTATTCACGACCAGTGGACGGTTTAAGGGAATCAAACTATAGTCTTCTGATAGCCAAAGAAGAAGAAAAACGGATTTTTAAGCTTTTGCCAAAAACGCAGGTTATTATCAATGACAAAGGGCCAGAACTGAAAGTAATAAAAGGGATCAGGTAAAAATCTACTTTGGTTTAAAGACTCAGACTAAAGACTTACCTTTGTGCTATGCGTTTCGATATTATAACTGTTTTACCCGCCCTGCTGGAAAGTCCTTTTGCCCATTCCATTTTGCACCGTGCGCAGAAAAAGGGGCTTGCCGAAATTGTAGTGCATAACTTACGTGATTATGCGACCAACAAGCAAAAAAGTGTAGATGATTATCAGTACGGTGGTGGCAGCGGGATGGTGATGAGTATTGAACCTTTTGCGGCCTGTATTGAAAAACTTCAATCTGAAAGGGAGTACGATGAGATTATTTTCATGACTCCTGATGGCGTAACCTTAAATCAGAGCACGGCCAATGAGCTTTCCATTAAAAAGAACATCATTATTTTGTGTGGCCACTATAAAGGCATAGATCAGCGCATACGCGATATCTTTGTTACCCGGGAGATTTCGGTGGGCGATTATGTTTTAAGCGGAGGAGAGCTGCCTGCAGCGATTGTGGTTGATGCCGTAGTACGTTTAATCCCAGGTGTTTTGAATGATGAAACCTCTGCACTGTCAGACAGTTTTCAGGGCGAATTGCTTGATGCCCCGGTTTATACCCGTCCGGCGGATTGGCGCGGACATAAAGTTCCTGATGTTTTATTGAGCGGGCACGAAGCCAAAGTGAACGAATGGAGACACGAACAGGCCTTGGAGCGGACCAAAATCCGTCGTCCTGATCTTTTGGAATAGAAGCATTTAGCACAATCCAATGTGGAATTCGCAAAGATTGTGGAAAAAATTAAAATAGGTTTTTTTATATCAAAAAAAATCCCTAATATTGCAATCCGATTTTCAAGGTAAAGAAAGTTGGTTTAATAGCTTAAAATCATGGATTTAGTAAAATTTGTTGAAGAGCAGGCCATCGCGAAAAAAGATTTTCCTGCGTTCAAGTCTGGCGATACAGTGAGCGTACACTATAAAATTCGCGAAGGTAATAAAGAACGTGTTCAAATTTACCAGGGTGTTGTAATACAACGTAACAGTGCAGGTGCTAATGAAACTTTCACCGTTCGTAAAATGAGCAACGGCGTTGGTGTTGAACGTATTTTCCCTTTTAGTTCTCCAAACATCGAGAAAGTAGAAGTAAATAGCTTTGGTAAGGTTCGTAGAGCGAAATTGTTCTATTTACGTGCTTTAACTGGTAAAGCTGCCCGTATCAAATCTTTAAGAAAATAATATTCTTTATTATAAGATATAGCCTTCACGATTAATTTCGTGGAGGTTTTTTTGTTTATACCTTTGTTAAATGTTAGATTCTTCTTTTTTCAACCAAGTATTTTGGGGCAACACCGTAAAGGCTTATTTCCTTTTCGGAGGCATACTTTTTTTAGGCTTAGTTTTTAAGAATATCGTTTCTAAACTGTTAAGCAGGTTGCTGTTTAAGCTTTTCAGGAACTTTTCCAATCAATCACATAATGATGCTTTCGTTGCCTTATTGGTAAAGCCCATTGAGGTTTTTATTCTGTTAACTACCCTTTACCTTTCAATCAACCAGTTAAAACACCCCTTAGAGGTGCCTGTATTCCATTACAGCAAATTAATCGGAAAGGTTAAAGAGATGATACCGGTAACAATAGGCGATTGTATAGACCGGATATTTCTATTTGGCATTATCCTATCAATCTTTTGGATTATTTTAAGAATAATCGACTTCATTAGCCATGTGCTGCTCTATAAAGCTTCGCTTACGGATAATAAAGCCGATGATCAATTGGTACCCTTTTTAAAAGAGCTGTTTAAAACAATAGTAATCTTTATCGGTTTTTTTACCCTTTTAGGTTTTGTTTTCGAGGTAAATGTATTAACGCTCATTACCGGATTGGGTATTGGAGGTATCGCCATTGCTTTGGCGGCTAAAGAGAGTTTAGAGAACCTGATCGGCTCTTTTACAATCTTTCTGGACAAGCCTTTTACCGTTGGCGACCTCGTAAAAGTTGATGGTGTGGAGGGAACAGTAGAAAAGGTAGGCTTTAGGAGTACCAGGATCAGGACTTCGGAAAAAACCATGGCTACCCTACCGAATAGAGGTATGATAGACGGCGTTTTAGAAAATCTTTCGTTAAGAAATTCACGTAAGGTGTCATTTGTGATCGGACTTACTTACGAAACCAGTTCCGATTCGTTAAGAAAAATTATTACCGAAATTGAAAGTTATATCAATAATCACGAAGGTACCAGCAACGATGGCAATGCTTCTTTTAAAAGCTTTGGTGATTCGGGATTAAATGTTGAAATCAATTATTTTGTAACCATACTTAATTATACTGATTTCCTTAAAATCAGGCAGGAAATCAACCTGGAAATTATGGATATTGTGATCCGGAATAAATCAGATTTTGCCTACCCGACACAACGTTTGATCAGCGACAGGCCGGCTAGCAATACTTCGGAAAAAGAAGTGGGCAATGATACTACGGATTAAAAGCTGTTAAGTGCCGAGATCATGCATCCGGTGTCTTACTCAATATTTTTATTTTGTAGGAAAACCAAAAGGATGTCATCCTGAGCCTGTCGAAGGACAATCTTTTTTAGGTTTTTCGTATTTAAGGTCTTCGACAAGCTCAGACTGACAACGGGGGATGTTAATTTAATAACATTGGTGTCTCACAGATAACGGAATATGTAATTTTGATTTCCGCGGTCTGTGTTCTCACAAACAGCTAAGAAATCTCGAAAAGAGGTGCGCTATAATCAAAAAGCCGACTTAGTATAAACTAAATCGGCTTTTATTATAATTGTATTTTTCTTTTAACTTAAGGTAGCTAAGGTTGTAATCCCGCCTTTTACAACCTGGTTAAGTTCTACGTTTACCTTGGTACCCACCGGAAGAAAAACATCCACTCTCGATCCGAATTTGATGAAACCGAACTGTTCTGTTTGTACCACCTGATCGCCTTCTTTTACATACCATACAATCCTGCGGGCTAAAGCTCCTGCAATTTGACGGAATAATACCGGCGTACCATTTTTATGCTCTACAACCGTGGTTGTACGTTCGTTTTCGGTGGATGATTTAGGGTTCCACGCCGCGAGGTATTTACCTGGGTGGTATTTGAAAAATTTAACTACTCCTGAGATGGGATTACGATTGATGTGCACGTTTATTGGCGACATGAAAATGGATACCTGTAAGCGTTTATCTTTAAAATATTCGCCTTCTTCGGTTTCTTCAATTACGACAACTTTACCATCTGCAGGGCAGATCACCAGGTTTTCTCCTGAAGAAAAGCTGCGGCTTGGGTTACGGAAAAACTGCAATACAATGATGAATAATGCAGCTGAAAAAATATAAATAAACCAGCGTAACCAGGTAATATCGTGATATTTATAATCAACAACGGCGTTGATTACGAAAATAAACAAGATGCTTAAGGCAATGGTGGTGTAACCTTCTTTGTGTATGGTCATTGTGTTAAAAATTATTGGGCAAAGGTGCGAAAAATAAATTAATCCAATTTAAAAATTATGCGCCTGTTGCTCTGTAAATATCAGTCAGATTTCTGCCAAGGCCATTATAATCTAAGCCATAACCGACCACAAACTCGTTAGGTATTTCAAAACCAACATATTCCAGCTCTTCAATATCGTATTTCAGGGCGCCAGGTTTAAGTAAAAGAGAAGCCACTTTAATTGATGCCGGTTTTTTTTCTTTAATTGTTTTTAAAATATGGGTCAGGGTAAGTCCGGTATCTACAATATCTTCTACAATGATAATATCCCTCCCCTCAATATTTTCAGGAAGGCCGATCAGTTCTTTCACCTTTCCGGAGCTTGAAGAGCCTTCGTAGGAGGCCACACGCATAAAAGTAACTTCGCAGGGTACGTTTATTTCTTTGATCAGATCAGCCATAAATAAAAAGCTGCCGTTTAGTATACCGATAAATAAAGGGCATTTCCCTTCATAATCAACATTCATCTGGATACCCAGTAACCGGATCCGTTTGTTTAGGGTGTCGTTTTCTAAAAATATCTCGAACTCTTTATCCTCTACTTTTATTTTATGCATGCTGCTGTTAAATGGTTTTGATGTTTGAAAGTTGTCATGTTATTAATAGCTGTATTGTTTTATTGTTGGCGAAGATGATTAATCGTTTAAATTGGTTAACTGGTTAATTGTTTGAACAGCTCGTCCAACTGTGAATAGTTAACTGAAAATCGCAAACGGTAAGCTCGACTCCGAATCCCCAACTCCAAACTATTGCTGTAGGCTCTTTTCCAGTTCCCTTTGTCGTCTGCGCTCTTCCCTGCGTTCCTGTCTTAATTGCTTTTTGGTTTTGGTGCTATCAGGCTGGTTTGCTGGTTGTTTGTTTGTGACAGTGTCTTTTTTAGATCTGCCGCCAAAAAGCCGCTCAAAAAAGCTTTTATTTTTATCGGGTACAATAACAACCGGCAAACCATCGCCATCATCATCAAAGGCAGTGGTATCAACTACAGCCGTATCTGGTGCTAAATACCGGCGTAATCCTTCTCTTAGGCGTACATTGTAAAAACCATAGCCGGATGTATCACTGGCAATTAAACCCTTTCTGGCCATAATATTTCCCATAAACCTGAAATAGTTGAACATATAAGGTTTCAGGCTACCATCGGCCATAAACTTATACATCGATGCTTTTGGCTTAGGCACTATACTGGCCAGGAATAATCCATCTCCAATGGTTAAATCGGCAGGTTGTTTTCCGAAATAATACCTTGATGCCTCCCCTATCCCGTAAATGTTCTGGCCAAGTTCCATAATGTTGAAGTATACTTCCAGCATCCGTTGTTTGCTGATCAGGTGGTTATGTTCGATTAACCAAACAATCAAAATCTCCTCGGCTTTACGGGCCAAGGTTTTCTGACGGCTTAAATACACATTTTTAACCAGCTGCATGCTGATGGTACTGCCACCACGTTTAAATTTCTTTTCTTTAAAATTTACCGCAATAGATTTACGGATAGATTCTTCTACAAAACCATTATGCGTAAAAAAAGAAGGATCTTCTGCAGTTAAAACGGCATTGATGAAATTTTTTGAAATGGCCGATAAAGGTGTAAAATTCGGATTGGACGGACCAATGGTAATATCGCGCATCGGTTTACCATACTCGTACGGTGTGTATATGAAGGTGCTGTTTATTTTTTGGAGGTTGGTTTTGCCCCACTGTACAATTTTAAAATTAACCGGTGTTAATGTAGAGTTGAAACGTACACTATCGGGTACTTTGGTATCCAGGTAAAACCTGAGGTTGTATTTAACCTTACCCTGTACTTTTAATCCCTCTAACGATTCGAACAGGCCTTGAGGAAAGGCATCTAAAATGCTTTGGGCATCCTGTTCTTCGGCGTTTAATTTTAATTCGTATATCTTATTTTTACCTAAGGTATATTTAATAAAAGGATGTATCTGTGCATTTTTTAAATAGGCTGTTGATGAGCTATCAAGTGCAATATAATTTTGTCCGACCAAAATATCGGCATCCAGTTTTGCGCTTTGCACAATAATGTCGTTTGAAGCAATACGTGGTTGGTTAATGAGCATATTTTTTACCGACCAAGAGCCCGATATTTTATAATCATCACCACTGTATTTTGCATTTTTAAGCTCTGTTTGCAAAGTATCGAAACAGATTTTTGCGTGGAGTTTATTGTTCAGGTAGGGTAATTCGAGTTTTTTGCCATCAGCATAGGCCGTAAAACGTAATTCTTTGCTTCCGGGATTTACATAGCCATCCACATGCCAGGTAGATTCGCCATTGTTTACACTTATGGCCGATTTAAGGTCGCCATTATTAATTGTAGCCATGGTAGAAAAGCTCAACTTAGCAGTATCATGATCATTCAGCTTAAAAATCATGTTTTGCATATCCATGTCATCAGGTATTTTGTATAAAACCTGGTTTAAGATGTTGCTGGCTATTTCTGATAGGTTAACCTTCCCTTTAGTTTCGGTACTGTCTTTTTTCTTTCTTTTTAAAATAAAATCGATATTGGTGGTCGAATCTTTAAGCACTACACTTACAAAACCTTCTTTAAGTTTAACTTCCGAAAGTTTTACATTGCCAAAAATAAGTGGAAAAAGCTTTACGCTTACGCTCAATTCGTTGATGTTTGAAAGCGTATCGCGCTGTTTTGGGACAACAGAGATATTAGTCATTTTTACGGTGCTTAGGCCCGTAAATCCCGCAGATCCGATTTTAACTTCCAAACCATAGTCTTTGTCGGCTTTGGCAATTGCCCTGGTTACCATTTTTTTGAGGAGCGCTTCCCTTTTGCTATAAGCTACAGCTCCTAATGCAATACAAACAACTAAAAAAACACCTAAAACCCAGGCTCCGATTTTCAAATATTTTTTGGGTATCTTAATTTTTGGTATTTGCATAAAGTCGTTAAAATGGTTAATTGCTTAAACGTAACAAATAAATGTTTATTTCGTGTTAAAATTACAGTTTAAAAGCCTAAATAAAAGTATTTATGGCTATGTTTTGTTAATTTTGAATTTAAATTAATATAATGCAGATTAGCCCGCAACAAGTTTTAGATGCGCTTAAAAATGTAGAAGATCCTGATCTTAAAAAAGATCTGGTGACCTTAAACATGATTAAGGATTTACAGATAACAGATAACCAAGTTACTTTTACATTGGAACTTACTACCCCGGCATGCCCGATGAAGGATATGCTCAAAAACGCCTGTACAAATGCCATTAAGCATTTTGTGTCGTCAACGGCAGAAGTAGTAATCAATGTAACTTCGAGGGTTACCCAGCCAGCCAATTCATCTTCGTTAGATAACATCAAAAACATCATTTTGGTTTCATCAGGGAAGGGCGGTGTAGGAAAATCTACCGTATCAAGTAACCTTGCTGTGGTATTGGCCAAAGATGGCGCCAAGGTTGGCCTTATTGATGCCGACATTTATGGGCCATCAGTGCCTACGATGTTCGATCTGGTTGATGCAAAACCTGGTGCTGAAGAAACTGCCGATGGGAAAACCAAAATTTTACCGATCGAAAAGTACGGCATTAAATTATTATCACTTGGCTTTTTTGCCGACCCTGGTCAACCGGTGCCATGGCGAGGACCGATGGCTTCAAATGCGGTAAAACAACTTTTTAACGATACCAATTGGGGAGAACTTGACTATTTAATTGTCGATCTTCCTCCTGGAACAGGCGATATACACATTACCATTACACAGAGTTTCCCGGTTTCTGGGGCTGTTGTGGTTACCACACCGCAACAGGTTGCTTTGGCCGATACGCATAAAGGCTTAGCAATGTTCAGAATGCCAGGAATTAATATCCCGATTTTAGGTGTTATTGAAAACATGTCGTATTTTACACCTGCAGAATTACCTGAAAATAAATATTATATTTTCGGAAAAGGCGGTGGAACAGAGCTTGCTGCACGTTTTGATGTACCGTTTTTGGGCGAAATTCCGATTATACAAAGCATTTCGGAGGCTGGTGATAACGGAAAACCGGTAGCCCTGAACCAAAATCCTTTGTTGGATGGCATATTTGGCGATATTGCCAGTAAGATTGCACAGCAGATTTCCATCAACAATGCGCAAATGGTGAATTGCTAAAAAATTACTATTTTTATAACCTTAAAAAATACATAATGAATTTAACAGAACAAGTAGAACAGGCATTGGAAACCATCAGGCCATATTTAAAGGCCGACGGAGGTGATGTTTCTGTTGAAGAAATTACATCTGAAGGAACGGTAAAACTTAAGCTTCTGGGTAATTGTGGCTCTTGTCCGATGAGTTTCATGACCATGAAATCAGGTATTGAACAGGCAATTATGAAGGCTGTTCCACAGATCACTTCGGTTGTTGCCGTAAACATGGCAGAGCAAGAGTAAGCTTTAACACTATTTAACTAGAAAGTTTTATTTTAAAAATTACTTTTGTCTTAATGAGATATTGTATTGCCCTGATTTGTCTAATTTTTTCCATAACCGCTTTTGCACAACAAAAACCGGCACAGGATAAACTCATCCAGTTTTCAGGGATTATTACCGATATCGATAGCTCGAATGTAATACCTTATGTAACCATCACCAATCTTTCAGCTAAAAGTAAAAGGGTTGGTGCCGATTACAGGGGATATTTTACCTTTATTGTTAACCCTGGCGATACCATCCTCTTTACTGCTATAGGGTACAAAAAGTTTTCAACCGTAATACCACAAAGTACACCTGATAGTAAATACACTATTATGGTTAAATTGAAAGCAAATGTGATCGATTTACCGTCGGTGCGCGTTTTCCCATGGGCTACTACAGAAGAGTTTACCCGCGAGTTTTTATCGATGAAACTGGCAGATGACGATATGGCTATTGCCAAAAAGAACCTTTCGAGATCATCAATTGATGGCTTGATCCAAACACTTCCACGCGACGGACAGGAAATTGGCAGCCAGAATTACCGCTATAATTTCGACAGGATGATTAATAAGAACATGGTGCAAACCAATCCGTTGCTTAATCCTTTTGCCTGGGGTAAGCTGATGCAGCAGATCTTCGATGGAGACAAAAGCAGGGGTAATAATTAGTATGTATTCTTAAGTTCGCAGACATGAGTCTTGAGAACTCCAGCTGTGCAATAGTCATTCACAATTTATTTCAGTATCTTGATGGTGGTAGGTTTGTGGAGATACGAACCAGGACGGCCTGTAATTGCAGAAATAAAAAAAGGGAAAAAGTTTCCATTTTCCCTCATACATCTTCCATCAAACCTATCTTTTCTTGCTTTTATTCGGAAACTTCATTTTGTAATCTGTTTTGATATTTCCTTTCGAAATTGCATCCAGTTTACTTTTCAGCATGGTTTTGCGTAATACACTTACTTTATCTGTAAATAATTTGCCTTCGATATGGTCGTATTCGTGCTGAATTACGCGCGCAGGCATTCCGTCAACATCATCGGTATGCTTTACCCAGTTTTCATCGAAATAGGTAATCTTGATGTTCGGTTTACGCATAATGTTTTCCCGGATGTCGGGGATACTTAAACAACCTTCATTAAAAGCCCACGGCTCGCCGCTTTCTTCCAAAATTTCGGCATTGATGAATACTTTTTTATAACCAGGATTTCCGTCTTCATCTTCACCGGTATCAACAATAAATAAGCGGATAGGTAAGCCAATTTGAGGGGCCGCCAGACCAACGCCGCTGGCATTGTACATGGTGTCGAACATATCGCTGATTAATTGATTTAATTCGGGATAATCTTTATCAATTTCAGTTCCTACCTTTTTTAAAACAGGATCTCCGTAAGCTACTATGGGTAATTTCATCGTATTGTATTTTTTCAGATCTGGGTCTGAGCTCATTAATTGTTGCAAAATGTTGTCAGTATAAGCCTGTTGAAGGCCCAGTGTTAAGCCCTTTGACAGGCTCAGGCTGACAAATAAAAATTTAAACTACAAAAATAGCAATTATTCCTCTATTGGACAGAAAGTAAAGATATTCAGTTGTTCAATATCGAGCACTTCATTAACTACATCGGCCATTTGAAGTGGTGTAACCGCATTGATTTTTTCAAAAACGGTGCTTAAAGAATCTATTTTACCGTGATCGATCAGGCTTTTGGCCATCGAAATAACTAAGCCGATCCGGTTCTCTTCGCTTAAGGCGATTTGCCCGATAAATTTGTTTTTGGCCTTTTGTAATTGCAGTTCATTCAGCGGTTTTTCTCTTAGTTTTTTAATCTCTTTAAAGATTAAGGAGAGTGCCCTGGCCTGTTTTTCCCTATCTGTTCCGAAATAAATGGTAAAAATGCCTGTATCGCTTAGGGGAGAAAAATTTGATTCAATGGTATAAGCGATGCCGTATTTTTCCCTGATCTGCAGGTTTAAAACAGAGCTCATGCCATTGCCACCAAAGTAGTTATTGAGCAGCATCAGTGCAGCTTTCTGCGGTTGATGAGTAGAATAAGCCTGCGTACCCAAAATGCAGTGTGCCTGCATAATTGGTTTATAAATGGTGGTATTGCCTGATGCAAGAATGAGGGGTTTAGTCCGGTTTTTCTGCGGGTTGTTCGCCTCAACATCGGCAAAATGTTTGTTCCCTTTGTTGATGATGCTGTTTAATGTATAGTTTCCTAAAACAGCAATTACAATTTCATTTGTGCGATAATTCGCTTTCCTGAAATTGATCACATCCTCGCGGGTAAAAGCCTGAACAGAATCTGTAGTACCCAGGATATTATTACCAAGCGGGTGCCCGGCGAAAAGCATATCTTCGAAATCGTCGTTTATTGCTTCTTCCGGCTGATCGAGATAAGAAGAAATTTCATCCAAAATCACACTTTTTTCCTTCTCCATTTCTTCCTCAGGGAAAGTAGAATGGAATACGATATCGTTAAACAGGTCTAATGTCCGGTCGAGATATGGATTTAAAAAAGAGGCATGAACACAAGTATATTCTTTAGTGGTGTAGGCGTTTAAGTCGGCCCCAACACTTTCTAAACGGTTTAAAATCTGGTTGGTACTGCGTTTTTCGGTCCGCTTAAAAATTAAATGTTCGATGAAATGTGCCAGGCCGGCTTTATTCGCGGGTTCGTCGCGCGATCCGGTATTAATAATGATGCAAGCGTGCGATATGGCGGAAGCCGAAGGCACATGCAGTAAGCGTATGCCGTTTGGCAGGGTGTGAACATTGTATTCCATTGAGGGGCAAAGATAAGGCTAATTGCTTACAAAGCCTCTGTATCGGGGTATTGCAATTGTAAAGCGGAAATCAATTTATCCTTGGTTGGCCTTTTTAAGACTAAAAAGATAAAATTAGCAAGCCCAAAAATCAAAAAGAAGGAATTACGTGTCATGAAAAAGCCTACAATATTAAAAAGTGCTCCTCCTTCTAAAAGCGCCGAACTGATGATGAAGGCACTTTGATACATATTGATCTTGGTATCGGCCGTGGCAGATTTGTCTATTTTAGCAATTAAATTCCTGAAAAAGAAGATGCTTGCAGATATGGTGATCAGCCCCATAATCGGAAATATTGGATTAAAAGGTGAGGTAGTTTGCGGATTGGCATCAAAGAACATGGTTTCGCGGTTAAGGAAAACAGTTACCAATGCAAATAGGAAAACGCCCGAGCATAATGCAAGATGGATAATCTGTAGTGTTTTTAGTTTGGTGTTCATGCTGAATACGAAGTTAATAAAAGTGTCATGTTGAGCCTGTCGAAACATTATCGGAAAGTTATTCGACACAGGCTCAACATGACAGTATAAATAAGAAAACTACTTATCAATCCCCTCCAGCGCAAACAAAAATGCCCATCTTAACGAAACATCTTTGAGGTAATCGAATCGGCCAGAGGCACCCCCATGGCCAAATTCCATGTTTGTTTTAAGCAGCAGCACATTTTTATCAGTTTTGGTTGCCCTTAATTTGGCCACCCATTTTGCCGGCTCGAAGTATTGTACCTGGCTATCATGCAAGCCTGTGGTAACCAATATGTTCGGATAAGCTTTTTTCTCTACGTTTTCGTAAGGCGAATAGCTTTTCATGTAATTGTAAGCCGCTTTTTGTTTCGGGTTCCCCCACTCGTCAAACTCGTTTGTTGTTAACGGAATGCTTTCATCCAGCATGGTGTTTACCACATCTACAAAGGGAACATCGGCAATGACACCGTTCCATAAATCAGGTGCGATGTTTACTATTGCTCCCATCAATAAGCCACCTGCGCTGCCACCATGTGCATATAAATGCCCTTTTGAAGTGTATTTCTGATCTATCAGGTACTCTCCTGCTGCAATGAAATCGGTGAAGGTGTTTTTCTTTTTCATCAGCTTTCCATCTTCATACCATTGACGGCCCATTTCCTGTCCGCCACGGATATTGGCAATGGCAAAAACAAATCCCCTGTTTAATAAACTTAAACGTGGCGAAGAGAAGTATACATCCGAATTTGCGCCATAAGAACCGTAACCATAAAGCAGCAAAGGTGATTCGCCGTTCTTTTTAAATCCTTTTTTGTACACCAGGGCAATAGGTACTTTAGTCCCATCTTTAGCGGTGGCAAAAACACGTTCTGTTACATAATCTTTGGCATTGTAACCTCCCAGAACCTCCTGTTGTTTCATTAGTTTCTGCTCTTGTTTTGCCAGGTCGTAATCGTAGGTAGAACTCGGGGTAGTTAATGAGGTATAACTATAGCGCAATGTGGTGCTGTTATATTCAGGATTGGCGCCTACACCGGCATCATAAACAGGTTCATCAAATTTAATGTAATAATCGCTGCCATCATTTTTTAGTACACGCAGCTCAGTTAAGCCATTTTTACGTTCCGATAAAATGGTATAGTCTTTAAATTCTTCTACACTTTCCAGTAAAACGTTTGCACGGTGCGGAACCACCTCTTTCCAGTTTTCTTTTTCGGTTTTGTCTAAAGGGCACTGCATCAGACGGAAATTCTTGGCATTCCAGTTGGTGAGAATCAAAAACCTGCCATCAACAGGCATTACATCATACAATACATCTTTGGTACGGGCTGCAAAAACTTTAAAGGGGCTTTCGGGATGGTCTGCATCAATTATTTTATATTCTGAGGTAAGTGTTCCTTGTGAGGCGATAAAAATGTACCGGCCGTTTTTCGATTTCCCTACACCAATGTAATTGGTATTATCTTTTTCATCGTAAACCACTGCATCACTTTTGGCATCGGCACCAAGCACGTGTTTCTTTATTTTTTCGCTTAATAAAGTAACCGGATTTTTTGAAGTATAAAAGAAGGTTTTGTTATCGTTGGCCCAGGCCACTGCTCCCTGGGTGTTGGTAATGGCATCTTTTAAAGTCTCGCCTGTTTCTAAGTTTTTCACCTGGATGGTGTACTGGCGACGCGAAACCATATCCACTCCATAAGCCAGCAGTTTATTATCGGGGCTGATACTAAATCCGGTTGCGCTATAATAAGCATGTCCTTTTGCCAATTGATCTACATCCAGCAAGATTTCTTCAGGCGCGGATAAACTTCCTTTTTTACGGCAATATTTAAAGTATTGCTGCCCATCTTCTGTGCGGCTGTAATAATAATAACCGTTTTTAAAAACCGGAACCGATTCGTCTTTTTCTTTAATCCGGCCTTTCATTTCTTTAAACAGATCGGCCTGAAACTTATCGGTACTTTTCATCATGGTATCCAGATAAGCATTTTCGGCTTTCAGGTAATTTACAACCTTAGTACTGTCGGGACCTTTTTTAAAATAATCGATCATCCAATAATAATTGTCTGTCACCGTATCGCCATGAATAACTCTTTGGTGAGGAATAATTTCTGCTATTGGTGCTTTTGCGTTAGGCCATTTAATCGGTTTCATTTCTTTTTTTTGTGGGTTATTACAAGCCATAATTGTACTGAGAACAACTAGGGCGGGTAAGAGATGTTTCATAGCGGGTTGATTTGGGTTCAACCGCAATTTAACGAAATAGTTCATTAGTTCAATAGGCATTGGTTTATTAGTGGCATGGTGGTTAATTGTTCTGGGCAACTAACACTTCTAACTCCGGACTTATGATAAGTTCATTAGTTCAATGGTCATTGGTTCATTAGTTAGCATTGTGCAGGTTTTTACCAATAGAAACAGACTTATGACTTCACCTTAACCATTGCCATTTTCGTAAAAATCCATCAAGCCTATAGATAATTATCCAAATTAGAAAAATTGATGTTAAATTGCCGCATTCAAACTCCTCCAAGGTAATAATGAAAATTGGTTATAAAAAAATTGTTGTTAAAGTTGGTTCGAACGTAATTACGCAGGCGAATGGTTTGCCTGATGAAACAAGGATAAAACACCTTGTAAATCAATTGGCAGACATTAAAAAACAGGATGTTGAAGTTATTTTGGTGTCTTCAGGCGCAGTAGCATCAGGCAGAAGCTTGATCAAAGTATCAGATAAACAAGATGCCGTAACTACCCGACAACTATTGGCGGCCATTGGTCAGGTTAAACTGATCAATACTTATGCTAATTTTTTTGCCTCCCATGAAATTCAGTGCGCACAGGTTTTGGTTACGAAAGAAGATTTTCGTGATCGGGCGCATTATTTAAATATGAAAAATTGCTTACAGATTTTGCTTCAAAATGAGGTAATTCCTGTGGTGAATGAAAATGATGTAGTTTCAGTTACTGAACTGATGTTTACAGATAATGATGAACTGGCAGGGCTAATTGCCTCCATGTTAAATGCTGATGCGTTGATTATTTTATCGAATGTAAATGGCATTTATAATGGCGATCCGAAAGTTGCGGGTTCAGCCGTTATTGAGGAAATTAATGGCTCGGTTGCTAACCTGGCTTCTTTTATACAAACAGGGAAATCGCAATTTGGTCGCGGTGGAATGATTACCAAATCGACCATGGCACAAAAGGTGGCTAAATTGGGCATTTCTGTACATATTGCCAATGGAACCAAAGATAATGTACTGATTTCTTTGTTGAATAATGATCTGGTGCACACCCGTTTTGTACCGGAAAAAAGCAAATCGGGCAAGAAAAAATGGATTGCCCATTCTGAAACTGCGGCAACTGGGGTGGTGAAGTTAAATGATGGCGCAAAAGTGGTATTAACCTCAGGCAAAGCAACCAGTTTATTGCCTGTAGGGGTTATTGAAATCAAGGCCGACTTTTTAAAAGGCGACATTATTAAGATTGTAGACGAACAGGATCAATTAATCGGCTTGGGAATTGCAGAATACGGATCGGATAAGGCCAGGGAACGCATTGGACTGAAAAAGCAAAAAGCCCTGGTGCATTATGATTATTTTTATTCGGCGATTTAAAATGACCAGCTCGTCGCCCTGAACTTGTTTCAGGGTCTTATCGATAGAAGATGCTGAAATAAATTCAGCATGACGATCAAAATGAAGAAAAAATGGATTATAAACAATACTTCGAAAAAGCAAAGCAGGCAAGCCGTACTTTGGTTAGCCTAAGCAAAGAAACAACAGATGCAGTACTGACCGATCTGGCTGAAGCTTTGGTGGCTAATACAACCGAAATTCTTACTGAAAACGCTAAGGATTTGGCTAAAATGCCTATCGAAGACCCCAAATATGACAGGCTGAAGCTTAGTACAGCACGTATTGCGGATATTGCAAATGACCTTAAAAATGTAGCGGATTTAAACAGTCCATTGGGTAAAATTCTTTCCGATAAGACGCTTGATAATCAGCTGTATATACAGAAAGTGAGTGTGCCGCTGGGGGTTGTTGGGGTAATATATGAAGCAAGGCCAAATGTAACTGCCGATGTATTTTCGCTCTGTTTTAAAACGGGAAATGTAGCGGTATTAAAAGGTGGCAGCGATGCCGAATTTTCTAATCTGTCCATTGCAAGAGTAATACACCAGGTATTGGATCGCCATAAAATTAACCGTGATGTTCTAATCCTATTGCCTGCAGAAAGAGCTGCAACAGAAGCTTTATTAAATGCGCGCGGATTTGTTGATGTGCTGATCCCAAGAGGAAGTCAATCGTTGATCAACTATGTACGCGAAAACAGTAAGATACCTGTTATTGAGACAGGGGCTGGCATTGTACATACTTATTTTGACGAAACGGGCGATTTAGAGAAAGGTAAAGCGATTATTTTTAATGCAAAAACAAGAAGGGTAAGCGTTTGCAATGCTTTAGATTGTGTGCTGGTTAACGAAAACAGGCTGCATGATCTGCCAGTACTTTTATCTCCTTTGGCTGATGGAAATGTAGAATTATATGCAGATGAGAAGAGCTTTG
The DNA here is from genome assembly GCF_042684385.1 of Pedobacter vanadiisoli. NCBI lineage: Bacteria > Pseudomonadati > Bacteroidota > Sphingobacteriia > Sphingobacteriales > Sphingobacteriaceae > Pedobacter > Pedobacter vanadiisoli. Next base: position 223,187 of record NZ_JBHULL010000043.1, on the reverse strand, counting down.
AGGTATTAAAATCTTCTTATCCCGCTCACTTATTAAAACAGGCTGCACCAGAGCATTTCGGAACCGAGTTCTTGTCGCTAAAACTGGCTGTTAAAGTGGTTAATGATTTAATAGGTGCTTTAGATCATATTGCCCATTATAGCTCAAAACATAGTGAGGCCATTATTTCTGAAAATGCCGGTAATATTGCTCAGTTTCTGAATGAGGTAGATGCGGCTGCGGTATATGCCAATGCTTCTACAGGTTTTACCGATGGTGCGCAGTTTGGGCTTGGTGCCGAAATAGGCATTAGTACACAAAAACTTCACGCCCGTGGGCCAATGGGTTTGGAGGAATTGACCAGTTATAAATGGGTGGTAAGAGGCGATGGACAAGTAAGGGGATAATCATGGTTGATGTAAGATGTATAATAGGCGAGGACGAATAATAAGCTAAGAATCAATAGCTACTTCTTGTATCTTTTTTGTTGATGGTTTAATAGATCATGGTTGATGGCTTAAGTGTCTGTGAGCTATTAACAAAAAAAATCAACTAAAAGCCACTAATGAACTAATGGCCAATGAACAACTGAACTAAAGCTCAAATACCGCTCCCCTCTCCGGAACTTCAACATTAAAACCATCTTCCTGCAGCGCCATTGATAAACTTTGCAGGCTTTTATCTTCACCATGTACGAGAAAAACTTTTTTAGGCTGACCGGTTTGTTTAATTGTTTTCACTAAATCGTTATGATCGCCGTGTCCGCTTAACAGATCGGTTTGGCGAATGGTTGCATAAACCATCATTTCGCGGTCTTTAATCCTCACAATCGGCGCCCCGCTTAATAGTTTGTAGCCCAATGTTCCTTTTGCGCAATAACCGATAAAAAGAATGGTACAATAATAATTCTGAATGTTATAATACAAATGATCCTGAATCCTCCCGCCTTCTAACATACCCGCAGAAGAAATAATGATGCAGGGGTCAAAATAATTGGAAACATCTTTACTTTCTTTCATGGTTTGCACGTAGGCCAGATGCTCAAACTCGAATTCGTCGCCCATGGTCCGGTAAAAATCTTTTGCTTCCTGATTCACCAGGTTATGGTGTTTGCGGTAAACATCGGTAGCCTGAACGGCCATCGGACTATCCACAAAAATCTGGATTGGTGGTAAAAGTTTTTTGGTGAATATCTGGTTTAAGGCAAATACCAACGATTGTGTTCTGCCGATGCTAAATGCAGGGATGATCAGGCGGCCGGGACTTTTAATGCAGGCTTCTGTAATTTCCTGAACGAGGCGTTGTTCCAGCGTTTGGTCTTTGGTGTGCATCCTGCCTCCATAAGTTGCCTCGCTTACCACGTAATCTACTTCTGGCAGTGGCTCGGGATTAACCAAAACCGGATAATTTTCTCTGCCGATATCGCCGGTAAAAGCTATTTTTTTCTCTATACCATTATCATTTATGGTTAAAATAGCAGCGGCAGCCCCCAACAAATGGCCAACAGGTACAAAGGTTAAGGTAATATCGCCGTTAATTTTAAAAGGTTTGTTAAAGGCAATGGTTACAAAACGATCGATCGTATCCATTACATGCTTATGCAGATACAAAGGTTTTGGTCCGCTAAAATTGCCGTGTTTGGTACGGGGTTTTCTACCCGCTTTTCTTAGAAACAGCTCTACGGAGTCGAACAGCAGTATCGAAGTTAAATCGGCTGTTGGCGGCGTACAAAGCACCTGCCCTTCAAAACCCATCCTAACAAGTGTAGGTAAATTACCAGAATGATCGATATGCGCATGGGTTAAAATGACCAGGTTAATGCTTGACGGATCGAAAGGAAATTGCTGGTTTTCTTCCTGGTAGGTTTCCTTTTCATAGTCTAATCCGCAATCTATCAATATTTTGTAATGCCCGATTTCGAGTAAATGCATACTCCCGGTAACCTGTTGCGCTGCGCCCCAAAACGTTAACTTCATCTTCTTATCTTTCGCGTAAATTCTTTCGCCGTAAAGTAATATAATTGAAGGGATTTTTAAACAATCAGGCGTAATTTTTTAATTATGTTTGATTCACTGACCAAATTACACTCAGCAAAAAGATTTTTATCTTTGCAAAAAATATCAGCTATGCAAGAACCTTTTGATGTACAAATCGGGCCGGTAAATTATTCGGTATTTCCTGAAGGAAATCAAACTTATACAATCTTTAAAGAGGGTAAAGAATATATGCAGATCCAAAAGGATACTTCATCGATCTGGTTAAAGATGGACTATAAAACCGAGCTTCCGATTTTTGAGGAAGATGAAGAGGTAAATGCGGTGGGACAGGCTATTGAAAACTATGTACCTGAAGAGGATGATGAAGAGGAAGAGTTATAAAAATAACCTATACAGGCTTGTTTAGTGAACCTGTATGGGGGATTAAATTTATGCAAGAAGTTTTGAAAGTTCTTCTGCAACTTTTTCTGATGAGGCCGGGTTTTGTCCGGTGATTAACAAACCATCTACTATTGTATAAGGATTCCAATCTCCTGTTTTGCTGTAGTTTGCGCCGTTTTTAACCAGCATATCTTCTACAAGGAAAGGCACTACTGAAGTTAACTGAACCGCCTCTTCTTCGGTATTGGAAAAACCAGTTACATTTTTTCCTTTTACGAGGTACTCTCCATTTACTTTAACATCTTTTAGCACACCCGGTGCATGACATACGAATACCACAGGCTTATTGGCAGTATAAAACGCTGTAATGAGTTGTTGAGAGGTTGTACTTTCAGCTAAATCCCATAGTGGGCCATGCCCACCGGGATAAAATACAGCATCATAATCGTCCATTTTTACATTGGCCAATGGGAGGGTATGCTTTAATTTATCTAAGAGAACAGTATCCTTGTCCATTCTTTGCGTGCTATCGGTTTGGAAAGCAGGATCTTCGCTTTTTGGATCAATTGGCGGCTGACCGCCTTTTGGCGATGCTAATACAATATCAATACCTTTATCAGTTAAGGCATAATAAGGTGCGGCTAATTCTTCTGACCAAAATCCTGTTTTTAAACCTGTGTTTCCCAATTCGTCGTGGCTTGTAAGCACGAATAAAACTTTCTTATTCATATCTTTTATGCTAAGTGTATCACAAAATTAGGCCAATGCTTTTGGGTGGTAAAGGACTTCAATCACAGATTTCATGTGCGTCAAATCACACTTTTGTGGCAAGCCGGCTCAGTGTTTCTCTCGAAATACCCAGATAGGCAGCAAGTATTGTTTTAGAAACGCGTTGCATAAGTTGCGGGTATTGCAGTGCCAGTTGTTCGAAACGCTCTTTAGGACTAGTGCTGAGCAGCGATAAAATTCTTTGTTGCAGGGCTACATAACCAAAATTGCCTTTTACGCGGAAAAAGTGCTCCATTTTATGGCTTTCAAGGCATAACTTATCTAAATTTTCTTTAGAAATATAAAGCAACTCGGAATTTTCGAGACAGGAGATATTGGTAATGGATTTAACATTTGCATAAAAGGCCCGAAAATCTGAAAGCCACCAGTTTTCCATTGCAAACTGGATAATGTATTCTTTACCATTGGCATCAGTAAATGCCGCTTTTAACAAGCCCTTAACCACGAAATAGATGTTGTGTACAAATTCATCTTCCTGGATAAGGTATTGATGTTTTTTGAGGGTTTTAGATTTGAAATGTGAAGCTATATGTTCAAACTCCTGATCGGTAAGGGAAATGATTTCTTCGAGGTGTGTTTTTAGTTCGAAACTCATGCTATAAATTTAGCTAAATAGCATTAAACCCGTTTAATTTTTTGCCTGTAACGAAACAAGGATAAAAAACAAAGGCCCGATTATCAACCGGGCCTTTGTTTTTTTGAAGTATTACCTGGTACAATTTGCCGTCCAGGTTTGCCCGTCTTTTGAGACCAGCATTTTAAGTGTGCTGGCATCAATAGTGATTCCTGTTACACCAGAGCCGACACTTACATAAGTATTATCGCCCGATTTTTCGAACTTTACACCTGTAATATCCGGAATGTTGTTGCCAAAGTAAAAATTATAGGTTTCGCCTATCTTACTTACAGTTACTTTACCGTCGGTGCTGGTAATGGTCGATTCGCCATTACGGTAAGAAACGGAGCCTTTATAGGTGCCTACAAAGAAATCCCTGTCGGCAGGATCTGTATCCTTTTTACACGAAACCATCACGGTTAATGCTATTAAAAGCATGCTTAAAATTTGAACTGTCTTTTTCATCTCTTTCACTTTTTTAGTTTTAAATAGGTAATTAATGTAACAGGTCTATGACAATGACTGTGCCAAAGAGGAACCGATAGAAGCGAAAAGCGATGCTGAAAGACTTTTGGTTTTTGTTTTAAAATATTGATAGATAGTGTTTTATTTGGTGTCTAAAAATAATTTCAATTATTTTGGGAACAGGGAGAACATTCTGGTTTTTTCCGAAAGAATTGTGATTAATGGACAGATTTTTTAAAATTACCCGGCTCATGGTGGTATCGCACTGAAGATGTTTGTGTGGGCTTCTTACCAATGCTTTCACAATGACAGGGAATGTTTATCTGGAGATACAATTGAATAGATCAGTAGTCAAATTTATTGATCTGAAAGCAACCGCGCAGGGAAAAAAATTATGATATCAGACAAATAGTTGTAAAATGCTCGATTTATCAAGATAAAGTTTTGGTAAATTCGTGTTTTAATGCCATTAACCATAATAAATAAGATACCTTCTAACCAAACAAACTTTCATGCACTTAACAAAGAAAATTGTGTTCACAATAACCAGTTTCAGTAAATATCTGGCCCTTATCCTGCTGGTATACACCGCTACGGCTCAAGGACAGGTATTAAACAGGGATAGTTTTGAGCATTATATATCGGAATTTAATAAAGCTGATGATGAACTATACAAGTTCGGCGATTTCCCGAACGAAAAAGCATGGACGTTTCTTAAGACCAATATTCCTTTCTTTGAATGTCCGGACAAACAGCTGGAGAAAACGTATTATTTTAGGTGGTGGACTTACAGGAAGCATATCAGAAATACCCCTGAAGGCCACATCATCACAGAATTTCTGCCGGATGTTTCATGGGCAGGAAAATATAATTCGATTGCCTGCGCGGCTGCGCTTCAGTTTATGGAAGGAAGATGGTTGCACGCGACAAGTTATTTTGAGGAATATGCGAGATTTTGGCTAAAGGGAAGCGGAGCGAAAACGGTGCGAGGCTATTCGTTCTGGATAGCGAATGCGCTGGAGAATTATACAGATGTACATAACAATGATGCCCTGTTGAAGGAACTTTATCCTTATCTGGAGGAAAACTTTAAATCCTGGGAAAAAGATCACAGGGATTCGACGGGATTCTTTTGGCAGACAGATGACAGGGATGGAATGGAAAAGTCAATATCTGGAGCAATTGCAGGCTGCAAAACCAGGGGCTACCGGGCTACCATAAATAGTTACATGTTTGCTGAGGCACAGTCACTCGAAAGACTATCGCTAAAGCTTGGAAATACCTCCAAGGCTGATTACTACCATCGTAAGAGCGAAGAGATGAGGAAGAAAATCAACAATGGGTTGTGGGATAAAAACAGCTCTTTTTTCAAGGTCATTCCCTGGGGAAGCAAAGACATGAGTTTTTCTGATGCTCTTGAACTACACGGCTATACGCCATGGTATTTCAATATACCTCCGCAAAATTACTCTTCAGCCTGGAAATATCTGATGAATGATAAGTATTTCTATGCGAAATACGGGCCAACCACAGCTGCCCAGAACCATCCAAGGTTTGCTATCTCCTACCAAGGTCATGAATGCCAATGGAACGGGCCAAGCTGGCCTTTCTCGACATCAATCACGCTGACCGCGATGGCGAATCTTCTGAATGATTATAATCAGCGTTATGTTTCGGCGCAAGACTACTACAAGCTGCTCAAAATATATAGCAATTCTCATCAGATCACTTTTGCCAATGGCAAGAAACAGCCATGGATCGATGAAAACATTAATCCCTTTAATGGTGATTGGATATCGAGGACGAGATTGAAATCATGGGAGCAAAATACGTGGAGCAAAAACAAAGGTGGTGAAGAGCGGGGTAAGGACTACAACCATTCTACTTTCAATGACCTCATAATAACCGGACTTGTCGGAATCAGAGTTGGAAAAAACAATGAGCTGATTGTCAATCCTCTGGTGCCTCTAAGTGAATGGGATTACTATTGCCTGGATAATCTCCTTTATAAAGGAAAAATTATAACCATTTATTATGATAGAACTGGAAAACGCTATAATAAAAGAAAGGGATATAATATACTGGTTAACGGCAACAGCGTCTTCACGTCCACTAAACCCATAAATGCAAAAGTTCCATTGAGATCATAACATTGAGGAGGGCAAAAATTAAAATGCTAACATTGCTGCTGTTTTAACCCATTGGTATATCTATCGGTAATAAGCGAGGTCGACGCCTCTAAATCAAGGAGTACGGTGTAAAAGCCTTAAGATAGAAGGGATGGAAAAATTGTGTATTGCATCCCTATAACCATAAATTAGACACAGTTCATCTTTTGCATCACTCAATCAGAGGTTTTTGGCGCTTCTAACGTTTTCAGGGATTCTTTCAGGCGTTGGATGATAGTTGGCGCACACAATTCGTGTAAGAGGAGAATTTACCCCGCCCAACCGTCCCTGTCTAAGCTTCTATAATTAATGGATTCGGCCAGGTGTTCGAGTTCTACATTTTCGCTTCCGGCCAGATCGGCAATGGTACGGGCCACTTTTAAAATCCTGTCGTAAGCGCGGGCAGATAAACCCAGACGCTCCATCGCCGTTTTTAAGAGCATAATCCCATCCTCGCTGATCTCGCATACTTTCCGTACCATTTTGGTGCTCATCTGTGCATTATAGTGCAAGTTGGGTTTATCCGCAAAACGTTTATCCTGTATTTCGCGGGCTTTGATTACGCGGCTCCTGATGGTACCGCTTTTTTCAGCATCGACTGACGAAGCGAGCGAAGTAAAATTAACAGGAGTAACCTCTACGTGCAGGTCGATACGGTCTAACAGGGGGCCTGATATTTTGCTCAGGTATTTTTGAACCACACCCGGGGCACACACACAATCCTTTTCGGGATGGTTGTAAAAACCGCAGGGACAAGGGTTCATTGAAGCGACCAGCATGAAACTGGCGGGATATTCTACAGAGAACCTTGCCCGCGCAATGGCCACCTTACGGTCTTCCAGTGGCTGGCGCATTACTTCTAAAACCGTACGCTTAAATTCTGGCAGTTCATCTAAAAACAACACTCCATTGTGGGCAAGTGAGATTTCGCCAGGCTGTGGGTTTATCCCTCCACCTACCAAAGCTACATCGCTTATGGTATGGTGTGGAGAACGGTAGGGCCTTGAGTTCATTAACGAATCGGCGGCAGATAGCTTCCCGGCGACAGAATGAATTTTGGTGGTTTCGAGTGCTTCGCTTAAATTTAATGGTGGCAAAATGGTAGGCAAGCGTTTGGCGAGCATGGTTTTGCCCGCTCCCGGCGGACCAATCAGTATAACATTATGTCCTCCTGCTGCTGCAATTTCGAGTGCACGTTTTATATTCTCCTGTCCCTTAACATCAGCAAAATCGTGTTCATAACTATTGATGTTTTTTAAGAATTCTGCTTTCGTATCGACTTTCACCTGCTCCAAATTTTCGTGCTGATTAAAAAAAGCCGCTACCTGAGCAAGATTTTCTACACCATAAGCCTGCAGGCCATCTACAATGGCGGCTTCACGTACATTCTGCTTGGGCAGGATAAAGCCTTCAAAACCATCTTGTTGGGCTTGTATTGCAATCGGTAAAGCCCCTTTAATGGGCTGAATACTTCCATCGAGGGAGAGCTCGCCCATAATAAAGTATTTTTCGAGTTCGTTGCAGGGGATCTGCCCCGAAGCCGCTAAAATGCCGATGGCAATGGGAAGGTCGTATGAAGAGCCCTCTTTTTTAATGTCGGCAGGGGCTAAATTGACTACTATTTTTTGCTTTGGCATGCGAAAACCAGAAACAGTAATCGCACTGGCTACCCGTTGTAAACTTTCTTTTACTGCATTGTCCGGTAGGCCCACCATATAATATTTGGTGCCGGCACTGATATTCACTTCGATGGTTATGGTTAGTGCATTTACGCCATAAACAGCACTCCCGTATGTTTTTACAAGCATTGATTTTTAATTAAAATAAATTCGGATGTAAATTATTCGGGATGAATATTGATTACTAATATAAAAATTGTTTAGGTAAAGGTCAAGTTTTAGCCTCATTAGTTATAAGTGAGGTGGTTTCACTCACACTCTATTGGCCACCAAATACCGATTCCTGCTTTTCGGCAACAAAGCCAGAACCCTCAAACAAAAAATCCCAACCATTACTGATTGGGATTTTTATTTTTATGAGAAATAAGGCTCTATAGCCCTGGCTTTTACCTTAAACCTTGAGCTACCTCTTGCCAAATGGCATTTTAGGCATACCTTTCATCATGGCTGCTGCGGCCGCAGGGTTAGAAAACTGTTTCATCATTTTACGCATATCTTCGAACTGTTTAATCAGCTTGGTTACTTCCTCTACCTTGCTGCCCGAACCTTTCGCAATACGTAAACGGCGGCTTTGCTGGATGGCATCCGGGTTTTCTTTTTCAAACGGGGTCATCGAATTGATAATGGCTTCGATCGATTTAAAGGCATCGTCCTGGATATCCACATTTTTCATCATTTTACCCACTCCCGGTATCATGCCCATCAAATCTTTCATGTTACCCATTTTCTTGATCTGTTGGATCTGGTTGTAGAAATCGTTGAAGTCGAATTTGTTTTTGCGGATTTTTTTCTGAAGTTCTGCTGCTTCTTTCTCATCAAACTGCATTTGTGCACGTTCAACAAGCGAAACCACGTCACCCATACCCAAAATACGAGATGCCATACGATCAGGATAAAACACATCAAGTGCTTCCATTTTCTCGCCTGTACCAATAAATTTAATCGGTTTATTTACTACCGATTTAATTGAAAGGGCTGCTCCACCGCGTGTATCGCCATCTAATTTCGTTAAAACTACACCGGTAAAGTCTAACCTGTCGTTAAATACCTTTGCTGTATTTACCGCATCTTGCCCGGTCATGGAATCTACTACGAATAAAATTTCGTGCGGATTGGTTTTTGCCTTCACCTCCGAAATTTCATTCATCAACGATTCATCGATCGCTAAACGACCTGCTGTATCGATAATGATTACATTATTTCCGTTTTGTTTACCATGGGCAATACCCTCTAGTGCAATACCCACCGGATCGTTTGATGCGCGGTTAGCATAAACAGAAACGCCAACTGTTGTACCTAAAACCTCTAACTGATCAACAGCGGCTGGGCGGTACATATCGCCGGCAACCAATAAAGGTTTTTTACCTTTGCCTTTTAAATACAGGGCAAGTTTACCTGCAAATGTGGTTTTACCCGCACCGTTTAAACCTGCAATTAAAATAATGGTTGGATTGGCTTTTGTATCTAATTCGGTAGCTTCGCCGCCCATTAAGGCTGCTAGCTCATCGTTCATGATTTTGGTAAGCAACTGGCCTGGCGAAACCGCAGTAAGTACATTCTGTCCTAATGCTTTTTGTCTTACTTCGTCAGTAAATGCTTTTGCTGTTTTATAGTTAACGTCGGCATCCAATAAGGCTTTGCGAATCTCCTTCATGGTTTCTGCCACGTTGATTTCCGTAATGCTGCCCTGTCCTTTTAATACTTTAAATGCCCTGTCTAGCTTGTCCTGTAAATTATCAAACATCTTTTTTTAAGCTAAAAGCTTCATGCCAAAAAGCAAAAAGCTACTTGTTTTTAATAAAAGGCAAATGTATCAAATTTTGCTTGTAAATCGCTGCACCCCAAAGTCAAAAATCTTTTTTTGAAAATGAGTGGTTTGGTTTTCACAGGGGCTGTATTTCAGCCATCTGTTTCAATCTTTTCTGCCTCCACATGACCGCTTAATTTGAGAGCAATGCAACATTCACTTTGAAAGGCTGTCCCTTATTTAAACCGAACATATACAAATGAAAATAATTTTGAATACTTCCCTGTGCCTTATTTTAATGTTAATGGCGCTATTAACAAGGGCCCAGACCTTTAAGGTTAGCGGTAAAGTTATAGAAAACAATAAACAAAAAGGCCTGAATTATGCATCGGTAACACTGGTTCAGCTGCCTGATTCGGCTGTCATAGGCACCCGGTACAGCAATCAGCAGGGAATATTCGAATTTCAAAACATCAAACCAGGAAAATACACAGTTTTAGCCTCTTATTTAGGCTACGAAAGCGCAAAAACCGCAAGTTTTGAGGTTCTTTATGCCGATTTTATGGTGCCTGCCTTAATATTGAGCAGCAGCGCTGGCAGGCTCAAGGAGGTAACTGTAAAAGGAAGCAGGCCATTAATAGAAAGAAAGATAGACAGAATAGTCTTTAACCTCGAAAATTCAATCGCGGCAAAAGGTACCGATCTTACCCAGGCCCTGGCATTAACGCCTATGGTACGGGTTGACGAGAGTGGAATTTCTCTTATAGGAAAAGGTGGTGTGGCGGTAATGATCAACGAGCGGATGATACAGCTTCGTGGTAACGACCTGATTAATTACCTTAAATCGCTGAGATCAGACGATATCGAAAAAATAGAGGTAATTACCACGCCTCCTGCTAAATACGAGGCCCAAGGCAACAGCGGACTGATTAACATTGTGGTTAAAAGCAACCCGAACCTGGGCTGGAGTGGCAATTTTAGTCCTTCGTTTGTGCAAAATACCTATTCATCTTATGCCAATAACCTTAACCTTAATTATCAATCTCAAAAACTGAGTAGCTCTGTAAAGCTGAGGCAATACCACCGTTTATCACATATTGAAGAGCAGACCAATAACATTGGTGTAAATTCTATTTTGAGCAGCGATCCGAGGAAAACTATTTCCGATGGTGTGGGTGTAAATTTGAGCCTGGATTATAAGGTGGGCAAAAAGGCAAACCTGGGCCTGATTTACGATTTGGGCAAAACCAGCTCAGATATGGATATTGACAACTTAACGGTTTACCAGACCAAGGGCCTGACCGATTCGGTACTTCGTACGGTTTCGTACAATGAAAACCCGAACCTCAATCAGACATTTAGTCTTTATTACGACCAGAAACTGGATAGTTTAGGAAAAAAACTGAGCACGGGTTTCAACTTTTTTGCAACACAGCCAGAAATTACCAATAACTTTCAAACCAGCTCAGATCAAACCGGCCAAACCTACCGTGTGCGGAATTTTAATGCTATCAAGAACAATGTATGGTCGGCACAAGCAGATCTGGTATTGCCCTACAAATGGGCCTCGATTGAAACAGGCTTAAAGTTTATTAATTTTGATAATAACGCGGAGATGGCTTATGCCAATTTTATTCAGAATGTACTCCAGGTAGATCCTTTAAAAAGCAATCAGTTCGAGTACAACGAAAAAAACATGGCTGGTTATATCAGCCTGGAAAAAAATCTGAGCAAAAAATGGACTGCAAAAGCCGGACTACGCTATGAATATACCTTGGTTGATGGCTATTCTCCAACCATAGATTTGCGAAGTAAATCTGAATATGGCAAACTTTTTCCCACAATTTATCTTAGTTATAAACCAAACACCAAAAACACCTTTTCTATTAACTATTCAAAGCGGATCAACAGGCCAAGTTTAAGGGCGATTAATCCGGCCAAATTTTATTCTAATCCATACACCTACTATACGGGAAATCCATTTTTAAAACCCTCCTATAATCATAGTATAGAATTGTCGTACTTGCGGGGCAATTTGTCATTTACTGCTTATGGCCAAAAACTGGTTAATGGATCTGGTTATGTTGTAGAGGTTAAAGATGCCTTTAAGGTCGTAAATGCATACAATTACCTTACCCAATACAATGTGGGATTAACGGTAAGCCTCAACCAAAAAATCTTTCCTTGGTGGGAAAACAGCAGTTACGCTTCTTACAGCTTTTCAAGCGCTGAGTCGATCCTCCCCCAGGTACTTACGCAAAACGGATCGGCCTTCTATTACAGCACCAGTAATACGTTTAAAACCAGCAGGCAGACTTCGGCCTTCGTCAATTTCAGGCAGTCTTTATCTTCAAGACAAGGCAATATGTACAACCAAGGCAGGTATGTACTTTCGGCAGGCGCAAGGGTTACGTTTGCCGAAGATAAATTTCAGATCAATGCTTCTATCAACGATATTTTGAAAGGCGATTTAGAGCGGAATAGGTTGTACTTTGCCGATGCAGTTCAATATGGCAGCACCTATTACGATACCCGTTCTTTTAATCTAAATTTCACCTACACTTTTGGCAAATCGAAAGTAAAGGGAAACCAAAAACAAGTTAATTTTAGAGAAACACAAAGAGCCAACTAACAAACCTATTAATAATACACAATGGTGTATAAACATAACAGGCTGGCAATTAAATTTTTTCTTTTGGTGCAACATTTTATTGCAGATATAGTCTTATAGGTAATCAACCTAAACGAATGAAACGCTGTATCCTCCTTTTTTTCATATTTATTTGTGCTTTTTCTCAAGCTCAGGATATTTCAAAACAAAAACAACTGGATGCTAAAAGAACAATACAAGTACCCAAAATTGATGGTGTTTTGGATGATGAGTGCTGGATTAATGTTCCCATTGCGACTGATTTTATTCAGATCAGGCCAAATCCCGGCAAGGTAGAAACCAAAGACCGCCGTACCGAAATGAAGGTACTTTATGATGACGTTGCCATTTATGTTTACGCCCGTATGTACGATCATCCCGACAGTGTTTTGCACGAGCTGGTTTCGAGGGATGACATAGGTAACGCTGATTTTATTTCGATTATTGTTGATCCTTTTTACGATAAAATGAATGGCAACGGCTTTTTTGTTACGGCCGCTGGGGTGCAGTTTGATGCCAAATACTCGCAGGTAGGTGATGAAGACCCTAACTGGAACGCCGTATGGGAAAGTGCAGTTAAAATAGATGATAAAGGCTGGACCTGTGAAATGAAAATCCCTTATTCGGCTTTACGTTTTTCGGGTAAAGATGTGCAAAACTGGGGATTGAACTTTAGCCGCAGGATACAACGCAGCAACACGCAGACTTTTTGGAATTTTGTTGATCCTAAAGTAAATGGCTTTATTAATCAGGAAGGGCTCTGGATGGGAATAAAAGACATTAAACCGCCTTTAAGGTTATCTTTTTCGCCCTATATTTCAGGTTATATCAATCATTATCCCGTTAATTTGCCTGGGGTAAAAAACACCACCTCGAGGTTTAATGGTGGTATGGATGTGAAGTACGGGATCAACAACAGCTTCACCCTCGACATGACGTTGGTACCAGATTTCGGTCAGGTACAATCAGATAACAGGATCCTTAACCTTACCCCTTTTGAAGTAAAATTTAACGAAAACCGTCAGTTTTTTACCGAAGGAACAGAGCTTTTCAACAAAGGTGACCTGTTTTATTCGAAACGCATCGGTTCCATTCCATCTTATTACGATTACAGCGGGGTGGGTAACGATAAAATTATAAAAGATCAGAAAGAGGCCAAGGTATTAAATGCCACTAAAATTTCGGGTCGGACGGCAAAAGGTCTGGGCATCGGGATTTTTAATGCAGTTACCAATAGTATGGAAACTGAAGTGGAAGATGCGCAGGGCAATACCCGCCTGATAGAAACCCAACCGCTTACCAATTACAACATCCTGGTTTTCGATCAATCGTTAAAAAACAACAGTTCGGCTACTTTTATTAATACCAACGTATTAAGGCAAGGGAGTGCCTACGATGCCAATGTAAGTGCGCTGCTTTTTAATTTAAATAACAAAAGCAATAGATACTTTGTAAATGGTGGTGCTAAAATGAGCTATTTACGAGGCGAAGAAACCAGCACAGGGTATAGCTATACCTTTCGGTTTGGAAAACAGAGCGGCAATTTTACATGGAGTTATAACCAGGTATACGCCGATAACAAATTCGATCCGTCTGATTTAGGATTTTTTACCAATAACAATTTTTTAGATCAGCGGATTGGTGTTGGGTATAATGTATATAAACCCGGTAAATGGTATAACCAATTTGAAAGCTGGTTTAATTTAACCTATTCGCGCAGGGCGATTCCGGCGGCTTACCAGAAAACGGGTCTTAATGGTGGTTACTGGGTCAGGTTTAAAAACCTATGGTCGGCAGAGCTGGATGTAAGCTGGGATAGAAAAAGCAACGACTTTTACGAAGCACGGAACGGGCAGCTTTACCATGCTCCAGAAAATTATGGTATAAGCTTGTATATTAACCCTAACCGTGCCAAAGCCTATAATTTTGGCGGAAATATCCGCTTTTTTGAACAGGAGCTTTTTAAAGGGAAAATGTATAATTTTTACTTTTTCCAGAACCTGAGGCTGAATGATAAAGTGGCGTTTGGACTGGATTTAAACTTTAATCCCAGTTACAATTACGTAAACTGGGTAACAGCGCAGGGCGATAAGGCCATCTTTTCTAAATACGACCGCCGGACGGTTGAAAACTCTTTTGATGCGAAATACACTTTTACGAATTTAATGGGGGTTACGGTGGTTTTGAGGCATTATTGGAGCGACAGAAGGAACAAAGAATTTTTTATACTTAAACCTGATGGCAATTTAACAGATTATGCCGGGGCGCCATTAAGTGGATTGGATAGAAATTATAATGTATTCAATATCGATTTAATTTATACCTGGCAGTTTGCCCCAGGGAGCACACTTTCTGTTTCTTACAAGGATGCTGCAGAGACCTATGATACTTTTTATACACAGCGTTATGGTAAAAACCTGGGGAATATTTTAAATTCTCCGCAAAATAATAGCCTTTCGGTTAAGGTTCTGTATTATGTAGATTATCTTGACCTGAAGAAAAAAAGAAAGAGGATTTAATTCATGGCCAGGGAAAAAGGAACACCAAATTTTGTACTCCTAACTAATTTACCTCGCTTTGCCTGGGCTTACCCCAAATTTTTTGCTAAAAGCAGTACTGAAATGCTGTACCGAAGAATAACCCAGTTCGTCTGAAATGTTTTTGATGTCTTTACTGTTATCAGCTAATAATTCTTTGGCTTTCATGAGTTTATAATCACTTAGATAGCCAAAAACAGTATTTTTAAATACTTCCTTAAAACCATGCTTTAATTTAAACTCGTTTATGCCAGCGATTTTTGCCAGTTCAGCTAAAGAAGGCGGATGGTTTGCATTGGCCAGCAGGTATTCGCGGGCATAATAAATCCTTTCCTTATCGTAAGCCTTTAGTGCGGGTCGCTCTGTTTTTTTTGCTGCTTCTTCAAAAGCCTGGGCTTGTAAAGCCAGTAATTCCAGGCATTTAGACTGAAGAAACAATAATTTTAAGCCACCTGTAAAATGACAGTTCATAATATCATTAATGCAGCTATGCATGGCGAGGGTAATGGGCAGGTTTTCTGATGAAATTTCTACCGAACGGCCATTCATGATATTTTCTGCAAAATTCTTTAACAGTATGCTGCTTTCGCTTGTTAGGTCAATAAAACGCGACCTTTCGAAATTTATCTCAAAAAATTTGTGCTGGTTGCGGGTATCAAATTCGGCCGTGCCGTCAAAGTCCGGACTGTAAATAATGTTATGCTGATTAGCTTTAATATCCAGGCGCTTGTTGGTGAGGTAGTTTTCCATAATGCCGCCGCCCGTAAGCGAAAAATGCAGCTCAACCATATCCGGTTCATCAAAGGATTTAACGCGAAGGCGGCTCTGTCTTACCATCACATCGCCATAAACAATGAAAATACCCGAAAAAGCGATCTGTACAATTTCTGCATCGCCAAAAGGAAAACTGTATTTTTCCCTCTTTTCAGTTACCATTGGCTGATTAAACTGAGAAATGTCGAACTTACTTCCTACAACATAGTATTTATTATCGTTATCGTAAATGTTTAAGGCCATAAAATCCTTTTGATATAAACTTTAATCCTTTTAATATAAAAAGACCGGTTTATTAGACAATTAATTTTGTTCAAAGTTACTAAACAAAAGAATATGATGCCTAAATCACCTTCATGGCTGAACAATACAATGGAAACCGTAATCAGCAATAAAACATTTCATGTAGAAGTTGCAGAAATCAAAATGTTAAGCAGCAACTTAAAGTGCGTTACCTTTAGAGGCGATTTTTTTAATGCCGGATTTATACCGGGAAACTCGGTACTTTTTAAGGTAAATGCCAACGACTACCGCCATTATACTTTATCGGCTTTTGATCAGGCAAAAGATACCTGCGAGGTTATTTTTTATTTAAACCAGCAGGGGCCAGGGTATAATTTTGCAGCCAATATTCAAAAAGGAGATCATTTAGAACTGATCGCCGACTGTGCAAGGGTAAAATACAACGAAGCATCCAACCAGCATTTCTTCTTTGGCGATGAAACCAGCATGGGGCTTTACGAATCGTTAGGGAAAAAAGCAGTTGATGAGGAGGTAGAATATTTTGGCATATTGGAATTGCAGGAAGAAAACTTTGATTCGGTTAATCACCTGAACCTATTAATTGATGTAGTGCCATCAGATTTGAATGCTCCAGCAAAAAATGCCATCACCTGGATGGACAATATGCATCCCCTTTGCTGGAAGATGTGGCAAAATGCAACGTTTTATTTAACCGGAAGGGCAAAATCGGTACAGCAGTTTAAACGCTACCTCAAACAAAGGGGCGTAAGCTTCAGGCAGATTGTTACTATGGCCTATTGGGAAATCGGGAAAGTTGGCGGTGGTTAAAGCTACCTTGGGAAAGTAAAACCAAAACCCAGTGCTAAAGTTTGATTCGCCTGTATTTTATTCGTATCCATATCGGTATCGAACAACAATACACCCGTTAAGCTTGTGTTCATAAAGCGGTTGATTTTTGCCGTTAGTGCAATATCCAGCCTGTGGTCAATTTTACTCGGCTTAAAATCTTCATAAGGTATAAACATGGCATACCTCGCTTTTAGGTTAGTATTGGTAAAAATATCTTTATCAATTGCACTTACAATCTGAAAAGCCAGTTCATTTTTGATTTTTTTGCCTTTGTCTACCGCGTATGCTTGAGTTTTACCTTTTTCGTAAACTGCGGTATCGAGTACAAAAGTCTGCCTAGCGGTACCTGTACCAATTCGAGTAGAGAAGTACTTAACAGGTTTATACTCAAAACCGATTGATTCAGTTAAGTAACCCGGGGCCATAAATTTGGAAATCAGAACCTGCTGTTCGTCCCCGTTTCCATCTCTGTAATACCTGAAACCTTTGTCAAATTGCGATTCGAAACTCACAGATCCAAAGAAGAACCAGCTTTTCGATAATTGAAAAGAGCCCTTGTTATCCCAAAAAATACGGTCGTTGGTTTTCTTTTGCAGCTGGTCTTTGTTTTTGATTTTTCCATACTGTAAAACCACTTCGCTAACATAACTATAACTGTTTTTGCTATATTCTGCTTTCCAGTTAACCAAACCGCCAACAGCTACCGAGTTGGTACCCCCGCCTTTCCAGTTATTGCTAAACTGTGCCTGGTTAACATTTACGCCAATACTGGTTTTGGTTTTCCAGTAATTGATTTTTGCATTAACTACCAAAGGTTTGATTTTTACAGGCTCAAAGTTTAACGGACCCTGCCTGCTCGGCAGCGGGCTGCGTTTTAACTTAATGTTCATGTTTTTGGTATTGATCGGAATAGTATCAATCTCCTGTGCATGTAATTGGTTAGAGCAGAAAGTTAGAATCAGGATGATGGCAGCTAAACAGTTCTTCATTGTTACAAAGAAAAAGAAAAATTTTAGAGATAAAAAGCATTTAACAAAATGATTACCAGATTGACAATAGAAATGGTGCTGAAGATAATACTGTTAGATCTTTCCTATCCATCCATACCAATGTCCGTTTTTGAGGTAATTAAGATCGGTTTCATGATCGTAGGCTTCTTTTTCAAAAATAATGTTGCGATAGGCCCTGTCGTGGTTTTGGTATCTGAAAAGGTTGATGAGGTAGTTAAAAAAATAGAAGATGTAAAAGGGGAAAACAAGCAGTTCTAATTGCTGGCGCAGGTGGATTTTTTCGTGGTTAATCATTTCCATATCATTTTTAAACCTTTCCGATTTTAGCAATATAAAAGGGAATATAGCCATACCGGCCGCCGGAAGTTTTTTTATGATGATAATCGGTGTTCTCACAGTTTATCGATGGTTATTTTGGGCAGTTTAGGTAATTGCAGTGCCTTCGGGTTTAACTTGTAACTTTTATAAGCATTCCGGATAAACTGGTTGAAAGAATAATCTGTCGCATCGAGCACAAACTGGTAAGTTGGACGGTACTGCTGCATAAAATCGGTCAGTTCATCGCCTTGTATGCCCAATACCTGCCGCACCAGGTTGGCGTTGAAACGGTAATCGATCAAATCTTCACGGTAATCTTTTTCGAGGATTTTTTGCAGGTGACGGGCATTTCTTCCCTGACGGCTCAACAGGTTGTAAATGGCATCGATACCCAAACCTACCCCACCATTGCCAAGGTTTAATAAATCTTTGCTGCTTCCTTTCATGGTTTGATAACGGTATTCCTGCACATTTTTTTCATAAAGCTGCTGCGGGGTTAACCTTTTCTGCTGGATTACCACATCGCGCAACCTGATCCCTAGTGTTTTAAGCTGAAAATACATCGCGGTTTGCCCCTTAAATACCATCGTATCTACCCCATAGCCCGATAAAGCGGCAACCAAAGTATCGCCCGGAATGGCAAAGGTGCTAAACTCTCCTTTTGTATTGTTATATAATCCATCGCCGGTGCGGATATTGTAAATATAAACCTTGGCCAGGCGTTGTTTGGTTTCTTTTTCAATAACAATTCCCTGCACAGGTTTTGTTTGTGCATATAACAGCTTAGAGAGCCCCGTAAGAAGAATAAAGGTGAAAATAAATCTCATTAGGCTACAAAACTACAAATATCTGGCAGGCAATGTTTCTACTTAACATTATTTAACCTTAAGTACCTGACCTAATTTAATCCCGTCTGTAGTTATTCCGTTCAGCATTTTTAACTGATCGACTGTTAAGTTAAAACGCTTTGAAATATTATATAAAGTATCGCCTTTAACAACGGTATAAGTACCATCGGCAACAACGGGTTTTGCACCAGGGGGAGGTGTATCAACCGGTGTAAATTTTGCTTTTTCCTGAGGGATATTCTGGTTGATTTCGGTAAAAACGCGGTCTTCTCTTGCAATCTTCTGTTTTTCACTTTCAGGTTGATCATATTTATAAAGCTGGTATTTCTCGATGGTACTGATCAGCAGATCAGGATATTTGGGGTTAGTGGCGTATCCTGCCGTTTTTAAGCCCTGTGCCCAACTTTTATAGTCGTTTTTATCCAGCTGGAAAAGAAAACTGTAGCGTTTGCGTTTTAGAAAATCAGAATGATCCCTGAACGATTCGCGGGCATCTTTATAAACCCTGAAACAGTCGTTTTTTTGGTCATCGTCACGGAAATAGTTTTTTCCTTTCCAATCTGATGTACACTTAATACCGAAGTGGTTGTTGGCATACTTGGCCAGATCGCTATTTCCGCTGCCCGATTCCAAAATCCCCTGCGCCAGCGTAATGCTTGCCGGTATGCCATAGGCGTTCATTTCTTCTATTGCCACGCCTTTAAATTCGTCGATATAACTTAAAGTATTATAGCTTTTGTAATTGTTGTTGTTTGCTTTATTGGCTTCTTTTTCAATCTGTTTATTGTTTCTCGAAAATTTTCTGGTGCCACATGAGCTTAAAAAAACAAGGACAGCTGCGATTAGAAGGTAATGATGGTATGAACGCATATAGGGTTAATTGTTAATCGGTTAACTGGTTAATTGTGAACTGCAAACTACACTAGTCTCAGAACTTCAACTTTTGTCCTGGTTTTAAATTTGCTTTTTTAATGCCGTTTTTCTGCATTAGTTTTTTAACTGTTGTACCTTTCTTTTTGGCAATAATACTGAGGTTATCTCCAGATTTTACGGTATAAGTTTTTGTTATTCTTTTGCTCCTGCTATGGCGGCTTGCCGGCGAAGCATAAACCGGTTCTTCATAGCCTTCGGGTCTTTCATCATATTGGTAAAGCTCATATTTTTTGATGAGCCCGATTACCTGGTTGGCCCACGTCCTGCTACGGGCATAACCACAGCTCCTGATGCCATAAGCCCAACCCCTATAATCGTATTGATCATATTTTTTAAAAAGGTTATTGAAGGGCTCGCGGGTTTCCATGATTTCTACAAAATGACTGTAAGACTCGTCGGCATTTAAATAATCACGGTATGAAGAACGGATTTCTGCACTATTATTGGGCCCTTTTATCCCGAAATGATTGTTAAGGTGTTGTGCAATTTTACTGTTTCCAGAAGCCGATTCGTGTATGGCAACCGCTAAGATAATGCTTGCCGGAATTTTGTGATCGCGCATTAAACCCTGTGCATATTCTACATGTTCTGCAATATATTCGTCTGTATCCTGTGCTTTTACAGCAATTCCTTTTAAAAGGAACAGACAAAAAATTAAGATTTTTTTAGTCATGGTTAACTATACAAATTGTTTAATTGGTTAACTGCACGATTAACCGATTAAAACAGTTAACCGATTAACCACTATATTAAGCTTTCTTCCTGATCACAAACAAACCATCCCTAACGGGTAATATTAATTTCTCAACGCGTTCATCTGCAGCGATTTTATCATTAAAACTAGTAATATTTCTAGTGTCTTTGTCTTGTTTCTCCTGAAGTACTTTTCCACTCCATAACACATTATCCACAATAATTATCCCTCCCGGACGCACGCGCTCAAAAATAAGGTCGTAATACGTGCCGTTGTTTTTCTTATCAGCATCGATAAAAACGAGGTCGAAAACATCATCCAAATCATTTAAAGTAGTGCTGGCATCACCTAAAATGTACTTAATCTGGCTGTTATAGGCTGATTTCGCAAAATTGCTGCGCACCATATCTTCCAGTTCTACATTAATATCCAATGTGTATAAAATTCCGTCAGGGGTTAAGCCTTCGGCGAGGCAAAGGGTAGCATAACCGGTAAAAGTGCCGATTTCTAAAATCCTTTTGGGCGAAACCATTTTACTCAGCAGGCTAAGTACCCGGCCCTGATAGTGGCCGGAAAGCATGCGTGGCATTAAAACTTTCAGGTTGGTTTCGCGGTCGATATGCTGCAGCAGGTCACTTTCAGGCTCGCAATAGGTTAGCAGTAAATCTTGTAAATCGTCGTTTATCAGGCTCATTTGTTGGTTATAAACGGTTACTTTCCATAAAATATTGTAAAATGATGGTTGCGGCAATGGTATCTACCCTTTCCTTGTCCCGCCGGTCGTGCTTTTTCAATCCGCTTTGCATAATGGCTTCATGTGCCATTTTGGAGGTGAAACGCTCATCAACCCAATGCCGTGGAATATCGGGGAACGATTTTTTTAAAAGTGTGGCAAAACCTTTTACATGTTGTGCCGAATCGGAAGGCGTGCCGTCCATTTGTTTGGGATCGCCAATAACAAAAGCTTCAACCTGCTCTTTAAGCAGGTATTTTTTGAGGTACTCGATCACATCTTTGGGGTGCACCGTATCCAGACCGGTTGCAATAATCTGCAAAGGATCTGTTACCGCCATACCGATGCGTTTGGTACCGTAATCAAAAGCTAAAATCCTGGCCATAAGTTAAGCGTTGGGCGTTTGGTGTGAAGTGTCGACCCATCTTTAAATTTTAAAAGCCCAAAGGTAAGGTTTTTTAGGAAATGGGTTTTGAAGCAAAAACGCTTTCTCAGCGCCAATCTAAATCCTATTGCAGCAGCATCCCTAAATTACTTTAATTTGGGATATAGCGGAATAGGGAACACAGCAAAAGCCTTACCGGAACCTGCTTTTCTAAAAATTAAAATGTCGTTTTAATCTAAAAAATGCGGCTTCTGAAACAAGTTCAGAATGGCGAGGCTGTGAATCTCATATCTATTTCTTATTTTGCACCAAATGCAGTTTAAAGAAATCATAGGACAGGAAAGAGTGAAGCAACAATTGGTGCAAACGGTTAAGGAAAACCGCATTAGCCATGCACAATTGTTTTTATCGCCTGCAGGTTCCGGTGCTTTGCCACTGGCTATTGCCTACGCACAGTACATTAATTGCCTGGACAGGCGAGAAACGGACAGTTGCGGGGAGTGCTCAAGCTGTAGGAAATATGAACGTTTAATTCACCCCGATCTGCATTTTTCCTATCCTTTTTTTGCTTCAGCCAGCGTGAAAACTGCAGTTGATGTGCTGGATGAATGGCGCAATATGGTATTGGGCGATCCTTATTTTGATATGGATATCTGGCGCTCTAAACTCGATGCGGCCAATAAACAGGCCAATATTAACATAGCAGAGTGCCATGATATTATTAAAAAACTGAGTTTTAAAGCTTTCGAGGCCGGAACCAAGGTTTTAATTATGTGGCTGCCCGAATATTTGGACAAAGCCGGCAATGCGCTGCTGAAATTAATCGAAGAACCACCTGCCAATACTTTATTTATTTTAATTGCCCAAAGCCAGGATCAGATTTTAAATACGATCTTATCCAGGACACAGATTGTGAAGATCCCAAAACTGTCATCCGAAGAGGTGACGGGATTTTTATTAAACAACAGTGGGTTAACTGAAAACCAGGCCATAGATTATTCATTTTTGGCTGATGGAAATTTAATTGAGGCAAAAGCTTTGGCGGCAGATACGCAGAGCGATAGTTCGGGTACATTTACAGCCTGGCTGCGGATGGGATTTGGCAATAAAGTGCCCGATCTGATCGAGTTTACTGATGAGGTGGCGAAGTGGGGGAGAGAAAATCAGAAGAATTTTTTAAAATATGGCGTAAATTATTTACGCGAATGCTGTTTAATTTTAAGTGGTGCCGAAGAATTGGTAAAATTACCCCCTCTTACCTTCGAAACGGCGAAAAAACTGAGTACTCACGTACTTACATTGCCTATGGCAGAAGCCATAATCGGCGAACTGGAAAGGGCACATTATCACATTGAAAGAAACGCGAACCCGAAAATTCTGTTTTTAGATGTATCTTTACAATTGGTAAAAATTATCAAGTTTAAAACGCTCCCTGCGGGGACTCAATATATATATAATTAATTATGGGATGTGGAAGTTGTTCAACAGGTGGTGGTTGCACCCCTAATGGATGCAAAAGTAATGGCTCATGCGGCACCGGTGGTTGCCAAACAATGGAAGTTCACGATTGGCTATCTAATTTGGATATGCCTTCTAATTATAAACCTTTTCAGGTTACCGAAATCAAATTTAAAGGCTCACGTAAAGAGTTTTTCCTGAATAACGATAACATTTATCTCGAAATCGGGGAACTTGTTGCTGTTGAGGGGCCAACGGGTGGTTTTGATGTTGGTCATGTTTCGCTTACGGGCGAACTGGTAAGGATCCAGATGAAACGCCGTAAAACAACGCTTGATCAGGTAACCAAAAAAATCTACCGTAAAGCTACTGAAGCTGACGTAGAAAAATGGAATGCTGCCAAAGGGATGGAATGGGAAACCATGCACAAAGCCCGAAAACTGGCATTGGATTTACGTTTGCAAATGAAAATAAGCGACGTGGATTACCAGGCCGATAAAACCAAAGCCACTTTCTTTTATACTGCTGACGGACGTGTAGATTTCCGCGAACTGATCAAAAAAATGGCCGAGAGTTTCCGGATCAGGATCGAAATGCGGCAGATCGGGATGCGCCAGGAAGCTGGTCGTTTGGGCGGAATCGGCTCTTGTGGCCGCGAGTTATGCTGCTCTACCTGGTTAACCAATTTCAAAACCGTATCTACGGCTGCGGCACGTTATCAAAACTTATCACTAAATACTTTGAAACTTGCCGGGCAATGCGGTAAATTGAAATGTTGCCTGAACTATGAGCTCGATACCTATTTAGATGCCCTGAAAGATATTCCGGATAAAATCGAAAATTTAGATACTGAGGCAGGTTATGCACGTCACCAAAAAACCGACATTTTTAAAAAAGTAATGTGGTTTAGCTACCAGGGTGATGAAAACTGGATCCCGGTGAAAGCTGCACGTGTTAAAGAAATCATGGCCATGAATAAGGCTGGTAAAAAAGCGCCAAACCTTAAAGAAGATGCCATTCAGGTTGCTGCTCCGTTAGTGGTTGAAAAATCTTTCGATTACGAAAACGTGGTTGGTCAGGATAGTTTAACCCGTTTGGACGAGCGTTCGCGCGGTAAAAACAACCGTAATAATCAGAAAAATAATCGCAATAGCCAGAAAAACAATCGCGATAGAGCATCTGCAGGCGAGAAAAATGGCCAGCATAATAATAACAGACAGCAGCAGCAGGGCGGTCAGAAGCAACAGGGCGGAAAGCAGCAGCAGAAACAGCAACAAAATACTGTAGCACCTAAAGGTCAGCAGCAAGCCGTGCCAAAACCTGCCCATGTTAATGGACCAAAACCTCAAAACAATAAACCCAAGCAACAACCGCAGCACCAGGGGCAAAAACCAGTTGTTAAAGCGGAGGGAAATGTAGTGCAGGGTGAAAAACCAGAACAGGGCAAAAATAAAAGCAGAAATAACCGTAGGAAAAACAATAACCGCCGAAACAATAACAATGGTTCAGAAAATAAACCTGCAGCTGAATAAAAGACAAGTATTTTTGATCGGTTTTTTATTCATTACTTTGCTATTTACTGGCTGTACATCCAGCATAATTGATAGTAATATAGGAATTGCCAACCGCAGGTGGACCTACCGTAACCATATTTTGGCACCGTTTGAAATTAAGGATAATACCAAAGCCTACAATATTTATTTTAAGTTAAGGCATACTGCTGATTATAAATATGCCAACATATTTATCCTGGCCCATTTTAAAGATGGCAAAAAGATGGTAACACGGCGTTATCAATATAAGTTGGCTAAAAATGATGGCGAATGGCTGGGTAGCGGCTCTGGAAATGTATTCAGTTATACTTTACCCATGCTTACCAACTATCATTTTCCTCATAATGGCAAATTTGAGATCGAAATTGAGCAGAATATGCGCGATAATCCACTTTTGGAAGTGAGTGATGTAGGTGTTTTGGTTGATTTGGCTCAATAATTTGTTTATTTTTCTGTTTGCAGGTTAATTTTCGCATTATTTGAGTTTTTTGTCTTTAATTGTTTACAGAAAAAGCGTATTTATTTATATTTTGCTCTTTTTCAGGTTGTTATGATGTGAAAATGTGTAATAAATTTGTTATTATTGTTTATAAACCTATAAACTATGATAAGAATTTTATTCAAAAACACCCTCGTTATTCTCCTTATTCTAACCTCAGCCCAGTTATTTGCGCAGGGCTTAAAAGGTAAAGTTACTGATTCGGCCGGCCTGGCAATACCAGGCGCTACGGTTCAGGTGGTTGGCTCAAAAATTGGGACATCTTCAGATGGAAACGGACTCTATGCTTTAAAATTTCCTTCAGCCGGAGCTTATAAAATCCGGATTTCTTTTACCGGTTACCAAACTTCGGAGGTAGCTGTTCAGATTGACAATACCGTAAAAACAATGGATTTCGCGCTGCAGGATACCAAAGAATTATTAAGTGATGTAGTGGTGGTGGGGTCAAGGTCAACGCCGAGAACGAATATCGAAAGTGTGGTTCCTGTTGATTTGATTTCTGCAAAAGATGTTAAAGTATTTGCTCAGACAGATTTAACACAGATTTTAAACTTTGTGGCACCTTCTTTTAGCTCTAACCGGCAAACGGTTTCGGATGGAACGGATCACATTGATCCGGCATCTTTACGTGGTTTAGGGCCAGATCAGGTTTTAGTGCTGGTAAACGGAAAACGCCGGCATACTACCGCGTTGGTAAACATTAATGGTACTTTTGGTCGAGGTTCTGTTGGAACTGATTTAAATTCCATTCCGGTTTCGGCAATCGAACGCATTGAGGTACTACGCGATGGTGCTGCCGCGCAATATGGTTCTGATGCCATTGCAGGAGTGATCAACATTGTGTTAAAGAAAGTAACACCATACAGTTTCTCCACTTCCTTTGGTCAATCTTCTTCAAGTACCCTGGGGCGCGATTTTAGCGATGGCCGGACTTTTCAGTTTGATTTTAGCAAGGGCTGGGCATTTAAAAACGATAAAGGTTTTATCAATTTTGCAGCCCAGTATCTTCAACGTGGTTATACCAACCGGGGCGGTTTAGATACCCGCCCGTTATTGTATTCGGCAAGCCCAACTAAAGGTGCGACAGAAACGGAAGCCGCCTTTCAGGTCCGTTTTGCCAGTTTGAAAGCTGCTGACGATGCCAGGGCTGCTGCCAATGGTTTAGATAGAAACAACATGCGTGTAGGTAATTCCGACTCTAAAAACGGGGGCGGATTTTTAAATGGGCAGTTTAATTTTGGAAAAACCACCCAGCTGTATTATGCAGCAGGTTTTACCCATAAAACGGGCAGTGCAGCGGGGTTTTATCGCCTGCCAACGCAGACCACCCAGATAGATTTGTCGATCTACCCTAACGGATTTTTACCATTTATAGATACTAAAATCAATGATTATTCATTTTCTGCCGGTTTAAGAGGTAAACTAGGAACCTGGGATTATGACCTGAGCAACACAAGTGGAGAAAATACCATTAAATTTAATATCGATCACACGGTTAATGCTTCTCTACCCACCGGAACAAGCCCGACTTCATTTTACGCCGGGGAATTGCTTTTCAGACAAAATACCAGCAACCTCGATTTAAACCGAAAATTCGCTTTTGATGGCGGATTTTTAACTTCATTAAATGCTGCCTTTGGCGGAGAATTTAGGATTGATAACTATCAGATCAAAGAAGGTGAGCTTTTATCCTATTCAAATGGCGGAAGGTTGATCGGGACCTCCCCTACTGCATCAGGTGCACAGGTATTTCCAGGTTTTAAGCCGAGTAATGCACTCGATAAATCGAGGCACAATGTTGGCGCCTATGCCGATTTTGAAGCTGAATTTGGGCCGAGGGTAACGCTGGGGGCTGCGGGCAGATATGAAAATTACAGCGATTTTGGTTCGAACTTTTCTTACAAGTTTACGGGTAAGGTTAAACTTTTTGGTGATGTTGCCTTACGGGGGGCTTATGCCACCGGGTTTAGGGCACCATCTTTACACCAACAATATTTTAATAATGAAAGCACGCAGTTTGTGGGTACCAATGCCACGCAGGTTTTAACGGTAAATAATGCAAATCCTATTGTTGCCCAATTTGGTGTTGGAGCATTAAAACCTGAAATTTCTAAATCAGGAAGTTTAGGTTTGGCCGGTAAAATTGCCCAAACCTTTACTTTTACCATCGATGCTTATAACATTGATATCAGAGACCGTATTGTATTCTCGAGCCAGTATGCTCGCGAACGTTCTGGTGGCGTTTTGGTTCCGACTGGTGTGGTGAATCAGATTTTAAATACAGTAGATCCATCGGCACAGATTAACAGTGTGCAGTTTTTTACTAATGCCATTAATACCAATACTGCCGGAATAGATGTGGTTTTAACAAACAGGTTCAATCTGGGCGTAAAAAGCAACTTAATTTTGAGTGTTGCCGGAAATTTAAACAAAACCGTGGTGAGAAGTATACAGGGGTCTGATAAAATTGAAAGTGACCCAAGTTTGAAGGCGAAATTATTCGATCGTTTGGAACGCTCCCGTTTCGAAAGTTCTGTGCCAAAAAATAAATTGAATATTACCGCAACCTATAATGTGAGTAAATTATCATTCGTGGCAAGAACAGTGCGTTTCGGAGAGGTTACTTATTTAAATGCTATCGACCCTAATATACCTTCAAATGGTTTGCCTGTCCAGTTAGATCAGATTTTTGCCCCGAAATGGATAACTGATCTGTCTGTAAGTTACGCCGCTAGCAAAACCTGGTCGGTAACTGTGGGTGCCAATAATATTTTTGATATATATCCCGATAGATTATATATCGATCCGCGTAACAATGAAAATAACTTCAGTGGTAATGCCAGCAGTAATTATTCTGGCGGATTGGACAATACTTCAAATGGTCGGTTCCTGTATTCGAGGGCTGTTAGCCAGTTTGGTTTTAATGGCAGGTATGTGTATGGCAAAATTGCCTGTACTTTTTAATTCTGTTAAGCTTTTTAGCCACCAGATGCACACAGATAAATATGGATTTTGTATCTGTGTGCATCATTTATATCGGGATTAAGTATACCTGGGGCTTAATTCATTTTAAGTCAAGAGACTCGAAGCTACAAATACTGTAATAAACTTTCCAGTTTCATTCCCCTCGATCCTTTTAGCAATACTAAATGATCATGAACCTGGTTTTCCTGTAGGTAAGACGCAGCCTCTGCAGGAGTTTCGAAAAATATGCCATCAAAATCGTCTTTAAATGCATAGAAATCCTTCCCGATAAAAATGAGTTGGTCTAAATGACTTTCATTCGCTTGTTTTACAATGAGTTCGTGCTGATTACGGGATTCTGGTCCTAATTCGAACATATCGCCCAAAATAGCGGTTTTTTTATCGGCCGATAGCACGGCGATGTTTTTCAGGGCTGCCGCCATGCTACTGGGATTGGCATTATAGAAATCGCAGATGACAGTATTTTTTTCTGTTTTTGTGAGCTGCGACCGGTTGTTTTTTGGCTGATAGTTGGATAAACCCGTATTAATTTCTTCAGGGCTCATGTCGAAAAAATCTCCGATGCAGATTGCAGCAAGGATATTTTCAAAATTATAGCTGCCGGTTAAATTGGTTTTAACAGAAGAAGAAACATCATGGTTGGTCCAGTCTACTTCAATAAAAGGATCGCTGCTTTTTAGCGCGCCTTTTATGGTATTACCATTTTCTGTTCCATAATAAATGAGCTTGTTTAAGCCTGCGGCAATGCTCATTTCGAGTAAATTAGGGTTATCTCTATTTATAAAGGTGTATCCATTGGTCTGTTTAAGGTAAGCGTAAAGTTCTGCCTTGCCTTTTTTTACACCTTCAAAACCACCAAAACCATCTAAATGTGCCATTCCTACATTGGTAATAATGCCATGTGTAGGCTGGGCAATGGTACAGAGCAGTTCTATCTCTTTTTGGTGGTTGGCTCCCATTTCAATTACGGCAACCTCCACTTCATTTGTGATGGATAATATGGATAAAGGAACACCAATGTGGTTGTTTAAATTGCCAAACGTGGCAAAAGTTTTATAACGTTCGGCCAGTACAGCATTTACCAGTTCTTTACTTGTGGTTTTTCCGTTACTGCCGGTTAAACCGATCACCGGGATATTGAGTTGTTTGCGGTGATGGCGTGCCAGATCCTGTAAAGTGCTCAAAACATCCCTTACCAATAAGCATTTATCGTTTTGGGCGTATTTTTCTTCGTCGATTACCGCATAGGCTGCACCTTTCTCTATGGCCTGGGCAGCAAATTCATTTGCATTGAAAAGGTCTCCCTTAAGGGCAAAAAAGATGCAACCCGGAATAATGTTCCTGGTATCGGTAGAAATAATGTTGTGCTTTAAGTAATGCTGATAAAGGGTTTCTGTATTTGTCATTTCAAATGAATTGCGAAGGTAAAATTACGAATCGGGCTCAAATAAAACACTCTTTTTCCAATCTTCACTATTTCTTCATGAATTTCCTTGAGAAAGGCTCTACATTCATTGTTTATTAAGAAAATGCGCTTGTTTTTCGCATCGCTTTTCGATCATTATTAACTAAACTAATTCATATCATGAAGAAACTACTACAAAGTTTGTTCACCCTGTTGCTATTTGCCTCTATCGCGATGGCACAAGAGAGAACCATTACAGGGACGGTTATCGCTAAAGAAGATGGCGCTCCAATTCCCGGGGTAAGTATCAAGGTAATTGGTACCAATGCAGGTGTATCAACTGGTGCAGATGGGAAGTTTTCTGTGAAAATTTCGTCATCGGCAAAGAGCTTACAATTTTCATCAATCGGATTTTCCACACAAACCATTAACATTGGTACTTCTAATGTAATTAATGCCGTGCTGGTTACCGACTCTAAGATTTTAGGCGATGTGGTTGTTACGGCTTTGGGCATAAAAAGAGAGAAACGCACACTGACCTACTCTACACAGGAGGTTAGTGGAGGTGCACTGGTTGACGCAAAAGAAAATAACCTGGTGAATGCCCTGGCAGGTAAGGTTGCTGGTGTGCAGATTACCAATTCAAGTGGTGCAGCCGGAGGTTCTTCAAAAATTGTAATTCGGGGAAATACTTCCTTAACAGGAGAAAATGGGGCACTTTTTATTTTGGATGGTGTACCGATTGATAATTCAGAAGCAGGTAATCCTGATGGGGCTTTAAGTGCGGGAGGAACATCCAATCGTGCTATTGATATTGATCCGAACATAATTGAAAGCGTAACGATATTAAAAGGGGCTGCAGCAAGTGCATTGTATGGCGCAGCGGCTGCTAGAGGTGTTGTAATTATCACCACTAAAACAGGAAAGGGAAAGCCTTCTGTAACCTTAAGCTCCGGTGTGACCTTTGACAATCCTATTTTACCTGAGTTTCAGGATAAGTACGCCCAGGGTAGCCATGGTGTTTACGTTGATGGAAACAATGGTCAGTTAAGTTCATCTTCATGGGGTCCGCCAATTGATGGTTTAATGGTAAATGGTCAGCCTGTACAGAAGCACGATCCCAGGAAAGAATTTTTCAAAACAGGTTTTACAACGGATAATACCCTGGCTGTAAATGGTGCAACAGATAATTCTACTTACCTGGTTTCCTATTCCTATTTAAAAACGAATGGAACGGTGCCATCTACAGATTTTGGAAGACATTCATTGTTTACCAAGTTTTCGAATAAAGTTACAAAAGACATTACACTTACCGGTCAGTTTAACTATGTTAATTCGGTAAACGATCGTTTGGCAGAAGGTAACGGATTGGCCAGCCCGTATTGGACGGTGTATGCAGCCCCTATATCATGGAATCCATTCCCTACAACAAATCCTGACGGTTCTCAGCGGGTATACCGGGCGGCCAGAAATAATCCATACTGGTTGGTAGATAATACCAAGTTTGTTTCGGTTGTTAATCGCTTTTTACCGGTACTTACGGTTAGTTATAACCCATTGCCTTGGTTAACCATAACCGAACGTGGCGGGGCTGATATTTATAATGATGGCAGTAACTACCATGAAGCACCAGGTATAGTAGGTGGAGAATCTGCTGACGGTAAAGTGTATAATCGCGAAATAAACTACAAACAGTTTAACAATGATGTTATTGTAGAGGCGAAAAAGAATTTTAATGAAGATTGGTTTGGTAGCATACTTGTTGGTAACAACATTCTGAGCAACTCTCAGCGGATTGTATTTGATAAAGGGATAGGCTTATCAGTTAATGATTTTTACAACATTAATAATGCTTCTACTCAAATATCTTCTATAAACAATTATACGAAAAGAAAGGTTGGGTACTACGCGCAGCTAACAACTGAATATAAAAGGATGGTCTCTTTATCTTTAACGGGGCGTTATGACGGTACTTCGGTTCTGAGCCAGGATAAAAACTATTATCCTTATGGTTCGGCATCGGCCGCCTTTATTTTTACCGAGCCCCTCCATCTTGAGGATAATGCCATATTAAATTTCGGTAAAATCAGACTATCCTATTCTTATGTAGGTAACGATAATGTGGGTCCATATGCGCTAAGCACTACATACCTGCACCCTGTAATTTCAAATATAGAGTTTCCTTATCAAGGCCAAAATGGATTTTTGCTTACCAACACTTATGGCGATCCAAATCTTAAAAATGAGGGATTAAAAGAGTTTGAAACTGGAATAGAATTAAAGATGTTCAGAAGCCGGTTGAGTTTAGAAGCCACCTATTTTGATAAGAAAAGTGTCGATTTAATCACTACAACTCCGATTACACCTTCATCAGGTTTTAATGCAGCCACCATAAATGCGGCAAGCATGTACAATAAAGGTATAGAATTAATCTTGAACGGTACACCTGTTAAAACCAAAGATATTACCTGGAATATTGGTCTTAACTTCTCTAAAATTAAGAATGAGGTTACAGAAATTGGTCAGGGCCTGGAAAACATACAGTTTGCCGGCTTTACAAACCCGGGTATTTTTGCCTATAAAAACCAGCCTTACGGGGTAATATATGGTTCAAGGTATAAAAGGAATAGCGATGGTAAATTATTGATCGATGATAATGGCTATCCGATTATTGATGATCAGCTTGGCGTAATCGGAAACACCACGCCGAAGTGGAATGCCGGTTTAACCACTAGCTTTACTTATAAGTCATTTAGCTTGTCGGCTGTATTTGATGTGCGCTATGGTGGCGACGTATATAATTTAGATGGCCATTATTTAGATTTTTATGGTACTACCAAAAAGACCGAAGACAGAACAGCAACTAAAATCTTCGACGGGATTAGAGAGAGTGATGGCAAGGTAAATACAACCGTTGCCAAGCTTGATCAAGCGTATTATCAAAATAACGAGAGTGCGGTAGATGAAACCGGTGTTGAAGATGGTACTTATTATAAGTTAAGGCAGGTAACCTTATCTTATAATTTTAATCCATCGCTTTTAAAAAGAACGCCATTTAAAGGATTAAGTATAGCCGCCACCGGAAGAAACTTATGGATTTATGCGCCACATTATACGGGTTCAGATCCAGAGGTAAGTTTGTATGGAACTGGTAATGGTGCTAGTTTTACCAATTTTGTTACCCCAACAAACAGGAGTTATAATTTTGCAATAAAAGCAACCTTTTAATCTAGAAAACATGAAAATTATATATTATTCAATAGCTACTGTATTGCTGCTTTCTTTTACAGGATGTAAAAAATTCTTGGATATCAATCAGGATCCCAATAACCCTACTACGGTGCAGGAATCTTTAATTTTGTCTCCAATTGAGCTTTATACTACAACGCAAATTGCCGCCGGTTATCCATCCGTTACCACAGCTTATTGGACACAGCAGCTGGCACTAAATCAAGAATCGCCTAATATTGATACCTATCGCATTACACCAACAGATGTAAACAATACCTGGAGCTTCGATCTTTATCCTGCCATCTTTTACAATTTACGCAAACTGATCAGTAATGCAGATCAGAAAGGCAATACTGCTTATTCGGGTGTTGGTAAAGTATTGCTGGCTTATAACTTGGCTGTATGCACCGATTTATGGGGCGACATTCCATACTCACAGGCATTTCAGGCGTTGAATGGAACAAAACCAACATACGATTCTCAAGAAAGTATTTATAAGGTTATTCAAAGTACACTTGATGAGGCTATTGCTAAACTAAGCACTACATCATCTGGAAAGGCTATTGGTTCTGACGATTTTATTTATGGCGGGAATCTAGCTGCCTGGAAGAAATTTGCTTACACACTTAAGGCCAGATATTATTTACGTTTAAGCAAGGCGGCGGGCTATAATGCAGCTACCCAAGCTGATTTGGCACTTGCAGCACTTCAGAATGGTTTCACTTCAAATGCAGATAATGCTTCCATCACTTACGCTGGAACGGCAAAAGCAGAGAATCCATGGTATCAAAATACCTTGCCGGGCGCTGGTGGCGTTGTTTTGTCTTCTTATCTGGTTAATATTTTAAAAGCAAATAATGACCCAAGATTACCAGTTTTGGCAAACCCAGGTTCTGGCAATGATTATATAGGAAGAACTAGCGGTACCACTGCAGCCACAGACCCAAGCATTTATGCTACTGTAGGAACATTTTATGGCGGATATATTGATGGGAATGGCGGTGGATCAGCAGCACCTGTATTCTTGGCTACCTATGCCGAAGCATTATTTATTAAAGCAGAGGCTACGCTTTATAAATCAGGAGCTGCTGCAGCAACGCCGATATATAATAGTGCCATTGGAGCACACATGGATCTGTTGAAGGTTGCGGCTGCGGATAAGGCTGTTTATCTTGCTGCTCATGCCACACTTGATCCGTCGGTTCCTTTAAAAACCATTATAGGTGAGAAATATGTTGCCGATTTCTTATCCCTTGAAGTGTATAACGATTGGCGGAGAACAGGGTACCCTGCCTTATCTGTGGTTCAAAATGCCTTTAAACCTTATATTCCACAGCGTTTTCCTTATCCTTCGCAAGAAATTACTTCAAATCCCCAGCCACAGCAAAGTATTGCGACCTCTGCTAAGGTTTGGTGGGCGAATTAAACCTTTTTTGATCTTTTTTAGAGGCAATCCATTTTTTGGGTTGCCTTTTTTTTTCAAGATTTGCTTATGTGGGGATTAACCACAAAAATGATATAAAATCACTGCTTCAAATAAAATTTATTTTATGTATTATTGATTAAACTATTAATTTTCATGAAATACCACCTGTTTTACGTTGCTCTATTCATTAGTATAAGCAGTTTTGCCCAAATACAAACCCCTGATCAGTTTTTAGGTTACTCCCTCGGTTCGCACTTTACCCCTCACCACAAAGTAGCCGATTATTTCAGGCAAACCGCTGCGGCTTCCGCAACGAACACAAAGCTTATAGAATATGGTAAAACCAATGAGGGCAGGCCATTAATGGTAGCAGTTGTTTCTTCGCCTGAAAACATCGCCAAACTGGAACAGATCAGAAGTAATAATTTAGTTTTGGCAACAGGTACGAACAATAGTATCGATTTAGCAAATCAACCTGCTATACTTTGGTTAAGCTATAATGTACATGGCAATGAGGCAAACTCAACTGAAACTGCCATGAAAATGCTTTATACTTTGGTGTCAGGCTCGAATAAACCAGCTACCGAGTGGTTAAAAAATACAGTGGTGATAATTGATCCCTGCTTAAACCCGGATGGAAGAGACCGTTATGTTAATTATTTTAATAGCGTAGTGGGTAAAACACCAAATTCTGATCCGCTGTCAAGAGAACATATAGAGCCATGGCCAGGCGGTAGACCAAATCATTATTATTTCGACTTAAACCGCGACTGGGCCTGGCAAACCCAGGTTGAAAGCCAGCAACGGTTAGCCCTGTATAACCAATGGATGCCCCAGGTACATGTAGATTTTCATGAGCAAAGCTATAATGAGCCATACTATTTTGCACCGGCAGCAGAACCTGTTCACCAGGATATTACCCCTTGGCAAAAAAGTTTTCAGGTAGTTGTGGGTAAAAACAATGCCAAATATTTTGATGCCGAAGGCTGGCAATATTTTACCAAAGAACGTTTCGACCTGCTTTACCCTTCTTATGGCGATACTTATCCTTTATATAACGGATCAATCGGGATGACTTACGAGCAGGGCGGTATCAGGGCCGGATTATCGGTCGTAACCAACGATGGTGATACCTTAACGTTAAAAGACCGCATTGCACATCACTTTACAACAGGGATGTCGACCCTTGAAATAACCTCCTTAAACCATCAGAAATTACTGGAAGAATATAAAAAGTATTTTCAGCAAGAGTTAGCCAATAGTCCGGGCATTTATAAAAGTTACGTTATAAAAGCAACTAATCTATCCCGGTTAAAGAAATTGGCTGAACTGTTAACCAAAAATAAAATCGAGTTTGCCTTTGGTGGGGATAAAACGGGAAGAGGTTATGATTATGATACGCAAAAAGAAGAAAATTTCAGCATCTCCCGTAACGATTTAATTGTTAATATTCAGCAGCCTAGGGCAGTTTTGGCTAATGTTTTATTAGAGCCCCAAACTTTCGTAACCGACTCTAATACGTATGATATTACGGCCTGGGCCCTACCCTACGTTTACGGATTAAAAGGTTATGCCAGTAAAGAAAGCATCAGAGGTAAATTTCCGGCGATTGATGAGCCTAAAATAATCAATACTGTAGTCGAGAAACCCCTGGCATGGCTGTTTAGCTGGGGAACAAGAGAAGACGCTCAGGTTTTAACGGCGCTACAAAAGGAAAATATAAAAGTAAGGCAGGCCGATCAGCCATTCTCGGTAAACGGGAAAGATTACCCCGCAGGAACGCTTATTGTATTACGGGCTGAAAATGAAAAAACAATAAAGGGGATGAACGATAAAATTGCCTTTATTACAAAAATGTTTGATAAACCTATTCAGGCAGTAAGCAGTGGTTTTGTAGAAAAAGGTAAGGACTTCGGATCTAATGTTTATCCCTTATTAAAACAACCAAAAATCGCTATAGTATCTGGTATGGAGGTTTCTTCCCTCGCTTTTGGCGAAGCCTGGTTCTTTCTTGAGCACGATTTAAATCTTTCGCCGAGTATTATTAATGCCAAAGATCTTAATAACCTGGATATTAATAAAGTAAACACCTTGATTTTACCTGATGGAACTTACAGTGCTTTTATAGGTGATGGCTTAACTGCATGGCTAAATAAAGGGGGAAGGTTGATCTTAATGGAAGATGCCATAGAAAGTGTAATCGAGAAAAAAGGATTTGATATTAAAAAGAAAGAAGTTGCGGTAAAAAAAGACGAGAAGCCTGAAGCGAACAAACTACTATTTAAAGATAAGGATAAAGATGATTTCGAAACCACCATACCGGGAGCCATTTACAAGATCAACCTGGATGCTACACACCCTTTCTCATACGGACTGGGTAAATTTTACTACACTTTAAAAACAGACAGGAAGATTTATGAGCCTTTTGTTAAAGGCTGGAACGTGGGATTAATTAACGATAAAAGCTTAATGGCCGGTATAGTAGGCAAAAAAGCCAGGGAAGAACTTAAAGCCGGTCTTTTAATTGGCGTACAGGATTTTGGCCGTGGCCAGGTAGTTTATTTAGCCAGCGATCCGCTTTTTAGGAATTTCTGGGAGAGTGGAAAAACCTTATTCGGAAATGTAATCTTTTGTGGGTATTAACAGGGATGTTAAAATCAATCGTGACTACTGTTTTTTTAGTTAAGGGGTTTTTATCAGCAAAAAAACTGCGCTTCAAAAAAGGCCTTAGGAGGCATTTAGGACAGGTTTAGTTAAAAAACGTTAAAAATAATTTGCTTAAAGGTATAACTAACTCTACTTTAGCATATTATTTATACACATTAACTAACATACTTCTACTATGAAAAAACTTCTACAGAGTTTGTTCATCCTACTGTTTATTGCGGTAAACGCAATGGCACAGGAGCGAACAATCACAGGAACAGTTACGTCTGCAGATGACAAACTGCCGATTCCTGGAGTAAGCGTAAAAATTCAGGGAGCCGCTGGGGGTACCTCCACCGATTCAAATGGAAAATTCTCCATTAAAGTTTCCGCTGATGCCAAAGCACTTGAATTTTCATCAATTGGTTTTGCAAGTCAAACCAAGCCAATTGGCAGCTCAAATGTGATCAACGTGATTTTAACTACCGATTCAAAAGCCCTGGGTGAGGTAGTTGTTACCGCATTGGGTGTTAACAAGGCCACTAAAACTTTAGGCTACTCTCAAAGTACGTTAAAATCGGCTGAGGTGAATGCTTCAGCACCAGCAAGTTTATTTGGTGGTTTGCAGGGTAAAGTGGCCGGGGTAAACATATCCAACACCTCTGGCGCACCAGGTGGATCGACAAAAGTTATTTTAAGAGGGTTTTCATCAATAACAGGCAGTAATCAGCCTTTATACGTTATAGATGGTGTGCCTTTAGATAACTCAACCGCAGGTTCTGATAATAACTACGATTTTGGTAATAATGCCAACGATATTGATCCGAATAACATCGAGAGCATCAGTATCTTAAAAGGATCGGCTGCAACGGCTTTATATGGCTCGAGAGGATCGAACGGTGTTTTAATCGTAACCACTAAAAAAGGAGCCGCCGGTAAATTAAAAGTTGATCTTTCTACGTCAACTACTTTAACCAATGTTGCTTCTATTTACAAACTTCAAGATCAGTTTGGTCAAGGTTGGGACGGCACTTATATCCCTTCTGAAAACGGTAACTGGGGCCCGAAATATGATGGGCAGTTAAGGTCATGGGGTGCTATCGTAGATAATTCACAATTGTTAAAACCTTATTCATTTATTAAGAACAATGTAAGGGATGCCTTAACAACTGGTATTGAGTTAAACAACAACATTGCTTTAAGCGGTGGTAACGAGAATAGCACAGCCTATTTTTCTTATGGTAATATTTACAGTAATGGTTACCTACCCTCTGATAACGATTCTTATAAAAGAAATAACTTTACCTTAAAGGGATCGACTAAGTATGGTAACTTCTCTGCCGATGCCTCTTTAAACTACGTAGGTAAAACAACTAAGTTTATCAATCAGGGTGGTGCCAATTCAGGTATTGGTTCTTCGTTTTACGAAGATATTCTTCAGATCCCTGGAGATATTCCGATTAAAGACCTTCGGGATTACAAAAACAAGTTCTTTAACGTAGATAATTATTTTACACCATATGCTGAAAACCCTTACTACTCTATTTACGAAAATGGGAGTAGATATAAAAGTGATCGTGTGTATGGAAATATTAATTTAAACTATAAAGCAACCAACTGGTTAAGTTTCCAATTCCAGCAAGGTGCGGATGTTGATAATGCGATTAGCAAAATATGGCACAACAAAAATGCACCTAGCCCTGGTAGTTATAATGCAGGAGGAAATATTGAAGGATCTTCAAGGGCTGCTGATGCAGGAGATGTAATTGACGGATCGGTGAAAACCTTTGAGTACGATTCAAAATTAAACGCGCTTTTTAACAAGGTGTTTAATGATCACTTTGATTTAGATGGATTAATCGGTGTTAACTACAACGATCGTGGATCGAGAGTTTTAACAACCGGTATTGAGGATTTAGCAATCCCAGGTTTTTATCAGATCAATAACTCGGCAAATAAACCAACCTCAACAAGCGCAGAGTCGCACCGTCGTTTGTTTGGTGCTTATGCCTCAGCAACCCTGGGCTACAATAAATATTTGTATTTAACCGTAACAGGTAGAAATGACTGGTCATCAACCTTACCACAAGATAATAACAGCTATTTTTATCCAGCGTCAAGTTTGGCATTCATTGCTTCGCAGGCAATAGATTTCAGTAAAACACCAATCAGTTTCTTAAAATTAAGAGCAAGTTACGGTGAAACGGGTAGTGATACAGATCCTTATCGCGTATTTAACAGTGCTACCCGAACATCAGTTCCATTGGGCTTCGGTACCTTAACTTTCCCTATTTTTGGTGTTCCGGGTTATTCGATTTCTAATCAGTTAAACAGCAATAACTTTAAACCGGAGCGTGTTAAAGAGGTAGAGTTAGGTGCTGAGATCAGATTTTTACAAGACCGCATCGGTATCGACGCAACTTACTACAACAAATTAAGAAAGGATCAGATTATTCCATTGCCTATTGATCCTGCAACAGGTTACTCGTCGTACATTGTAAATTTTGGTTCGGTTCGTAATAAGGGAGTAGAAATTGCAGTCAATATTAAACCAATAAAAACGACTGATATTGACTGGGCTTTGAATTACACATTCACAAAAGAGAACAGTAAAGTAACCGAATTGCCAGCGGGATTAGACAAGGTAGTTTTAAATTCAGCCTATGATGCACAGTTTGTTGCGCGTGTAGGTCAGCCATTGGGTATTATAGAAGCACCTACCCGTACTTACAGCCCAACCGGCAAGGTGATTGTAGACTCAAATGGCTATCCTGTATATTCATCTGAAAACGTAAGTTTTGGTACAACCGTTCCGGATTTTGTAATGGGTTTAAACAACCAGTTCCGTTATAAGAACTTTTCACTTTCATTTACGTTGGATTGGCATAAAGGCGGTGTTTTTTATTCAGGAACTGCTGATTTGTTAAATTTTGTGGGAGCTGATGCCAAAACAACTTATAACGATCGTCGTCCTTTTATTGTGCCTAACTCAGTACAAAAACTGGCAGATGGTACTTACGTAGAAAACACTACACCAATAACAGAAGCCAATATTGATGACTTCTACTACCACACTTCGAACAAGGCAGATGCTTATGCCAATCGTATTTTAGATCGCTCTTTCCTAAAATTAAGAGAGGCAACTTTAAGTTACAGTCTTCCAAAATCTGTTGTTGGCAAAATAGGTGCTCAAAAAGCAAGTATTTCTGTGTTTGGAAGAAACTTGGTAACCTGGTTAGCGAAAAACAATAATACAATCGATCCGGAAGTTTCAAACTTCGGAAATGATTTAGGAAGTGAATTTGGTGAGTTTAGAACTGCACCTCCGGTTAGGTTCTTTGGTGCATCGTTAAAAGTTTCATTTTAATCTATCTCGCAATGAAAAATAATTATATAAAATATAAAGCGCTGATGTTTTCAGCAATGGTGTTCCTTGCTTTTGGATGTAAGAAAACATTAGATATCAATGTAAGTCCAAATAACCCCTTAATAGAAACCACTACACCCGAGGTATTGTTCCCATCGGCTGTAGCTTCTACGGCAGGGCGTGTTGGCGGCGATTTAACCATTCTGGGTGGTATTTGGTCGCAGTATTATACGCAGGCAAATGCTTCAAACCAGTACAAAACCATTGATTCGTATGCATTAACCCGCAACGATTTTAATGGTAGTTACAATGAACTGTTTTCCGGAGCACTTGCTGATTATCAATTGGCCATCAACCTGGCTAAAGCTAAGAGCGATTGGCGTTATAACCTGATGGCTACGGTAATGAAAGCCTATACATACCAGGTATTGGTTGACTTGTATGACAAAGTTCCATATACCGAGGCACTAAAAGGTGTAGATAATTTACAGCCTAAATTTGACGATGGTTATACCATTTATGTAGGTTTACTTGCTGAAATTAATGACGCACTAGCTAAAGATTACACCAGTGTTGCTTTAAGTAGCGATCAGAAAAAAACTGATTTTCTTTTTGGCGGCGATATGAGCCTTTGGACCAAGTTTGCTAACACCTTGAAATTAAAAATGTATCTAAGGATGGTGAATGCAAAACCTGCAGAAGCACAGGCGGGTATTACTAAATTGTATACTGACGGAGCAAACTTCTTAACCACGAATGCAGGTTTTGCCACGTTTGAGGGAACACCAGATAACAGTAATCCATTTTATGAATACAACATTCGTCGTTTAAATACTACCACTAACTTAAGAGCAAGTAAAACATTTACTTCTTGGTTAACGACTAATAACGACCCAAGGGTTAATTATTATTTTGGAACATCTAATCCTACCCCGATGAATCAGGGCGATTATACGGCTACAGCTACCCAACAGCCAACTTATGCTAGTGCTACTGTTTTTGCACAAACGGCTAAAGACCCGGTGTGGTTCATCTCTGCCGCTGAATCTTATCTGATGCAAGCAGAGGCTCTTGAGCGCTACTACGGCGGAACAGGGGCTCAAGCAATGTACCAGAATGGTGTGCGTGCGGCCTTTACGCAAGTTGGGTTGGCCACCACTTCTGTTCCTGCAGCCTATTTGGTTTATACCGGAACCTTTGACCAGAAATTAGAAAAGATTATCGTTCAAAAATGGGCTTCATTTGCTGGATCACATAGTTTAGAGGGCTTTTTCGAGCAGGAACGTACAGGGTATCCTAAAACAAGCGCAGTATATTCAACTGATGCAAGTTACATTCCTGGACAATGGGTATACTCTAAAAATGGTGTTACTTCTGGTTTGTTTCCTAAGCGTTTGGTTTTCCCGGCATCATCAAGGGATAGGAATAGTAATACACCTGCTGAGGTGCCAATTACAACTAAAGTTTGGTGGGGTAAATAACATTTAATTGATAAAGAGATGAAAAGATATTTAACAATAATCATATTAGGGGTTATAAGCTTGGTTTATAGCTCTTGCAAGAAACAATCGTTTGATTATCCGGAAGGCTATGTCGGTATTTCTAAGATAACAGTGTTTCCAGTATTAACGATGAAGGGCGATAAGTATGTGGCTGTAGCAAAAGGTGCAACCTATACTGATGCCGGAGCAACCGCGGTAGCCGGAACGAGTACTATTGAAGTAAAAACTACAGGTTTACCCAATACCGCTACGGCAGGGGTATATTTAATTACCTATTCGGCTACAAATACTGATGGTTTTTCTGCAACAGCAACAAGATCCGTTGTGGTATATGATACCAAAGCTGATGCTTTAGCTAACGATTTTTCTGGCAATTACCTTCGGGCGGCTACCGGAGCCATTTCAAAGT
Organism: Pedobacter vanadiisoli; assembly: GCF_042684385.1. Classification (NCBI taxonomy): domain Bacteria; kingdom Pseudomonadati; phylum Bacteroidota; class Sphingobacteriia; order Sphingobacteriales; family Sphingobacteriaceae; genus Pedobacter; species Pedobacter vanadiisoli. The sequence continues at coordinate 180,911 of NZ_JBHULL010000043.1, read as the reverse complement.
GGACAAAGCTTGCTCCTGGTGCTTATCTGGTTAATAATCCTGGCGGTGCAGCAACGGGAACTACGGTTAACGTAATTGCAATCAATCCTACGGGTAGTGTAATTGATATTCCACAACAAAATACCGATAGTGGCCCCTGGGGATCAAATACAGAAAGTAAAGATCTAATTACAGGTAACTATTCGTGGGCTGTTGAAAACCCAGGCTATGGTACTGCTGTAAGAACCTTTGTTAAACAATAAATAATAGAACAATGAAAAAATATTTTTATATACTAACACTTTTTATCTTAAGCATTTCTGCTTGTAAAAAGGAAGAACCTGTAGGTGGCACAGCTGTGCAGGACCTGTCGGGTGAATGGTGGGTACAGATTGATGGTACCGGCGATTACTATGGAATTTCTACATATAATACTGCTGATAACTCATCAACCCAGATGTGGCTGAACCTTACCAACTTCTGGGGAAATTCAAGCAACACAGTTTTTGGTAAAGTAAACGTAAATAGCAAAACCTTTACCGGCCAAAAAATTGTAAATGCAGGTACTTACGCAGGTGGACTAACCTTTACCGTAACCAATGGTAAAATAACCCCGAATGGCGCTGTTGGGCCGTCGTCAAAAGCGGTAACAGATGCCATTACCCTCGATGTGGAATTTTCTGATGATCCTGGAACAGTTTATCACCTAAAAGGATATCACAGAACCAAATTTGTTGGTGACGATCATTAAAGCCTAGCAAAAATGATAATAAAGCCTTCCGAACAATTTCGGAGGGCTTTGTTATTTTATGAATAGAGGAACGGTTTGAACTTAATTAACTTTTCTGCCGGGACAAGTGTTAAATTATTACATTTTGAAGAAATGTGATTATAGATGTTTCAAGAACGGCAAAATTTTGGCATGATTTTTTTAATTCTTGTTAAACTATTTTTTTAGTCATATGCATAGCTTTAAGTATAAAATGTCCAAAATATTCCACATATTCTTGATTATTCAATAAAATAGTCTTTTTAATAATACAAATTTATTGTCACAACAAGGTCATAAAGAATTTTGATTTGTTAAATTTTGTTAAACTATTGTTTAACTATTTTATATTTAGCACGTCAAATAAACTAATCATTAACTAACTTAAATTTCATGAAAAAACTTCTACAAAGTTTGTTCATTCTTGTGCTGTGCGCATTTTCTGCCTTCGCTCAAGAAAGAACGGTTACTGGAACGGTTACAGCACAGGAAGATGGACTACCAATTCCGGGTGTATCTGTTAAAATTAAAGAAGCGCCAAGCTTTGGTACTCAAACAAGTGGCGACGGAAAATTCACGCTAAAGGTACCATCAAATGGAAAAACTCTAGTATTTTCTTACTTAGGGTATGCAACTAAGGAAATTGCAATTACTTCAGCCAAAATTTCGGTAGCTTTAGAATCAGATGCTAAATCGTTAAACGAGGTTGTAGTTACCGCCGGAGGTTTAACAGCTACAAAAGCACAGTTAGGTACAGCATCAACAACAGTTAAGGCAGAGCAATTAACACAAGCAAAACCAACGAATGTTGCTGCTGCGTTAACTGGTAAAGTTGCAGGTTTGCAATTAAATGTTGTAGGAAGTGGTGTTAATCCTTCTTATCGCTTAGTATTACGTGGTAACCGTTCATTATTGGGTAATAACCAGGCGTTGGTTGTTGTCGATAATGTTATTGTTCCAAGTAGTATCTTAGGAAATCTTAATCCTGATGATATTGAGGATTTACAAGTGCTGAATGGTGGTGGTGCAGCTGCACTTTACGGCTCTGAGGCTTCAAACGGAGCTTTAATCATCACAACTAAAAAAGGTAAGAGGGGTTCTACTAGTTACAAAATCGGACAGACGACCAATGCAGAATGGGTAAGTTTTTATCCTAAATTGCAGAATAGATTCGGATCTGGTGCAGATTCTGATTTACAGATCTATACTGCCCATGAAAACCAACAGTATGGTCCGGCATTTGATGGTTTGCCTCGTGTAATAGGTGATCCATTGGAAAATGGAGCCATCCAAACTGTACCATATGCTTATAATGATTCAAAATATAAGTTTTGGGATACTGGTGTTACGAACATGACAGATTTCTCAATGTCTACCGGTGACGAAAAATCGTTAACATTCTTATCTGCTCAATATTTAGATGCAGCAGGAACAACTCCTAAAGATGCCTTTAACCGTTTTACTTTGCGCTTAAACGGAGATAGAGATTTTGGTAAAGGAGTAAGCATGTCGTTTAATGCAAATTATGTTCAAAACAGGTATAACATTACCACAGCGACTTCAAGTATTTATGATCAGTTGATGCAAACTCCAGGTAACATCGTTGTAACAGATTATAAAGATTGGCAGAATAATCCATTTGCTAATCCAGATGGATATTATAATGCTTATTACCAAAACCCTTATTATACTATAGACAGTCAGCGTCAGAATGTAAGAAATGATTATTTGACGGGTAATGTTGATTTAAAATACAAACCTTTAAACTGGCTAAGATTTTTATATCGTGTAAACATTACTACACAAAATGCATCAAACAAAAACTGGGTTGATAAATTTGTGAGATCTGCTTACACTAAAGGATTAGGATTGTCATCATTAAAAAATAATGATATTGCAGGTAGCGTTTCTGATGGAGAATCATTTTCGAATCAATTATTAACTGAATTTCAAACTAACGTTAATAAGAAGTTAACAAAAGATCTGTTATTGGATTTAACTCTAGGTGCTAGTTTAAGAAACAACACTGCGAAAAGTATCGGTGTTGCTGCTTCGGGTTTAACTTTCCAAGGCTTATTTAACATTGCGGCCAGGACAGCAGCAAATATTACAGGTTCTGAGAGTAACTCTACTGTACGTCAACAAGCTGTATATGCAGACATGAGGTTGAGTTTCAAGGATTACTTGTACTTACACGCAACTGCACGTAATGATTGGTTCTCTACATTACCAACAGCAAACAGATCTTTATTCTACCCTTCAGTAGATGCATCATTTATTGCTACTAATGCGATTGACGCTTTAAAAGACAATAAATTCTTAAATGTATTGAAATTCAGAGCTGGTTATACTACTGTGGGTAACGTAAACTTAGGGGCTTATCAATTGTTAACTACTTTTGGTCAAACTGGTGGTTATCCATATAATAATAACCCAGGTTACGCAATAGGTACCCAAACTGTTAATCCTAATTTAAAACCTGAAAAAACTCAAGGTGTTGAAGGTGGTATTGATGCAGAGTTCTGGGACAATAGGATTAGCTTAAGCAGTACATTATATTATACAAGCACTACTGACCAAATTGTTCCTGTTAGTATTTCTTCAGCTTCAGGTTTCTCTACTTACTTAACCAATACAGGTGAAGTAACCAACTTTGGATCGGAGAATACGTTAAATGTTGTTGCTTTCCGCAATACAAACTGGGAAGCTTCAGTTGGGCTAAACTACAGTTACTATGATAATAAAGTAAAATCTATCAGTGATGCGGTAACACGATTAAACTTATCGACTGGTGGCAATGCTCAGGTTGTTGCAGAAGCCGGACAAACTTATCCAATGTTGAGAGGTACAGACTATAAACGTGATCCTCAGGGCCGTGTTATTGTTGATCCTAGAACAGGTTACCCTTCTGCTACAGAATCTGGTGTTATTTTAGGTAATACAAGTCCTAAGCACATTTTAGGAGTTAACCTTGCTGTTAAATATAAATCAGTAAGATTGGCTGCTGTTGCTGAATACAGAGGTGGTTATATTGCTAACTCATCAAGTGCTGGTGATAGTTTCGATTTTTCTGGTTCAGGAGAAAGAACGGTTACCTACAATAGAGAGCGTTTTGTGTTCCCAAATTCTTCATATTTAGATCCTGTTACAAACCAATATGTTGCCAATACAAATATTACAGTTAGAGACGGTGGTGCAGGGTTCTGGCCATCAGCTGCCTATAATAGAGGAATTGCATCTAACTACACTTATAATGGTGCATACTGGAAAATTCGCGAGATAAGCTTATCATGGGATCTTCCTAAACAATGGTTAGGTAACATGAAAGTGATTAAAGGAATCAATGTTGCTGCTCAGGGAAGAAACTTGTTCTTGTTTGTTCCAAAGGAAAATATCTATACAGATCCAGATTATATCTTAGGAAATAATGCTATTGGTATCAACACTTTAAGTCAAACGCCTCCTACCCGTTTCTTCGGTGGTTCAGTTTCGGTAACATTCTAATAGAAAAAAACATGAGAAAATTATTTAAAATATTTATTCTTGGAACAATAATTTTATCAGGCTCGTCTTGTAAAAAATTCCTTGATGTAAACACAAATCCAAATAGCCCAACATCAGCAACCCCTAATCTTGTTTTGCCGCAGGCAATAGTTACTTCTGCATCGGCAATGAATTCTTACGATAACTTTGGTGCATGGACAGGTGGTTATAAAGCAAACGCAGGTGGTTATGGCGGTTGGGGAACTGTTTGGACCTACAACTTTACAACAGGTGATTATGCTGGTATATTTTCTGATACCTTTTCAGGTATAAATCAGCTGAACTTTGTAATTAATAACACAACTGCAGACGGTCCATTAAAATATTACAATGCGATGGCCCGTATCATGAAAAGTTTCCTGTATACAAAACTTGTAGATCAATATGGTGATGTACCTTATTCTGATGCAGGTAAAGGCTTAAATAATCTTAGTCCAAAGTACGATAACTATGCCAGTGTATATACAGCTTGTTTCTCTGAGCTAAATAACGCTATCGCAATTATGAATACAGCTCCTGTTACCAATGTAACCACTGCCGTAACAGCAGCACAAGACCCATTATTTGGTGGAAGTGCAACAGCAAATCTTGTTAAATGGAAACAATTTGCAAATACAATCAAATTAAAAATGATAGTACGCGCTAGAAATGTAGCCGCTTTATCATCATTTGTTTCATCATCTATTGCTTCATTGCCTACAACAACAAGTGATTATGTAAATGATGATGTAATTGTTCAGCCAGGTTACTCAGCTTCTACAGCAAGCCAATTTAACCCTAGATGGTCAACCTATGCTTGGGACATCAACGGTACAGCTACTGGTAGCGGATTGTCTAGCTTACCAACCCCGTGGATTGTTTCTTTTTATAACGGAACAAAATTAAGCGATAATGTTCGTGGTACTGCGGTTTACGCATCTTTTGGTACAAGCGTTTCACAATCTATCAATGGTAATACAATCACATTCACAGGACCTTCTTCAAATCAATTAGGTTTTGATACGGAGCCTGTTAAACGTAGTCAGAATGGATCTTACTGGTATTCTGGAGTAGGTAGATCATCAAGACCTACAGGTACTACAGCAAACGCTGCAGCAGATGTGGGCGGTGTACTAAAAGGCGCATCAATGGGTACTGTATTAATGTTAGCCTCAGAATCTTACTTCCTACAGGCAGAAGCATCTCTGGCAACAGTAAATATCTTGCCTGCATTAAACGCAAGTGGACAGACATTGTTCGAAAACGGAATTACTGCTTCGTATAATTATTTATATAAAAATGCTGCCAATGTTTATTTCAATACAACCCCTGCAGCGACATTAAAAGATAACTATAAAACTGCTAATGCTACAAGTGCGCTTGTTAACTGGCCATTAGCGCTTAGCGATGCAGATAAATTAGAAGCAATTATTACACAAAAGTATATCGCAGTAAACTTGATCAACAGCGAAGAAGGTTTTAACGAGTACAGAAGAACAGGTTATCCAAGAATATCTGCTGGATCTACATCTGCTACCGCTACTTTCGCTTCACTTAAATCAGGTGCACCAGCTGCAGATAAATTACCAACTAGAATCCTTTATCCTGCGGTGGAGTTTCAAGTTAACTCTGAGAATGTACCTAAAGGAGTTAGTCCGTACACGACTAAAATCTGGTATGCCAAATAGTAACAATATTAAATTGCAAAGAAATGAAAATATTTAAATTATTAATAACTGGTGCAATTTTGACAACGGTAATGTCATCTTGCCTGAAAAATAAATTCGACACGATCAATCCTAGTGGTAGCCCTTCTGTAGTTGAATTTAAAAATCCTGTAGCACCATCGTCAGAAACTCCAGAAGGTTCACTTTACACGGTGTTCCCAGTAGCTTACGAAGTAGGTGCAAGTGTTGAGGTATCTTATACCGTACAATTAACCGGCCCAGATCCGGCACCGCAAGATGTTACGGTAAACATTGGTACTAAAAGTGCCGCAATAACAGAACTGAATGCTGACAAATCAATCATTGCTTCATACGTTCCTTATGTTGAGTTACCGGCATCATTGTACACGATAACCACGCCAACTGTAACAATTCCAGCTGGTCAGCGCGCAGCCACTGTAAAGGTTGCTTATAAAACTGCAAATTTTGATTTTTCCAAAAAATATGCCTTGCCAATATCCGTTACTTCAACCAATTATGGCGGAGTAAGCAAGAATTTTGGAACTATTCTGTTAAATGTTTCTGCAAAAAATGCATATGATGGCATTTATGCAATGCAGACAGGAAGCTTTGTACAAAGGTATTCGAATCCAACAACTCCGACTACAGGAGATGCATTGAATGGAAATACCTCTACGAATCCAAATGTGACATTAACAACTGTTGGTGCAACAACTCTTGAAATCACAAATTTGAGATGGGCAGGTGGAACTTCAGGTGTTGCTGGTATCGACAATCTTCGTTTAACAGTAGATCCTGCAACAAACTTGGTTACAATGAGTTCTTTGGGCAATCCTACGCTTGCTAATGTTCCTGGTTCGGTAAACAAATACGACCCCGCAACCCGTACATTTACATTAAATTTTGACTGGAACCAAACAGCTGCAAAACGTGTTTATGGTTTAAATATCAAATACAGTGGTGTTAGGTAAAATAATATTTTAGTTTATTAAAGGTGTTCATTATATTAGTGAACACCTTTTTTTATATTCATGAAAACCACATATTTAATGCTGATATTTCTTGTCGTATCAAGAATGTCTTACGCTCAAAACATCCGTCAGCAGAAAATGGATTTGCCTGATGGCTCTAAATTAACCTATCAAACTATAAACAATGAACTCAATGGGATTTATTTGATTGATAAGGAAGGTTTAACAGTTTTAAGGGGTAATTACGTTAACGAAAAACGGGTTGGAAATTGGTATTTCTTCAATAAAGACAAAAGCCTTTTTGCAAGGTATAATTACGATGCCAAGAAATTGTTATCGGTTGATACGAAGATGTTGGCTTTAGCTACTGTAAATGTTAAATCAGGAAATGAAGATATTAATGCTAAAGCCTCTGTAAGCCTTCCATTGATCTCATTAGAACAATACTTTCCTTTGGTAACCAGATTGGCAGAATCTACAATCCCTTTAAATGACATTTATAAATTAGACCAGAATTCTGTATACATTAAAGCTAAGGTTGACGACCAAGGAAAAGCAGAATATTTTGTTAACTACGAGATAAAAGGGAAAAAGCAAGAATATAAACTTAAAGTTGATAAGGATCCATTTTTTATCGATTGGGTTGTTGCGTCGTATGAAGGTAAAACATATCCTTCAGAGTTTATTATTAAGACCAAACTCAATGCTCCCACGCAGGAAGGAAATCATAAAAGAATAAATTGGTTATAATTATAAACTTTAAGTCAATTTTAAAGGAGCTTGTAAAACAAGCTCCTTTTTATTTATGTCTGTTTCTGCAATTACACAAAACCTGACAACTCCAAATACTCTGTAGTAACCGCTTATGGTACAATAGGATTTTCCAAAATTAATTGAAAAATAGTGTAACCTGATAATTAACTACTGCATCAGCTGTCTCTTTGGAATGAACTTTTGCTGCAGGTTATAAGCGTAAAAATTGTATCTATTCTATATAACCGTACAATATGACCAGGTCAAAAGGTATGGCAGTAAGTTAGATGTGGGATTTCATTCTTTATGCAGGATTGGTCAGACACCTCATTAAGAACTAAAAATCCTCAATATTTTTTGATCGCATTGGTTTATTTGCAAAAAAAATAGCCTATTTGATAATTTTTGAATTTTATTCAGGCATTCATTGATTTTCTAATCTTATTTTAATGTAATTGTATTTTTTTTATTAATAAATATAGGGCAACGGGTCTTCTTTTTTGTTTGTTTGTTGCTTTCCTTGCATTGTAAAAGGTTTTTGTTGGAGTTTTGGTTAAATTATGTCGTATCTTATAGAAAATCATAGTTGGTTTTTTTATCTGTGGATTTGCATGAAGTTAATCTAAGTGCTATATTGTATTCGTTAACCGAAACTAGACTAACTTTTTATGAAAAAACTCTTACAGAGTTTGTTCGCATTGTTTGTTATCGCGACCGGAGCAGTAACTAAGATCGGACAACCAACACGATTAATGGCATGCAAAACGCCATGATACCCCAGGATTAAATATTTTTAACAAGGCTGCGGCTAAAAAGGACCACAATAGTTGCAGGCTAAAATTTAATCGGCTTAGGGGAACAAGTGTTTCTAATAATCAGTTATTTAGATCGATTTAAGTGAGGAGAAATAAAAAATAATTATTTTTTATTGTAAAATTTGTATTACAAAACACTAAATCCTATATTGTAAATTATTAACTAAACTAAACTATTTTTATGAAAAAACTTCTACAAAGTTTGTTCATATTGCTATTTATTGCCACCTCGGCAATAGCGCAAGATCGAACAATCACAGGAACAGTTACGGCCAGTGAAGATGGATTGCCACTTCCGGGTGTAAGTGTTAAAGTCAAAGGTGCAGCCGGGGGAACCACAACCGGGGTTGATGGTAAGTACTCTCTTAAAGTCGGTAACAAAGCAACCGCTTTGGAATTTTCCTATATTGGTTTCTTAAGCCAAACCAAAGCTATTGGTGGTAGTAGTGTGGTTAACATACAACTTAAAAGCGATTCTAAAACATTATCTGATGTGGTGGTAACAGGTTATACTACACAGTCCAAAAAGGATGTTACCGGATCAATAGCAAGTGTAAGCGGAGAAAAGCTTAAAAATGTACCTGTACAAAGTTTTGAGCAGGCACTTGCGGGTAAAGCGGCTGGTGTAAACATCATTCAGCCAAACGGGGTTTTAAATAACCCACCTGTTTTCAGGGTACGCGGTTTTAACTCCATCTCCTTGAGTTCATATCCACTTATTATTGTTGATGGTATTCCGGTATTTACAGGAGATCAATCTGCAAATAGTGCTGCGGGTAACGCATTAGGCGATATTAATCCATCTGACATCGAATCTATTGATATCTTGAAAGATGCGGCTTCTTCTGCCATTTATGGTTCTAGGGCGGCTAACGGCGTAGTGGTAATTACCACTAAAAAAGGTAAACAAGGGGTAACCAAAATCAATTATGAAGGTTGGGTAGGAACCACTAAAGCTCAAAACCTCACACCTCTACTAAATGCAGCGGAGTATGTTCAGATCAAAAATGAAGCTAGAACTAATATAGGTCAGGCACCAGCCTTCTTTTTGCAAACAAAATCAGATGGCTCGCAGGTAGAAACCAACTGGTATGATTATGCATATAGAACGGCTACTTCTCAAAACCATGCATTAAATTTCTCTGGTGCAAACGAAAAAACATCTTATTACGTATCAATAGGTTATAGTAATCAGGAAGGTTTTATTGTTGGAAACTCTTTTGAAAGAAAAAATGGACGTGTAAATATTGATCATAAATTATTTAAAAACGTAACCATTGGTACAAACTTTTCTTACAGTAATACCTTAAACCGTGCTCCAAATACAGGGTCTTTGCCGGGACAGGCTTTCTCTACTGTTGGCTTGGGTAGGTTGGCAATTGTATTGCCTCCCAACGTAGCGGCTTACAATGAAGATGGTTCATATAATATAAATGCTCCCGCAGGATCTGTTGGTTTAGGTGCCAATACCATTGCATCCAATTATCCCAATGCAGCTGTATTGGTAAATGAAGATAAAAATACATCAGAAAGTGATCGTATCATCGCAAATGCCTATGCCTCAATCCAGATTGTAAAAGGCTTGACATTCAAAACCACTTATGGTCTTGACAATCTTAAAATAGACAACAATTCATTTGTAAACCGCTTACAGGGTGATGGTTTTACTTATGGGGGTGGTGCTACAAGTAATTTCGTTAAAAATAGCAGATGGAACTGGTCCAATACACTAAGTTATAACGGCTTGTTTGGCGATCATACCTTAGGTGCACTTATCGGTGCCGAAGATCAATATACAAAATCTCTTGGCTATGGTGCTACCAGGCAGGGCGTAATTGATCCTTTTATCAAGGTTTTTCAAGGCGCATTTGGTGCCATTACTCCTGCGGGATTGATACAGGGAGATAATGCCTTCCGTTCTTATTTTGGTAGCATTAACTATGATTACAAAAAGAAATATTACTTAACAGGGTCATTCAGACGTGATGGCTATTCCGGATTATCAGCAAACAATAAGTATGGTAATTTCGGTGGTGCATCAGTTGGTTATGCAATCTCGGAAGAGAATTTTTATAAAAATTTGGGTATCAGTAAAGTGTTAACGCGTGTTAAATTGCACGGAAGTTATGGAGAGGTTGGAAACATTAACATTGGTAATTACCCTGCTTTGTTTTTATATAATCCTGGACTTTATGGTTTATCTCCTGCATTGTCATTTGCGCAAGCGGGTAATCCTAACCTAACTTGGGAAACCAGTAAAAAAGCGGATGTTGGTATTAATTTGGAGTTCTTAGGTGGACGCTTCTCTTTGGATGTAGACTATTATCATAACAATATTGATAATCTGGTTCAAAATGCTCCTCAGGCACCTTCTAAAGGGGTACCTGGAAATGCGATTACCACAAACGTAGGTAAAATGTACAATAAGGGATTTGAGTTTACCGTAAATTCGAGAAATATTGAACACGATGATTTTAGCTGGACAACCAGTTTAACCTTCAGTACCCTGAAAAACGAAGTTACGGCATTGGGTAATAATAATGCCGATCTTTTTGGGGCGACATCCTTAGAAACCGCAAATATTACACGCGTTGGTTACCCAATCGGATCAATTTATACTGTTCCAACAGCAGGTGTTGACCCAGCAACCGGTGAACGCATTTTCGTAAATAGATTTGGGCAAAAATTGAGATTCAGTTTTGCACGTGCTACTGCTGCACGCTATCAATATCTTGATGGACCGAACGCAGGACAGAATGCTCCTGCAATTGATGCTGCATTGGATGCCACAATAACAGGACAGTCAATACCGAAATGGTTTGGCGGATTGGATAATAATTTCCGCTACAAAGCTTTTGATTTAAGCTTAGGGCTAACATTCTCTGGTGGTAATAAAATTTATTATGGTTCATTGGCCGGGCTTCGTGATCAGCGTTTTTGGAATAACGAAAAAGATGTGCTGAACAGATGGACAACGCCGGGCCAGGTAACAGATATTCCGAGGCTGGTTTATGGCGATAACACCTCAAATGGATCTGCCTTTGCACAATCACAAAATGTTTTCAGCGGTAATTTCTTGAAAGTTAGAAACCTGGCTTTAGGTTATACCCTGCCTAAAACATTGTTTAGCAAATATGGTGTTTCGAATATCAGGGTTTATGCACAATCGAGTAACCTGTGGATTATATCTAATTATCCTGGTCCTGACCCTGAGGTTTCTGTAAATGGTAACTCTACAACAACAGGAAATAGCGGTAACCTTGCTCCGGGTGTAGATAGAAACTCTGTACCTTCTGGTAGAACATTTACTTTTGGTATCAATGTTGGATTTTAAAATTAGAGATCATGAAAATTAAAATAAACAATAGATTAAAATATCTTTTTATAGCCGCTCCTTTACTGTTTGCAACATCTTGTAAAAAGAACTTCTTAAATACGGCACCCGATACTTCCTTACCAATTGAAGATGCTTTTTCCAGTCCAGATAGGATCCTTTCACAGGTTAACGGGATATATGCCGGGGTAAAGACCGGTCAGTTTTACGGCGGTAGGTATTTAATTTACAATGATATCCGCGGAGAAGATTTTATAGTAAATAAGCCAAATGGGGTAACCGGTTTGGATACGTGGCGGTTCAACCTGGTTTCCAATACAAATGAGGTTGTAAATTTATGGGGAGCAATTTTCGCTGCTATTAACAGGGCTAACCTGGTTATTGAAGGCGTTAATGCCAATGCTAATTTACTTAGCCCGGCAACAGCAAAGCAATACATTGCGGAAGCCAAGTTTTTAAGGGCCCTATGTTATTATAGTGCATTACAATTATATGCAAAACCCTATATTACCGATAACGGCGCCAGCTTAGGAGTACCATTAAGGCTTAAGGGAGAGAAAGATTTAACCGGCAATGACTTAAAAAGAAGTACTGTAGCAGAAGTATATACACAGATTCTAAAAGATTTAAATGAAGCAGAACCAGACCTGGCATTGACCTTGCCTGCAACATCAATATCTATAAGGGCAACTAGAAATACGGCGATTGCTTTTAAAACCAGGGTATATCTGTCAATGGGAGATTTATCTTCAGTAGTTACCGAAGCCAATAAAATTGTTACTGCAACAGCGCCGTTTAAAGCAACAACAGGCACTCCCTTACAGTTAGAAGCTAATATTACTAATGTATTTAGTGGTGCTTATGTAGGTAATGCAACTGCTACTGAAGCGGTGTTATCTTTTCCAATGGCAGATTTAGATGCTCCTGGTACGCAGAATCAATTGGCTTATTATTATAATGTTTCGATAAATCAAGCGGGAGGTAATGAAGAGTATTTTTTAAATCCATCAGGAATTTTTGCAAACCCAGTTTTTGCTGCAGGTTCAACCGATGCCAGGAAAAGTCTAACAACAGTTTCAGGTGCCAATACCTATTTAACTAAATTTAAAAAACCATCACCATATACTGATTATATCCCTGTAATCAGATATGCTGAGGTTTTATTAAATCTGGCAGAGGCTACCGTAGTTTCCGATCCGGCACGATCTATAGCCTTGTTAACTGCGGTTAGACAAAGATCAAATCCGGGATATATTTTTCCGGCGACAGATTTACTGCCTGCTAACTTAAAAAATACCATCCTTACAGAAAGAAGGATTGAGTTACTTGGTGAAGGCTTCAGGTCTCCGGATGTAATGAGATTGGGTGCAGGTTTTGCTGCCAAAAGCGGCACTCAAGGCAGCGCTCCAGCCATTCCGTTTAATACAGCAGGCTATATCTGGCCTATTTCTGCAAACGAAGTACAAAATAACAAATTGATCGTTCAGAATTAATTTTTAATTTATAATGAAAGTCCCGGTGGAAATCGGGACTTTTTCATTGATTTTTTTCAGGGCGACTTCTTATCCGCGCCTATATTTCCCTGGGCTAATAAAAATTCAGTTCTAATATTGCTGCTAATTCGTGATCAATCCTATCGTAAGAAACAATTGCTCGCGAATAATAGGATTATATTTTTCCGGAATAAATGTTACCAGATGTTCCGATTTTAATTTCATTAAAGTGGAAAATGAAAAGTGTGTAAAATTTGCATTACAAAATACTAAATCTTATATTGCACTAACTATTAACTAAATTAAACTTTTTTATGAAAAACTTCTACAAAGTTTGTTCATATTGCTATTTATTGCCACCTCAGCAATAGCGCAAGATCGAACAATCACAGGAACAGTTACGGCTAGTGAAGATGGATTGCCACTTCCGGGTGTAAGTGTAAGAATTAAAGATGCATCAAATTCTGGTGTCTCTACAAACGCAGTAGGTAAATTTTCTATTAATGCAGGTGCAGGTGCAAAAGTGTTGGTTTTTTCTTCTGTTGGGTATTTAACACGGGAGATTACCATTAGGGGAAGCGTAATCAATGTTTCTATGGAAACTGATTCAAAGTCATTATCCGAAGTTGTGGTAACAGCTTTAGGTCAAAAAAGAGAAGCTAAATCTTTAGGTTATGCAGCGACGACCATTGATGCTTCAAAGCTAACGGCTGGCCGCTCAACCAACGTGGTAAATGCATTGGCAGGTAAAGTAGCGGGAGTGAAAATTCTGTCTACCGGTGGTGCAACAGGTGCTTCATCAAATATTAATATCAGGCAGGCCACAACCTTTACCGGATCGAACCAACCGCTATGGGTATTAGATGGTATTCCGATTGATAATACTGGCGGAGGGCAATCTGTAAATACAGGAAGTACAAATTCGAACAGGGGAATTGATTTAAACCAGGATGACATTGAGTCTGTAACGATTTTAAAGGGACCAGCTGCAGCTGTGCTTTATGGCTCAAGGGCTGTTGCCGGAGCTGTAATTGTAACCACTAAAAAGGGAAGCAAAGGGCAGGCCGGAAGAGTAGAATTAAGCAGCAACTACAATTATATAGAAGTTAACCGTTTACCGGATTATCAAAATGAATATTCTCAGGGTGCTAACGGATTATATGATTCTTATTCGCAAATGTCGTGGGGAACTAAAATAACAGGTCAAACGGTTACTAATTACCTTGGTAATCCGGAAACTCTTACTGCTTATCCGGATAATGTTAAGGATATATTTAAAGGGGGCTATAACCTGCAGAATAACGTTACTTTTACTGGCGGTACCGAAAAATCAGCTTACTACTTTAACTACGGAAATTTTAAAGAAAGTGGATATATCGATAACAATACTTTGGCTAAAAATAACTTTACAGTTAACGCAAGTACGCAATTGAGTAAAAACCTAACCATTAGTTCTTCCATTCAGTATATACATAATAACTCTGTAGGCACACCTACAGGTAATGCAAGGTCTAATCCGCTATTCGATGGAATGACATTGCCAAGAACCTATAACCTGGCAAATTATCCCTTCGAAACCCCTGCTGGCTTAAATAACATTCCTACAAGCCGTGTTAACAATGCAGGCTATACTTACTATAATATTTTAGGTACAGATAACCCATTATGGTCCATTAAATATGTTTTGTACAAACAAAAGATAGACCGGGCTATTGGTAACGTTGGGTTGGATTACAAAATAGCTGATTGGTTAAGTGCCAATTATAAAATCGGTATTGATCAATATACCAACGTATCTAAAACAATCAACGAAAAATCAGCAAACAACAACCAGTCTGCAAGCAGGGCCGGTTCTATTATCGATAATACGACAAACCGACGTGAGGTAAGTTCGTATTTCAATTTGGTGGCCAACAAAAGGTTCTGGAAAGATTTTGGTGCCAGACTTTTATTGGGTAACGAGATTAACTACAGAAGATTAGACCAGCTACAGGTTACCGGTAATGGTATACAGGCAGCCCATAATTATAATATATCGAATACCTTAACTTATATTCCGGTTCAAGCCATAACAGAACAAAGTTTGGTAGGGGTATATGCTGATATTAGCTTAGATTATAAATCTTTCGCATATCTGTCATTTACAGGCCGTAGAGATGTTTCGTCAACTTTTGCCCCTGATAAGAGAAGTTATTTTTACCCTAAAGTGGATGCCAGTTTTATTGCGACAGAAGCTTTCCCTGAGTTAAAACAAAATGATATCTTAACGTATTTGAAAATCAGGGCTAACTATGCGAAAGTAGGTAGGGAAGCACCGGTTTACAGCACCGGTACATATTTTGGCACTGCAGGCCCTTCTGATGGTTTCGGACCAAATCTGGTTTTTCCATTTAATGGGGTGAATGGGCAAACTTTTTCGAATGCAGCGGGTAACATTAATATCAAGCCCGAATTTACAGCATCAAGAGAAGTTGGTTTAGAGGCTAAGCTTTTAAAAGACAGGTTGAGTTTCGATATTGCATACTATAGCACCAAAAGCACCGACATTATATTTTCGGTACCTAGTGCACCTTCATCAGGATTTACCAGTACCCTGTTGAATGCGGGAACCCTAAAAGCTCACGGTATCGAACTATTGGTTAGTGGAACACCGATAAAATCGAGAGACTTTAACTGGGATTTATCTGTAAACTTTACTAAAGGAAGAAATGAAGTGGTAGAGCTTGCACCAGGCGTCCCTTTTATCGGTAATGGTGGTTTTACCAATCCACAGGGCCGTATTGTTACCGGATATCAGTACGGAACATTATTTGGCCAGGTATTTAAAAAACTTAACGGTAAGGATATTGTGGATGCAAATGGTAGGCTAAGTTCAGGGCAGATCAATACTGCAGAACTGCAGCCGATCGGTGATCCAAATCCAAAATGGACCGGTGGTGTAAATACAACATTCTCTTACAAAGGCCTGTCGTTAAGCCTGTTTGCTGACGTTCGGTATGGTGGTGATATTTATTCGAGAACAATTACTGATTTAAGACGATACGGTGTTGCTGCTGAAACAGGTAACAGGGATCGTTTGTATATGCACAATGCCGTATATGCAGATGGTACACCAAACAATACTTTAATTACGGCAGAACAATATTATAGTGATTTGTATTCTTCGGCAGCACAGCAATATGCGGTTTTTGATGGTTCTTGGATCAGGCTACGTGAAGCAACATTATCTTATCGTATACCGGGCAAACTATTAAACAAACTAAGCTTCATAAAGGGAATTAATGTTGGTTTAACGGGAAGAAACCTTTTGATGTATGCGCCTAATTTCCCTCACCTGGACCCGGAAAACAACCTTTTGGGTGTTAGTAATGGACAGGGCATTGAGTATAATGGCCAGCCTCAAACAAGAACCTATGGTGGATTTTTAAAATTATCATTTTAGTATTAGGAGAGTTTAAATATGAAAATTAATATAAAGAAAATAGTTTTTGGATTGGCATTAGCCATGACAGGACTGAGCTCGTGCAAGAAATTTGTAGACATTAATGATGATCCTACACGATTAAAAGATCCTGATGCTAGTTTAATCCTACCCGCAGCACAAGGTAACCTTGCTTTTACCATGGGCTCAGACATACACCGTTTTACTTCGTTATGGGTGCAGCAGTTTGCTGCGCAGGGTGGTGGCGCGGTTCAGCCAACGCAATATGATAAATATGCGGTAGGCGAAGGTGATATCAATAATACCTGGGCGGCAACCTTTGCAGGTACCTTAGCTGATTTACAGAAAGTGATCGAAAAAACCAAAGCAACAAGCCCAAAATATGCAGGTGTTGCAGAGCTCATAAAAGCTTATGTTTATCAAACCCATGTGGATGCGTATGGTGATCTGCCTTATACAGAAGCTATTGGTTACGAAGCGAATTTAAAACCTAAATTTGATGGATCTTCAGCCATATACGATAACCTGTTCGGTTTAATTGATGAAGGAGTTGCAGATATCAAAAAAGCATCTTTATTGGCTCCTACAACTGATGATCTATTTTATGGTGGTGATATGGATAAATGGGAACGTTTTGCAAATGCGTTAAAGTTGAGAATGTATATCCACTATTTTTCTACAAATGGAACAGCGGCAGACGCTACAAGAGCAAAAACAGGTATAACTGCAATTTTGGCCGCCAATAAATTATTGAGAGGAAATACCGATAATTTTCAGATGCGGTTTTTAACTTCAGCCAATCAAACCAATCCTATCCACCAATTTGAAGGATCAAGACCAAACCAGTTTTTTCCAAGTAAAACGTTGGTTGATATCATGAATGCCAAGAGTGATAGTAGAAGAAACTCATATTTTACCCTGCAATCAGGAACCTATATCGGTGCAACAAATGGAAATGGTGATGTTGTGGTAAGTACTGCCTTTTCGCGCATGAGCACTTATCTTAGAGGAAAGCTTTCAGCAGGTGCATACTCTGGTGAAGCGCCAATAAGGATGTTTACTTTTGCTGAGCAAAATCAGATTTTGGCAGAATATTTTGCGAGAACAAATGGCGGGAATGATTTACTAACTGCCGATACCTATTATAAAGCAGGGATAACCGCTTCGTTTGCAAATGCCGTTGAATTTTCAGATGCGACAGAAGCTTTGGCAGTAAGTTCGGGTTTAACGGCTTACCTGGCGTCAACAAATGGAACCTTAGTTACCGGAAATGCTCTTCAAAAAATTATTGAAGAAAAATTTGTGTCTAATTTTGGAGTAGCCATCGAGCCCTGGACGGACTGGAGGAGAACGGGATTTCCTGTGCTAACGCCGGTATCTCCTTCAACAGCAGTGCCGCGCATATTGCCGTATTCATTTAACGAGAGAAGCTACAATCCTAATACACCAGCCCGACCTTCAGTATTTGTAAAATCTGTATTTTGGGATAAATAATTATAACTATGAAAAGAATTTTAATCATATTATTTGCATCAATATTAGGCTTGGCCTCATGCAAAAAAGATCCAAAGCAACCTGAAACGCTCAATACAGACGTTACTATTATCTTTGATGGGAACATCAATACAGTATCAGGTACCTATTCAAGCTATGCGAGTGCTACTCCTACCACAAAAGGAACAGGAACTGTAAATATTGTAATTACTTATAGCGGAGATGTGAAAACACTTTCGTTTACCACACCAACAGGTACAGTTGTTAACAATCTTGGTACGGCTACTGTAAGTGGCGGTTCTTATACTTTTACCAAATTAGTAAAAGATTTACGTGGCTCGGCTGATGCTCCGCTCCCTACTTCGGGTTCAAGTGGCTCGGTTGTTTTAACGGTTACAGCAACCCTCGGTAATGGGCAGACCGTAAAACGCTTCTTCACCATTAACATAACCGGATAACCGGTAAAAAGAAAGGCCTGGAAATTTCCAGGCCTTTCTTTTTAAATCGAAGGAATGAGCTTATTTCTTATCTACACTATACTTCCCGGGTCCAATAAAGATCAATCCGAAAAATACAATGCCCAATTCAATTGCATGGCTGGCGCCTTGTAAGCCATCCCCTTTGCCAAAATGAACCAAAGCTGCTATAACCATTGTAAAAATCAATAAAATTAAGGCTGGTCTGAAAAATAAGCCAACAATTAAAAGAAAACCACCAAATGTTTCAGTAGCGGCGGCCATAAAGCCCCAAAATATCGGTAGAAAATCTATGCCGATTACTTTCATGCTTCCACCTAAATCAGTCCATCCGTTTGGTCCGCCTGCCAGTTTCGGGAAACCATGAATAATGAACATTACGCCTAAACCAATACGTAGCAGTAACAGGCCTGTATTGCGGTATTTTCCTAAATTGTCTAAAATTGCCATCTTATAAATATTTAAATTGAACGTTGTTTGTTTCTACTTTTAAGTTTACTTCAGCACCTAAAACCATATTGAGGTTATTGCTGATATGCCCTGTTGGAAAATTAAAGCAGACTGGAAAATCGTATTCTTTAACAATATCCCAGATCACCTCATCAGCCGTTTGTCCGAAAGAAATCTTTTCTTCAGCTATTTCATTAAACGCGCCTACAATGAATCCTCTTAAGTGTGCAAGTTTTCCTGCCCGTTTTAGCATCCTCAACATCCGGTCGATGCTATACTCGTGTTCACCAACATCTTCCAAAAAGAGAATTTTATCGGTAAAATCCATTTCCGAAACTGAGCCCTGTACCATGGCAAGCAAGGTTAAATTACCACCGATCAAAATCCCGGTTGCTTCTCCTGCCCTATTTTTAAAGCTACTTTGATAAGAATAGCTCTGTTTTTCGCCAAATAAAGCCTTCTTTAAAGAAATTAAAGCTTCTTCGGTGGATTCATCAAATGTATAGGGCATCTGTGCATGCATGCACTGGGTACTACATTGCGCAACCAGGTGCGAAAGCAGAACGGTGATGTCGCTAAAACCTACAAACCACTTAGGATTTTTTTTAAATTCTGTAAAGTCCAGGTGATCGATAATCCGGATGGTACCATAACCTCCACGACCCGAAATTATTGCTTTTATGGATGGGTCATCTAAAAAGCGCTGAATATCTTTAGTTCTTAGGGCGTCAGTTCCGGCAAATTGGTGATGACTGGCATTTACAGTATCACCTAAAATAACCTCTAAACCCCAGTCTTTCAATATTTCAATGGCATGGTCTATCGGTTTAGGTAATTTCTTTGCCGGACACACCAGGGCAATCTTATCTCCTTTTTTTAAATACGGGGGCTGCTTAATCATCTTTAAAACACTTATCTTTGCCAAATTAATAAAAATTGTTTTGGATAATAGTAAAATAAAAAGATATACCGTAACTGCAGCGCTACCCTATACAAATGGACCTGTTCATATTGGGCACCTGGCCGGTGTTTACATCCCTGCAGATATTTATGCCCGTTATTTAAGATCGAACAAACGTGATGTAAAATTCATCTGCGGATCTGATGAAAATGGCGTTCCGATTACTTTAAAGGCCAAAAAGGAAGGAATAACACCGCAGGAAGTAGTAGATAAGTACCATAAAATTATTGGCAATTCCTTTAAAGAGTTTGGTATATCTTTCGATATCTATCACCGTACCTCATCGCTTACCCATCACCAAACTGCTGCCGATTTCTTCGAAACACTTTATGAAAAAGGGGTTTTTACCGAAGAAATTACCGAGCAATATTATGATGCCACTGCGAAACAATTTTTGGCCGATCGTTACATCACAGGTACCTGTCCTAAATGTGGTAACGAAAATGCTTACGGCGATCAGTGCGAAAATTGCGGGTCTACGCTTAATGCAACCGATCTGATCAATCCAAAATCGACCTTATCAGGAGATAAACCAATTTTAAAGGAAACTAAAAACTGGTTTCTGCCACTCGATAAGTATGAAGATCGATTAAGAACTTATATCGAAAGCCATAAAGAGTGGCGCCCGAACGTTTACGGCCAATGCCAAAGCTGGTTAAATGCAGGCTTACAGCCAAGGGCAATGACCAGAGATTTAGATTGGGGAGTACGCGTTCCGCTTCGCGATGCCGAGGGCAAAGTACTTTATGTATGGTTCGATGCACCTATTGGATATATTTCTGCAACCAAAGAGCTGTGTAACTATGCGAAGCTTGATGTGTGGAATCCTAAAGCCGAAGAATATTACATTAATAGCAACGAAAGCGATAAATGTGGCTGGGAAGAATACTGGAAAAGCGACGAAACCAAGTTAGTTCACTTTATTGGCAAAGATAATATCGTTTTCCATTGCATTATTTTCCCGGCAATGCTAATGGCACATGGCGAGTATACCCTGGCTGATAATGTGCCTGCAAACGAATTCTTAAATCTGGAAGGCCAAAAAATATCGACTTCTAAAAACTGGGCAGTTTGGCTGAACGAATATTTAAGGGAGTTTGAAGGTAAACAGGATGTATTGCGTTATGTATTAACAGCGACGGCTCCTGAAACCAAGGACAACGATTTTACCTGGAAAGATTTTCAGGCGAGAAACAATAATGAGCTGGTTGCTATACTTGGCAATTTTGTAAACCGCGTAGTGGTACTTACGCATAAATATTTTGGTGGTTCAGTGCCTACCTGCATGGAAATTACCGATGTAGATCAAGCTGTTATTGATGAACTGGCTGGTTACCCTGCTAAAATTTCCGCATCAATAGAAAACTACCGTTTTAGAGAGGCTTTATCGGAAGTAATGAACGTTGCCCGTTTAGGAAATAAATACCTGGCCGAAACCGAGCCCTGGAAACTCATTAAAACCGACGAAGACCGCGTAAGAACAATCTTGCATATTGCGCTTCAAGTGGCGGCCAATATTCAGATCCTGATCGAACCTTTCTTGCCGTTTACTGCCGAAAAGTTAATGAAGATGCTCCAAAATGGAGGCCATGATTGGGCTGATGCTGGTACGGTTAGCCTGTTAAAACGTGGTCACGATATTGGAGAAGCTGTGCTCTTGTTTGATAAAATTGAAGATGAAGAGATCGACTTCCAGATCGGGAAACTGAATCAAAGCAAAGCCAGCAATGCTGCTAATAGTGCTGTTGCTATTCCGGCAAAAGAAAATATCCAGTTTGATGATTTCTCGGCAATAGACATCCGCGTTGCTACTATTGTAGCCGCAGAAAAGGTAGAGAAAACCAAAAAACTGTTAAAGTTAACAGTAAATACAGGCATTGATGAAAGAACAGTGGTTTCTGGTATTGCCGAATATTATAAACCTGAAGACATTGTTGGTAAACAGGTAAGTATGGTTGTTAACCTGGCGCCGAGGGAGATCAAAGGAATTTTATCTCAAGGCATGATTTTAATGGCCGAAAATGCAGAAGGCAAACTCACTTTTGTAGCACCAACGAGTAAGTTTGAAGATGGGAGTGTGGTGAGATAGGGCAGTTCAGTGTCACATTATTCTACATATTTTATTGGATCATGTCGCCAAGGGTGTTCTTATAAACATAAAATAAATCCGATAGGAGTCTGGGTATTTTCGTAAAAATCAGACTCCTATCAGCCTTACGTTTCTTTAAATTTTAATCCTGTCAAAACTGGCTCTTTCAATAAACTTATTGTTGTTTAAAACTTCAATCGCAGGTTCACCTCAAAATCGCCGTTGGTATAATTGGATAATGATGCGGTTTGCAAAGTATGCGAAAAACCAAGGAGATATTTTTGCTGATAATCCATTCCAATACCAAAACTTGCACTTCCACTAGTGTGGTAAAAGCCGTTTAATAATATCTGTTTCTTTGCAAAACTTAGTTGCGCACCCGTATCCCATATATGATCAAAACCTTTAATACCTCTAAAAACAATTTTTGGCTCTAATTCGGCCTCATTTACGGCAATTTTATAACTAAAAGCCGAATAAAAAATGGGTAAATCGGCCACCATACTATTATTATTCCAGAATAAGTTCTTTAGGTTGGGCAGTGATACTTCCAAGCTGATTTTACCAGTTGTTAAGGCCAATCCGAAATCACCATCGAAATAGTTTTGACGTTGGTTATAAAGGCTGACTAGATTATCATTCGGATTACCGTTAATTTCGTCGACAGCTAAACGTTGGTTTCTTATTCCTGCTGAAAGGCCAAAATGTAATGTGGATGCCTCGTTAATTTGCAGGTGATAAGCATAGCTGGCCAATACACGTACAAACCGTTGCAGACCAGCCTTATCTAATGTTACATTGAGGCCAATGCCAACCTTTTTGTAACCATATTCTGCCGTCAGGTTCTGTACTACTGGTGCACCAGGAATATCGCTGAACTGTGAACGATGAGATAGGCTTAATGCCCATCCTTTCTCAATCCCTGCCATGGCCGGGTTGCCTAAATAGCGGTTCGTATAATATTGTGCCTGCAAGGGGTTGAGCTGTGCCCTGAGTACCGTTGGAGCGCAACTAGCGATAGCAATAATAATGGAAAGCCTGATTTTCATATGAGTTAAATTAGAGGGAACTTGACCAAGTTTTACATGGTGTTATTGTTGCCTGATGATTGTAATGAAACCTTTTTGTTTTAATTTTTCAGGCCCAAAATCGATGATGTAATAATAAGTACCTTCTGCCAGCGCCTGTCCGTTTACTGTTCCGTCCCATGTATTGTTATACCCTTTTTGAGTGAATAAGATTCTTCCGGCGCGATCAAACACCTGTACCACATTATCTGGATACGCATCTATATTTGCCACAGTCCAAAAATCGTTCACGCCATCACTGTTAGGCGTAAGAATGTTATTGGCTTTTACAGCCAGGAAATCATCACGAACGTTTATGGTAATGCTACTGCTCTGGCTACATCCACTGGCATTTCTTGCTGTAACAATGTAGGTAGTGGTTTGGCTTGGCCTGATATTAAGCACAGCTGTATTTTGACCTGAAATAATTCCATTAGCATTGGCCCAACCATAGGTATGGCCTCCTGTTGCGGTTAAGCTTAACGTTTCGCCTTTACTTACACTATTTCCTTTACTGCTCAAAATCTCAACAGTGGGCAATGTATTGATGGTTAAGCTTCCATTTACATAGTTAAAGCTATAGTTACTGGCAGCTGCACCAGCTGGCGTTAATGTGTAGGCACCAGCCAAAGAATTACTATTGGCATTAGCAGTTACCGTGGGTTTGGTACTAAGGTTATTTTCATTGTCGCCATATTTAAAACCTGAATAACTTACATCAAGAGCCGGGAGGTTACTGCTTTGACACATCGCCTTATTATTGGCTGTTATGTTGAGCACAGCTTTGGAGATAGTTAGGTTGGCTGGATTATAAGTAATGGCATAATTTATACCAGCGTCCAAGTTTCCTTGTCTAATGCTATAACTACCTGTGTTTTCGCCAACTGTTCTTGCTAATGAGCCTGTAAGCGCATCAGCACCTAACAAACCACTGGCGGTATAGGTTAAAGCCGGATCAACGTCGCCATAAACCTTACTTTTTGCAGCCGCAGTAATGATTAATGTTTTTGCGGCAATTGATAAGTCGGCAGAAACATAGTTGATACTGTAATTGCTTCCCGCTGTTAAACTCCCTTGATTAATGACATAGTTACCAACATTCTCGCCAACTGTTCTTGCTAATGAGCCCGTAAGCACATCTGCTCCTACCAAACTAGTACTCGTATAAGTTAGTAGAGGATCAGTCTCGCCATATATTTTAGTTTTTGCCAGTACTGTTATCGTCAAGTTTTTTGATGTAATGGTAAAATTGGCAGGTGCATAAGCAATGCTGTAATTGGTACCCGCCGAAAGGCTTCCTTGGGTAATTGCATAAGTCCCTACACCCTCGCCAGTAGCCCTGGTTAAGGTACCTGTAAGTACATCCGTTCCTACCAAACCCGAACTGGTGTAGGTAAGCGAGGGATCGCCATCGCCATAAATCTTGCTTTTGGCTTGGGCGGTAATGGTTAGCGCTTTATTGGTAATCGTTAAGTTGGCTGGTATGTAAGTAATGTTGTAATTAGCTCCTGCGTCTAAAGTTCCTTGGGTGATTGTATACGTTCCCACATTTTCGCCAGTTGTCCTGGTTAAGGTACCCGTAACCACATCAGTACCGACCAAACCCGAGCTGGTGTAGGTAAGCGAGGGATCGCCATCGCCGTAAATTTTACTTTTAGCCTGCGCAGTAATGCCCAGTATTTTAGGTGTAATGGCAAATGTAGCTTGATTAAAAACAACGCTATAATTAGCTCCTGCGTCTAAAGTTCCTTGGGTGATTGCATACGCTCCCACATTTTCGCCCGTTGCCCTGGTTAAGGCACCCGTAAGTACATCAGTACCAACCAAACCCGAGCTGGTGTAGGTAAGCGAGGGATCGGCCTCACCGTAAATTTTACTTTTAGCCTGCGCAGTAATGCCCAGTATTTTAGGTGTAATGGCAAATGTAGCTTGATTAAAAACAACGCTATAATTAGCGCCTGCATCTAAAGTTCCTTGGGTGATTGCATACGTTCCCACATTTTCGCCAGTTGCCCTGGTTAAGGTACCCGTAACCACATCAGTACCAACCAAACCCGAGCTGGTGTAGGTGAGGGAAGGATCGCCACCACCATAAACCTTGCTTTTTGCCTCTGCCGTTATCATTAATCCTGCTTTGGTTATGGTTAAGCTTCCATTCTGATAAGTAATGGCATAGTTATTTGAGGTATAACCTGTTGGACTGATAAAATAACTTCCCACATCCTTGGCTCCAATTGCAGTGCCTGTATAGCTTAAGGTGCCTTGCAGAACTTGTTCATTTTCTCCATTAACAAATCCATTATAGCTTACTCCATTTCCTCCGGTGTAAGCTACTGCATTATAGGTTTTATTAAAATTATTGGCGGTAATAGTTAGTGTTTTTTGTTGCACATTGATATTGAAACTTACCGGAGTGGCCGCACTATGGTTCACATCTCCGGGCTGACTAGCCGTTATCGTCGCCGTTCCTGCAGCCAAAATATGCACCTGTCCGCTTGCATTAACCGAAGCCACCGCAGGATTGCTGCTGGCATAATTCACCGACAATCCTGATGATGCAATAGCCGAAGCATCAACAACAGTATTTCCGTATGTTAGCTGAAGTACAGCACCTGTTACCTGGTTATTAAAGGTAATTACGTTCGCCCCAGATGGCACAATGCTTAATGTTCCGTTTTTGTAGTCGAAATCGTAATTGGCAGAAAGCAATCCACTAGGCGCTATTACATAATTCCCTGTATTTACAGCACCTTGCGAGTTGCCTCCATATATTAATGTTCCATTTAATACAGCCTGGGTTTCGCCATTTACAAAGCCATTATAGCTTACACCATTTCCACCGGCATAGGCAAGTGCATCATAGGTTTTACTAAAGTCGGTTGCGGTAACGGTCAACATTTTCTTGGCAACCTGCAGTTGGAAACTTATCGGTGTAGCTGGCCCATAATTCGCATCGCCAGGCTGGCTTACCGTTATGGTGGTTGTACCTGTTCCCAACAAGCTTACCTGACCCGAAGTATTTATGGTAGCTACAGATAAATTGCTGCTTTGGTAAGCTGCCGTTAACCCCGAACTGGCATTGGCCGATGCATTGAGATCGGCATCACCATAGGTTTTGGTTAACAGGCTGCCGGCAGCTTGGGCATTAAAAGTTAAAGTATTTACATTATTAAGCGAAATAACCAATTGTCCGTTTATATAACTGATGGCATAATTAGTTGCACTCAATCCCTGAGGAACAATGGTATAATTGCCTGTATTTATTGCGCCCTGAGCGGTACCGCTAAAACTCAATGTTCCGGAAAGCACGCCCGGATCTTCGCCCAAGGCAAATGTGCCATAGGTTACCCCATTGCCGCCGCTATAACCCAAACCATTATATACCTTGTTAAAATTGTTTGCGGCAATGGTTAATGGCTTTGGTGTAATTGAAGCCGCAGCACTTGATAGATCGCTAATATTTGCTAATTTATAATTTCCAGCCTGTGTGCCCGTTAATAAAACATTGGCTAAAGGCAGGGTAATCGTCTTTCCGGTTCCTGCATCTTTCGTGTCGTACTGGGCAATAGCAGAATTTAAACTTAGCTGTATATCGTCATTATTAATGATATCGCCATTAGCTAAAACGAGATCTGTTACCTGAATGGTGCCGGCCGTACTGGCATCATAAACCTTGGTAAAAGTGGCATTTGGTTTTATGCTGGCCGTTACCGGTTTTTTATCGATGGTAAGGTTAAAAACAACATCATTTGCCGGAACATAACCCATACCTCCTGCCTGGCTGGCAGTAATGTTTACAGTCCCTGCCTTTTTGATCTTCAGTTTCCATTTGTTGGCATCTGCGGCATCCTGAAAGGCTTCGGCAATGCTGTTATCAGTAGAAACATAGGTAACCGTTAAGCCCGAACTTGCCGTTGCACCGGGTTCGAAAGCCAAATCGCCATAGGTTTTGCTTAAATTATGGGCAGTAATGGTTTGCGATTGCGCCAGCGCTTCGTAAGCACCCAAATCAATATTGGCACCTGTTAAACGTGGATTGCCATCAAGGTCTTTGGTGTTGGCTGTCAAATCCGAAAAGAGGCTTTGGTCGCCGGCATTTATAAGAGCACCTCCTGTTTTTGGCCTATAATCGCCAATAGTTGTTAAAGCTGGAGCAAGTGGCGACACAAATAAATCTGTTACCGTTCCATTAAAGGCGACTAATCCGGCACCACTTGCTCCCTGTACTAGACTATTTTTATAAACGGGCATATCTGTACCTGAACTGTTTATTATGCCTGTACTATTACCAAATACAATAGTGTTTTGCAGTTGTGGTGAAGCGTTATTGGTATTGAAGATTACGCCTCCTGTATTGGATAGGTTGCCAACAATAGTAGCATTAGTTAATACTGGTGATGAATTGTTATTATAAATGCCCGAGCCATTGTTGGCTGCATTGCCACTAATAAGCACGTTAGTAAGCTTTGGTGTTGCTCCAGAACTATTATAGATGGCTCCTCCATTAGCATCTGCACTGTTTCCGCTCAGCACAACATTAATTAGCTTAACGGCCCCCGTGCTAATATTAGCTATTCCACCACCTCCGCTACCGGTTCCGAGTGAAAAATTATTACTAATGGTTACATTGTTAAATTGAGCGGTTGATGCCATGTTAGCAATTGCTCCACCTAATCGGCCTCCTGTAATCAGGTTGCCAGTAAAACGACAATCGGAAATAACTGGCCCTGAACCAGTATTGTACATGGCCCCGCCACTTTCATCGCCCCAGCCCTGACCAGCAATATTGCTGCATTTATTGTTTACAAAACTACTTTTGGCAATCACTGGATTGGCAGCTGAACCATTAGGTGAAACACCTATAAAAATGGCTCCTCCCATGCCGGCTGAAACATTGTTGTTTTCAAAAATACAATTGGTAATTGTGGGGCTGGATGAAGTAATGTTCATTCCACCACCCTGGTTTTTAGATATGGCCAAACCGTTAACCGTGATATTGCTTCCACTTCCATTACCCCCTTTAATGGTGAAACCATCCAATTCGGCAAGGCCTACATCACCAGAAGAGATGAGTACATGGTAGGCATTTTCACCGTTATTGGCAAAATTGAGGGTGGCACCTACACCGCTTATAATATCGTCATTGTTAAAATCGCCACTGAGTGTACTTTTATTAACTGTTAATGTCAGATCTCGTTGGGCACGTGTTGTTTCAGTTCCGGCAAAACCTCCGTACAGCTTCACATCCTTAACCAGCAAAAAGGTATTATCCCGCCCTGCAGAAGTGCCAAAGTTATTATCGGCAGGACTGTACATCGGCTTATAAATTCCTCCTGCTACCCAGATTTCTTTTATCATTCCCGGAGTAGCCGTATTTAAGCTTTTGGTTATAAGCAATGCATCAGCCAATTCAGATAGTGCATTGGTCCAACTGCTGCCGTTACCTGTTCCGCCTTGCTTAACATACAGGATACCATCGGCGTTGGGAGCGTAAATAGAATTGACTACAACGGTTGCAGTTATAGGCGCAGCGACGCAATTATTGGTGTGAGATGTAATGGTGAAGGTTACTGTTTGTGGTACGGCTGTTATATTGATTAATGACCCACTGATATTGCCATTACCACTACTAGCCATGCCGGTAACAATTACCGAATTGTCTCTCGTCCAGCTATAAGTTATACCAGCTAAATTGCTGTTCAAGACAATAGGCACAATTGTCTGTCCGGAACTTACAGTTTGTGCATTTGGAGTAGCCGTTGTATTGGATATTGGATTGATTGTGTAGGTAAATGTTTTGGTGGCGGGACTGGCACAAGGCTGGTCGTAAGTAATAATTACCTCGCCTAACCCTTCTTGAAAACCTTGGGTATGCACTACCGATGTGGCTTGCGAAACCGTATAGCTACTTCCACCACCGCCACCACCATAAACTGCGCCACCGCCACCATAATAGCCGCCACCGCCACCACCAGCAGCCGTACCGTAAAAGGTACCTCCATTTCCGCCGAAACCCAATCTACCTGCGGTTGCTGGAACGCTGCTACTGTTTCCACTACCTGCAAGAGCAACTCCTGCTGCACCGCCTGCAGATTGGGTTCCTCCCTTCCCCGTATATGGGCTGGCCTGGTTACTACACTCATAACCATCATCACCGATCAAACCCCCTCCTGCACCACCAGATTCAGCAACATTTGAACAATTATTTCCACCGCCCCCTCCTCCGCCTGCAACAATAACTCTATTGTTTATTAATATTCCACCAATCCTGATATCTGAAGCATCGCCACCCTTTGGCTGCGCAATACTACCTCCACCATTTCCGCCGCCGTTAAAGCCGCTATTGCCTCCGACAACAATGTAAAGTGTCTGACCAGGAGTAACCGGGTATTCTGCAGTTACCCTTCCGCCTTTTCCTCCCACATCATCTGGTCTTACACCTGGCTGATTATAAATAGCACTACCTCCCTGCGCGCCCCGTACATCAACCCTAACACTGGTTACCCCTGCCGGAACCACAAATGTTTGCATAGTTCCTGTATAACTGAAAGTCTGGCTGATTTCAGTCCTTGGTGTAACTGATATTGTTGCCGTTGCAGGACTAGTCCCAGTATTTACCGCATTAAAGGCTGGGAGATTTCCCCTGCCGCTAGCAGCCAAACCAATAGCCGGATTAGAGTTTGTCCACGAGTAAACCACATTTGAAGTGCTGCTTGTAAAATTAACCGCAGCAATAGTAGCACCATTACAGGCTTGTTTATTCTGTGGCTGATCCATTGGCGGGCATTGTGCGTATAACCGGCCGGTTGTGGCAAGGAACAATAAAACCAAGAGCAAATTCTTCATGTTGAGCTATAAAATTTAAATCTAAATTTGTGCTAAACGGTAGGAAAAGTATAGCCAGATTAAAATCATCAGGCATATAGCTACTAAAATGATAATAACAGGCACAGTGAACTTCCCCCTGGGTTTAAGCATGTGCAAATGTTAGGATCAATAGCTAAATAACACCAATTTGGGCGCGGACAAAAAGCGGACAAATGGGAAAATAGATAAGGGGGTGGAGGGTAAAAGGCAGAAGATCAAAACTGCCAACTGAAAACTTAAGAACCTGGCAAATCATTAAGACCACAAATATAATCTTCCATGCTTTGCCCTTCGGGAATGGTAATGCGCTGTTTTAACCTGCGTTTGCTTCTGGCTACACTGGTTGCACTAATACCCAACATATTGGCAATTTGCTGGTTGTTCAAATCCAGGCATATTAAACTCGCCAAGCGTTCTTCTGCGGGATTTAAGTGAGTAACAATTTGTTTCAATCGGGGAAAAAACAAAGGATAAGCCTTGCTAAAAGCCTCTTTAAACCTGTGCCATTCCTCATCTGTTACGAGCACATAGTTGAGCAGGTTACTGCTGAGGTTGTCTGTTCCGTTTGCTTTGATTGTTCTTTCAAGGTTTCTGATCAGTTTTTCCTTTTCCCCAATGTTGAGCGCAAAGGAATTGATTCGCTCCCTGGCTTCTTTTATTTCGAGGTCTTTGGCCACCCGATCTCGATTTAAAATCTCGGTTTCGTGTTTAACTTTCAGTTTCTGCCTGTTGTAAAGCAAAAGGCTGATTACTGCTAAAAGGAAAATACCGCCTAAAATAAAATTCCTGATTATTTTTTCCTGGCGTAATTTGATGCTGATGTTTTCTAGATTAGTTTGTATATCATCAAACTCTATTTTGGTTTTAATGGCCGATAGTTGCTTAGCGCCAAGTTCTAAAAGTCGTTCGTTATTGAGTCTATTGTATAAATCGTCATATTTATAGGCACTATCAGGCACCTGCAGTTTCCGGTAACACATCACTATACCCTTTAATGAGAGTAGCTTTTGCTCTACTACATAATATTCGCTCTGTAAGGCCCAATGGTAAGCCTGTTTCCATTTAGACACAGCTTCCTGGTATCTTTTGTACTTAAAGTCCAGGTTGGCTAGGATGTTCTGGGCAATGGCCATGTTATTGTACGATTTAATTGCCGTACTGTTTTGCAATTGTAAATTGACCAAAGGCGTACCCTGCGCTTCCTTACCCTGCAAAATTAATGTATGTCCGATGTTTCCTTCGGCAATGCCCAGCCATAAAGATTGAACATTTGCATCTTCATCGGGCATCTTGGTTAAGGTGTCTATAATCTGCTGATAATAATACCTGGTACTGTCGTATTGACGAAGTTTGAGGTAGGATGCACCAATAATATCCAGCTGAAAAATATAGACCCGTGGATCCCAGGTGTTTTTTCTTACGTTTTTAAACGCTAAACATTGTAGGCCATAGTCGATACTTTTTCTGTAGTTATTGCTCTGGTACAAACCCAGGCTTACATTAAAGAAACGATTATGTACGTATTTAAAATGCGAAAATCCAACCTTACGTTCCAGCTCTATTGCTTTTAGGTTATAGAGCACATATCTGTTGGTTCCCCTGCCAACCTCTGCACAAAGGGTGTATACTTCGGCCTTAAGCTGGTCGTCTTTCAATTTGTGAGCAAGCTTTATGCAGTCATAAATATTTGTCGAATCCTGCGGAAGAATTTTCAGGCCCAATTCAAATTTCCCCAGGATTTCGTACATGGTTAGCCGTATTTTTAACCTGTCATCTGAATGTTGGCCAAGATAAGTATGTAATGCTTTTATAAGGCGTTGATGCTGGGGCAGGTTCATTTTCAGACTTTCTTTTTGCAGCTTTAATTCAGCATAACCAACTTCTGCCCGATGTGTTTGGCTGGTATCATCAACTTTCCAGGCATTAATAAGGGGTTCGATCAGCTTTTGCTGAGCAAAAACAGGAACAGAACAACAGCATAATAGTAGCGCAAGGAAAATTAACCTGTTCATCATTTAGGGGTATCGCTAAAATACAGTTAATAGTTGAAGGGTTAAAACTAAAAATGGGTAGGTTAAGCAGATTGCGATTCGGCATTAAAATTTGTTTGAATTCAATATGCTGAAGTTTTTCATGGCCGAAACGATGCGGATAAACTCAATTTATGGCGCCTATAGAAAAGTTCCGGGAAGGTTTGTAACTAAATAACCCTTATCCGCATAAAAATAAAAGAAGCATCTGTGATAATTGATTTTTTATGTTTTTAAAGACAATTTCCTTAGATAAATGCTTGTTAAATTGAATTTTCTTGCGAGAAAACTTTTGTTATATTTGCGCAACAAATGGCCCCGTAGTTCAACGGATAGAATAGAAGTTTCCTAAACTTTAGATAGCAGTTCGATTCTGCTCGGGGCTACAGAAGAAAAGCTCATCGAAAGATGGGCTTTTTATTTTTAAGTTATTGATTGATATTTGAAATACTCAGTCTCGCAGTTCAACGGATACCCCTCCGGAATCAGGCCGTCGAAAAATGAAAACAAGATTTTGCTTTGATAGGGATATGGTGATAAGGGAAGGCTTAAACTTATAGGCCTGGCGCTTTCATCACCCGAGATATTTTGAGTCGTAAGTAAACCTATAACCATTATCATACTGCTCCAGATATCCTGCAGGGTTATCCCTAAACAATATTTTCGATCTGGTCTACATGCCCATCCTCCAGCTTTGAATGCCAATTCCGCCTGTGAAAGTTTAACCAGCTTCCGTTGTGTTTTACAAATGTTGATAATGGATTACTCATATTTATGGCCCTATGGGTATAATAAATTGGAGCGTTCAAAAAATCACTTCGTTCACGAAAACTGAACAAACAATTTAAAATGAACATTGCCATACTTTTGAATACGGCGAAGAGGGTTACGATCACAAGCGCTGGAATGTAAGTTAGTGTGAAAAGTTAAGAAGAGTTCGTCTAGAAATTACAGGCGTTGGTCTAGCGGTTACCAATGCTGGTATAATACCTGGTTTTTGTCTGCAACGTTTGCGGTACAGCTGCGTCTTAATAACAAAACAATAGCAAAAACCTAAAATATAAACGATATGAAAACTTTAGCAAAAACAATATTCGCAGCAGCATTAACAGCAGTGGTATTAACCTCATCAGCAATGGCAACATTTGCCAACAGTCCAGTTAAATCAGAAACAAAAACTCCTTCTGTATCAAAGTTTGATAGGATATGGGTGAGTGGTAACGTGAAGCTTATCTTAACGCAAGGGGATAAACAAAATGTAGAAGGTGCCAGCAACTATGACGCTGCAAAAACCTCAGTAACAACTGATGGAAAAACCTTATTTATCAATTCACTTGAAACAAGCCAGGTAACGCTGAATATTACCGTGAAAGATTTAGAAAGAATTGAAGCTTACGGACAATCGGTTGTGGTTACCAGCAATAATTTTGATGTAAAATACCTTCAGTTATTTTTGGGCCAAAGCGCTACAGCGAAAATTAAAACTACCGCAGGCAGTTTATATACTGTTGTTAAGGATGATGCGGTATTAAAATTAAATGGTACTGCTGATCAAAGTACAATGATTGCAAACAACATGAAAAATGTAAAGTTAGCTGACTTTGCCAGTACCAAATCTGTATCATATACTTCAGAAGCGATTATGGAAGCAGAGCAAAATGCAATGGTTCTGGCAAAATAGAGCGTATATCAATCAGATAAGTTAAAGCTGCCCCCTGGGCGGCTTTTTTTGTACCCAGCGACCTTGGTTTTAGACCGTTAATTGTTGTTTTTGATTCAATGCAACCTTTCGAGGTTTTCGGGCGTCTTTGATTTAAACCTGAACCTTAAACTAATTTGAAAATGAAACGCACCATTCTATTCTTACTACTTTTTCCAGTAACAATCACATTCGCCCAAAAGAAGCTGAAAATTGTTAAGGCAACTTCTACCAGTGTTGACATCCAGGATGATAATTACCCAGTCAGAAAGAACGCCTGGACAGTCGTGCCCAAAGAAAAATTAGATGTATATACCACCTCGGCTAAAAAAGTAACTTTTTACACTGACAAGGAATCCATATCATTCAATGTCGATCCGAAGATTGGAGAATATGATTTTATTATCCTGGTCAATGGAACCGATACCGCAAGGACTCAGGTGAAATATGATGCAAAAGCACCTGTTAGGAAGCCTGTTGCCTATCTTGATACCCTTCAAAAGGCGGGAAAATATAACCTGGCTGACAGGCGTGAAATCCCGGTTTTTACCTATCAATCAATGGACAACCCCAATTTGGTGCGCATTAAAAAGGACCTCAAGCTGGATTCGGTTGCAGGCAATGGAAATGAGCTTTCTAAAGTTTTCAACCTGTTGCATTGGGTACATAATCTGATCAGGCACGATGGGAACAGCGATAACCCCACCTTAAAAAATGCCATTGATCTGATCAAGGTATGCCGGGAGCAGAACCGCGGGGTAAACTGTCGCATGCTGGCCACGGTACTTAACGAATGTTACCTCGCTATGGGTATTACTTCCAGATATATTACCTGCATGCCAAAAGAAACCAACTTTGATGATTGCCATGTAATTAATATGGTATACAGCAAGGACCTTAAGAAATGGATCTGGATTGACCCTACCTTTGATTCGTATGTGATGGATGAAAAAGGCAATCTCCTTGGCATCCAGGAAGTAAGGGAGCGCTTGATAAAAAATATGCCGCTGGTACTAAATGCGGATGCAAACTGGAACCGTACTGCCTTACAATCTAAAGAATATTACCTGCAGACTTATATGGCAAAGAATCTATACCGCCTGGAGACACCCGTAATAAGCCAGTTTGATACGGAAACCTGGACTAGCGGGAAAGAAGTTTCCTATGTGGAACTGCTGCCATTGGACGGTATTGTTCAAGGGCCTCAAAAAAGGGAATCAACAAATCAGAAAACCGGGGTTAAGTTTATTAATTATAAAACCAATAATCCTGAGCTGTTCTGGACTACCCCGAAATAATTTTACCAAATGCTTTTTGTAGCTATCTGGTCTGGTATCTCAATGTTATTAAGTTAAGCATCGCGGTCGTCAGTCTGAGCGTAGTCAGAGTTTGATAAATCACAAAAAATGTCACCCTGAGGGATAATTTATTTAGTAAAAATCAATATGGGTAACAGGAGCGTCCAGCGGTATTGATCTACTCGAAAAATCGTCATTGCGAGAAGGAACGACGAAGCAATCTTTCATACAAGTAATTCTTGCTTCGTCGGCTGAAAAAGCCTTCTTGTAATGACGACATTCCTAGATATCAATGGTAGTGTAGTCGAAGGGCGTCTTTTTACGATTTATGCCTTAACGTACGGACATTGGCCTGGCACCCCCTGTTTTACTCTGTCTGGTATCTGGAAATTTTTCTAATCTGGTAAAAGAATCTTTCTATTAATCTTAAATCCTGCGTTACGATTTCGGCATTACCTTTAAGCTCTTTATCAAAGGGAAGTATTTTATGATAGGATGTTTTCAGCCCTTTCGGAAGCGATACATCTACATAATAATTGCCCTTATCATCAGGAGTAAAGGATATGTTCTGAACTTTGCCCTCTACAATACCATATTCCTGATAACGGTAATTATCCAGTTTGATTAAAACTTTTTCGCCCCTGGCAATTTTGCCCGAATTGGTGGCTGCTACAAACATTCTTCCAATCAGTGCCTGGGTATGATTGGGTAGGATAGATAGTATAGGATCTCCTCGTTTTACAAACTGGTTTTCGCCCCAGAATTGCTGGAAACTGGCTATGCCATCGGTAGAGGAAATAACCA
The DNA here is from genome assembly GCF_042684385.1 of Pedobacter vanadiisoli. Taxonomy (NCBI): domain Bacteria; kingdom Pseudomonadati; phylum Bacteroidota; class Sphingobacteriia; order Sphingobacteriales; family Sphingobacteriaceae; genus Pedobacter; species Pedobacter vanadiisoli. The sequence goes on along the minus strand of NZ_JBHULL010000043.1, from coordinate 144,910 downwards.
GATAGCTTTGTTCCCAGGCTCTTAACGAACGCCTCAACTGCTCCAATAGCTGCAGGGTTTGCGAAGCGAAGTTGATTTTGTCTTTCTCTGCATTTATGGATGTTCCGCTTTTGGTTTTATTGAGATTATAAATCATCTCCTCCGTTTGCGCTAGGGAGATATCTATATTTTCTAAATTTTGTTGTGCCTGCAGGAATTTAATTTTTTCATTTTCAAACTCAGCGGTTGAAATGGCTTTTTGACTAAGAAGCTGCTGGGCGCGCTGATAATTTTTCCTAACCAGCTCATACTTAGCCAGCTCGAATGCTTTTTGCCGTTTTAGGGTAACTATTCTACTTTTATTTACCGATATATTTTGAATAGTGGCTGTATTTTCTGGTGCGTAGGGTTTAAGCCTGGTAAACAGCTTTTCGTCCTGAAATGCCTTAGCAAAATTATTGTAATCGCCCTGTAGTTCTCCTAATTTAAATCCCGAAATTTTATCTACAGGAAATGAAACTAATTGATGAGGAGAAATGGAATCAATTATTTGCTTAAGCTGCAAAATGTCTTTGTAATTTGCTGTGGATTGCAAAACCATTAACAGCTGACCTTTTTTTACCTTTTGATGATCCGTAATCAATATTTTTTCAATTCTTGAATCCGTTCTGATTTCTAGTTTTTCTGGTGGATTTTGTGAAGTAACAATGATGCTTGCGGGTACAAATTCCGGGTATTTAATGAAATAACTCATCAATAAAATCATTAAAAGGGTAACCAAAATAATAACACTGCCCCAGCGGAACATCCAATGAGGTGGTTCTGCCAAAACATCCTGTACGGCCTCCGAGCGAAATGTTATTTCGTCCAATTTGTCTTTCTTAGTTTCCAAGTTCGAGCTGGTTTTTGATTAATCTGTAGTACTCTCCTTTTTTAGCAACCAATTCATTATGGTCGCCCTCTTCAACAACCATTCCTTTATCTAACACAATAATTTTATCAGCATGTTTAACTGTCGATAATCTATGGGCAATCACTATGGCGGTTTTACCTTTAAAAAACTGCTCCAGGTTTTCAATAATTATTTTTTCGTTATTGGCATCCAGCGCGCTTGTAGCCTCATCGAAAAAAATGTATTCGGGCGATTTGTATACAGCCCGGGCAATAAACAATCGTTGTTTTTGTCCACCGCTAACGCCCATACCTTCGTTACCAATTTTGGTGTTATAGCTTAAAGGAAGGCTTTCTATAAAATCCTGTATATTGGCAATTTCTATGGCTTTTCTCAGCTTTTGTTTATCAATCGTATCTTCGCCTATGGCGATATTATTGGCAATGGTATCGTTAAATACATAACTTTCCTGCATCACCACTCCGCAATGGTCTCGCCAATACCTTGGCGAAATATTTTTCATATCTGTATTCCCGATTTTTATTTCCCCTTTATCGGGTTCGTAAAATTTGGTCAACAGCTTTAAAAGCGTTGTTTTTCCGCTACCGCTTGCTCCAACTATAGCCGTGGTTTTTTGAAAGGGGATAACCAGGTTTAAATCCTGAAAAACAAATGAATCGGCTCCTGTATACCTGAACGATACAGACTTTAGTTCGATATCTTTTTGTGCAATTTCGGCGGCATATTGTTCTTCGCTGCCTTCTTCGTTGTCTTTATCATGAATTTCCTGTAACCTTTCAAGAGAAATTCTGGCATCTTGTGTTTGTTTGATAAAATCTATGAGCTGCATTAAGGGACTGTTCAGCTGCCCGATAATATATTGTACTGAAAGCATCATGCCGAGTGTAAGGTTGCCGCTCAATACGAGTTTTGCAGCCATAAAACTCACCAGGATATCTTTTATCTGATTAATAAAACCACCACCCACAGATTGCCACTGTTCTAAGGAGAGTGCCTTTATTTTTATCTTAAATAACTTTACCTGTAAAAATTCCCAGCCCCAGCGCTTCTGTTTTTCGGCATTATGCATTTTTATTTCCTGCATGCCATTAATCAGTTCTATCACCGTGCTCTGCTCCTGTGAAACCTGAGCAAACATTTTATAGTCGAGCTCTTTTCTTCTTTTAAGGAAAAAAGCAATCCAGCCTATGTATAAAAGTGCGCCCAGCAGGTATACGGCAAATAACCTGTAATCATAAATGAAGAGTATGCTGCTAAAAATAAGTAGGTTTACCATCGAGAAGAGGGTATTGAGCGAGGAGCTGGTGAGCAATTGTTCTATCCGGTGGTGATCGCTTATCCGCTGCATAATATCACCGGTCATCCGCGTATCAAAGAAACTGATTGGAAGTTTCATCAGTTTGATAAAAAAGTCGGAAATGATTGAAATGTTAATCCGGGTAGAAAGGTGTAGCAAGATCCAGCTCCTAATCATTTCGATGCCTATTTTACCCATAAAAAGCATCACCTGGGCCAGTAAAACCAGGTAAATAAAGTTAATATCCTGGTTTTGTATGCCTACATCAACAATACTTTGGGTAAGGAAGGGAAAAATAAGCGATAATAAACTTCCGGCCAGTAAGCCGATGGCCAGCTGTATAACGAGCGATTTATATTTTAGTAAATACCTGGAGAGGAAAGAGAAGCTTGTTTTCTTTTCTGTGTCTTCGAAATCACTGTTGTAAAATGAAGGGCTTGTTTCTAAAATAAGGGCAATGCCTTCTTCTGTATTTTCGTGGGCATTTTCGCCGATCCAGTATTTTATAAATTCAGTTTTGGTATAGGTAATTAAGCCATAACCGGGGTCCGAAACATAAACCTTACCGGTTTTGTCAATTTTATAAACCACTACATAGTGGTTTTTATTCCAGTGTACTATGCAGGGCAATGGTGCATCGGCCAGCAGGGTATTAAAATTTATTTTAACACCTAAAGTTCTAAAACCCAGGGTCTCTGCGGCATTACTAAGGCCAAGCAAAGCACTCCCTTCTCTTGTGGTTTCGGAGAGGGTTCTGATTTGGGGCAGCGGAATGCTTTTATTATAGTGTTTTGCTATAATGCGCAGACAGGTAGGACCACAATCTTTAGCATCGGGTTGTTTATAAAAGGGAAAAGATTTCATCCTAAACGGCCCAGGTTTTGTTAAAATGATACGATAATTTTTGCTGATCTATGGCGCAGCCTGTTGAAGATATGGTAACGCCACAATCCTTAAGGTTAATATAATTTTCCTCATCATCCCATTTTGATAAATAAGGGTTGTAAGCACATTCAGTTTGATGATACCATTTTTCATCACCTTTAACAGGCACCCGGCTGTCAACACACATGTACCGAAATTCGCAATCGCAACAAACAAGTGTATCGTTTTTATTGATGTTTCCTAATTCGCGAAATTTCTCTGAGTAGATGGTATTTAAAAACAGATCTTTGGTTAACATCTTCAGCTTACCAAAGCTGTATATATTATTTAGACCATTTTTAACATTACCTTCCTGATCGATGTATACCTTTCCGTGATAATAGGAATGAACGTTGTAGGCCTCTAAAAAATGTTCGTTATTTAACGATAGTTTATCTGTCGTTAATTTGGTTTTATAGATAGAAAATTCTTCTTCAAAAAAGTTAAAATAAATATTTTGATGTAGCTGTGTGGTCTGTGCCTGGCCAGCCGCATTGAAGAAGTTGACCGAAAAAATTAACCGGTGATTACTGATTAATTGACGTGTTGTTTCAAAGTTTTCCTGATCAAAATTTTCAATATATAAGTAAATGCTGTCTATTTCGAGGATATCTATTTTCGCTAAAAGGCTGAACAAGCGATCATCTATCTGAGGTGCTATAATCGAGACGTTTAAAAGGTATTCATCTTTAATGAAATCAAAAAATACAGGGTCTATATCCGAATGTACAATTACATTAGTGAGCAGATTGGGTCGATCAAGACTTCTGCTGAAACTTTTGAAACGTTTTTTTTGCTTACGGTCAGCAATTTCAAATATGATTTCTTCCTTAAGTAAAAAATCTATCAACTCTGCTTTTTCCTCCTGGTCAGTGATCTTATTAAAATTAATCACATCGTTGGTATCTAAAATGGCATAATGCGCATTAGGGATAAAAAAATAATCTTTCCGAATAATATCATAAATAATTGCCCTATTGTAACCCATAACAGGAATGCACAATTGATTTCTTAAAAATAATTTATTCATAACGGCGATTTATAAAGTAGGTCTAACTGTAAACTTTTGGTGCAGAATATTTTAGATTCTCTGGTTTTGACTAAATATTTCGGTTTTTCTTTTTTAACCAAAGATTTTAAATGAATGGGTGCATTTCCGCTTTGAATTTCCAGGCTGATTTTCTTCATGTGATTATAGATTTAAGGCAATTTCTTTTTCTAGGTTGTAATTGCAGGGACTGGAAACCATTCCGAATTGACCGATAGGATTGAGGTCTAAAAAATAATATTGCCGATCTTCTTTGGATAAAACGACATCAAAAGATGCGCAATTTAAACCAATAGTGTCCAACAAGCTTTTAATTTTGCGCTCGTAATATTTTGGAAATTGATAGGGTGTTATCCTATTGGGTTTCGATCTGTCGTAATTTCTAAAGTCAACCTTTGTTTTATTATTGCTTTGAGAAAAAATGGCCATCGCGTAAAAATTGCCATTGAGGTAGAAACACCTTATTTCATAGGTTTTCAAAATGTTTTTCTGGAAAAATGTAGGGACAAATTCATTTGGCAATGCTTCAATATCAGTTGCTGTTATCTCAGCTGTATATGTTAAATGAATAAAGTTATCCGTATCAAAAATAGTAAGAGGCGCGTTTAAGGGTTTCGATATGATGTTTTTTTCTTGATTATAAAATTCCTGTAAAGCTTCTTTATTTCCGGTAACAATAAAATTTGGCGCCAGTATTTTAAGTTTACTGCATAAATCCAACAAATGAAGTTTGTTGATGTCTCTTGTTTTAAAATTATTTATACCATCTTTTTTATCGAAAGTGAAATGGAGGTATTCCATTAAACTTTCATTTTCTGACAATAGGTAATTACTGATATGTTCACTTTTAAAGTTTTTTACAAGGTCTATATCTCCACGCCTATACCATATTTTGGTTATTTCATTGCTGTGAATTTTTGTTCCATTAATGTTGAGTATAAAATCCTTTTCTGTAATCGAAATCAGTTTTACATCTGTATCTTCATTAATACGAATAAAATTCTTTTTCAACTGTATTAACCAGTTAATAACCATAGCAGTAGAATAATCATCAGTAATGGAGAAAATCAAGATCATACTTAATTGGAGTTAACTTTGTTTAATTAGGTAAAAAATGGAGGCGGTTATTCCTCCATTTTTTAATTTGAAGAGCTTTAATCAATAGAATTGGAAAGTCCCTGTACTGTTCTTACACTTCTAATACTTCCGTCGTCATTGTAATAGGTATACTGGCCATCAGGTGAATTGGTTGTGCCGGTTCTTACCCAGCACTCACTCATGGTTGAGGCAAGCTTGCCTCCATTGATTTGACTATTCTTTAAATCAATTCGTTTTTCAAATAAACCTTTCATCGTATTTATTTTATTGGTTAATAAATCTTGTAATTTTTGTTTTTGGTGTTATTAGCAATTATATTCAGTACAAACCTGAATGGTTGTTTTATTGTCGTCCTTAACAGTGTACCGAACATCAGAACAGCCTCCTGAACAGGTTTCTGTGCGAACTGTCGTATTCGATTCGGCTAATTTTCCTCCGTTGATTTGACAGCTTTTTAAATCAATCCTTTTCTCGAACAAATTGTTGTTTGTTTTCATAATAAAATAATTTTAGTGTAATAGGTAAATTTCGCCACCTTACCCTGGCGTTTGGGTTTTGTTAATTTAAAAATCGACACAAACCGAAGGGATTACAAGCGGCGATTGATATGCGAGAGGTTTGAGTACCTTTTCGTTAATTCTGCATATATATTCGTAAAAGGGCTAAGTAGCAACAGAGATTTTTCTAAGGAAGAATGCCTAAAACACAGCAAATAAGCCGCATTCCGTATAAAGGCCTTTGCTGGTATTATTGCAGTAATTTTCAGATAAATATTAAATCGGCACAGATATAGAATGAAACCCGACAGATATTTGTCGGCTGTTTTTTTTAGTGTTTACTATTTATACTTTTAAGGAATAATTCAACCCGCACCTGACTAGAGGTGTTATATGTATGATAAGCCAATTCTTTCGTTAATGAACACCTGTGCAAGAACCCTGATTACCCTTTCTGCGATTTGTTTGCTTATTATTCCGGCTTGCAGGAATAGGGAAAATGCCCCTAAGGTTGAGCATCAGTCTGTTAAAAAAGCTGCTTTCAGGGATTATTTACCGCTTATCCTTTCTTTCGATACCTTATCAGCTGCGGCGATAAAAAATATAGTTTACAGGCAAGACAGCCTGTTGGGCAAAGACCCGGATAAAGAGTCAAACCCTTACTATCATTATTTCCATGCCAGAAAATATATTTTTCAAAAGGAAAGAGATAGTGCCTTAATGGCCTTCCAGAAAATGAGGGGGTCAAACCCGAATGATGATATTGAGTTATTGAAAACCTATCGTATTTTAAACCATAAAATGGTCGGCGGATCAATGGTCGAGTCTGCTTTAATGAGCCAGATTTTTGCGGCTTTGAAAATTGCTGAGCAGACCCATAGCCGGTTAACCTATTCTTTTTATGATTTGCTGGCACAGGCCTATTTTCAGAACAATAACGAAAAAAAATCAATTGAATATGCGGCCATTTACTTTAAGCACAATCCCTTTAATACGCATCCTGTAATTAAACAACGCTATTTTGATATTTCGTTCCTGTTGGCATCGCGGTTGGGCGATTTTAAAAAAATGACATACTATAATGCCCAGGCAAGGCGTTTGGCAAAGCAGGTTGGCGATAGCCTGGCCATAGCCCGCACTTACGATAACGAAGCACAGATTTACAGCCGGCAATTACAAACTGCCAAAGCCCTGGCCAGCAGTAAAATTTATTTCAATTACCTTAAAAAAACCAATAACCTGAATGGTATTGCCTATAACAACCTGGCTACTGCATTCTCTCAAAATCATGAGCCCGATTCTGCCATTAAGTATTACCAAGCAGGTATAGCTTTCGAAAAGCACGATACATCAGCCAGGCAAAAGGATGTTTATTACAACGGCCTGATCGAAGCCTATAAAATGAAGGGCGATTTTGTCCATGCGCTTCAGGCTGCAGATTCTGCCTACGCTATCGAACTGCGTAACTATAAAGCGATTGAAGGGGTTAAGGTTGCCGAAATTCATGAAAAATATGAAGCAGAGAAAAAAGACCGGAATATAGCAGAGTTAAATAACCGCAATAAGCTGAACGAAACAATTATTAAACAGCAACGTTTAACAATTTTTTTAACGCTGCTGGTTTTTCTGGCTGTAGTTTCTTTCTTTTATATCTTTTATCGTCAGCAGCGCTTAAGAGAAAAAAATAAACTGCTAAAATCAGAAAACCAGCGGTTAAATGTAGAGCAGAAAATGCTTCAGGCACAGTTAAATCCGCATTTTATTTTTAATGCCATTGCAAATTTACAAAGCCTGGTTGCCTCAGGGCATGTTGAAGAATCTGTATCTTACCTGCGGTCTTTTTCGGGATTACTGCGTGGGGTGCTAGAGCAAAACAGAAAAGATTTTATCGAAATTGAAGAAGAAATAGCTTCTTTAAACCATTATCTTCAATTACAGCAAATGCGGTATACTGATGTTTTTGATTATAAAATTCTTGTTGATGACCAGCTGGACCAAAACGAAACGCTTATCCCGCCAATGCTCATACAGCCTTTTGTAGAAAATGCCATTGAACATGGTTTCCGGAATATCGCTTACAAAGGTTTGCTAACCATATCTTTCAGGAAAAAAAATGATTTGCTGGAAATTAAAGTAGATGATAATGGCAGCGGGCTGACCAAAAAAGCAGCCGAAGATCAAAAGAAGCAATCGCTGGCCCAGGTGATTTTAAAAGAAAGAATTGATTTGCTCTTTACTGCTAAAGGACAGAAAGCGGAGTTTAAGGTAATTGATAAAGGCGGAGCCACTGCAACAGGTGTGCTTGCTGAAATCCTGATCCCAATAATTAATGATTAAATAACGGTTATGAAGCTTTATATTTTAGAAGATGAAATCCGGATTTTACAACACATTTTACAAATTGTTAAAAATATAGACTATTTGGAAGTAGTTGGCACTGCCGGAGAAATTAAAGTGGCCAAAAAAGAAATTCTGGTGTTAAAACCTGATATTATTCTGGCCGATATCCGTTTAAAGGATGGTGATAGTTTCCAGCTGTTTGATGAAATCGGTGTCACTGATTTTCAGGTTATTTTTTTAACAGCATACGATCAGTATGCGATACAAGCACTCAACCTGGGGGCTTTTGGTTATTTACTCAAACCCATCGATGAGGTTTCCTTAACTGCATATTTGAACAAATGTTACCATCATCGCGAGCAGGAAACTTTAGGGCAACAACAGCTTGCTATTGCTAAGGAGCATTATCTTGCCCAGGGGATGGCCGCAGCAAAGCGGATTGCCCTAAAAAGCCTGGAATATATAGAAGTTGTAGCCATTGATGATATTATATACTGTAAGAGTGATAAAGGTTATACCACATTTTACCTCAATACCGGTAGCGAGATTCTGGTTTCTAAAGGATTAAAAGAATATGAAAGTTTACTCACTCTGTTTGGCTTCCTAAGGTGCCATCAATCGTACTTGATTAATTTTAAATACGTTAAAAAATATTACCGCGAAGGTTATTTACAAATGGAAAACAAGGAAAATATACCCGTTTCCAGCAGGAAAAAGGAGGAAGTGCTTAGGTACCTGGAAAATATTGCATAGGGATTCTTGTTAGGAGATTGACTTAATTATCGTTTTTTTCTTTTTAACCATAGCCATGCGCCACTTATGGACAGAAAACCAGGTGTTAACCCAAAGATGACATAAATCCACTTTAAGAGAGCTCCTCCGAACGCTCCGGTATGAAGTTGGTAGGCGATGTATTCAAACCGTTCTTCCATGTCCTGCTCATCAATCACCTTTCGGTTCTTTATTTTTCCGGTGCAGGCATCAAAGGCAATGCTGCTGGCCTTACCCTGAAGCAGCACATTGGTGGTTTGCGGCATATGGCCCCTTAACAGGATATCGGCATCCTTTACCGTAGGAATGTTTACAGCAATGGGCTCAAATCCCGGAATGGTTTTGCAGGCCTGGGTAACCAACTTATCAATATTGGCATGAACTTCAAAAGTGGCCTGCTGTTTTGGAAGCGACCACATAGCAGGACTGAAATATTCCCTTAACATCCAAAAGCCGGTAAAAAACACTAGGATGTTAAACAGCAATGCCCACACACCGATAATCCGGTGCAGCGAGGAAATACCCGTTCGCCGGCTCTTAAAATTAAGCCCTGCTTTAAAACGGAGCGCTTCCCAAAAATGCTTGCGGTAAATGATGGTGCCGGTAATCAGCGATAGCAGCATTACCAGGCCAATAATAGCAGTAAGCAGCATTCCGGGAATGCCCAGTTGCAGGCTATAATGAAAGGTGTAGATCCAGCGAATGAAGGAAGGCGAAAATTCATTATAACCGCCTTCCTTAAGGATCTTTCCGGAATAAGGATTTACAAAAACATAGTAAAGATAGTTGTCTGTAAGTTTTTGCTGCCTTTTGTAAAGCATAAACTCATAACTGTCGTACTTGTTTCTTGGAAAATCGTGCAGAACCAGTTTTTTAAGGTTTGGATGGGTATGTAGCACGATCCGGTAAAGCTCATCGGCAGAAATCTTTTTCCCGTGGGGAACAATGCAGTGCAGTTCAGGATTGAAATAACGATCAAGCTCATGCCTGAAAACGAGCATCGAACCACTCAGCCCGTACAGGAGAAAGAATATTCCCGCTGCTAGGCCAAGCCAGCCATGGAGTTTAAAGGATAGCTTTGTTATGCGTTTTTTCCAATCCATCATTTACCCAGGTTAAAATTTATAGCCGACATTTAACCTGAACTCCCTTGGGGCGTATGGAACGTAGGCATAGGTGCCAATTGTGGCTGACGATGGCGTAATCCATGCGCTTCCGTAATTGAATCTGTTTAAGATATTGTTTATGATTCCATTTACACTGAAATGGCCATACGACCAGGTTACGCCTCCATCTAACCTGAATATAGGTGCAAGCTCGAGTTTTTGAAGTTCGTAGCGGCCGGCCCTTCCTATTTGAAGCTGGTATCCTGCTGATATTGCTAAACCTTTTATCTGCTCAATGGGCAAAAGATAATTTAGCCAGGTATTCTGGATATGCTTAACGCGAAAAGGAGTAACCAATCCTACCCTGGCCGGATTTTCATCTTTTGAAATATGACTGTCGATGTAGGCATAATTGATTACGGTATTTAGCCCTTTCACAATTTCTCCCTTCAGGTCAAACTCTATTCCTTTTGAAATGGTCTGGCCGAGCTGCGACTGGATGTTGGTTGAGGGATCGGTAACTTTAACATTATCGCGGATAATCCGGTAAAGGGAAACGGTTGTATTCCATTTTCCTTCCATCCAGTCTTTTTTAAGACCAGCTTCTAAATTTTTGCCCCTTAAGGGCTTAAATGCTTCGCCGCTGGTGGTATTCACACCACTTTGAGGGGTAAAAGTCTGATCGAAAAGGGTGTATACAGAAAAATCAGGTACCGGAGAATAGCTTAATCCCAATTTTGGCGTAAAGGCGGTATTTTTAGTTTCGCCCAGGCTGGTTTTTACAGGGCTCTTCTGAACACCTGTTTTACTAAAGGTAAGCCTGGCCGCCAGTGTCAAACGTAACTTGTTTTCAAACATCCCAAGTTCGTCCTGCACATAGGCCGCCTGATATGAGATGGCCTGCTGATCGGTTGCGATCTCTGATAGTGCGCCGGTTCTAACATTGGGATCGAAAGGAATTTCATAAACAGGGTTATTTGCATCTAGGGGATAAAGGGTCTGGTTGGCTGTAGGGTCACCAGCTCCTGAATAGGAAATAAACTTTTTACGGTTGATATCTATACCGCCCAGCAATTGGTGACTAACTGTACCTGTAGAAAATTCGCCGTTCACATAGGGCTGTATAGCCATTACATCAGTATTTAAGCGTTCATAAGTTGCCCTCCGCATAATGAGGTTGGGTTGGGCGGCATTGTACCTGGAAACAAAGAAATAGGTTCCTTCCAGGTGGTCTCTGGCATAAGCTGCATTTAAGGTTAAGTGCCAGTTTTTACTTAATGCGTTATGATAAGTTAAAAAACCATTGTGCTCTATGGACTTAAATGGCACCTTATTGGGATCATTTATGGTAAAATCAACAGGCAGGCTTGCAAATCCATCAGGTGCAAATACCGTAGCGAAATACTGCTGGAAACGCTGGCCCTGGAAAAGGTATTCTGCAGAAACATAAGCATGATCATTTATATTGTACCTGATTACCGGATCTACCACAAATTTATCATTGAAATTATACTTTTGGAAAGATTTAGACTTTTGCCCCGCAGCATTTAAACGGTACTGCCATCTTCCGGCCTTATCGATGTTACCATCCAGATCGGTACTGAGGCGATATAGGTTAAAACTACCCGTAGTAAAACCGATCTGATGATTCGGAGTACCTGTAGGTTGCTTAGTGAGCACGTTATAAGAACCTGCAGGGTCAAATAGCCCATTGATATAACTGGAGGGGCCTTTAATAAACTCCACACGGTCAATAATGGCAGCATCCTCGGCACTCGGACCGGCGTAGATCATAGAAAGATCCATTCCGTTACGCATCGGGGTAATCTGTGCCCCACGCATAAATACCGAAGAATTGTACAGGTCTGCATTGTTATTGCGCAGCGCCCCGCTCACATTACGGGTTACGCTTTCATTGATGGTTAGGGCCTGTTGATCGGCAATGAGGCTCTGGTCAATCTCCTGGATGTTCTGCGGCAGTTGCAGCAAGGGGGTGCTGAGTTTCAGCGCAGCCGACGACTTGTTGAGGTTATAACGGCGGTAATAGCGCGAACTGATCCTGACTTCCTGCAATACCTTTGCGGTGGTATCCAATGCAGGTTTCAGGGTGTCTTTTTTTACCCTTGTTTTTTGCTGGGCACTAACACCCAATGTTAAGGCAATAAAACATAAGCCTGTAAGTAAGATCCTTTTCATCTCATCTTTTTTACTTTTCTTTCAAAAGAATATCCATATCCTTCATTAACTGATCTACCTGATCGGTCTTCGTTCCGTCATAGGCCCCTCTAACCCTTCGGTGTTTATCAATAAGTACCAGGTAGCCCTGGTGAACATAACCTCCGGGAGAGGCCTTATCTTCGTTAACCGAAACCAGGTAATCCTTTTCTGCCATTCTGTAAACGATGTCTTTTGCTCCCCACACAAACTGCCATTGTTTGCCATCGGCACCAAGCTTTGAACGGTAGGCCTTAAGCCTCGAAGGAATATCATACCTGTAATCAATGGTATGCGATAGGAGCATTACATCCTGATTGCCCTTATATTTCTCATAAACCTTTAAAAGGTTACGGTGCATAATGGGACAGATGGTTGGGCAGGAAGTAAAAAAGAAATCGGCCACATAGATCTTGCCATCAAAGTCCTTGTTGGTTATGATCACGCTGTCCTGGTTTAAAAAGCTAAAATCAGATATGGTTTTGTAAACAGTATCAATTACGGGTTTCCCGTTAACCATGGTTTGCTTTACCCCATCGGGGATCAGGGGCAATCTTCGTTCGGTCTCCCTGCATGATAGGATCATGATTGCCAGGGCAAGTATCAGAACCGGCTTTAAGCTTTCTTTCATCGCTGTTCTTTTTAAATTAATGTTTGCTGTGGTCGTGTTCTGCAACGGGCGAAGCCGGTTTCAGGTTAAACTTTTCCAGGTAAGCATCTGATTCTTCAAGGGCCTGTTTGTATTCGCCATCAAGCTTTTTGATCTTGGTCATTTCGTTCTGGAAATACTTTATAGCCTCTGCATTGCTCTTCCCCTCAATATCTGGCTGGAAAGCATGCATCCAATCCATCATATTATCATCTGCCTTGGTTAGCTTGGCGATCAATAAATTGATTTTGTTTTTTTCTTCAGCAGTATCAAGGTCTGGTCTGCCCGTCTTTAATTCCTTTAATTTTACCTTGGAAAGGGTATCCAGGACCATCCTGTTCTTTACCGCCTTTTCTCCATCTTCCATAACCTTATCGTGAAGGTCCATAACTTCCTGTCGGAATACCTTATAGTCTGGTTCATTTTTGCATCCAATAGCCATTACTGCACATAGCGCCAACATGGCGGCCGCTCCGGTGCATTTTTCGATTAGTTTTCTCATATCATTAAATTTTGTTTCAATTATTTTATCATTTAAAATGGAATACTCATGTGTACCATCAGGCGGTTTCCGGCATATACCCTTCCGCCTGCAAGATCCTGCGACCTGACGTTCTGGTAGTTGGCCCCTACAGATAACCGCTTCATTGTAAGCTCTACGCCTGCAACTGCAGAGAACGAATAGCCACCAGATACATCCACTGCATATTTTTTGTTTTCAACATCTTTTTCTGCAGTCTCATATAGTATCCCGGCGTTTGGAGCCAATGTTAGGGTATTGGCTACCCGAAACTTATAATAGACGAGTGCATTTGCCGTAAACTTATTGCCATAACGGTAGGCATACCTGTTTTCCGTATTTAGTTTATAATTGGCGTTCAGGTTTAGTCCAAGGTCATTGTAGCGGATATCGTAGGCTGCATTAACCGTAAAATCAGTACTTGCTGTGCCCAGCTGAAAATTGTTTGGAGATTCCTGAACAACCAGGCGCTCAGTGGGCTCGTATTTTCCGGTAGGAACTTTGATTCCTGCCCCTACCCAAAGGGATTGTACAAGCAGTTTTTTGCCAAGAGTTCCGCTGTGATTGATCAGGTTATAGTAACCCATCACTGCAATATCGCCAAGTCCGTTCTTTTTGCCACTTGCTTCCTGGCTGTTACGCTCGTTGAAATTATAAGGTACAAAGGCCAAAACGCGGAACTTCTTTCCAAAATTCCATCCGCCCCAAAGCTCTGCACTTTGGTAGGTCTCATCGGCAGTCAAAGGTGTCCGCTCCCCCTGTGGGCCAAGGTGGGTCTGGAGTGATTTGTATTGATAACGCAGTCCGAGAAACCGTTTGTTATATTCTGGCAGGATCCCGATGTAGTAGCTGCCTACCCCACAACCGCAGATATCGCAGGCCAGTGATGGAAGTGTAAGCACCATCAGAAAAAAAACTGTTATTATTTTTTTTATACTCATGCTAACTGTTATTGTTCGGCCAAGGCCGGATTGTTTATAAAAGTCTCATCGTTCAGTGTCGATAAGAATGCCAGTAATTTGGTCTTGTCTGCATCGCTTAGGGAAATGCCCAGCCTGGCCCCGTTTTTTAGAGCTGGATCAAGGTTTGGCAAATCCTGTACTTGCGAATTATAATGTTCCAATACACCATCAAGGGTCAAAAACCTGCCATCGTGCATGTAAGGTGCGGTATATTTCAGGTTTCTTAAAGAAGGAACCTTGAACTTGTACCGATCGCTTGCGATCAGTGTGGCGGTGTACAGCCCCAGGTCGTTTACCGGACTCAAAGAAAGCCCGTTATTATGGAAAGACCCGTCGGTAAATAAAGGCTCACTGTGGCAGGAAGCACATTTCTCTTTAAATAGTGTATAGCCTTCCTGTTCCTGCGCGGTGAATGATGCACCTGCTTCCTTTCTGGTTACCTTGTCGTATTTGGAATTGCTGCTGATGCACATCACCATGAACTGCGATAATGCTTTCATCATCCTTGCAGTAGTGATTTCCTCCGTGCCGAAGGCATTCTTGAACATTGCCGTATATTTTGGCAAAAGCCTCAGTTTTGCCAGCACATTATCAACACGTTCGTCCATTTCTTCGTGTGTGGTAATGGGCACAATGGGTTGCAGGTCGAGATCAAAAACACCTCCGCTCCACATAAAGGCTTTATTCCAGGCCAGGTTCATAATTGGAGGAGAGTTCCGGGTACCCAAACGGTCATCTATGCCATGGCTCACGTCATGCCCGTGCTGTGTAAAAGCAGAAGACTGGATGTGGCAGGAGCCACAGCTTATCGTATTGTTTCTAGACAGTTGCGCTTCATAGAACAGGCTGCGGCCCAGTTCAAAACCGGCTTTGGTTACCGGGTTTGCTGCGAGGTTGTAAACTGGTTCCGGAAAATTTGCCGGTTTCTGAAAGCCGAGGAAAGTTTCGATCTGCGTTTGGACCACATCGCTCTTCTTGCAGGCGTAGACGAAAACACAAAGCGAAAAAATAATGATTAAATGCTTTTTGTTCATGTCGCTTAGTTTTCGGTGTGGTCGTGCTTGAACATAGCGGTCAGGTTTTTTGCAACGCTTACGCTGTAATCGCTGAACATGACATTTGGATGGGCTGCAATACTAAAGCTGTTAGGGCCGTTAAATACCTTCATGGCATCTACAAAAAGGTGAACATTGCTCTGTCTGTCCTTTCTCACTTTGGCAATACCGGCAGTAGTCAGATCAATGTTGATGATTTTGATGTTGTTGATCGTTGGAGCACTATACCCACCAAAGCCACCGATGTGGTACTTAAACTGTTTCTTGCCGGTCGGATCACCGTTTACATCATCTGAAATTACATTTGAATTGCCCTCGAAGCGGAAAAATATATACCCGGAATTCCATCCCCAGTACATGCCGCCTGTATCATGGTCGGCAGAAGGATCCAGCACGCCGGTGCGCTTGTCAATCCCCATGGTACTGCGCAGGCTGTCTACCCCTAAGGTAAATGTAAGCCTGGTATAATCGCCCTCGGGCACACGTACCTTTGCAAAACGGGTAGCTTTATCAGACGATTTGATTAAAAAATAGCTACTGTCCTGTTTTACAGTATATTCCTTTCCGTCTGCGGTAGCCACCTTGATGTTGCTGATAAAATATTGCAGCATTGATACGGTAAATTTTTCTCCCGCTGCGTTGGTGTAAGGTGTAGCAGTATTGTTAAAGGTGAGTGTGCGGTCGCCAATAATGTTATCAAACTCTACCGAAAAAGGTGCGAGGTTGCTTTCATTGAAGTCTGGTGTTACATCTTCACTTTTTTTGCATGAGCAGATCAGCAATACTGCTGAGCTTAAGAGAAGCGTAATGGTGTATTTGAATCTTATCATGGCAAATTGGGTTTGTTAAATTTTGTATTGCGGATGAATTGCTCATCCGTTAGTGTATTTAAAAAGGCTATGATATCGCTTTTGTCCTGTAGCGATAGTGGAATACCTGCCTCGCCGTTGTTTTGGAAAAGCAGTACATCTGTAGTGGGCGAAACCTGTATACCCTTGTTATAATGCTCGAGTACATCTTTTAGGGTTTTTATTCTTCCATCGTGCATATAAGGCGCTGTAAGGGAAACGTTTCTGAGTGTTGGTGTTTTAAACTTTCCAAGATCAAGGAGATTGTAGGTAATTCTTGATCTTCCCTGGAAAAGGCCATCGAGCGAAGCATTGCTAAAATCCGAATCGATCCCGTTATTATGATAACCGTTATCGGTAAAAAGTTCGCCCGAATGGCAACTACGGCATTTGGTATTAACCAGTGCCATCCCCCTGATTTCCGCATCAGTTAGCGCCGCACCGTTTTCTTTCCTGATGTATTTATCATACCTGGAATTTGCGGAGATGAGCGTGCGTTCAAACTGGGCGAGAGCCTTTACGATACTGGCCGATTTTACGCCGGTGCCAAATGCATCCTTAAAACGTTTCACATAATCGGGAACCGCCTTGAGCTCATCTTCCAGTTCAGAAAGGTTTTGGTGCATCTCATCTGCACTGGTGAGCGGTCCGAAGGCTTGCGATTCCAGGTTGGTAGATCCACCATCCCAAAAAAGACCACTTTTTGCCCAGGCCAGATTAATCAGTGCAGGTGCATGGCGGGGCAACGGCTGTCCGGATTCGCCAATATTGCTCCGTGCAACCCCATCGCTGAAAGCAAGTTCCTGACGATGGCAGGATGCGCACGACAGCTTGTTGCTTCCTGAAAGCCTCGTATCGTAAAAAAGCAGTCTTCCGAGTGCAACGCCCTGTTCGGTAAGCGGGTTATCGGGATCATCTGTCGCTTTGGGGAAATTCGAAGGGATATCGAGTCTTATTTTTTGGGGCAAGGTTTCCCCATCCATATCCTTTACCACATCCTTTTTACAGGATGAAGTAAAGAATATGGCGGAAAATGCCGCCATTGCGGCAAAGTCATGAAAAGACTTAAGACCTGCCATAGGTATTATTGAGCAGATTTAACGGTAAATACCTTGCCTGAATAATTTGCAGCCACTGCAGCCATAACCGTAGCCTGAGCCGCACCCACAACAGGTGTGCTCATGATATCAATGCCATCGGTAATCCTGGTCACATCTGCATTTAACAAAATCGCGGTCGATTTGGCCGAACCGATATGCAAAGCAGATGGCAGATTAAGGGTAACTGTTTTAAAGTTGGTATTCAGGCCGGTTTCTACAACAATGGTTTTGGTGGTTGCCGCTTCTGTTACTTTTCCTTTAAGCGAAGAGAAGATGTAGCTGGTTGCCCACATCCATGAAACATTGGTCATTCCGTTAAGCTGCGAAAGCTCCCCCGCCTGGAGGCTAAGGTTATTGTTATATTTCTCCGGCACGCCTACAGAAAAACGGATCGCTTTATAATCTCCTGCCGGGATACCTGCAAGTTCAATGCTTTCCCTTTTGTTAGCAGGATAGATATAGGCACTGTTTGTTTCAGTAGCTTTATTTTCTTCAATCAGGTAATAACTGTTGGGCACAGCATACTCTTCGCCGCTTGCCTTAATCAGCACCACATTACTTACCCAATATCTTAGCTGGGTAAAGTTCCAGGTTTTGGTTCCTACCGTAAAATCTTTATCAAGTGCAAAATCTGATGTCCCAACAAGGGCATCAAAAGTGAGGGTCGCCTTGCCTTCGGTTTCGTTAACAATGGCCAATTGGGCGTCTTTTGAACATGAAGCAAATAACAGCGTAGATAACAATATGATCGTTAAAAATTTTTTCATTTTTTAATATAATTCACTGGGGCACACTGATTGCATGCCATGATGTTTAATGGTTGTAATTTGGATTTTGAGGAGGGCCTCCCCAGGGGAAATAAAATACAGGCCTAAACGCCAGCACCTGCCAAACCAATGGCAATGATGGATTAGTATGATACAGAAATGCCAGCACACAGAAAATCCCTGGCGCAGATGGCAAAAAATGAAGCAATTGAATTTAAGCCTGTAGGTTTAAGGCTTTTGGTGGTTGAAAAATAGAGAAGGCACGGTGTGTGGTATTAAGCACCGGACGTTCTGGATAGATCGTCTTAACGGTTGGCCGCTTAAAGGTGAAGGATGAGGCAACTGTTGGCAAGGCTTCCATGTAATGGCTGCGCTGGTTTTCCCTTTCCTGTTTTTTCTCCTTTTCTTCGGCCTGCTTTAGTTTTTTCATCAGAAAACACTTGCCATTACAATGCATCCACGGGCGGTTCTTGTTTTCGCATAGTTTTTCTGAAATGTATTTTTGGTTTACCTCGAAACCGGCATAGATGAAAAAACGCGAAAAATTAGATCCGATCAGTGCAAACAATAAAGATATGGCAACAAACCTGTTCAACATTTCGCTGCAAAGATAAGGATTAACTACTCCAAAAATCAAAGAAAACGAATAAATTACCGTAAAAGTCCTTTCCGAAAAGTAGTTTTATCAGGTTATTTTGTAAAATGATGCTTTGTTTCTCTCCATTCCCATGGTGCTACCGCACCAGCTTCTTGCCATAACCCTATTTTGTTTTTCCTTGCTGTGATTTCCAGCTGCGCATATAGCGGATCGCTGGAATATTTTTTAAAATGCCAGGCCATGCCCCGTTTTATCATTTCCTGGTTAACCACCTGTTTGTTATGGTTAACCACTACAGCTATTAACCTTCTATAGCGGTCGTATTTTTGGCCTCGTATATTAACCATTTGCCCAAAACATAAATCGGACAAGGCTTTTTTAGCATTATTGCCATACGGTTGCGATCTGCGTTTCTCTGGGCAATCGATATGTGCCAAACGGATTTTAATGGGCTGGTGCCGGTACAGGACCTCCATGGTATCTCCATCTAAAATGCGTATGACCTTGGCGGTAAAAACAAGATTACTGTCGTTGATGTCTTTATGGTCTGCAGGCCGGATGAAGCAGGACTGAAGCGTGAGCAATAACAGGAGCAGGCTTACTTTTCCCAGCCGCATAGTGTTTTGCCGTCCTTTTTAGCTTTTTCTATATCAATTGAAATAATCCTGTAAGTACAATTGCTTAAACCGCGGCATTTTGGACTGTTATGGTATTTTTTTGCACCAGGACTATTGCAGATGTATACGGTTGTGCTGTCTTTGCAGGTAATATTCGCCAGGAAAAAGAGGATTAATGAGAGTGTTTTCATTGCTTTAATAAATATTATGATTAATTAAGGTGATTTTTTCTATCAGCATTTATTTTAGGTTCTGTGTATATTGAAATGATTAATCCTAAAGCTACAATAACATCAACCACATTCCATAAGAAGCGTCCTAATGCGATTTTAAATATGGGTTGAAATAGAATAGCCAATGATATGTAGGTGATCATGATGATTGGATTATCTTTTTGATTTGCGCGATAAGCCAAGAGCCCAAAACCCACCATTGCTAAAGACCTAATCAATTGATAGTAACCATAAGGCATGTTAGCGAGGCAGATAAGGAATAAGGTTGCTAATAAAATTTTTATTAATGCTTCCATTAATTAAATGATTAGAATTTTAGTGTTTATGAATTACATTCAGTTATCTTTTATTTATAATGTTTTAAAACTAGTTTGAGCGCCGTAAGAAACTCCTGCAGAATTTATGGCATAAGCTCTAACATAATAGGTCGTCGCAGTTTGTAATCCTGAGATTGAATAAGAAACAGTACCCGTTCCAGTACCATTATTATTGTACATACTACTAATTATCGTAGGATTTACGTTAGTGCTATAACATATTCCTTTGGAGCTAATTGCTCCTCCACCATCAGCCGTTACGCTTCCAGTTGCAAAAGCCCCGTTCTTTGTTATAGATGTTATGTTTATTGAACCTACTGTTGCTAGTTTTATACTTACAGTGGTAAAACTGATTTGGTTACCGTATGCTGTACCGGCTTGATTTGTAGCGAAAGTACGGAGGTAATAAGTTATTCCGGGGTTTAAGTTGGGTATATCAGCAGTGAAAGCTCCTAAACCGCCTGCGACATTAATCCGGCTGTCCGAAATTGTTGGTGTTGGACTTGTATTCCAGCAAAATCCTTTTGTTGTTACGGTACCACCTCCTGTTGCATTAACTGTACCAATGGCCGATGCACTGGTTAAAGTAATATTAGTTACACTGCTTGTTGTTACGCTAGCCAGTTGATAATCAATTGTTTTAAGCTGTACTTGTTCGCTGTAGATAACCTCATTTTTGCTTTGAGAATAAGCACGTACAAAGTAATTTGTTCCAGGTATCAAATTTGATAAATTGACAGAAAATGATCCTTCACCTGAGCCTCCGCTTTTTTGTTGTGCACTGTTTAAAATAGGATTTGTAGCTGTAGACCAACATATTCCCTTATCAACAATATCTCCGTTTATTCCCCCTTCAGCTTTCGCTGTTGCCGTAGCGCCGATCTGGGTAATCGCAGATAAGTTAGGTTTACTTATTTCTATTTTAGTATTGGTATTTAATGGCAAGGCAGGATCTTTTGTGCAACTTATAGTTAATCCGATAACCATAAATAATATTGAGGTTATTTTTTTGTGTAAATTCATCTTTTAAAATTTCTAAAAATTAAATCCGATTCCGATATTAAAATCGGTGTATTTAAACTGTATGGAGCTAACTCCCCCTATTAGGTTTAGAAACGCGAATCTTAACATTATTCCGCCTTCAATTTCAGCTCCTTTAAAACTATTGTTAATATTTTCTGCATAACTGCTAGACAAAGGGAATGAGCTGTGATATTGATACTGATTAATTCCCCACAAAAATCTTCTTTTACCATAGCCACCACCCAAGTAGCCAGAAATGATATTCTTGCCTAAGAATAAACCAATAGTATAGGCAGTTCTTTCGCTAACTATATTTCCGTTATAACTATAATAACCCGGAACATTATAAGCAGTTAAAGAAGTATTATTTGTTTTGAATGGAGCATTGGTAGATTTACTGCTGAATTTTGCTTTCGCAAACCAGCCGAATTTTTTACCTCTTCCTATTGTAACATTAAAGTTGTTGCTTTTACCAACTGTTGAAACATTATTAAAAACAATACCTCCATTAATAAAAAAACGCGCTTGATTAGTTTTTGTATCATTTGGGTGGGTTTGAGTAGAAGTGCCCTTAACGATAACATTTTTACTCAAAAACTCAGTGTTGTTACAATTACCCTCTGCCCTTACCGAAAAAACATCACCTGAATATATTCGACCTGTATTAATGCTCTGCCCAGTTCCAATCATCCTCCTGTTGATGCCGCTGCCTTTATACCATACCCATTTAGCCTCTGTTGCCAAATAGCCACCATGGACTATTAAAGTAGTTTCACTACCATATTCTATGTTTGCGATCCCGTCTATTGCAATAGGTATAATTGATTTATTGGTTACATTAATCTGAAAAGATTGGCATGAAGTTTTATCAACACCATCTTCTGCCCGCACAAAATAAGTAGTTGTTTTTATAGGAGATACATTAATAGCTTCTCCCTCTCCGATTTTTTCTCCGTCGCAATTGTTTGCATACCAGATCCATTTGGCTGCCCCAACTAATTTACCTCCGTTAATATTTAGTGTAACGTTTTGTTCTCCTTCACAAATTTGAGACCTACCATAAATGGCCTTGGGAGCAATACTTTTCTGGTTAACATTAATTTTTGTCGAAATACAATTAGTAACATTCTTGCCTTCAGCACGTACAAAAAGATTAAAGCTATGGTCTGGGGTGATGGTTAACTTTGTTCCGGTACCAATTAATTTGCTCCCACAATTGCCATAATACCACCTCCAGCTGTCACCCTGTGCGAGATTTCCTCCTTCTAATGTGAGAGTAGTAGATTCTCCCGAGTTAAGTTCTGTGTTACCACTTATTGCAATTGGCTCCATCGATAATTGTGAACTTGGCTTATATGATCCTATCTCGGGTAGACTTTTAGATATCCTTACATCGTTAGAATAGTTAGCCATCTTTTTTGCAGAAAAAGCATTGTTTGGCGGTGTAAAGATACCCGGCTTTGTACTGTTGTTAATCAATAAACTGTTTAACTGTGTTTTTAATTCATTGTTACAGTTAAAGAAATCGAACCGCCAGTTAATATAATAGTTTCTTTTCTTGCCAATCCTAGTGACTTTATACCTATAATAAGATTGATTGTCTCCATTGTTATATGAGTTTGGAGAGATTAAATATTCGATTTCAACCGTAATGTTTTTATCGGAATGGAGAATGCCCTTTGGTTGCCACTTTGATTGTGACATTAATGGTTTGCTAAATATGAGACAAACCAGAGCCATAAAAATATATTTTAACATAAGTTAAGACGGAAAAATTTAGGAGGTAAAAATTATAGTGTTTGTTATATTGATTTGATATAAAATGATCTATTAGTAGGTATCAATATGAAGTGGCCCCAAGCAAAGAGATTTGGTAAATGGATTACTAGGCGATCTTGTTGATTCTTGCTTTACTTCATAATAGTATTGAATGCTGTTAGCGATTATTTTTCCTCTTTTACCAGATAATGCATATTGACCAGGTTGCGGAATGAAGATGGATTCCCAATCACTCCATTCGCCATCTTTAATTTTAGCTATTCTAAAAAAAAGTTTAACACTATCCGATCTTACCGTGACACTTACCTGCGTATTTTGATCGATACAGGTGCTAACCTGTAATTCTTTTTTAGTTTTCTTAAGCGGCTTTAGTTTTTTTTTAGGTACAATGACAGTGGTGCTTGTAATTGCCAAAGAGTCTATTGTTGAAGTATCTGTTTCTGCCTGAAATTCTGTTTTTGGATGAATGGCATATAATGGCCCAGTGTTAGCAGAAAACAGAGTCAATGTTATAGCTGCCGGAACTACTGCCAGTAAGCTTATTCTTGGATTTAACTTGAATTTACGGCAGGCAATAACACTACCAATCCCAATGCCAATAAAACATCCAATAAATAACCACATCAATATGGGCGAATTAGCTCCTGAGGCACTTAAAATATTGTCTATAATAACAAACGTATTGTAAGTAATCGCACCAAAAAAATTATGAAGAACACTAATAAAAAAAAGCAAAGCAACTATATATTTCCAAAAGTTACTTTTCTGTTGCTGAATAGGTTTAAATGTACTTTTCATATCTTTTCGATTTTTTTAACTTTTGGCCAAAGCAAAATGGGAATAGCAGCAGAAAGGATAAAAATGGCGATGTAAGCTACATGATTAGTTGGAACCTGGGCAGTGATATGGCTCCAGGCAATTTCGGGTGCGAGCCAGTTATTATCGCCATTGGCTGCGACAATGAGTATCCGGATAAAACCAAAAAAAATGCTAGTGAATAGGGAATACTTTAGCAAGTAGAATGAAAATGTTTTTAATGGAAAAACAGTTTTAACCGAAATGGGAATGCTCAGCGATTGATAATTGGTTTTGATATTAAGGTTTAAATTATACAACCTATTTTTTATCAATTTTAATGGATCTATATTTAAATGAAGAGTGATATCTTTTGCATGTTCTAAATCAAAAAAGCTAACATATCCTTGCTCGATTACAATTCCATCAATTTGTTGATCAAGTAACACAGTTGCTTTTACAAAGCCAGCATTACTTAATGAAACGGTAATGGGCTGCAAAAGTGGTTTTGATTCGATACCTAAAAAATTAAGTTGATCTACAGATACAGACAGGCTTGGTAATTCAACTTCAGGCTGGATAATTTCTATCAATTTTTGAATTAAGCTGCGAGATAGGTCATTTTGGTTTTTTTCGTGATCGATCAAAAATTTAGTTTGCTCAATGTATGCAGTGATTATAGCACCCCTACCTGTTCTTTCCAGCCATGTTAATATTTGTTCATCCTGTATCGATTTAATTAAAACCAGCCAAAGCCTACTTTCTTTTTTTGCTGCTTCTGCTATATCTTCGGGTGTATGGAATAACTCTTGCCCGATATAAAATGGGTATTCAGGATTAAATGAATAAATAAAATACAGAAAATCTTTAAAAGATTTTTCTTTGGGTAAAATACCGACTAGCTCAGGAAAGCATTGTTTAATCCACAATTGCAAATACCCTGTTGCAAACCGCTTATATATGGACTCAAAGAAATCGTAATCCTGCCAGCCCTTTTCAAGAAGATCGCTAAGTTTTGTAAAGAGCTCACCTTCAACTTTAAACGGCAAGCCTTTATTAAGTTGATAAATAATTTTCAGAAACCTTTTTTCTGCATCGGGTTCTGCATTATAGGTCTCTAGAAAAGACATGGTGAGGTCTACATTCTGATTACTGAGATAATTGATGTTTTCTTTAAGAAAAATATGATCCTCCAAATATCTGAGTGCCTTGGTATGGTTATTAAATAAAACTTCTCCCAACTTGCTCAAACTCTTTACCTCTTGGCCGAACAAATTAATAGGACGACCAACTACACGGTCTTTTCCCTCCCGTTCATCACGAAGCTTAGTCCAGTTAATGCTGTTATGGACTTCCTGCATTAAAAGGCCAAATTGCTGATTATCCAAACCTGCTGCTAAAGCTCGCTTTCTAGTTAAGAAAAGATCAGCATCATTAACCTCCCCCATACGATCTATTAATAGATCATGGATAATCTTTTTTATTTCGTACAGATCTTCCATTTAGATTGATTATTTAAAAGAGATTTTAGCCGGTTCAATAATTTCCCATTTTCCACCAGAAAGCGATAGTTGCCCTTCTTTTTCAGTTGTAATTTTTCCAAATGGCACTACATCATATACACAGGTTTTTTGGAGAAAATAATCTGCATTGGTTAATGCGTATTTTTGTGCGGCTGGGTTTTCGTTAACTTTAAAAGTTGCCTTGTTGGGCGATTGTAGCCTGATCTCGAAAATAGTTTCATTATTTTCGTCTTCTACTAATTCTGCTACAGAAAAGCCATCAATTAGATCGGCATATTTGGTATAAAAGCGTTCAGGTTGCCTAACTACTTTAGGCTTATCGATTTGCCACTCTATAGTATTTACATTATTTTGTTCTTCAGGAACAAATTCTTTTAACAGTGTTTCTTCTTTCAGCCTATGTATGCTCATTTCCTCTTCCAACTTAGCGTTCTTAATCTTTAAATCCTCTAATTCGGTATTCAATTGAGTCTTCTTCCACGTTGTATTTGCAACTTCACTTTTCATAAATGCCAGTTCCTTTTCCTTGCTTTTTTTATTTTTTAAAACAATGATCAGATAAACCAATAGGCATAGAATGATGATAGATTGCAAGTATCCTATATTTGATGGAGTAATAAGCTTTGTATCGCTAAATTGTGTAACCAATAATTGCGCCTTTAGCTGAAAAACAGATAACATTAAGATCAAAAAAAGGTAGATGGTTCTTTTAT
The DNA here is from genome assembly GCF_042684385.1 of Pedobacter vanadiisoli. NCBI lineage: Bacteria > Pseudomonadati > Bacteroidota > Sphingobacteriia > Sphingobacteriales > Sphingobacteriaceae > Pedobacter > Pedobacter vanadiisoli. The sequence goes on along the minus strand of NZ_JBHULL010000043.1, from coordinate 119,224 downwards.
ACATATTATTATGAGGGGTTAGATTCAGTTAATATTTTAGACAGCCTGTAAAGCGAATCTTTAAATGCAAAGAAGAAAAGCGATTCTGAAAGTTGGTTTTCACCATCCTGTTTTTGAAGGTCTTTCAGTACTTTTTTATAACTATCGTAAATAAGTCCTTCGCCATTAAAAATATCGCCGTTCCATTTTAGCGCATCAAGCACGAGCTTGGTATCCTTAATTTTAAAAGCATAGAGAAAATCTATAATTTGCTTATTACCTAAGGTGAGCTCTAAAAATCTGTTTACATTTTTTAAAACAGCCACATTAATTTCGCTATCCAAATCCTTTGTATCCTTAACAACAAATTCCTTAGTACTTGTTACATTGTCATTGGATGAGCCAGCGTAAACAAAGTCCTGATACTTTTTCCTTTGATCTTGATCAAAACTCTCGAAGGTTTGTCCACGGGGAACTTCAACAAACTGATCCTGAATATCGGCCTGAAAATATTCTATTGTACCGTTAGCCGTAATTACTTTTGGGTCATCATTAACGTGAACCCTAAAAGAAGTTTGTGATGCCTGATCAGAATATGCTTTGAATAGCAATTTTGTGAAATTATTCAATTCTGTTTCACTACCATTACATAACAGCTTTAGGTATTGGCTGCCTTTGCCCGTAAAAGAAAGATATCTTGGCAGAGGATACTTTTTTGATTCTATTACCTGACAGATATGATAAACTATTGCACTATAATGTATGTATAAAACAATTGAAAGGTTAGTATTCCCGCTTGTTATCGAGTCGCTAAACTTCATGCTCTTATCATATCTAAATAGCAAACTTACTAAGTCATCAGAACTGAGGTTATTATCAAGCTGTACCTTTTCAAGGTATAATTTTGCTTTGCCTTCAATATTATTTGCCTGTTTATACTGGAGATAATTTTTAATAAATCCATTATCTTTTAAGCTTCCTTTATGGCCACTTCCCCAGATATCACTTCCTGCAAATCTAAATGATGTGGTGAGGTATTTGTCTTTCCTATTACCTGTTGATTCCATAAACATCATGATATCGGTAGTACCACCACCAATGTCTACATTGATTACATTAGCACCTTCTTGTATACCACTATCATTTTTAGTAAGGAAGAAATACGGAGCTACAGATTCTTTAATGGGGTCTGCGAGCTGTTGCACTTTTGATGGAGGAGATACGGGAAAAATACTGATGTAGGATTCTTTAATAATCTTTTCCAGTTCTGCCTTTGTCATTTTATCCATTGACGATGGAATTGACCAGAGCACATCCAATTGATCTGGATGACAGAAATTAAGAATTGCTTTTGTCTTGATATGTAAAAGTAATTGCTTAATAAAAAACGAAACCCTTGCTTTATTTGATTGATTTTTGGTTGGATCGGAATTACTTTCCAATAACCATTTGAGGTTGGTAGTGTAGATAGAATTACTGGCAAGTTGTTCTTCACTTTCTATATTAAATCCGATATTGATGTGTCCAAACAATTCAGCTTTTTCTTTATCGAGATTATTGAATGAGGACACCTCGCATGTTGCAGTTTTAAAAGGGAATGATACTGTTGAGTTTTTATTTGTTTTAAGAATAATACTTGGGATAAACTCTCTGTTTCGCGTCAATGCTGCCTCTGGAATAGAACCAAAACTGTTATTATAACGCTCACCCAAATCACTCGATTCAATAGGTTCGTTCAACATTATCATCTGTTGGTCTGCCTCGTTAATTTCAAATGGCAGGGGCAAAGAAGAGTTATTCTGCTTAAAAGCAATATGAGTATTCGATGTGCCAAAATCGATTGCAAAGGTCATAGCCTTATTAAGATTCAATTTGTTATAAGTCCGGCCTTCAAAATTAGGAATGATGATTCCCCCTATTTCTGCCTGATTGTTCAGATATCTTATCTCTAAATAATCAAAAGATTCTTTGAGGTTATAGTACCTGGATGTAGCCAAAGCTGTACCTTCTGTATCAGCAGAAGTTGAACGCTGTGTAGAGGAGGCTTTGATCTTATCAGCGTGGTTGTTGTCTGTATACACTACTCCATCATAAGTATAGAAATTAAGTGCTTCTAATTTAAGCACATCATTACGCTCGGCCAGCAGTACCGTAAAATCGTTAAGGAATTGATATTTTGGATCGATTTCGTTGATCTTATAAAAAGGGAATATGCCAATATCTGCCTTACACTTAAGAATCTGTTTAGGAGAATAAGTTTTTACGAAAGCGATTTCACTAACACCCTTTTTATTGTTAACCGGTACTTTTAAAGTTACGGTTACATCGTTGTTTACTATTTTGATATCGAGGTTTCTTTTCAGATCATCAAAATTGAAAAAATTGAAATATTCCTTTTTGATGGGAAGCAGGCATTTAAAATCGCCATTTACACTAGTAAAGAATTTACTTTTATTGATTTTAAAAGGCATTTCCATTAGGGTGTCTTCCAAAAAATCTTCAGTGGTGATAAATGGATACGTTACTGTTAAGGAATCTCCCTGAGGTAGTTTTCTTTCGAATAATGGTGTATGCTGATGAAGATAATACCGGATTTTAGTTGTAGAATCCCAGGCAGCATTTTCTTCCATGTAATCGCCGGGTAGGTTCATCCCATCTACCAATACAAGAGGGGGTTCTACCTTTACATTATTCCTTTCTTTATCTTTCTGATTCGCGTACTTATCATTCGATGCCCTGATTACAAAATCGCTTACCAGCCTGATCTTTTTGCGTTTTACCTCTTCACTCTGGTGATAAAAGTATATTCCATTTACAGTTAATAGCTTGCCACCAATATTGGTTTTAAGCGCCAGGTACTCATTATTTAGGTTGTTGGTCTCATTTTTAGCCCAATCCATAAACTTATGCTGGAGGTCGGGAAAATGGTTCTCGATGGTTTTGTTGATGTATTGTTTCAAACCCATACACTTTTCAAATCCTTTTGGATTTTTCAGCAGGATTTTATATAAATACTCTACAAATGACCGATCGCGTTCAAACAAAGCCTTGTAGTCATCGCTGAAAAAAGTACCGCCATCGTTTCCTTTCGGAAGATGTGCAATCTGTTTATCGGTTACATAACGGTCCCAGTTTGGAGAAGTAAAAAACAACGTAAGTGGCGAAGTGCCACCCATAAGCTTATTCTCGTAATAAATCAGGTAGATGCTTTCGGTTCCAGCAAATTCAGATTGTGCCGAATGTCCATCAAAAACAAGTGAAAAAGCTTTAGCAAGAAGTTGATGAGGGTGGTTTTTTGCTGTTGCACTAAGCTTGTTCAGATTTTCTTGCACACGCCACTCTTTGAACCATATTTTCTTGCCTGGTCCGATATCTGATTCGTTGGTATTAAATAAAAGCTGCATCATGTCCAAACAATCCGATACCAATTGATGATAAGTAGATGATCCTTTTAAGGTTGCTTGATTATCTGAAGAAACCATTTGAAAAGCGGTTTCAAAAAGCTCCATTCTAGCCATTGGAGATGGGATTGATGTTCCTATCTTGGATTTACCGCGTCTGGCAAAAGTTTCGCGGATTTCAAAGTGATCTACTTTTATCTGATTGGTAAGTGACCAGCACTTTACCTCATTAGGATTGAAACCTCCGTATTTTCTAAATGTATATGCCATATCTTTATACTGTCATTGTTGGTAATGAATCTAAAATCTTATAACATTCTTGTGCAATTTGGTTAAGGAGCTGTAGCAATCTTTTCTCCTTTTCAGGATCTGGTATCGACTTTTTAAGTTCATCTTCTATCTTGCCTAACTTTTCTTTAATAAAAAGCTCGCTCAGGCCTGCGTTTACAGTTACACCAAGTACTTTTTTAATGGGAATAATTTTGCCCGTTATAAATGAATTAAGCTCCGCGTTTAATTGAAAGGGTTCAAATTTTCTTTCGTTATCTGACATTTCTTTAAGCCATCCTTTAAAATGGGTACCTAGAAATGTTGATAAAGTCTGATAAAAAATATCTGAATGAATTTTATCTGCTAACAGATCTTTATAAAAAGCCATATCTTTAAACTTTGGAAAATAATCCAGGTAAATTTTCATGGCATAGGAAAACAAAGCCAAAGGCTCCATAATCTGTTTGGAAGACCACTCATAAAAATGTCTGAAATCTATAGCAGCAGTTTCCTGGATAATACCGTAATCAAAATATTTTGTGATATTATTCTGATTAAGTATTTCATCAGGTTTGTTGATAAAATCGATAACTGCTGTTGCTCCTATCAACTCAACCAAGTGTGCAGGATCTAACTGTGCATCGCCACCGGCATTATATTCATATTGTTTGATCGGATTATCCCAAACATGGTAAAGGGCATTCAGTTTGCCTGCAAGGTGTTTAGCATAATAGGTTAGAGCAGCCTCTGTTTTGGCATCAAAACTTCCTGATTTGATATTGCCGTCGCCGCCAGCCTTAGTTTTATCAGCAATTTTATAATAGGGCATAACCGTTAGTGCACCAAGTTTGATATCACGTAACCTATCATCACTCTTAATTAGTTTAATTAATTGCGGAAATCCTGAAGAGCCTGTACCACCGAAAATTGAGCTTATTATAAATATCCTATCATCTGATTTTATACTTTTTGCTACAAACTGATATTCTTTAAGGGTAGATAAACTATTAAAAACCACGCATCCTATATTAGGATTTCCTTTAAAACCTTCATCTAGGCGTAAATTCAGTTCGGTATTATCGAAATTGGCATGGCTTGATGGTGTATCATCATACAACGCCCTTAAAAAATCCATGGTTACATCATTAACCAATTCTTCTTTCGGATCGATGTATTTGATAAAGGAAGTTTCGAGGTTATCGAATTTGAGTTGAAAGGAGTCATCAATCTTTTCTGCTCCGTCATTTTGGAATGAACTTAAAGTGTTAAGATTTGTATTAAAAAAGCCTGTTGCAATATCAGAACCATCAGCATTTTTTTTGGCGGTATAAGCTTTCTTCCTGATCGTCTTATAGGCTTCGAGAGCTTTTAGCGTTCGGGTAGTGTCAGCATTTTTCGCATCAACATCAATAATAACCGGTATAACCTTGTCGGTATCATTAAGTTTTGTACCTGCTGCCAATAACATGGTTAACGAACGGACTACTCTTGCCCCTGTACCACCAATGCCGAAAATAAATGTATTTCTAATCATGATTTCTTTAATTAAAAAGGCGTACGTTTTGCAAAAATGGAGAGCCTTTTGAGTACAGTTGAAAGGATAAAAAACAGTATCGCAGCCAGGATGCCATTCATGAGAGAGAACCGGAACATATAACTATCAGATTCTCCGATTACTTTAATAGCGCTGGTAAATGCAAATACAACTGCAATTATTGCCGTGAGTAATAGCGTAAATATCCAATGTCCTGTTTTAAAGAACACAGGCTTCCAGCGGCCCAATAAAAGGTAAAATATGGCCGTAATAATGACAACGATAATTAAGGTTGGTACGCCAACATTATCGTAAACTTCATCAACATAATCCGGAACGCTATGGTGTACACCCGAAATGAGTTGGTAAAGGTTTGAAAAGATACTTAAAAGCATAATTGTTATTGGTTAATTTGAAATTTTAGATCAATGAAATTTTTATCGGTATTGTTATAGGCTTCCATAATGCCATTAACCAGATACTGAAAAGCGAAGGTCTTTTTGCCTAATGTTTTTACCTGTTTATCATCCATAGTACTCCAGTTTTGATACCAGGTATCATACTGTAAGGGTAGGGTAATTTGTAATGAGGCATTTTCTAATTGAATATTCTTAATGGTTACTTTAATGATGTGTGTAGCCTGTGCAAAAAAAGTTTTCTGTTTATTGCTTTTCAATCTATCCGCACTGCCTTTTACTGATACGGTAACCGCTGCAGTACAGCCTTTTTGATTAAGTTTTAAATTTTTAGCAATGTATTCAGGTTTTTGAGCATAGGGTGGCAGGGTACTTAAATCTACCGCAGCATAAAATTCCTGAGGATTATTTTTAGCGGTCTTGACGTTTTCAATACCTACATCGCTTTGTTTGTTATCGCTTTTGATTAGTGCCCACTCGCCAACCATACCTAACTGGGTAAGGATGTGATATTGGTTAACCATATTATCGATTAGGCCAAAATGCAAAGATTGTTCTGGTTTGAAATCGGTAATCCTTATCAGTTTCTCGTCGAAAACTGGTAAAATATTATTTTTTGCAATTACCCATATATAGAAAGGTCTTACCGTTCCAGGAAGTTTTGTTTTTACATTCTGATAATCATAATACGTTCCAAAAAACTGTGAGCTGAAAGCATATAAGCTAGCTGCCTGCTTATTGTTTTTTAGATCTATAAAGGTAGAGTAGATGTTGTTTTTCAATGTACTACTAGCCGATGTTTTGTTTATTGAGGGATTTGCTTTTACTACTTTATTGGGAAAAGAAAGAATACAATCGGAAATGAAAATGGAAACATCCTCACCTTTTGTATTTAATGCTATCTTTTTAAAAATTTCGTGAAGCTGGGAGCTTTTATCTATAGCAAGTTTGGTTGTTGCGATGTGGCTACTGAATGCTGTTGCATTATTAGGAAAACTTCGGATGGTATCTGATATAAAGTTGATGCTAGTCGGAGAAATTTCTTTATCAATTTTTACCGCCAGATCAGTTACAATCTGTTTATATTCTGTGTTGCCACCAAAGTATCCATTCATACTTGCTGATGTTTCGAGATATAGCCTTACCTTGCCAATTGTTGGCAATATTGGACAGCCTTTTGGTCTCTTTCCTTTTATATTAATGCATTGATCTACTTGATCATTTGCTCCATCTCCATCTATTGTTTTGCAATTGATACATAGGCAGGTAAGGAACGTATAGAAAAAGAAAAATTTTACCTTTCCATATTGAGAATGAGATTTTTTCATGAGATTAGTAAATATTGGATGAAAATATTTTTTGATTTGTGAATAGGATATTCAGGTCTTTATAAATCTTTCCGAAATTTCATTTTCTAGGAGTAGGTTACCTTCTGGTAATATCATCGTCATGCTGTCGTCAACATGATTTTTGAAAAGATGGAATCCGTTTCTACAATTTCTATATCGATATTTCAATGCTTTAAATCCTTCGAGCAGGCCTTCTTGTTCAGTAACTTGATAAACGTGCTTAGAGCAGCTTAATCTGAAAATACATTTATACCTTTTATTTTTAGGAAATACTGCCCAGTAAATTCTAATAAGCGAGAGTAAAATTATTTTCATAAGCCTACTTTGCTAAAAACAATCATTTGATAGGAAGCTAAATAACCTGGCTTGGCACCTAATCCAAAACAACCTGGATCAGGTTTTACATATGTCGAAACACTTTCCAATCTGATGTATTCCCAACCTTGAGTTTGATATCGTTTGATTAGCTTTTCCAATTGATTAGCTACAGTAATTGTTGTTTCATTTTTTTGATCTAAGGTTGCAGTAAAGGGTACCACTTTGTATTCCATAATACTTTGTTTTTTAAGTTTATGGTTCAAAAATAGATATGCAGAAAGGCTATCCCTTACGGGAAACCGTAAAATGAAAAACAATTTTAAAAATGATATAGCTTGATTGATAGTTAGTTATGTGCCTGTAAGAAAAGGGATGGCTTCTCTCCGCAAGCGCAAATCTACCTAGACAAATTAGTTTTGCTGGGCACTTTTTGGGTTCGCTACTGCATTGCGTTTCGCCTGGAATGATATCAAACCAAGGAGTTGAAAAAATCATTCCTCAGGCTTCACCTCATCTTCTGATTTTTCTTTCTTCCACCAATTATTATCGAGGCGTTTAATGGAAATAAATGTCCGGGTAAGCCCGGGTTTCATGGTTGTGGTATCGAGGTGCCTGGGCCATACATGGATAATCGTATCTCTACCGATGCACACCCACCAGAAGGTCTTCCCGTAACGCCTGGTCGTATAAACTTCGCTGATGGTTCCGCTAATTGCTTTGGTGTTAAAGCCGGGTTCCATTAGCTGATAAGTGATTACTTTCCTTTTTTGTGCCTGGGCCATGCCCGTTGCGAAGGTTAAAATTAGCAGTGTAATGAGATGTTTCATGCCGCTAAGGTATTCAGGCTAAAAACAGATTCCTTACGGCTAACCTTAGGGTAATCCCTCCCGCTTCACTACTATTTACTGGAAGAGAGATCTACTCGTATGAAGGACCCTGAAACGAGTTCTGTGTGACGATATTTTTTAAAAATGAGCGGCTGCCCTGTCTGCTCCCAAAACTGGCCATGAAGCAGCCCCTGCATTTTTTAGTGAAGAGCGGATAATTAATAATTTTCTAAAGTTTGATGTAATTGAGCCCTGTAATCGTAAAGCTCATCCAGACTAAACAACTGTTTTTTCTCTCCGGCATGTTTTCCGTTATGGAAAGTTTCGAGGTATTTATTGGTGGTATTAAAATGGAACCTGCAGATCGGTTTGCGGTTATTATCATCCAGTAATACACCGAAATACGATTGCGTATCGCGGTAGGCAATGCGTGCAGCTGGAATTTTTTCGCGTAGAATAGCCTTCACAATCTGGAAAGCTTCCAGCTCTTCTTCGGTAGTTACAATTTTAGAAGAATCGGGATCTACGGTAACAGGCATCGCTTTTTCTCCATCCTTTTTTTCAATTTTCTCGTTAATATTCAGGGCCGATTTTAAACGATCGCTGATGGATTCGTTGATGGAAACGGCCAGGGCTTTTTTGGTATATTCTTTAAAAGCGACCATCCGGTTTGCGGTGAGCGGTTTGTCGAAAAACCGGTTTACCAATAATTTTACGATTTCGTCGGATGGGGTATCAATTTCTTTTTCAAATTCTTTCCTGATGGCTTTAATGTATTTTAAACCTTCGGCCGAATCGAGAATATTTTCCAGGTTATACTCATTTTTGGTAAAGCTTTGGAGAATTTTAATGGCATTGTCTTTCAGGTCTTCAATATCGATGGTAAAGAAAGGTTTCTCATCCATAATATTGGGCTTTTCGAGGTCGGTATAGAAATTATAAACCGTACCATTGGTTAACACACCAAACCTGGCTTTAGAAACATGGTAGTAGCGGTGTAACTGCGAATTGTGTGCATCGGCACTCTCTTTCCAATGTTTACATTCGAAAATGAGAATGGGTTCACCGTTTTTGCGGATCACATAATCTACTTTTTCGCCCTTTTTGGTTCCGATATCGCAGATGTGCTCGGGTATTACTTCTGTAGGGTTAAAAATATCGTAACCTAAGATTTGAATAAACGGCATGACAAATGCATTTTTAGTGGCCTCTTCGGTATTGATCTGGTCTTTTAAACCCACCACCCGTTGATGGAGTTGTTCTAATTTAAGTTTAAGATCCATAGCGTTTCCGTTAAATGGTTTCATCAACAATTTCAGCACCAGGTGCATTTGCCTTAACCGATTCGATACCCTTATTGCGTGCATCATCTGTAGTATATAGCTGGCTTGTGCCGATAACCTCTCCGTTTCCGGCCTTCAGGTTGAAATAATATTTGCCGTTTTTGGCGATTTTCCTGTCGTACCTGGCATCGGTGGTTGCATTGTTCTTAACTGATTCGATGCCTTTATAACACGATGCCTTTGCATTGTAACCTTCGCTGGTGAGGATCACCTGTCCGTTTGCAGCTTTAAGGTTAAACTGATATTCGTTATTGCTTCTTTTAGTAATGATAAATTTTCCCAGAGTTATTTTTTTGATCAAAAATAGGAGGGGAATAAGGACAAACCTTACGGGAAACCGTAGCTGCGCTAGTTAACTGGTTAATTGTTGATCCATCGACAGGCTATCATTAAATCCTATAGAAGAATCGTCCTTTCGACTGGAGCGTGCCGATTTTTCATCGGTAGCGAAATGGAGAAATCTATTAGAGACAGATTTGGCTTCGCTGAGCAATCGTGGTTCTCGACTGCGTTGCACTCCGCTCGAAATGACGACCCATAAGCGGGCTGTCACTCATATTGATTTTTATACAATAAATTATCCCTCAGGATAATAATTGCCCGGAAGAATGAATGGCCAGGAGCTAACCGAGACTAAGCGTCTTCACACTATGCAGGAATAAAATGCCTTACCCTTTGCGCTTGCCTAAATAATCCCGATATCTTTACAGTAAGCGATAAGCTGTTCATTTTTGGAGAAACCGAGCACTTCTTTCATCAGATTAAGACGTTTTTCTATGCTACTCAGGCCAGAAGGTTTAATATTGTTTTCCTGAAGGTAGTAAGGGATGTTTTTTTGAGGTGTACCTTCCACCAGCTGAGAGATGATGGCAATATCCAAATCTGAAAAATCGTGCGAATTATTTTCTTTCCTGGCCAGTTTTAAATCAGGCGAAAGGTATTTTTTATGGTTGAGGATGGCAGATATAGCGAGTTTTAAATACTGGCCATCATGGCGGGCTTTGCGCACATAACCATCAATGTGCATTTCTTTAAATAGCGAATCAATCACTGCAGTTTTACTTTCCCCGGAAAATACCAAGGTTTTTAAACCGGGCTGTACTTCTTTTGCGGCTTTAATAAGTTCGGCCCCTCCCGTAATTTTTTGGCGGTTATGGTCTTCCTCAAAATAAAGGTCGGTAATCAACAGGTCGTAAGGCTGCCCTGTTTTAACGGCATTTTTTATCCAGGTAAGTGCATCGTCGCAATAAAAAACATATTCAGGTTTTTCTGCACCCAGTTCGGTTAATGTTTTTTGCAGAGAAATATTCTGTGTTTCATGATCTTCGGCAATCAGTATTCTTTTAAACATATTTAATACAATTAAGAAACCGGAAAAGAGATTTGGATTTTAAGCCCCTTTTCAACTTTGGTATCAAAGGTAATGGTACCACCAATTGCATCAATACGGGTTCCCGTATTCGTTAAGCCATTTTTAGGTTGTGGCTTGCCTGCAATGCCAATGCCATTATCGGTATAATAAATGTTTATTTTTTGCTGTACCTGTTCAAACCTGATCACCACATCGCTTGCGTGGCTGTGTTTGCTCATGTTTACCATCAGTTCCTGTAGGATATGTTCTATTTCCTCTTTTGCCTGTTCTGAAACTTTCTCCCATAGTGCTGCCGAATTTCCAACAAGTACTACCCGTGTGTTTTCGGAAGCGAAAGATTTTAAGGTTTCAGAAATTTTTTCGTTGAAAGGTCGATTTTTGAATTCAGGTTTTTCATAAGAAATATCGCGCGATTGCTCATAAAGTTCCTCTATTTCATTGATGATAGGGCTGTCCTTTAAGGTTTCCTGATGATCGAGTTTACTCATAATGCGATACAATCCGTTAGCCACAACATCATGTACTTTTTGCGAGGTTTTTAGCTTATTATTGCGAATGGTGTTTTGAGCTTCTAGTTCTAATCTCTGTTTCCTTTTTTTATACCAAAGTGTACCTACGATAATAAGTAAAGGAATACAGGTAATGAGTATAATAATCTGATATCTTTTGCCATCGTTGTCCTTTTGTAGCACGAGATTATCGGCTTTGCTTTTTTCTGTTTCGTAACGGATCAGGGCAAATTGGTTTTTGGCAGCGCTACGGGTAGTTTGCAAACTGTCGTTAATGCTTTGATATTTTTGAAAATATTGTTTTGTTTTAGTGGCTGGACTAAGTTTAATTAATTTTTGAAGTGCTTCGAGCCGGTCATCAGGGCTATTGAGCTTCGTCGCAATCAAATACATCTTTTGCGCGTAATTAAATGCTGAATCTGGTTTTTTCTTTTCATAATAATCAGCAATATGTGAGTAGCTTGCATTTTGTCCCCATTCATCCTTTTCTAAATAGCGGATTTGCAATGCTTTTGAAAAATCTGCTAGTGGATTATAATTGGAATTTTGAAGCCATTTTGTTTTAGCTAAGTTGGAAAGTACTCTTGCGTATTCTTTCCTGTTACTAATTTTTTTTAAAACCTCATTGTAAATATCAATCGCATTCGAATATGCTCCACTTTTTTGATAAGCCAATGCTTTATTATTAAGGAATTGTAATTTGTAGGCATTGTTTTGGCAAAACTTTAGTGCCGAATTATAATAATTGATAGCCTCGGTATATTTTTTAAAATACGTACTATTTAAGCCGAGCTCATTATAGTTAGAAGCAAGGCAGGCAAAGTCTGTTTTTTTGTGTTCATTTAAGAAACCTAATGATAATGTTAAGCTTTCTTGCCCCCCAAAGTAATCTCCGGCATCTGATTGGATCACGGCCATATAATTATAGGCCATTGCTACCTGTAAGCTATCCTTAGAAGTAGTCGTTACCTTATTAAAGTAATAGAATGAAGAATCGTTATTTTTAAAGAAAAAGGATTCTGCCGTCTCAAAATTCTGGTTTTTAGTCGGTGCAGAAGTGTTGATCTTTTTCCTACAAGCAAATGCTGCCAGAAGAAAAAATAGAAGGGTGTATATTTTTTTCAAGAGCGAGAGTAATTATTTACTCAAATATAAAAAACAAGATTATTTTACTTAGATATTTCGAATAGTTTATAAACAAAAAGTAAGGCAGAAAATACTGCCTTACTTATCATTTGAGATAATTTTTATCTCAGATCGATTGCCAACTATGGGTTTTTTGGTGGGACATGTGAGCCTTCGCCTCCTGTGTCATCACCTGGATCCCCATCTCCTGGGTCACCTGGATCTCCAGGATCTGTATCATTAGTACTTACTACTGTACCACCGTTATGGTTGCAATTGTTATTTGTATTTGTAGGCGTTGCCAGGCCAAGTAATATGGCAATAAAAAGAGGTAAAAACATGACTTTAAATTTTTTAAGGATGATTACTAAGGAGGGTACCCGCGAACCGTTCACGAGCCCTTCTCCGGGTTTGTAAATCAGAAGGCCTTCTGAAAATTTGGGAAGTCTGAGTTTCTATCACGGGAGCTAATAACTGCTTCCCAAACCGGCTATTTACTACCGCGATTTCTACTCTTTTTATTAATCAGTTTTTTATTTAGCTTTGATAATGAATCGCCGCCTGTGCTGATCAACGATACAAATATGGGGGCTTTAAATCGTTAGTTATCAAAAGATTCCGTTCGTTCCTTTCATTCCGTTAGAATTCCGGTTAACCGTAAAAATTCCGGAAATTCCGTCTTATTTTTACGACTAAATTTTTAAAAAATGCCCGAAGAATATAGAAAAGTTGTATTTGATGCCTATCAAAAGAAAAAGAGAGAAGGGAATCTTTCGTCTAATTTATTGGATCCAACCCCTGGAAATATACGTGAAGAATGTTTAATTATTTACCGAGAAAGAGAACGCACTCCTAAAGACGACGAAATATTCAAACAATTTTTCAAAGGAGTAGATCGGGACAAAGGGTATCTTACTGTTCTTGAGAATTCTTTAGCAGAAAAATTTAAACAGATGCCGAAAATTTTAAAGGGAGGTGTGCCGAATTATGGGCTTAGGTATGCTGAACTGTTGGCATGGTTAATAGATTTTCAACCTAGACCAAGTACATCTTATTACACAAGTTTTTATAAGGATAAGCCATCAGATTTAGAAGAAGTTATCGGTACAACTAATGTTAAAATAGGTAAACCATTTACTACGATAACAAGTGGAAACGATGATGGTAAGCAAAATCCTGAAAATGAAAAAATAAATAAAGATAGGGAAGAAAATAAACAGGGCGAGATAATTAAAGATGAAAAGGAACGGATAGGTAAACCAACTACACCACCAATAGTAATTATTCCTGTAAAAACTGATGATGTCAAAATAAATGGAGGTAATATTGAACAACCGCCAATAATTCCCCCTAAACCAGAATACGTCCCCCGTTTCTCCCCCCGCTATATTACTATTTCCTGTATCATTTTATTATTTGTTGGCACCACTTCTTTTGCCGTTTGGGAACGCTTGCCTACATCAATTAGAATGCCTCATGCGGATGAGAAATTTATGTACTGGGATGAGGATCACTATGAGCCGGTTAAAGATGACAAACAAAATGTTGGCGCGCCGATAATTCCGTTAAACGTTCAAACTTTAACGGAGCAAAGAAAGATTAATTTACCAGATACGCTAACCAGTTATTCGATTGGTAAAGTGTGGTATAAAGGGTTTATGAAAGATCATGAGTTTTTTACGTCTGCGGGTGCGTACCCTATGGATACCACAAGGGTTCTAAAGAAGCTTACCCCTACAATTTTAGCGAAATATATCTCTAATAACAGATACCTGAAGAACCGTTTAATCGGGCTGCTATATGCTATTATTTTTATAACATTATTTGGCTATGGAGTAAGCAGGCTAAAGAAAGAAGTAAAACAGCCAATGAAAAAATCAATGGCTGAAGAAGGAGAGACATTAGACATTATAACGTCACAAGCTGTAAGTTGTTAAGGTATAAAGAGACACCCTCCTGTACCTTTTTTAAATCTTTACATTCGTGTTTTTCTAATACCCGGATGCTTTGCAATAATAGGTTTTCTTTCAATTTATTATAATCAGGCGAAATTTCTTCGTCTTTTAAAAAGATGCTGATGTTGTTTAAAAAAGATTCCGGTCCTTCTTTAAAATAAGAGGCTTTTACGTACATCCAGTTGTATAAAATGCTGCGGTTATAGGTGTCGGTTTCCATGGTTTCCAGCAACTCTTTAAAGAAGAAATCGTAGTAAAATAGATCGCCAAATGGCGTTTCGTGTGCCGAACTGTTTAAAACAGCCAGTTGTATAAATACCGAATCGAGGGTACTCTCTGTCATCTGCCTTATCTGCGTAAATTTTTGATGGTTCCAGTCTTTTACATATAATCCATCAGTATTTCCGCTAATAATAAAGCGGAGTATCGAGCGCAATAGCGTAAACCCTTCAAGGTATTTTTTACTGCTGAACAAAATGCGCGAAATATTCTGTAATTGTTCTATACGCCTAAACTGCAATACCTCATAACCTTCGGCCTCCAGTCCGGCACTTAAAGATAAACCGGAAACCAGAAAATCAATCCCCTGGTTAAATTGTCCGGCCTTATAGTAGTAATTGGCCCATGCCGATAGTTTAAAAAGCCTGATTAAACGTTGAGGCTCTTCTTCAAAACCTTCGAAAGCGGTATCGCCCAAAAGCAGCACGGCATGTGCTTCAGTAAGTTTATTTTTTCTGCACAGTACCACGGCATTAAAATAGGTATCTGTTACCTCCGAAATGCGGTCATTCATTTCGTCGCCCATTTTTTTTGCTGCCTCTGCATTTAACAGGATACTGAATACGCCGCGCTGTGGCTTGGCAAACTTATCTGCAGTTTTATGTTGTTGGTTTAACCTTAAAGTTTCGATAAATGAAGTTGTTGCTGTTTTCATGGCTTATTGATTAATTTCCTAATTCAAGCTGATTTTTGATCAATTCGTAATAGTAACCACGCTTGGCTACCAGGGTATTATGATTACCCTGCTCTACTACATTACCGTTATCGAGCACTAAAATGTTATCTGCATTTTTAACGGTACTTAAGCGGTGTGCTACAATGAGCACGGTTTTCCCTTCGAAAAAGTTATAAAGACGTTCCATAATTACCTTTTCATTTGATGAATCCAGTGAGCTTGTAGCTTCATCAAGAAAAATATATTCGGGATTTCTGTACACCATACGGGCAATCAGAACCCGCTGCCGTTGTCCGCCACTTAAACCTTTACCATCCTCCCCGATTTTGGTATAAATACCCAAGGGCTGACTTTTTATATACTGCTCTATATTGGCAATATGGATGGCACGGTCCATTTCTGCCGGATCGGTAAATTCTTCATTGAGGGCAATGTTATTGGCAATGGTATCAGAAAAAATAAAACCATCCTGCATCACCACGCCGCAGTGCTGGCGCCAAAACTTCGGACTAATCATGCTAAAGGGCAGGTTATCTATATAAATTTCGCCCGATGTGGGTTCTGATATTCTTTGCAGCAGCTTTAAAATGGTGGTTTTTCCACTTCCGCTACTTCCTACTATGGCTGTGGTTTTACCGCCCGGGATAGTAAAATCCAGGCTGTTTAAAACGGGCTTATTACCTGCTCCAGGATAAATAAAACTCATATTTTTAATTTGTATACTCCTTCCGGGAGGCATTTTATAGGTATAATTTTTAACAGGCGATTCTTCATCTTCCAAATGCTGTATCTGTTCCAAACGATCCATACTGATCTGTGCGTCCTGGTAAGACTGTAAGAAAGATGCCAACTGTACAATCGGGGCATTCATCTGCCCGATGATAAACTGGATGGCCATCATATCGCCAAGGCTTACCTGCTTATCGATTACCAGGCGGGTAGCCAAAAAGAGAATCAGGATGTTTTTGGCCTGGTTAATAAAAGTGGCGCCTACCTGTTGGTACTGACTTAATGAAAGTGTACTCACATTTAAACGGAAGAGCTTGGCCTGTATACCCTCCCATTCCCATATTTTTTTGGTGCCGCAGTCGTTTATTTTAATCTCGTGAATACCGTTTACTACCTGCAGGGTTTTTGCCCGGTTTTGGGCCTGAAGTTCGAAACGCTTAAAATCGAGTTTTTTCCTTTTCTCCATAAAAATGTAGATCCAGGCAAAATAAATGGCACTGCCAATAATAAATACGATGCATATAGTGGGGTTGTAGATAAACAGCACCACACTGAAAACCAGGAAAGCAATCATCATAAACAAGGTATTGAGCGTGCTGCCGGTTAGCAGGGCTTCAATCCTTTTATGATCTTCTATGCGCTGTAAAATATCACTGTTTAACTTGGTATCGAAAAAAGACAAGGGAAGGTTTAACAGTTTATTTAAAAAGTTGGATAAGATAGACAGGTTAACCCTTGCGGTAATGTGGAGCAGTATCCAGCCGCGTAACAGTTCTACTGAAGTTTGCCCAAGCGTCATCAATAACTGACCGAAAAGAAGAATATAAATAAAGTGTACATCCGCTCCTTTTACCCCAACATCTACCAGCGCTTTGGTAAAAAAAGGAAATATTAATTGTATTACAGCCCCGGCCAGTAAACCTGCGGCCAGTTGTTTCAGTAGTTTTTTATAATGAAAAACATGTTTAAGCAATATGCTCATGCTACCGCGTTTCTCGGTAATATCTTCTTCAGTGAGATAAAAATCGGGCGTTGGGCTTAACAATAAGGCTATACCAGCGGCTTTTTGGTTAATGGAGGTGTAGGCCCAGTTATTAAGAAATTCATCGTGTGTGTAAGCATGCAGGCCGCTGGCGGGATCGGAAATGTGTACTTTCTTTTTGGTGATTTTATATACCACCACAAAATGGTTTTTACGCCAGTGGATGATACAAGGGAGCTGTCCACGTTTTTCGAGCTTCTCGAAGGTGATGTTACCACCTACAGATTGGATGCCTATTTTCTCGGCCGCTTTGCTGATTCCTAAGAGCGATACACCCGTTTTACCGATCTGGCTCAGTGTGCGGATTTTTTGGATGGAGAAAAACTTGCCATAAAATTTGGTAATGATCTGCAGGCAGGTTGGACCACAGTCCATCACATCGTGTTGTTTATAGTGCGGAAAATTTGCGAGCTGTATCTTCATGCTTGTAAATATTTAATTATAGGAAAGTCTAAAACCTTCTTATTTATCAAAAGAAAAAATATATATTTATCTCTCAAGTTTTTTTCGACGAAATCACTTTTAAATGCTACAAAATTGAATATTATACATTCTGCCAAAGGGAATTTTAAGCGGGTGCAAGAGCTGGAGTGGGATATTAAATATACAACCCCGATCAGGATTGCTTTACATCTGCTCTTATGGGTTTTGCTCGGATATATGTATTACCGGGGTTACAGTAAGTTCGATAAAACCATGGGTTGGTTTTTGGTGGGGAAAGACCTTGTTGCCGTAATCAGTATTTTTTATGTGGGCTCGTATTTTATTCTCGACCGGTATTTATTTAAAGGGAAATTTTTGGCTACCGTTTTATTTGTAGTGTTAAGCTATTTATGGTGGGCAACATTGACCTATTTGGTATGTGTGTACTTAAAGGCCAACCTTTCGCCAGATTCAAAACTGATGCTCTATGCCGATTTTGTAGTCAAAAGCGGTTTTGTTGGCATCTTCTCGATTAAAATGTTCCTGTTTTATTTTCTGGATTTTTTGTACCTCCTGTTCCCGCCGCTCAGCATTAAACTCATGAAATCAATAGTGGCACAGAGCAATAAGCGTATTGCACTGGAGCGCGACAACCTGAACCTGGAGATTAATTTTTTAAAAGCACAGATCAATCCACATTTTCTGTTCAATACTTTAAATAATATTTACCGCATGGTAAATAAGAAAGATGAACAAACCGGGCCAATGGTTCTTCATCTAGCTGGTTTAATGCGTTACACCCTTTACGAATCGAATGATCCGGAGGTGTTGTTATCGCGCGAAATTGAATTTATCAGGGATTACCTTGAGCTGGAAAGCATCAGGTATGGCGATGAAGTAAAGATCGACCTTGACATCGATAAACCGGAAAAACCTTTGCGCATAGTTCCGCTCATTATATTTCCTTTTATAGAAAATGCTTTTAAACATGGGCCCGATGCCAGCATAGAATCGGCCTGGATCCGTATCAAGATCAAGGTTTTTGGTGAGCAGCTTTACTTTGAAGTGGCTAATAGCTGTACCCACAGGCTTGCAAAAACAAAATTTGGAGGGCTGGGCATAGCCAACATTAAAAAAAGGCTTTTGATCCATTATCCAAACCAGCACGAACTGATTATTAAGAACGAATCAAACGAATATACGGTAACATTAAAATTAAACCTCAAATAACCCAAATCATCATCCCTATCCGAACAACTATATGACGCTTAAATGCTTAATTATTGATGACGAGCCCCTGGCCCGCGAAACGCTGGAAGAGTATATATCAAAAATCCCGTTTCTTGAACTTGCAGGCAGCTGCAAACATGTTTTTGAAGCGATAGAAATACTACAAAGAGAACAGATTGATATACTTTTCTCTGATATCCATATGCCCGAAGTAAACGGCATTGAACTGATTAAAATGCTGCAATACCGTCCATATGTAATCTTTATTACAGCTTATGCCAACTATGCGGTAGAAGGTTTTGAGCTTGATGCTGTTGACTATATTGTTAAACCTTTCTCTTTCGAACGTTTTTTTAAGGCGGTAAACAAGTGTTTAACTATGAGCCAGCAGAAAAACAATAAACCCAGCACCGATCAGTCTAAATACCTTTTCGTTAAAGATGGTCACAAACTGCACCGTGTACTTTTTGATGAAATCTGCTACATAGAGGCGATGAAAGATTATATTAAAGTGGTGCTGAAAGACCGCAGCATTATTACACACCTGACGATGAAACGGGTAGAAGACCAGCTTCCCGAAAACCAGTTTATCCGCATACAAAAGTCGTATATCATCAACATCAACAGCTTAAAGTTTATTAGCGGTAACATGGCAGAATTACATGATGTAAGCGATAAACTGCCAATTGGCAAGCAATATAAAGACCTGATCTTTGAACGTTTTGGCTTAAAGAACGATTAATATAGTATACGCGCGAGAATGGTTTTATTATCAAGAATCAAAGTAAGCCGGGCATCTAAATTTAAAATGGCTACGTAGTTCTCATCAAGTATGCTTCCTGATGCGGGCTCTATTGTTCCTGTAAAATCAAACATATTATTGGCTTTTAACGGGCCAAGTGTGGTGAGTTTACCATATAATTCGAGGTCATCACCCAGCTGATTATCGGGGGTTATTTTAAAGACTGTGTTTTTTGAGTCATTTAGTAAGCGGGCATATTCAGAACTGATTTGTCCTTTAAACTTAAACCCTCCTTTTGATGGCACAAGCATAGCCAATGTATCTTTTTTATGGGTTTCGGTTAAAGCACCATCATCATAAAACAGTTTACCAGCAAATGGAGCGGTAATGATTTGCTTTATCCCATCATGATCAGTCAGTGCAATGGCTTCGCCCTTTTTTGCTGTAGCCCCTGATGCTTTTAAAAACTGATAAACATTTAAACTTTTTGAAAGGATAAGGGGATTTTGCTCCCGGTAAATGTTAACAGTGATAGCCTTTTTATCGGGATAATGGGTAAATGCCGATAATGCCACCAACAATAACAAAAGTAAAAGTAGGCTTCCGCCGCCCGATTTAAGCAGCCATTTTGGAGGTTCACCTACAATTTCTTTAATTTCTGCACTGTAAACGTGTTCTATCTTATCCATATCAGTATAGGTTAGTGGTTAATGCTTTTTGTTTGTTTCTGGCGATTATGCCTTGGTAATATTTGGTCAGGTAATGATAAATTACGAGTTCGTGGGTGCGCTGTTTGGTTACAAAAATTCTATTCAGCGACATGTGGATGTAACTCGGAAGAATTTCTGTCAACTCAGCATCAAGGCCAAGATCTGGGTGCTGCAGGGCATATTCTGTTCTTAAGGCGTCATAAGCCCTTATATTCTCTGCCGAGCGGATTTTGAAAAGATTAACCGCATCTGCAACCTCTTCAGTATCATCATCTCCGTTTAAAAAGCCACTGAGAGCTTTGCTAACGGCCCTGTATTTGTTGTTAAGCTGCAAAGTAAGACCCGCGCTTCCGCCAAATTCGCTGAAGAAAGCCTGCTGCATCCTGGTGGCGAGTTTAAGTTTTTGTTCATTATCCAGACCGAAATCGCCCATTAAAATATCAATGCTGCGGGCCGCAAACAACCAACGGTAATATTCGCCTTCATCACCTTCGATCATATTCAGAAAATTGATGATGGCCTTGCTATCGTAATAAAATACCGACTCGCTGAAGATCATCGTGTGCGTTCCGTAACGTTCAACTTCCTGTTTATAGGTATCGTACTGGATTTTATGTACAATCCGCTCTTCTGCCAGTTGTTTCAGGCCATCATTGATCCGGCTAATAATATTGGCCATTGTTTCGGACTTATCAGGGTGCAAAAAGCGGATCCTTAAATGGCCTTCAGGATCGTGGTACCTTAAGAAAAACCATTTTTCTATCAAACCTTCGTTGGTTAAAGTGTTTACCAGGGGCAGCATATAATCTGTTAAAATTTTCTCTGCCCATTTAGAGCCGCAGTATATTTTAACATAAGTCCACTCCGAGCCCAGGTTAAATTTACGTGGCAAATGATGTGTGTTAACAGGCGCACTTTTTACCTGTTTTTGTGCCGGTGTTTCTTTACGGAAAGGAATGATCACCTCGTTGATAAAATTTTCACCAGCATCATCAAGTATTAAAGCATGATCATCCTGATGCAGGAACTCGTATAATATGACGGTACTTTTTTTAAGATTTTGTGTAAGCAACTCAAGACCTAAAACACTGCTAAAGTCAATCAACAGTTCGCGATCGCCCTCTATTGAAACTACTTTGGTTGGCAGTTTATACTTGGCGAGGAAAAGGTTAAGCTGTTGCGGAGTGTTAATGGCTTTGGCTTCTGCATACACATCAGGGGTTATTTTCCATCTTGCACGGCTCAAAACGAAATGTTTATATTCTACCCTGGGCAAATAAGGCTGATCATTTAAAATCCCCCAGTCCCAACTGATGTTGTAAGCGCCGTGCTGGTGCTGCAGATCGCATAAAAATTTATATACGGCTATTCCGTTGTTATAATTATGTGCTGAAGAGAGCCGCGGGATCACCGTTTTGTTAAGGCGTTTTGAACGAAGTTTAATTTCGTTGTTGCTTACCGAAATCATCAGGTCTGAAACCGGGATCTGCCTGTCATTTGGTAGCGAAGAAGTACCCAAAAAAGGGATTTCGTATCCCCTTAACTGTGGGCGTTGTAAAATATTACCTACCCTCGAATCGGGCAGGTGTACAATTTCGGCTATTACGGTTCCCTCCAGGTCTTTCTCTTCAAGCTGTGCGCATTCTTTTAATTTTTGGGCTAAAAAATTGTCGTTTTGCGCAAAGCGGGCCAATAATGGCAGTGCAGAAGGTCCGCAGCAAGCGCTGAGGTTAAATTTAAAATCGCCATTATCCAGGCTTTCGGTATTTTTGCTCACGAAATTACCGATAGCATAAAAAGTTGAAGGAATTTGCTGTTCATCTTTTTTACCTATCCCATTTAAATCGTTATCGGTTAAAACCACAGGGTTGCCGTGGTTCCTGCTGCTTTCTAAGAACTTATTAAAAACCAATTCCCTGTAATTGTTCCAACTGATGTTTTTTGCAGAAGCAGTACCGTTAAGCACTAAATCATCAATTAATGGTGCATGGTTATTGTTACCGGTTCCGGCCTTATCATAACCAACTCCTGCATCGTTATCAAGCGCTTCCAGAAGTTCGATTTCCTGATCTTCGTACCGTTCCGTAAATTTTTTGATGAAATTCTTGATCCTTGCAGGTGTTTTGTTTTCGTTTAACACAGAAAGCGATTGCATTTCTGAAGCAAGAATATCCATTACCCCAATATTAATATGGTTATGATCCATCCCGATGTGAAGGTCGGTCTGAACCAAATCCTTTGCATGCGATAAGGGGAAATTTTCTTTAATGATGTGATGGACCTGGTTGCAGGTTTTAACAAAATCTTTCGGCTGAAGCAGATGATCTTCAATGGCAGTCAGCGCCGAAATGCTGGAATGATCGGGATTATTGCTTTTAAGGATCTGGGTTAGTTTTTTGTAAAACTCATCCCCTGTAACTGTTGGTTCAAGCTCTGATACCAGTATCTGTGCATCTATTACACTATCAAGATAATTTTTGGCCTCATCAACCTTAAGGTTCAGTTGGGTTAATTCATCAAGTAGAAACTGATAGCTTGCGCCGGCATTGGCTTTCTCTATCAGGCACTGAATGTATCTGGAATGTTTAATGGCCACTACATAGTAATGACGTTTTTTATTGATGAATTTATATTCAAAATAACGGTAAACACCGCCTATTTTATACAAACTGTTATTGACTTTAAAGATCAGTTTGGCTTTGATATGATCATTTTTAAGCAGCGATCTAACCAGTTCCGAAATGTAATTCATATCTAAACGGGTATATTTGGTTAGGCGGCTTTCGGGTGCTTTTAATTTAAGTTCGCTCCCCTTTTCGGTAATTTTACCGGTATTATATCCTGAAAACAAACCATAAGGAGTTGCCCTTGTACCCATTCTTAGCAGGTATTTATAAAGGGTAACCAGCAGTTTATCGTCTATGGTATCAGCAGGGCCATCAAGCCATTTTATTACTTCTGCATGCAATTCAGGACTGGCCAGGTAAATGGCATCCTGTAGTTCTCCGGATTGGTACCGGTGG
Source organism: Pedobacter vanadiisoli (assembly GCF_042684385.1). Classification (NCBI taxonomy): domain Bacteria; kingdom Pseudomonadati; phylum Bacteroidota; class Sphingobacteriia; order Sphingobacteriales; family Sphingobacteriaceae; genus Pedobacter; species Pedobacter vanadiisoli. The sequence continues at coordinate 95,972 of NZ_JBHULL010000043.1, read as the reverse complement.
TATATTTCCTGTATAAAAGCACTCCGGTTTTCTATTTTGTTTAGAGCTAAAACAGCGTTTAAGCTTTTGGCAGGAAGGCGCATTAAGTAAAAATCAAAAGGCTTGATGTTGTTTCCCATAGTTTGAGTTTTTTATTTTACTGCTTTAAATGGAATTACTTTATTAAGGCTTTCTTTAAAACTCTCAAGAGAAAATGGTTTAAACAAGATGTCCCGGGCAAACTTTAAATTATACTCATCCAAATGTTTGTGAGAGAGCGCCGTAATAACGATTATAATATAGTCTTTAATCTTGAGTTTTGCAATCTGATTAATATCGCCACCCCTAAATTTGATGTCCAAAAATAAAATATCTGCCTTATGTATATTCAAAAGGCGCTCTAAGCCCTGCATGCTGCTTACTTTTCCCAATAAAACGAGTTCATCACATTGCGAAATATATGCTTCCACCTGCTCCTGGGCAAGTGGTTCATCATCTAGTATTATGCAGTTAAATTTCATTGATTAATGGAGCCAGGTAAATTGATTAATCTTATAACGATCTGAAGTACATTGCATAATGGTTAAGGCGATACCGATTAAACCAAAGTTTAAATCAAGCTGCGCATTATCGTACTCGCCAAAGAAAAAGGATTTAAAGCCTAAATATTTATTTCGCCCGGTAGCATACGAGGGAATTTGTGCTTCCCAGTAAGCCGAAGCTTTTTTAAACGCTTCAATTCCGGTAAGCTCATAAATCCTGCTGTAAATTAAACAGGGCGAACATACTCCGTACTTAACAGACGCATCGTTTAAAAAAGTTTCTTCTTTTGTTTTTCTTTTGATGGTTTCGAGTGCAATCTGTATACCTTCTGCCAGGTAATCGTCATCCTTTAAAATTTGGGCTGCCCTGATGATCGCATAACTCGTTCCGATATCGCCATAAACAAGGCAATGATTAATTATTTTTTCGGGCTCTTTGATCCACAATGGAAAAACGGAGGTAAACAACTGGCTGTCCATGCGGTTCTGCAATAGAAATTTTAAGCCATAATGCATTAATTCAGCACATTTTTCAGGTTCAATGCCTGCCTCGCTAGCCGAAGATAAAAAATTGAGTACCATGGCACTTCCATGCGCCAAACCTGTATAAACCCTGGGTTCGCTAAAATAGTGTGTAGTCCAGAAATATCCGTTAACCTCATTACCTTCTTTTAATTCATCAAGTGCATAAAGGATCTGCAATACTGCTTTTTGGGCAACAGTTGATGATGATGCCCTATTAATGAGGTAGAAACCAATCCCTATGGCCCCTTTAGACATCCCAAAGTTGCGTTCAGCAATATTTTCTTTTACCCTTTCAGCCAGTAAATCATCAATCTGCCGCTTAAAAGAGGTATAGTCTTCTTCTATATGGCCTTCTTTTTCGAGATAGATCAGGAGACTGCCAAATTCGGCAATATCAAGGTAATAGTTTGAGGTAAGGGTAGATTTATACCTGGATGGGTTAAGATCATCAAAGGCCGCCTCCAAAAACCTTTCGGCGGCAGCATAATAAATTTCGTTTTTTGTATAACTTGCATATAGGCAGTTTAAGAGAACGGCCCCGCCTTTACCATGGCCAACACCAAAATTAGGTAGCGTATCGAGTGCATGTTTGTTTACCAGGTCAATAATTTCTGGTAAAAGTATTTGTGTATTAATTTTTCCCAAGTTATTAGAAACAGCTTCCATAATTATAATTTTAACCTTCCCAGCTCATCGCTGTTACTATTTGTTTGTACACGCCTGTCTTTACCAATTTTGCCAAAATTGTATCCAAAGGCAATTCTCGCTCTTCTTGTATCTACCCGGTGTATACTTTCTGTTATTAAGGGAACAATATTGGTAGACAGGAGCTGATTGTTCTTGTAAAAGATATCACTTACATCAAACTTGATAAACCCTTGGTTATTAAATATCTTCTTCCTGATTCCTGCTGTTACATTCGAATAGCCTTCGTAATCGTAAATACCCGAAATGGTTGGCGATTCGTAAGAGGCAGACAGCTCTGCTGAAACGGTTGGCGAAATTTTAAAGGTATGGTTTGTGCTAATTGTAAAATAATATTTCTCCCTGATCATAATACTGGCATTTGCTACCGGATCCGGGAAACGGATGTTCTGGTAATAGCCTGAAAGGCGATTATTGGTGTTCCACCAGGCAGCAAGTTTAATGGGGAACCCTAAACTGGCACTTACCAAATGGTTTTTTAGGAAATTCGCTTTTGTTTTTATAAATTTTAAAGAGTTCTGATCGTATAAAACGGTGCTCATAATTGCGTTTTCAGTTTGAGTGTATCCGAAGCGGAGACTATATTTTTGGTATAAGTTAGACCATGTAAAAGCGTGTTGGTACTCTGGCCTGAGCAATGCGTTTCCCCTGGTAAGGGTGTAATTATCGATGTAAAGCTCGTATGGAATCAGGTCATCATACGACGGACGGTTAATGGTTTTTGCGTAAGCTAATGATGTGGTGTAATTTTTAGTCACCTTATAATCGGCCCTGATGTTGGGAAACAGGTTAAAATAATTAGAGTCTAAACCCATTACCACCTTGTACTGCGTGTATTCGCCCCTTAAACCCGCCTGAAAATTAAATTTGCCTACTTCGTAATTCAGGTTAAAATAAGCTGCAGGGATTTGTTCCTTATAACCCAGGTTGTTAAAAATACTACCCGTTTCCTGCCATTGATTATTAATAAAATTAGCGGGGTTTTGGTGACTGTTATTGCTGGTATAGGTATATTTTAAACCGCTTTCCAGTTTCAATGCCGGATTAATATTTTGTGTATAATCTAATGAAGTGGTGTAGATATCGTAATTGGATGATGCCCTGTTCCTGAATAATGAAAGCTCAGGAGTTGCAGCCCCATTGTTAAATTTATCCTGGTTAAACTGTTGGTTCTGGTTGCTGATGTAATTGGTATAGTTGGCTGTTACCAACAAGTTAGAACCTATAGTGTCTAAATCGAGTTTGTAAAAGACATCATAATTGGCAAAATCTACCTTCAGGTCCAGATCATTGAAAGTGTTGATCCTGCTAGAACTTCCTGGCTGATTGATCAGCGCATTTACATCACCTTTTCCATACATGTGTGCTTTTACGAAAGTATAATCGGCACCAATGGTATTCTTTTTATTGATATAATAATTTAAACTGGCATTAATACTTCCATCAGCCGATGCGCCATCAGAAATATCTACCGTTTGGCTAAAATCACCAACACGGTTTATGCCCTGGAACAGTATCCTGTTGTCGTAGCCTTTTTCGATATGGCCACGTTTCCCATAACTGCCGTTCAATGTAAAATCGTATTTAGGTGCGCCGATTCTTAAGCCGGCGTTTGCACCACCCCCAAACCGGTAACCTTGGGTCAGGTTTCCACCGGTATTGGCTGTCCAGCCTATTTTTTTGCTTCTTTTGGTGTGAATTTCGATTACACCTCCACTGGCACTTGCGTCATATCTTGATGATGGATTCGTAATCAGCTCTATGCGGTCAATCTGATCGCCGGGTATAGAACTTAAAATGTTAGATAAGGTTGCATTAGGTATTTTTTTTCCATCGAGAATAATCAACACATTCGATTTTCCTTCCATAGAGATGTTGCCATTGATCATCTGTACGGAAGGTGCCATGCCGATGATGCTATAGGCATCGTTGCCCGCTGCAAGCACACTTTCGCCAACATTTAATATAATCCGATCTGTTTTTTGCTGTATAAAAGATTTATTTCCCACAACTTTAACTTCCTGCAGGTTCTGAACATCGGTGTTCAGGGTAATTTCGCCCAATTCTAAATCTTTATTGGCGGTCATTACAATTTTTTTTGTCGATTTAATAAAGCCCATATTGCTTAATATGAGTGTGTATTCGCCAGGTTTTGCTTCAACGCTAAATAATCCTTCAAGATCGGTAATCGCGCCTTTTATCAGTGCGCTTCCCCCGGCATTCCATAATGCAACACTAGAATAGGGAATCCCCTTTTTTTGATCGTCGATAACCCTTCCTTTTATTTTTCCCTGGGCATAAGCGAAATTAATGCCTGATAATATAAAAAGGGTTAGGAGCGTTAAATACGGGACGGAGGTTTTTTTTCTCTTTTTCATAGTGCTGATGATATAGGGTAGTTTTATAAGTAGATAGATAGGGCCAGTTAATCGCTAATAGCGTCCTGTTCTTCTTTGGTGGGGCCTTTACAGGAATCTGCCCAACAAGAAAACGCTATTGCATTACCGCCCTGAATCTCTTTTAGCTGATCTTCACTTAGTTCTGCAATAATTTCTTTTTCTAATTGCGCTTTATTTGATAACTTTACCTTTTTCATGTTAATAGATTAATATGATTTAAATCTTATCGTTTAGGCCAATACCCCAGAGCATTGGGGTAATATTAAATGTGAGAATTGATTTTGATTAATAAAGAGTGCGCCGGGTCTAAGCGGCACACTCTTTAAAGGTTCTTAGCCTCCTATTTCTTCTTCAACAGAAGCTTTAGTGTTGTTTTTGCAAGAATCTGACCAGCATGATAATTCAGCTGCGTTTCCACCTTCGATTTCTTTTAATTGATCTTCGCTCAATTTTGAAATGATTTCTTTGTCTAATTGTACTTTTTCTGATAAATTAACTTTTTTCATGATGTTTAATTTTTAAATGATTTTTAATTGATTTGATTAAGTTGTTTTCCCATTTAATTGCTCTAACCGGTATGAGTATTATGCTGGGTTTATTAATGCTAACTACGGGGCCAGCGCAGTCAGTGATTAAACTTTTGAAAACTGCCGTCGTTCTGATCGAATTGATTACGGTGTTCTTCTTTTAAATAGTGAAGAAATTGTTCTTCGCCCCCTCCACCCAAGATCATTCCTAACTCATCATCCATAAAGGGGCGAAAATCTTCTTCATTACTTTCTGGGTTAAATTCATACTTTTTCATAATGGATAATTTTTTTTAAGTTTTTAAATTGCGAAACCTGTCATGGTTGTGGTCATTGTTAATGTGTCACCTATTACAGTATTGTCTTTGTTAGCTATTCCACATTTAACATTTTCACATGTGATGATTTCTCTTTTGAGTTCTAGTTCTTCAGTGTTGTTTAAGTTGTGTTTCATAATAGTTTTTGTTTGTTGTTTATGATACAAACATTCACTTTTGATTTTATTCCATAGAATATATTCGACCAAATGATAGGTTTTCATGACCAAATCAGAGATATATCACACATTAATAATTAGCCGGGTTTGACTTTCTTATCATACGGCGTGTATAGTGATATCAGTTTGAGGCGGAGAGGTGGAAATTTGTAGTCTTAATTCCTGGTGTTTAAGCCCATTTCATGGAGTAATAAACCGGATACGCTTAGCAATAATTGGGGTTTTGTAATCTGTTTTTAATAACAGCAGGCATTATAGAATCGGTAAAACTCATTGGTAAAAAATTCGCAATCGTGGTATTACTGATGATCTTTCCTCGCCGCTGGGGAAAAAGATTTCAATGTATTTTGGTTGGGGATGCAATAAGCACTGCGTTTTCTTCCTCAGGGATGAGGATGTTTATAAAAGAGATAGGTGAGAAAGGGTGAATTTATAAGGTGGCTATGAATAATGAACCAATAACCCTCCCTTTAAACTGTAAACTTCCCCTTCATAACTTCCTTCCAGTACTTGTACCGCTATTTTGCTCCGTTGGCCGCTTTGACAGTAAAAGACTAATTTTTTGTTTTTGGGAATAGAAGCCAGCGAACCGCTTAATTCGTATAAAGAAATATTTACCCCTCCAATATTGTTTTCTTCATGTTCGTAATCTTCGCGTACATCGATCAGGAAAATTTTATCTGCCTCTGCTGAAAGCCATTGATCTAAGGTTGATTTATCAATTTCCTTTATTGTTTTAGCCGTGGGCTTGGCTATTTCGGGGTGTTTTTCATATGCAATTTTGAACACAGATACCATATTGTTCAATGCATCAATCGTCATTAATTTTCCAGAAAGGTTTTCGCCGATGTTGCAGATCAGCTTTAGGGCTTCATTGGCCATGTACAAACCGATTATTCCGGGCAGGATACCAATTACCCCACCCTCCACACAGTTGATGTTTTCGGTTGGTGGTGCCGGATAAAGATCCCGGTAATTTGGTCCTCCGTGATGATTAAATACAGCAACCTGCCCTTGAAATTGTAAAATGGAGCCGAAAATGAGTGTTTTATTTAAATTTACACAGGTATCGTTAACCAGGTAACGGGTGGTAAAATTATCCGAACAATCGATCACCAGTTCATAATCCTGGCAAATATTTATTGCATTATCTGCCTTAAAACGTTCATGGTATGCCGTGAATGCCACATGCGGATTAAGCAATTTGAGTTTTGCTGCGGCAGTTTTTGCCTTTGATAAGCCGATATCGGTATGATTATATAAAATCTGCCGGTGCAGGTTGTTCAGTTCTATTACATCATCATCTACAATTCCGATTGTGCCAACACCGGCTGCAGCCAGGTATTGCAACACCGGACAGCCTAAACCGCCGGCGCCAATTACCAATACGGTAGCGGCTTTTAACATCTCCTGGCCATTTAAGCCTAATTCAGGCAAGATTATCTGCCTGTTATAGCGGTTCAGTTCTTCTTTTACTAACATGATTTACTGATCAAACTCATATCCCAATCTTTCCAAACCGGCTCGTAGCCTTGTTTTCTGATCATTGCTGCAATTTCCTGTGCCGAACGTTCATCAGATATTTCGAACTGCTCTAAAGATTGAGGCTCTACTTTGTAACCGCCTGGATTGGTTTTAGAGCCGGCACTAATGGCAGTTACCCCTAATTTAATTACCTGGTTTCTGAATGCCTCCGTTTCGCGGGTAGAAATAGACAATTCCACTTCGCTGTTAAATAAGCGGTAAGCGCAGATCAGTTGCACCAATTCTTTATCGTTCATGGCCACTTTTGGCTCCATCCCCCCGCTAAAAGGCCGCAACCGCGGGAAAGAAATGCTAAATTTGCTTTGCCAATACTGTTTTTCGAGATAAGACAGGTGCAGGGCCGTAAAAAATGAGTCTGTGCGCCAGTCTTCCAAGCCGATGAGTACGCCAAGTCCCATTTTATGAATGCCGGCCTGCCCTAAACGGTCGGGTGTTTCCAGCCGGTATAAAAAATTCGATTTTTTACCTTTCGGGTGATGTTTCCGGTAATCCTCCTGATGATAGGTTTCCTGGTAAACCAATACCGTATTTAAACCATGTGGGATCAGGGTTTCATAATCGGCCACATCCAAAGGTTGTACTTCCATTGAAATATGGGCAAAATGCGGGCTGATCAGATCCAATACTTTTTTAAAATAGTCAGTATGCACCGTTTGGTTGGCCTCGCCTGTAACCAGCAGCACGTGGTCGTAACCCATGTCTTTAATTACCGCTACTTCCTGCATAATTTCCATTGGAGTGAGCGTTCTCCTTCTTACCTTATTGTCATAACTAAAGCCACAATAAGTACAGATATTATTGCACTCGTTAGAAAGATAAAGCGGTATATATAGCTGTATTACCCGGCCAAAGCGGTCTAAAGTTAACCGCTGACTGATCTGCGCCATCTCTTCGAGGTAAGGTAGTGCTGCAGGCGAAACAAGCGCTTTAAAATCCTCCAGATCCCGTTGTGTGCTGCTTAAAGCCCGTTCTACATCGGCGGCTGTTTTATCGTAAATACTGGCTTTGGTATCGTCCCAATTGTAGGTTTCGAATACCTCGTTAAAACTCTTCATCTAAAAACGCGGTTAGTGGGCTGCTTGCTGCAGCATAATGTTGGGGAGTACCTAATTTAGCTTCGAAAGCCATTCTGCCGGCTTCAACGGCTAGTTTAAAGGCTACAGCCATATTGGTAGGGTCTTTTGCTATGGCAATGGCTGTGTTCACCAAAACGGCGTCTGCACCGATCTCCATGGCTTTAGCTGCATCAGATGGCGCTCCAATACCTGCATCCACAATTACCGGTACCCTGCTCTGGCTAATGATAATCTCCAAAAAATCGATCGTTTTTAATCCCTTATTACTGCCAATCGGAGAGCCAAGGGGCATTACAGCAGCTGTGCCTACCTCTTCCAAACGTTTACATAAAACCGGGTCGGCATGGATATAAGGCAGCACAACAAAACCAAGTTTGGCCAGTTCTTCGGTGGCTTTTAAAGTCTCAATAGGATCGGGCATGAGGTATTTAGGGTCTGGGTGGATTTCCAGCTTGATCCAGTTGGTTTCTAAGGCTTCGCGTGCCAGTTGAGCGGCAAAAACGGCCTCCTTTGCATTGCGTACCCCAGAAGTGTTGGGCAATAAATTAATGTGCGGGTATTTGAGGTGGTGGAGAATATCATCGTCCTTTCCTTTTAAATCCACACGTTTAAGGGCTACCGTAACCAATTCGGAAGCCGAAGCAATTAAGGCGCTTTCCATTTCTTTGGCCGAACTGAATTTTCCGGTTCCGGTAAAGAGGCGTGAGCTAAAGGTTTGATTTGCTATGGTTAACATTGCTGTAATTTTTAAATCGAATGAATACTGAATTTACTGTTGATATCTTCAAGAACGGAAGCCGTTTCTGTTAGGTTGGTGAGTGCTGCCGAGATGGCAATTCCGTAAATTCCGGTTTCGAGTATCGCTGGAATATCATTGGCTTCTATGCCTCCTATGGCGATAATCGGCGTGGTGATTCCGGCTTTTCTCACTTTTTGCATTAACTTTTGGTAGCCTTCCAAACCCACAATAGGGCTTAGGTTTTCTTTGGTACGCGTAAACCTGAATGGACCCAAACCGATGTAGTCGGCACCTTCAGTTACCCTTTGCCTGATGTGTTCGAAAGTATTTGCTGTACCTCCAATGATCTGGTGTTTGCCGATAATTTTTCTGGCTTCGAGAATAGGCATATCCTGCAGCCCCAAATGCACACCATAACTGTTTACGGCTTTTGCCAGGTGTGGGTAATCATTTATAATCAGTTTGGCTCCATGCCTTTCGCATAAGGCTTGAGCAGCTTTTGCAAAAGGGAGAATTTCGGCTTCGGGTTGGTTTTTAATCCGGAGCTGGATCCACTTCCCACCCGCCTGGAGTACTTGCTCAATGGCATCGATATGGGTACCTGTTTTAGGGGCTTGCGAAATATATTGTAAAGGCTGAATCATTGTTTTATTGTTAAATTTTGAGCATAAGCCTGGCATTTGGCCTGGGCTTTCTTAAAAGTAGTTAGCGCCTGCGAAGGATCGTTCCAGATGCTGCCTAATAGCGCAACACCATCGAAATTCATTTTTTTTACCTGGTCTATATTGTTCAGGCCAATACCGCCAAGCGCAATTAACTTTGTGGTTTTTGGCTTGTTTACGCTAAAACCGGCATCAACAATTCCGGTATATCCGGGTTTGGAAAGACTGTTGAAAACAGGGCCAAAAAAACTGTAATGGTATTGACCAAGGTGGTCAACTTCTGCCAGCTGGTGTATGGAGGTGCTGAATGTGTAAGATTTTGAAAAATCGCCTACTGTACTGTTCTTCCTAAAACTTTCGGTATGGTGTAATCTGTTGATATTGTAATCATTGGCCAGTACGTGGAAATGATGTAAAGCAATGCGGTTATGGTACTCGGGCAAAATACCTTCTATAAATTTTCGGTGTGTTGCCTCATCTGCTAGGGGTTTGCGCAAATGAAATACAGGTAAACCAGCATCAAAAAGCTGGTTTACCAATAAGGTTTCACCTTTTAAAATTTTCGGATGCGCAATTACAAACAGTTCCATCGCATTTTATGAATAAATTTCGCTTCCTTTTTCGGTAAATTCTTTTGATTTCTCCTGCATGCCTTTGGCCAGTGCTTCTTCTTCGGCTACACCTTGTTTTGAGGCATAGTCGCGCACATCTTGGGTAATTTTCATCGAACAGAAATTTGGCCCGCACATCGAACAGAAATGCGCAATCTTAGCTCCTTCTGCAGGCAGGGTTTCGTCATGAAATTCTTTTGCCGTATCCGGATCGAGCGATAAATTAAACTGGTCTTCCCACCTAAACTCAAACCTCGCTTTACTCAATGCATTATCACGGTATTGTGCACCAGGATGACCTTTGGCCAGATCGGCCGCATGTGCAGCAATTTTATAGGTAATTACCCCGTCTTTTACATCTTTTTTGTTCGGAAGGCCTAAATGTTCTTTAGGTGTAACATAGCACAACATCGCCGTTCCAAACCAGCCGATCATAGCTGCACCGATGGCCGAAGTAATGTGATCATAACCAGGTGCAATATCAGTAGTAAGGGGGCCTAAAGTATAAAAAGGAGCTTCTGAACAATGTTCGAGCTGTTTTTCCATATTGGCTTTGATCAGGTGCATGGGTACATGCCCCGGTCCCTCTATAATGGTTTGTACATCATGTTTCCAGGCAATTTTGGTCAGCTCGCCCAGGGTTTCGAGCTCTGAAAACTGTGCGGCATCGTTGGCATCGGCAATACAGCCCGGTCTTAAACCATCACCTAAAGAAAAAGCAACATCATAAGCTTTCATGATCTCGCAAATTTCTTCAAAATGTGTATAAAGGAAGTTTTCTTTGTGGTGTGCCAAACACCATTTTGCCATGATCGATCCGCCACGCGAAACAATTCCGGTAATTCTTTTCGCAGTTAACGGCACATAACGGAGCAGTACACCGGCATGGATGGTAAAATAATCGACACCCTGTTCGGCCTGTTCAATCAGTGTATCGCGGAAGATTTCCCAGGTGAGGTCTTCCGCTTTGCCGTTTACTTTTTCCAGGGCCTGGTAAATGGGAACGGTGCCAATGGGTACCGGAGAATTTCGGATAATCCATTCGCGGGTTTCGTGGATATTTTTTCCTGTAGAAAGGTCCATAATGGTATCGGCGCCCCATCTGCAGGCCCAAACGGCTTTTTCTACCTCTTCTTCGATGGTAGAAGTAACCGCAGAGTTACCAATATTGGCATTAATTTTCACCAGGAAATTACGGCCAATAATCATTGGCTCCAGTTCAGGGTGGTTAATGTTACATGGAATTACCGCACGTCCGGCAGCCACTTCATCCCGGACAAATTCTGGGGTAATATATCCCCTAGGCGTATTGGCGCCAAAACTATTGCCCTGGTGCTGTTGGCTCATCACCTCGTGCTGATCGCCCAATTGGGCATTTAATAGTTCGATCTGCTGGTTTTCCCTAATGGCAATGTATTCCATTTCGGCAGTAATAATACCTTTTTTGGCATAGTGCATCTGAGATACGTTGGCTCCTGGCTGGGCTTTATAAGGTTTCTTGGTATAGTTAAAACGTAAAGTATCAAGTTTATCATCTGCAAGGCGTTGCTGTCCATAAGCAGATGATAGTTGATTGAGCTGCACTACATCCTGTCTGTCTTTAATCCATTGTTCCCTTAACCTTGGAAGCCCTTTCCGTACATCAATAACCACATTTGGATCGGTATAAGGGCCGCTGGTATCATAGACTGTTACCGGGGGATTGGGTTCGGTAAGGCCAAATCCATTGTGAATTTTGGTTTCGGTTAAGCTGATTTCGCGCATGGCCACCCGGATATCGTGGATTTTGCCCGGTACAAATATTTTACGTGAAGCCGGAAATGGACTGCGGCTGATAACTTCCTGATTTGGTGTTTTTTCTTGTTTCATATTAGATTGATTGGAGGAGAGAAAATTGAATGACTGAATGAGAGAATAATCGAAGACCTTTTGTTTTCATTCTGTTATCCCCCCTGCGTGGCTTTAATGAGTATAACCTGGTCGCCTGGGTTTAATAGGTAGGTATGCCAGACAGATTTGGAAATGATGGTCTGGTTAACGGCTATGGCAAGGCCATTTGTCTCCGTTGAAATCACAGCAGCAAGCATCTGTTCGATGGAACAGGTTTCGTTGAGCCGATAGTTTTGATTGTTTATAGTTACTTCCATATTTTAAAAAATTGGAAAAACTATAGAGATTGCCCCAAAATGGAGATCGAAAAGACAGCAATTATAAGATTGCTTTCACTTTTCCCTTCGGCAGTACTAACTGCATCAGGTTCAAAGGGTATTTCTCAGCACGTAGGCACCCCTAAAGTTTTTTGTAAAGATATGTGATTAAATTTTTAATGCAAATAAAAGTTTATATAGATAAAATCTATATTTTGTTGGCGATAATATTTTTGCCCTTCTGAATGCAATGAAGAACCTTTAAATAACGAAATACAGCTGCAAAGATATTTAAAATAAAGATCCTTCTTTATACTCAGGATGACAAATTGGCGGGAATGAACGCCCGATTTTTGGCTGATCAGACTGCTAACTTCAGACTAAAGACTAGAACTGGCCAACCGCTTTTCGCTAAAACGTAAAAAAAATCACTATCTTTGCACCATCATCAAAATCCCCGATCCATGTAAGATTCATTTCTTTTCAGAAAATAGATAACAGGCAGAGCGCTTCCGTTCCTGCAATTATTTACCGATAAAAAAGAAATTTATGCTTAATCTACAAGGGGCTGGCTATATCCATGCTAATGGAGATTTACTGTTTTCAGATTTAAATCTCACCATCAACAAATACGAAAAAATTGCACTCATTGGCAATAACGGAGCCGGAAAATCTACACTTTTAAAAATTTTGGCGGGTAAACTCCTGCCAACTGCCGGACATGCTAAAACAGAATCGGCACCTTATTATGTTCCACAGCTTTTCGGCCAGTTCAATGATTTTACTATTGCGCAGGCACTCGGGATAGAAGATAAACTAAAAGCACTGAACGAAATCCTTAACGGAAAAGTAAGCGATGAGAACCTGGGGATACTTAACGACGATTGGACCATCGAAGAACGAAGTTCGGAGGCTTTAAGTTTTTGGCAACTGGAAGGTTTAGATTTAAATCAAAAAATGGAAAGTTTAAGTGGCGGACAAAAAACCAGCGTATTTTTAGCCGGTATTGCCATACACCGCCCTGCTATTGTTTTGCTGGATGAACCCACCAATCACCTGGATTTGGAAGGCAGAAGCCGGCTATACGATTACATCCGGTCTGCCAGGGTTACTTTAGTGGTCGTGAGCCACGACCGGACTTTATTGAACCAAATGGAGAAAATCTGCGAACTAAGTCAGCGGGGAATAACGCTGTATGGCGGAAATTACGATTTCTATACTACCCAAAAGAAAATTGAAAATGAGGCATTGAACAACGATTTAAAAGCGAAAGAAAAAGCTTTGCGTAAGGCTAAAGAAGTGGAACGGGAATCGCTTGAGCGACAACAGAAGCTTGATGCAAAAGGGAAGAAAAAACAAGAAAAAGCCGGATTACCAACCATTTCAATGAACACGTTAAAGAATAATGCAGAAAAAAGTACGGCAAAACTGAAAAGTGTTCACACAGAAAAGCTAGGTCATATTTCTGCTGAATTAAGCCAGCTCCGGTCTGTACTGCCCGATGCAGATAAAATGAAAATCGGTTTTAATGCGGCTGCGCTTCACAAAGGGAAAAGCATTGTTGAAGCTAAGGAGGTTAATTTTGCCTTTAATGGTCGGTTACTCTGGAAAGAGCCTGTCAGCTTTCAGATTTTTAGTGGCAGGCGTTATGCGGTTAAAGGTCGGAATGGATCGGGTAAAACCACCCTGATCAAGCTTATTTTGGGGCAGCTGCAGCCCTTGATGGGAAGTTTAAACCGGTCAGGTGTTAGCGCTATGTATATTGATCAGGATTATTCGATGATCGATAATCAACTCACGGTTTATGAGCAGGCTCAGCAATACAACTCGGGTGCTTTGCAAGAGCATGAAGTTAAAATCCGCTTAAACCGGTTTTTATTTAGCAAAGCCGACTGGGACAAGCCCTGCTCAGCCTTAAGCGGTGGCGAAAAAATGCGGTTGATCCTCTGTTCATTAACTATCGGCAACCAATCGCCAGATTTATTGATATTGGATGAACCCACCAATAACCTCGATATCCAGAATATAGAAATTTTAACATCAGCTATTAACGGATATCAGGGAACACTGTTGGTTATCTCACACGATGAATATTTTCTCAATCAGGTACAGATAGAACATGTCATTCGCTTTTAAATAAATATATAGCCTTATCTTCGTTCAGGATTATTAAACCCCGTATACCTATGCAAAACCTGTTAGCACTACAACGTGGCGAACTTAAAGGAGCTGTATCGTTAAAACTTTCTGAAAACCTGACCGAGTTTCCGGAGGAAATATTTGAGCTGGCAGATACATTGGAAGTGCTGGATTTATCTTTTAACAAATTAAGCGCTTTACCAACAGGTTTCGGCCGGTTAAAAAAGTTGCGGATTTTTTTCTGTTCCGAAAATCTTTTTTCGGTTTTACCTGAAGTATTGGCCGATTGCCCTTTGCTGGATATTGTCGGTTTTAAATCCAACCGGATCGAAATCGTACCCCCAAAGTCGATCAATCCGAATATCCGCTGGTTAATTTTAACGAATAACAACATTGCTGAACTCCCAAAGGAAATCGGTCTTTGCAAAAGGATGCAAAAACTGATGCTTTCGGGCAACCGTTTATCAACATTGCCCGAAGAACTGAGCAATTGCCAGAATTTGGCATTATTACGGATAGCGGCGAATAAACTATATGAATTGCCGCAATGGATCACGCAACTGCCAAAACTATCGTGGATTGCATTTTCGGGCAATAATTTTAGCAAAACGCCGGCAGTTGAAACACTTTCACTGATCAACTGGCATGATTTAGAAATCAGCCATCTGTTGGGCGAAGGGGCTTCAGGTATGATTTCGAAAGCCAACAGAACCATTGGAAATGAAACCAGCGAAGTGGCAGTTAAAATATTTAAGGGTAATGTGACCAGTGATGGTTTACAGGAAGATGAAATGACAGCTTATATTGCTGCGGGTTACCACCCGGGTTTGGTAAACCTGATCGGCCAGATTGCCTCCCATCCTGAAGAAAAAAAGGGATTGGTGATGGATTTAATCCCGAATCATTTTTATAATCTCGGCAATCCACCAAGTTTAGAAAGCTGCACCAGGGATGTTTTTCCTGCTGATCGAAAACTTTCTGAAAAACAAATCCTAGGCATTGCTAAAACCATAGCCTCATTGGGCGCACAATTGCACGAAGCAGGTATTATGCATGGCGATTTATATGCACACAACACATTAATTGATGATGATGGCAGTACTTTGTTCGGTGATTTTGGTGCGGCCAGCTTTTACGATAAATCCGCTAAAATGGCAAGTGCATTGGAACGGATAGAAGTAAGTGCTTATGGTTATTTACTTGACGACTTACTGTCACTAAAAGATGAAGAGGTGAGTGAAGAGGTTGATAAAATGATCAGTGGACTTAGAGACGCATGTTTGGTTCTTGTGCCTTTAAATAGGCCTGGTTTTAAGGAATTAGTTGATGCGTTACAATAGAAAAATCGTCATCTCCTGAAGCGCAGCGAAATGCCTGCCCATTGCGGGTAGAGAGAGATCTATCGGCTGCATTAACCATAGATCTCTTCACTCCGCTATTATTGGTATTCTTTTGTAACTTATTGATATTTAATGTATTGTCTGGTTACATGTATTTCCGCCTCGTTAGGCCATGGCACAGTATCTCCGTTTCACTTAAACCCGGCCTAACAAATTTTTCGGGCTGTACTGCTCAAGCCAACCTACTAGCTTCGAAAGAAAAATTTTCAGCCGGTGTTTTTTGTTTTTTCATAAGCTTTTATGTCTTCTAATTGCACTCAAGCTAGCTACGCTGGTCTTTTTGACATCAAAAAGAAAGAAGCCTGTCTGGCGAAGACTAATAAAACACCCCGTCCTGCGGACATCCCTCTGAAAGAGGGAAATTACATATCGCACAAGGTCAATAATTAAACGTCACTCATATTTTGATTTTTACATATAAATTAGCCCTCGAAATGATGGCCACTTTTTCAGAAAAACTTTAAGCAGGTGATGGGTTTATTAGCTCCGGTTGCTAAAGTTTACCATCCACTGAATACCATATTTATCTTTGAAACTACCAAAATAATCGCCCCAAAACATGTCTTCTATGGGCATTTCAATGGTGCCACCGGCAGAAAGACCATTAAATAAACGATCGGCATCCTCACGGCTGTCGGCCTGGATATTGATATACATGTTATTGCCTTCTTTAAACACATGTCCGGCAGAAGGTACGCAGTCAGATGCCATTAAAGTGGTGTGTTTGTTAATGGGTAAAGCCACATGCATTACACGGTTTCTCTCCTCTTCTGATAGTTTATCTGAATCAGGTGCATCGCCCATTTTTGCAAAGAAGGTGAATTCTCCGCCAAAAACCGATTTATAAAAATTAAACGCTTCTTCGGCCTTGCCATCGAAGTTTAAGTAAGGGTGCATAGTTGCCATAATCTTATTTATTTTGTTGAAAACTAAGTTACAGCGGTTAAGAACAAGAAAAAGGGTGTATATAGGACAACTTTGAGGGCAGTTTGACACGAACATTAATATCAAAGCCCAAAACCTGTGCACATCGATACTAAAAGATATCTTTTCAACATTTATATCTTCACTAAGAGCAGGAAAAATCAGGTTAAAAACATTCTACCTCCCAAAATCTCGACCATTTTTCGCCAACAGCCAACTTTATTATGCCTTCCTTGTGCTCCAGTTCCTGGTCGTGGTTAACACCATCGGCCACACCGCACCATGGTTCTAAACATATAAAGGGAGCATCGGTTGCTGCCCATATTCCAAAGAAAGGAAAATCCTCGAAATGAAAGTGAAGGCCGTAATCATTTTTGGTATTCAATAAACTAATGCGATTGCTTTGCAAAGTTTTAAAAACCAGTGCATCGTTGTAAAACAGATTATGTTTAAGCTGCAGTTTATGAGAATTTAGTTCGATACTGTCGGTTTCATCTGCAACCAGGCCATCATCAAGCTTCCAGTAAGTTAATTTCTCGTCGGTATTAAAATCGAGGTAATAATCTTCGTAAACCGTATCAGGGGTATTAGGGACAGCAAATGCAGGATGTGCACCCAATGAAAACAGCAGTTCCCCGGTACCCGTGTTGCTTACTTCGTAAGATAATTTCAGCTTACGGTCTGTCAATTCATATTTCAGCTTCAGCTCAAAATAAAAAGGATAAACTTTTAAGGTTTCCTCACTTTGGCTCAAAGTAAAAACGGCTTCGGTTTCGCTTATTTTTTCGGAGTTAAAAACATGATCGCGTGCAAAACCGTGTCTTGGCAGTTCGTAGTTTTTACCTTGGTAATTAAAACTGTTGTTTTTTAAGGAGCCAACAATAGGGAATAAAACCGGGCTGTGCTTTGCCCAATACCTGGGATCTGCACTCCATAAATATTCCAATCCGGTTTCTTTGCTGAATAAGCCCTGGAGTTCTGCGCCTTTAGCAGCCAGGCTAACTTTAATATAGTCGTTTTCGAGAGTAATCATTTGCAAATCTAAATTATCAAAAGGATGTGCTTAAAAATATCTTATTTTAAAATAAGGATAATCATAAGTCTGAGTCGATTCCAGACTAACCCCGTTCTTCCCAGATGCAGGCAATATTAATAATCGTTTGTACTGCTTTTTCCATATCCTGTACACTTACCCATTCTTGTTTGCTATGAAAAGCATGTTCTCCGGCAAAAATATTCGGACAAGGTAAACCCATATAAGATAGCCTTGATCCATCCGTTCCACCGCGGATACTTTGCTGCCTGGCTACCACACCTGCACGCTCAATGGCCTCAATTCCGTATTGTACAATTTTTGGATGCTGATCAAGTATTTCTTTCATATTCCGGTATTGCGCCTTAATTTCTAAAGTATAGCTTGATTTTGGATATTTTGCCAGCACCCGTTTTACCGTTTCCTCTAAAAACTGTCCGTGTGCAGCTAATTTTTCATTGGTAAAATCGCGGATGATAAATTGCGCTTCGGCTTCTTCTACCTGCCCGTGTATGCTTACGGGATGGATAAAACCCTCTTTTTGATGCGTCGCTTCAGGAGTTAGCGTATCTTTTGGTAATGCACTCAAAATTTCTGCCAGGATTTTAATGGCACTTTCCATTTTTCCTTTTGCAAAACCCGGGTGGGTGCTTACACCATAAATTTTAAGCGTAGCACCATCTGCAGAAAATGTTTCATCTTCTATAGAACCGAGCGTTTCACCATCAATGGTATAACCAAAATCGGCACCCAGTTTTTTTAAGTCAACTTTATCTACCCCCCGGCCAATTTCTTCATCAGGAGTGAAAAGCACTTTAATGGTGCCATGTTTCACCTCTGGGTTTTTCATAAAAAAGGTAGCCGCCTCCATAATTTCAGCTAAACCGGCTTTATTATCTGCACCCAATAAAGTGGTTCCGCTGGCCGTAATAATATCATTGCCGATCTGGTGCTTCAGGTCTTTATGGTCGGCCATTTTGATCACTATTTTAGGGTCGTCAGGCAAGATCAGGTCTTGTCCTTGATATTTGTCATGAACAATCGGTTTCACATTTTCACCGCTGCAATCAGGCGAAGTATCCATGTGCGAGCAGAAAAAAATTACGGGCAATTGCTTATCCGAATTTGAAGGGATTGTACCATACACATAGCCATTATAGTCCATTTCTGCATCTGAAACGCCGATTTCCAACAATTCCTGCACCAATTCCCTCCCTAAATTCTTTTGCTTTAATGTTGAAGGGCATGTAGGAGAATCCGGATCAGATTGCGTATCAATCTTTGCATATTTGATAAAACGTGCTTCTAATGTTTTGTTAAAGTTGCTGTATGTACTCATAATTCAAAGGTAAAAGTTATAGATATTCGATAAACATATTATTTTTGTAAAAAAACAATATGATTTTTAATTTGCTGAGAGCTACGTATATAACCCTTTTGCTTGTTTTTGTTGGAAGCTTTTCTTATGCCCAGTCAAACTATTTTAAAATGTCGTACGGCTTTGGTGCTGGGGTGAACAAATCTTACACCGATGTTTATAAAGGAAGCTTTGGCTACACAGCTTATGGCGTATTCGATTATCATATCACCCCATTTGTTACAGTAGGACTTGAAGGGCAGTATGGAATGATTCAGGGAGGCGATATTGTAACCGACCCCCACAACCGCCAGTTTGTAAATAAATATATGGCTATTTCTGCAAATGCGAAATTGATGCTTGGCGAGCTGGTTGATTATGATAAAAGTGAGTTCTTGTACAATATTAGGGGTTTGTATGTTGGGATGGGTGTTGGTGCCATCAAAAATAGAATAACTGATATTGTGAGGTATAAACCGGCCTGGGCCGCTGTTGACCCTGGTTACGGTCCTTTTCCGGGAGATGATAAAAGCATTAACTTATGGGTGCCTTTAAATTTAGGATTTAACTATTTCATTAACGATGGTTATGGTTACATGCGCTATATCATCAATATCAATGCACAATCAAACTTCACTTTGGGAGAAGGTTTGGATGGTTATAACGACTCGAGCACTAAATTTAAAAACAATTCACCCGATGTTTACAACACCTATACCATTGGTTTTAAGTACATGCTGGGCAGGATTAAATCTTATCGTAAAACCCTTTAATAACAGCGTTTCATTTCTTAGCTTTAAAGCATGAGAAAATTCTTTGTGTTATGTTTGCTATCGATGCGGCTAAAAGCCATCGCACAAAAGACCCCTTTCGAGTTAAGTGGCAAAACCGAAACAACAACCTACACTGAAGCAATATCTTATTACGAAAACCTGGCTAAAACTTATCCCCAGGCCAAACTGTTGACCTATGGGCAAACAGATTTTGGAAAGCCATTACATGTACTGGTTTTATCACGTGATCAGGTTTTTGATCCGGTAAAGATCAGGCAGCAAAATAAAAGGATCTTATTGATCAATAATGGGATTCATCCGGGCGAGCCTGAGGGGATAGATGCCTCGATGATGCTGGCCCGCGACCTGCTTAGGGCCGATAAACTGCCAAAAGATGTGATCATCTGCATCATTCCCATCTACAATATAGATGGAAGCTTTAATCGCAGCGGAACATCAAGGGCTAACCAGAATGGGCCGGTTGCTTATGGTTTTAGGGGAAATAGCAAGAACCTCGACCTGAACCGTGATTTTATTAAAACCGATTCGAAGAATTCGGCAGCATTTCAACAGATCTTTAATACCTGGCAGCCCGAAATATTTGTAGATACCCATACCAGCAATGGCGCCGATTATCAATATGTGATGACGCTTATCCCTACGCAAAAAGATAAGCTTAACCCCATACTTGCGGGTTATTTAACCAAAACCCTCCTGCCAGATCTGTATGCACAAATGGAGAAAGCAGGTTATCCGATGATTCCTTATGTAAACTCGATCGGCGAAACCCCTGAAACCGGAATTACCGGGTTTATTGATCCTCCGCGTTACTCAACAGGTTATACCACACTCCATAATACCATTGGCTTTATGCCTGAAACCCATATGCTAAAATCGTATGATTTACGCGTAGACGCCACTTATAAGCTCCTGGATAGTTATATCAGGATTGTAGAGCGCGATGCTAAAGTGATCGGCGAGAATAAACACAAAGCAGATGAAGCTGTTGCTGTGCAAAAGGAATTTCCCTTAGAATGGAAGCTCAATAAAGCTGAAGTAAACGACCTGAATTTTAAAGGTTTTGAAGCCGGACAAAAGGCAAGTACTGTGAGCGGTGCCGACCGTTTATTTTACGATCGCAGTAAGCCTTATACCAAAACCATAAAAGAGTGGAATAAATTCGAGCCTGCAGTTTCTATTCAAAAACCAGTTGCCTATATTATTCCCAAAGCCTGGGACCGCGTAATCGCCTTGCTTAAACTGAACAATGTTAAAATCAGCGAACTCAAAACCGATCAGAAAATTGCGGTTGAAAGTTATTATATCAGCGATTTTAAAACAGGAACCAGGCCTTATGAGGGGCATTACCTTCATTCTGCTGTAAAATTGAATACTGTAGAACAGAAACTACAATATTATGCTGGCGACTTTGTAGTGTATACTAACCAGCCTGTTAACCGTTATATTATAGAAACTTTAGAACCTCAGGCCACCGATTCTTATTTCAATTGGAATTTTTTCGATTCTATTCTGGACATGAAAGAGCATTATTCGGCTTATGTGTTTGAAGATACTGCAACAGAGCTGCTAAAAAACAATCTTGAACTGAAAAGTAAACTGGAAGCAAAGAAATCATCAGATGCCGAATTTGCAAAGAATGGTGCCGCTCAACTTGATTTTGTGTATAAAAATTCTGATTATTACGAAAAAACACACAACAGATATCCCGTTGCGCGTTTGGTTACAGACGTTAAACTTGATTTAAAATAGCCGCCCAAATGGAATATTTCAATATTGCACCAGTTGCCTCCATAATTTTCGTTTTTACCATTATTACCAGTCTTTACGCTTTCTACGATCATTCGCTTTATGGAAAGTTTATGTTACATCCCTATAGTGTATCAAGAGGCCATAAAGTTTGGACCGTTATCACAAGTGGCTTAATACATGCCGATTGGACGCACCTCTTTTTCAATATGTTCACCTTCATGGCGTTTGCTTTTACCTTGGAACGGTTAATAGGTAGTTTCTTATTCGGTCTACTTTATCTTTTGGCCCTCATTTTAAGTGATTTGCCAACAATATTTAAATATAAGGAAAACTTCAATTACAATAGTTTAGGTGCATCTGGGGCAATCAGTGCTGTTCTTTTCAGTTTTATTCTGTTTAGTCCAAAAAGTGGAATAAGAATCCTTTTTATCCCATTCGATATTCCGGCGTATATTTTTGGAATACTTTACCTTTTATACTGCTACTATGCGTCTAGAAATTCCAGAGACGGAATCAACCACGATGCACACTTTTTCGGGGCACTAACCGGATTAATTTTTACGATCATCTTCGTCCCTGGCATTTTACAGAATTTTATTGCCATGTTAACAGGTGGGAGATAGTTAATCCGTCAACCCGAACATTTTCTCTCATTGGTCATCCTGAAACGCTAGTGAAGGATCTTTTTACAAGTAACTACATCATGTAATCTGCAATGGGTAAATTCATCTGGGTTTAAAAAAATTATCGTTCAACAGGCTACCATTGACAGTTCTTGTAGAAGAATCGTCCTTTCGACTGGAGCGCGCCGATTTTTCATCGGTAGCGAAATGGAGAAATCTATAGAGACAGATTTAGCTTCGCTGAGCACTCCACGGTTCTCGACTACGTTGCACTCCGCTCGAAATGACGACTCGTGAGAGGGTTGTCACTTATATTGATTTTTATACAATAAATTATCCCTCAAGACGACTATACCATTACAATTCAACTATCGAAAAATTTAAATCTGTGTTATCTGTGCAAACCTGTGGCTAAAACTACCCGGCAGTAGGTAAATAAGGTTTCTCGAAGAAACTCATCGGCTCATCAGGATTTTTAATAATCTCGAACACCACATATCCCCATGGTTTCCAGAAATTTTCCAGCACCTGTGCATAGATTTTATGCTGCCAGACATCAAAAAGTGGTTTGGTCATGTTGCCACGCAGGGCCATCGCTTCAATATAGATAGTGCCTTCAACAGGCATAAAGGTATATTCGGGTAAACGGTTAAAAAGGTAGGCAGAATAATAAAAACGGGCACTCAACTCTTCAAACTGCTCGGCAGTTAAAGCTTTCCCTTTTATTTCGTTAACAATGTCCTGGTGATAGCGTTTATTAGTGCCATTATCCTGCAAACAGGCAATAATGCCAAAATCTTTCATTTTTAAAGAGAAGGTCAGCGTATTAATCTCATCGCGGAAACTGAATGGCGTTTCATGGTTTTCTAATTTAACTACTGTGATTGACCAAGGCAAAAAATCTTCAAATTCCAAACTGGTGTACAGATTCTGCATCATGAAATTCAGGTTGGCGAATTTCATCATTAACGACTGCGACATATTTAACCCATCGGCAGTCATTTCTTTGCGCAAAGCCGAATGCATTTCGATATATACAAAGCCATATAAAAATTTACCGATCCAGTTAAAAAGATCCAGTTCGGGTAGTGCTGAAACAGCTTCGTAACCTTTTGCAAAAGCCGCCTCGATCTTATCTTCCAGCGGGTTTAAAAACTGCTCATTTACCTCGCTGTTTACCGGAATAACCAAAGTGTTATACGAGCGGATACTCTCATCTAAAAACTGGATCTGCTCTTCGCCGCTTAAGCCTGCCTGTTCCAATAACCATTTTGGGAGCAATGGCACTTGAATTACAGGAGAATTAAAAGTTTTGCCACTTAAAAAGCAGGTTTTATATAAAAAATCGAAATTTTTGAAAGGATTGTATAAGCCGGTATTCATCACTGCAATATTAGCCATTATATTTTTAGGGCTAAGCAACGATGTTTTATTTTAACGCAGGGATTACAACCGCCTCCACCTTGCTCGCACCTAGTAATTAGCATAATAATACCCGATATCATCAACCAACTGATTATAAATCGGTTTGGTAAACTCCAAAAACAGGGCACTTGGCGGTGGAGGTAATGTTTCTTTTCTCCTGGTCATGATCAGCTGTTCTTTACTTAAAGCCCTTTCGTCGCCCTGAAAGCTTGCCCAGCTATCACGCCAAATGTAAGTGCCCGGAAATTTCTGCTGGCGTAGCAGTTTTCTTGTTTTCCAGTCAGTAATGCTCATGTCCAACAATCCTGACGAGCTGATGTTTTTTTCAAAAATACTTAAAGTGGCTTTTACGGTGCCGTAAACGGGCCTTTTAGTACGGGTTTCACCAATCACCACACTATCGCGTTTTAATTTTTCTACCCTTTCCTTTACATAGGTCTGTCCCACTACAAAATCATCAAAATTTAAGCTTAATACCTGGTCGGGAACAATTTTTTGATTGGTGGCCTGCTCTTCACTATAGAAAATCACAAACCTGTTCCTCGTATATTTTGCGATATACTGATCGATCTGCTGCTGAAAGTAATCAGCGCTTAGTTTGTAAAAACTGCTGTTTACGATAATCGGCTGCACCACAACCCTGGTTACGGCTGCCCAATAAGCATCTTCCATTTTTGCTTTGGCATCTTTATAGTTGGGTTGAAGATTTAAGGTTTTCTCAAACTCGTAGTATGCTTTTTTGGCGGTTTGACGGGTCTTTTCTCTTAAGTAACCTAAGCCCGAATTATACCTTGCCCCAGCAGCATTATATTTGCTTTCGGCCAGTTCTGTAATGTATTTTGACGGATTGGGAACAATTGCCAGACAGGCAGGGCAGCTGTTGATCTCATCGGCCAATTGATTTATTTTTTGATAATCGTACATTATTGATTCCCACCTGAATAAGTCGTTTGACATTTTGGCTTCATCAATTTTTCGCAAATGGTCTTTTAAAGCCAGGTCATAGGCCGTTTTCAGTACTTCCATGGCTTCGCTGTTTTTTGGCGAATTTTGCAGCCTGCTTACCGATTTTTCAACTGAAGCATCATAATCACCTTTTTGTAAGGCTTTTTTCCCTGTGGTACATCCTCCAATAATTAATAAGGATAAATAAATAAAATACCGTAATCTTGAAATGTTTTTCATGGCAGGAATATTTGCGTTAATAAACAAAGATAATTTGTAACACGGTAATTACCTCATTTATTTAGAAGACGATTGATAATGAAAATTAGTTGCAAGCAATTTGAGTTAGAATTAAAACATCCTTTTTCGATTTCGAAATTTACCCGGACCAGCACCCCTTTAATGTTATTAAGGGTCGAATATGAAGGTACTGTGGGATATGGTGAAGCTTCTATGGTGCCTTATATGGGCGAGAGTTACGAAACTGCTAACGCTTTTCTCAACCTGGTAGACTGGGACAAAATCCGGTTTCCGTTCAATTTTGAAGAAATTATCGCTTATTTAGATCGCCTTGCACCCGGTCAGCCGGCCATTAAAGCGGCCATTGATATTGCGCTTAACGACATCCAGGGTAAGCTTTTAAATAAACCCTGTTACGAAATTTATGGTGCTGATCCTGCTAAAATGCCCGTAACTTCCTACACCATTGGGATTGATACGATAGAAATTATCCGCGAGAAACTGAAAGAGGCCGAATCATTTAAAGTAATTAAAGTAAAACTGGGAAGAGATAACGATCAGGAAATCATCGAAACCATAAGAAGTATGACCAGCGTACCCCTGTATGTGGATGCTAACCAGGGCTGGACAGATAAAATAAAAGCCATCGACCTGATTTACTGGCTGCATAACCAGGGTGTAGTATTGATTGAACAGCCAATGGATAAAAATAATCCCGATGGGAATGCATGGCTTACAGAACGTAGCCCAATTCCGTTATTGGCAGATGAGGCGGTACAGCGTTTAGCAGATATAGATAAACTAAAAGGCGCTTATCACGGCATTAATGTAAAGCTGATGAAAAGCTGTGGCATGTATGAAGGTTCACAAATGATTTTAAAAGCACGTTCTTTAGGTATGAAAGTGCTTATTGGCTGTATGAGCGAAACCAGTTGCGCAACTTTAGCCGCGGCAGCTTTGGCGCCTTTATGTAACTGGGCCGATTTAGATGGCCCCTGGCTTACCAAGAACAATCCGTTTATCGATCCGGCTTTCGAAAATGGCAAATATATTTTAAAAGACCTGCCAGGATTAGGGCTTGAAGGTATTACTTCGGATCTTTTTCTTTAAAAGACTTACGGATCTCTTTGGTTAACTGGTATTTGAAATAAAATAAACAACAAGCCACACCAACCAGAAAACCTGCCGGCAGGTATTTATGATTGTTGTAACACCACACCAAACCAAAAATAGATAAGATAATGGCCAGGTTGTAAAAGATATTTAAAGCAAATTTTTTACCCACGATTAGAGGATTTAGTTTGTAAGAGAATTTATGTACAAGGCACCAATGAGCAATAATCAATATTCAAACCCTACCCAGAGACAAAAAATGTTCAAAACGTTTATTGGCGTGAGGTTAAAGTTTGAAAATTGATATTTGTTTGTGCTAAATATAACCCTCCTCCAATTGATCATTGGAATTTGGTCATTTGATAGGTGGTTATTCTAATAAACCGGCATATTCGGGTCAAAAGCCTCTTGCCAGGCTAAAATCCCGCCTTTTAAATTATAAAGATTTTCAAATCCGTATTGTTGTTCTAATTGCATTACTGCGGCTGCACTTCTTTTTCCACTGCGGCACTGGATAATTACAGGTTTGTCTTTAGCAACTTTGTCGGCCTCAATTAAAATTCCACCTAAAGGGATATTCTCACCATCAAGATTGGAAACCTCGTATTCGAATGTTTCACGAACATCAATTAGTTGAAAATCTTCTTTATTATCGATTTTCTCTTTTAGCTCTTGTACCGATATTTCTTTCATTTTTATTAAATGTATTTATGCAAATATAGGAAAATCGGCTTTACCCGTTACATCAAAAAAATGCCATAAAATTTTGCCTGGAACTGTAACAACTGAAACCCTTAGGCGTTTAAATATAAATAGTTACAAATGGACAAGTTGAACCGTTTCTTTTGGTTTTGTTCCGGCGCTCATATTCCAACGCTAGAAAAATATCCTTCAGAGCAAAATAAATATACCGGCATTGGTGCCACCATTTTCTTTACGGGCTTATTTGCGGCACTTTCTGGTGGTTACGCCATGTATTTTGTGTTTAAAGGCGCCGATCTGGCCGTGGTTTTCGCTATTATTTTTGGCTTTTTATGGGGGGCGGCCATTTTTAATATGGACCGTTATATCGTATCAAGCATTGATAAAAGTGCGAGCACCAATAAACAGCTGCTACAGGCTACCCCACGTATTTTACTGGCCATTATGATCGGTATGGTAATATCGCGGCCAATCGAACTGAAAATTTTTGATAAAGAAATCAAAGAGCGCTTAAAAGTAAGCTACCTCAATGGTCAGAGGGCCAAAATTGATACTTTGAACAAAGCTTTCGAGAAAAAATACCAGGTAGAGTTTGGCAGATTAAACCAACAAAAAGCTACAAGAGATTCGCTTGAAAAAGGAATAAAAGCTGACCGACAAAAGCTGAATTTTGAGATTTTTGGGAACAAAACTACCGAAACATCGGGCATAATGGGGTATGGTCCTTATGCTAAACGCAAAGAAGCTGAAATTGCACAACGTACCTCCGAACTCGATTCTTTAAAGGCGGCCATCAATAAGTCTGAAAGCTTTGTCGATAAACGCAAAGAATTTGATGGTTTGTTTACCGAAAAACTTTACACCAAAAAGCAGTTAGACAGCTTATCGGATATTGCAGGTTTTGCCGACCGTAACTGGGCCCTGGGCCAGCTTAAATTTAACGTAGATGGCAGCCGCGACAATAATACAGCCATTGCAGTTATGTTTATTGGTCTGCTGTTTATCTTTTTTGAGTGTTTACCGGTATTTGTTAAGCTGATGAGTGCACGTGGCCCTTACGATTATGCCATTGCCGATGGAGATGAAGTTTCGATTTACCATTCTAAAAAAGATAAGGATTTTCATTTCGAAGTAGCTGATAACATCCACGAAACGAGGGTCGATTCAGAATCTTCTAAAAAGAAGGAAATTATAAAAGGGAAAGCCTACCGCGATCTGGAGAAATACGATTGGGATAGTTAATTGAGGTAAAATGGAGTAGAAAAGACGAAATCGCGTAGCGAAATACTTCCATTTTACGTGATTACATCTTCCATTTTTATTAAATTGCCCTCATCAATTGCTTTTTATGAAGACTTTTTTAGGTGCTGCCATGGTGAGCCTGTTCTCACTTACCGCTTTTGCCCAAAATGAGATCAGTTACACGGTTTCATTTCCCAATGCCATCCACCATGAGGCAGAGATCAGTATGTACATTCCTAACGTACCGGCAGGTACGCTAAAGGTGCGCATGAGCCGTTCTTCCCCTGGCCGGTATGCCACACATGAGTTTGGCAAAAATATATATCATTTAAAAGCTTTTGATGGCACAGGAAAACCTTTAATGGTTAATCAATCTGCCGGCGATGTATACGAAATCCCGGGCCATGGCAACAGCGTTAAAATAACCTATACCATTTTTGGCAACTGGATTGACGGTACCTATGCCGGTTTCGACGAAACGCATGCCCACATGAATATTCCGGCAACATTTGCTTTCCCGCTAGGCATGGATAACCGTGCAAGGACGGTAAAATTTAATTATGCCGGTAACCAAAACTGGAAAGTAGCTACGCAGCTAAAACCCCAGGCTGATGGAAGTTATTTTGCGCCAAACCTGCAGTATTTTATGGATAGCCCCATTGAAATAGCCGATTATAAAACCGCCAGCTGGCAGGTTAAAAATACTGACGGAAAAATGCAAACCATCCACCTGGTTTCACATGCCAACGATGATCAGCAAACCATTGATAATTATGCCGCAATGCTGAAGAAAATGGTTGATGAACATTTAGCGGTGTGGGGCGAATTTCCAACCTACGATTACGGTCACTATTACTTTTTGCATGATGTTTACCCTGATAATGCAGGCGACGGGATGGAGCATCGAAATTCGACTTCCATCGTGCAGCGTACACCAAAAATTGCTGGCTACGAATCTAATTTGCTGGGTACATTTTCGCATGAATATTTTCATAGCTGGAACGTGGAACGATTACGTCCCAAAACCCTTGAGCCCTTTAATTTCGAACATGCCAACATGAGCAATGAACTTTGGCTGGCCGAAGGCTTTACCCAATATTATGGTAACCTGCTGCTAACCCGTGCAGGTTTGAAAACAGAAGATAATGCCATACAGACTTTTAATGGATTGGTAAACGCGGTTTTACTCTCACCCGGAGCGCTCAATTTTTCGCCCATCGAAGCCAGCCGTTATGCCGTATTTGCCGATGCAGGTGTAGCGATCGACCAAACCAATAAAGCTAATATTTTTACTTCTTATTATACTTATGGAGCGGCAACTGCTCTGGCATTAGACCTCCGTTTAAGGGCTGAGTTTAAACTAACGCTTGATGATTACATGCGTGCGCTATGGAAAGCTTACGGAAAGCCAGAAATTGCCTATACCGTTCCGGATTTAGAAAAAACATTAGCAAGCTTAACTAAAAACCCATCTTTTGCAGCTACCTTCTTTAAAAAATACATTTATGGCACTGAAAAAAATGATTATGCACAACTGTTGCTAAATGCCGGCCTGGTGTTACGCAAGGCAAGTCCTGACAAAGCGTTTACAGGTTTTGGCCGCCTTAGTGTGCAAAATGGAAAGGTAATTTTACCGCAAACTTTAATCGGCACACCTGCTTATCAGGCAGGATTGGATGTAGATGATGTACTTTTAACCATTAATGGCACAGCGATAAAAGACCTAGAAACGGTTAACTCAATTACAGATGCACACAAACCTGGCGATGTACTTAATATCACTTATCTGTACCGTGGTGTAGAAAAAAGCACAAAATTAACCCTGGCTGAAAATCCGGCCTTAGAGTTAATAAGCATTGAAAAAACAGGCGGAACCTTAACAGCTGCCATGCAAAATTTCAGAACCAGCTGGTTAGGCACACAGGTTAAATCGAAAACAACTAATTAAATATAAAAATGAAGAGAATAGCCCTTTTTGCCCTATTGGGGATGGCAGGTTTGCAGCTTAAAGCGCAAAACATAGATAAAATTATTACCCGCGAATATACCGATCACCTGATTAAAACCTTAAGTGCCGATGAGATGCAGGGGCGTGCAACATTTACACCGGGTATCGATAAAGCGGCAACATTTATCGAATCAGAATTTAAAAAAATTGGCTTACAACCTTTGACAGGTGAAAAAACATTTCGCCAAACATTTAACAAATACCAGGTTGCCAATCAAAGTACCAGTGTTAAAATAGACGGACAGGAAATTGCACCCGAAAATTTAATCGTTACGGGCGTTACCTCAGAAAGTGTTTCGCTCGATAAATCAAATACTACTGTGGTTAAATTAGATCCTGATAAACCATTTGTGGCTCAGTTGAGAACCATGATGGGAGCCGGGAAAAACCAGATTGTTTTGGTGGATAGCAAATTTGCCGACCTTTTTAACCGTTACAAAGGTTATTTTGGCAAACCGGCAACAGTTGATGAAAAGGATATAAAAGCTACCACCAGTGCCGTACAGGTTTTTGTTTTAGGAAAAGATGCCGCAACAGATTTTTCGGCAAATTTTAAAAGCAAGGTAACCCAAATGCCATTGTTCAATGTGGCTGGTATGATTCCTGGTAAATCTAAAGCAAAAGAAATCGTGATTTTCTCGGGGCATTATGATCACCTTGGCTTTTTAAAGCCCGTAGAAGGTGATAGCATTGCCAATGGTGCTGATGATGATGCTTCGGGAACTACTGCAATGATTGCTCTTGCTAAATATTACAAGGCATTGAAAAACAATGAGCGCACGCTGATATTTGTCGCTTTTACCGCTGAAGAAATCGGGGGCTTCGGAGCGAAATATTTCTCTGAAAAATTAAATCCTGACGATGTGGTAGCCATGTTCAATATTGAGATGATTGGTAAGGATTCGAAATTTGGCAAGAATACCGCATTTATTACCGGTTATGAAAGATCTGATTTTGGTAAGATTTTACAGAAAAACTTAGCAGGAACCGAATTTACTTTCCATCCGGATCCGTATCCAGATCAAAACTTATTTTATAGAAGTGATAATGCAACTTTAGCTGCTTTAGGTGTTCCGGCGCATACCATCAGTACCGATAAAATCGATATCGATAAACTGTACCACAGCGTGAAAGACGAATACAGTTCTTTAGATGTAGAAAATATCTTATCTACCATTAAAGCCATTGCGAAAAGCGCAACCAGCATCGTAAATGGCACTGATACACCAACAAGAATACCAAAGTTGAATAAATAGTTAACTATAAAAACCTCGCAGATCTTTGAGATATGCGAGGTTTTAACCAAGTACGTCGTCCTCGTTTGTAACGAGGATGAATGAGAAAGGCGATTGCATCGCAAATAAGTACTACATTTCCCGCATTATAAATGCGGATCTCGCAAATCCCCGTTGCAAAGAAGACTATAGATCTCTCTCCCGACTTAATGTCTAGATTGTGCTTCAGTCGAGATGATACAAACAAAAAGGCCCCCGATTTATATTGGGAGCCTTTTTTCTTTTATTATTTACTTAAATACATCGACTTGTCTTTGTAAAGCTTGCGGAAGTAAGGATCTTCCAAGTCTTTGATGAAACGGATCGCTTCACCGGTCGATTTCATTTCAGGGCCAAGCTCTTTCGTAACCTCCGGGAATTTCTCGTAAGAGAACACCGGTTCTTTAATCGCATAACCTTGTAGCTTACGTTCGATGGTAAAATCTTTCAGTTTTGCTACACCCAGCATAATTTTCGCTGCAATGTTAATATAAGGTACATCATAAGCTTTTGCAATGAACGGAACCGTACGGGATGCCCTTGGGTTCGCTTCGATTACATAAACCTTTTCATCTTTAATGGCAAACTGGATGTTCAGTAATCCACGTACATTTAAGGCTTTGGCAATTTTGATAGAATATTCTTCCATCGCTTTAGTTACCGTTTCTGATAAACTAAAGGTTGGCAATACCGCAAACGAATCTCCTGAGTGGATACCTGCAGGTTCGATATGCTCCATCATACCCACGATATGTACTTCATCACCATCAGAAATTGAATCTGATTCTGCTTCTTCTGCCCTGTCTAAAAAGTGGTCAATCAATACACGGTTGCCCGGCAAATCACCCAGTAATTTTACCACTGCTTTCTCCAGGTCTTCATCGTTGATCACAATACTCATTCCTTGTCCGCCTAATACATAACTCGGACGAACCAGTACCGGGTAACCTACCTCATTTGCTACAAGAATTGCTTCTTCTGCATTCTCAGCAACACCATATTTCGGGTAAGGGATATCT
This sequence comes from Pedobacter vanadiisoli, assembly GCF_042684385.1. Lineage (NCBI taxonomy): Bacteria > Pseudomonadati > Bacteroidota > Sphingobacteriia > Sphingobacteriales > Sphingobacteriaceae > Pedobacter > Pedobacter vanadiisoli. The sequence continues at coordinate 64,032 of NZ_JBHULL010000043.1, read as the reverse complement.
AAATCCTTCAATAAGTCTGAAAAACGGCCGCGGTCTTCCGCAATGTCCATGTCCTCAAAAGAAGTTCCTATAATTTTGATGCCGTTTTGCGTAAGTTTCTCAGCCATTTTCAAGGCGGTTTGTCCACCAAGCTGAACAATTACGCCAACAGGTTTCTCCAGCTCGATAATTTCGCGTACATGTTCCCAGAAAACCGGTTCGAAGTAAAGTTTATCGGCCATGTTAAAGTCGGTCGAAACCGTTTCAGGGTTACAGTTCACCATGATGGCTTCGAAGCCCGATTCTTTAGCCGCCAATAAGCCGTGTACACAAGAGTAATCAAACTCAATACCCTGGCCAATACGGTTAGGACCAGAGCCTAAAACGATTACTTTTTTCCTATCTGTAGGTACCGATTCATTTTCCTCTTCGAAAGTAGAGTAATAATATGGCGTTTGTGCCGGGAATTCAGCAGCACAGGTATCAACCATTTTATATACCCTGCGGATACCTAGTTCTTTTCTGCGTGCGTAAACCTCATCTTCGGTTACATTACCCAGCAGCCACGAAATCTGCACATCCGAAAATCCTTTTTGTTTTAAGGTGTAGAAGAAATCGCGTGGGATATTGTTTAGTGAGTATCTTTTTAATTCAGTTTCTAAAGCGACAAGCTCCTGGATCTGGTTTAAGAACCATTTGTCTATTTTGGTTACCTTACGAATCGATTCTAAAGGCACACCCATTGCCATGGCATCTTTTATTAAGAACAAACGGTTCCATGAAGCATGCTCAAGGCCGTCCATAATTTCTTCGATATTACGTACTTGTCTGCCATCTGCACCTAAACCTGCACGGTTGATCTCTAAACTCTGACAAGCTTTTTGTAAAGCTTCGATGAACGTACGGCCGATAGCCATTACCTCACCTACCGATTTCATTTGCAAACCAAGCTCTTTGTTTGCGCCTTTAAATTTATCAAAGTTCCAGCGTGGTACTTTAACGATTACGTAATCTAAAGTTGGTTCGAAATAAGCAGAAGTAGTTTTGGTAATCTGGTTTTCGATTTCATCCAGGTTGTAACCTATAGCTAACTTAGCTGCGATTTTAGCAATCGGATAACCGGTTGCCTTACTTGCCAATGCTGATGAACGCGATACACGTGGGTTGATTTCGATGGCGATGATTTCGTCATCTACCGGATTAACCGAGAACTGAACATTACAACCACCTGCAAAATTACCGATTGCGCGCATCATTTTAATCGCCTGGTTACGCATTTCCTGGTAGCAGCGGTCAGAAAGTGTCATGGCTGGAGCAACCGTAATCGAATCTCCGGTGTGGATACCCATCGGGTCGAAGTTTTCGATCGAACAGATAATGATTACGTTATCGTTGCTATCTCTTAACAATTCCAACTCATACTCTTTCCAGCCTAAAACTGCTTTTTCTACCAAGACCTCGTGGGTTGGCGAAGCTTCCAGGCCGCGTTTTAAAGCAGCATCAAACTCTTCTTTTCTGTGTACGAAACCACCACCAGAACCACCCAGGGTATATGAAGGACGGATTACCAATGGATAGCCGATTTCTTGTGCAGCCTCTTTACCTTCTAAAAATGAATTGGCAATTTTAGATTGTGCAACACCAACACCGATATCAACCATTAACTGGCGGAAAGACTCACGGTTTTCTGTTTTTTCAATCGCATCAACATCTACACCAACTACTTTTACGCCATATTTTTCCCAAACACCACGTTCTTCAGCCTCTTTACAAAGGTTTAACGCTGTTTGACCGCCCATTGTAGGAAGTACCGCATCAATTCTTGGCAAATCCGCAGAGTCAATATGCTCTTGTAAAATAACCTCTATTGAATCAACAGTTAACGGCCGCAGGTAAACATGGTCGGCGATAACCTTATCCGTCATAATAGTAGCCGGATTGGAGTTGATAATGGAAACGGTAATCCCTTCTTCTTTTAAAGAAAGGGCCGCTTGCGAGCCCGAGTAATCAAATTCACAGGCCTGGCCAATAATAATTGGTCCGGATCCTATAATCAGTACTGAGCGGATGGAAGTGTCTTTAGGCATGATAAAGCTTAAACAATAATTAAAATTCTAAAGTGTTGAACCCGAAGGTGAAGAAGCAAGAAGGTTTTTTGCTTGTTATGAGGAAAATCCCAACTGTTCTGTCGGGATGCAAAGATACATCTTTGGCGCGAGTTTGGGACGTTTTTTTTAAAATAAAAAAGAGTGCGATTTAAGCACTCTTTTTAGATTTTTCTTTTGCGAAATGAGCTACTGTAATAATTTAATTTCGCCTAAATCAGTGGTGGCACTATCTTTCACAGCCACCTTCTCAATTACTGCATCTTTATATGGTGCATTAGCTTTTACCACAACAGTATAAACACCTTCTTTGAGGTTGGTAAAAGTAAAAACACCTTGACTGATCTGTGCTTTTAGCGTGTCTGTTGCTGCGACAAGCGAAACGCCAGAAGCGGCATCACTTGGTGTAATTTTTCCGACTATCCCACCCAATTTAATATTTGTAAAGGCAATTGAACCTAAAGCAAAAACAATTAAAAGAGATAATGCAACACATAACTTTTTCATGATATAACGTTTTAGTTGTTAATGTCCGAAATAAATAACAGCATTTAGTACAAAAAGTTTTAAATAATGAACACTATTTTCATGATTGTACTATAAATTATACATGAGTGTAAAAGTCAACCGTATGGTTTTTGTTATAAATGTTAATTATTGTTAAAAGAATTTTGTAAAAACGGGCCTATTGGTCACAATTAAGTCACGAAGTTGTGATACCCGAAATATTGGCAATAATGTTGTAATAAGCAAAACACATATACGTTTTGTATATACTTTAGATAAAGATCTAAAGCTTCCTCCGCGGATTAGTTACCCGCCATGAGGATTTCTTCATAAATAGTTTGTTTGGTTTATTATCCGGTTGGAGGAGCCCTCCTCAACCGGATTTTTTCTTTTACATTTGACCGTATTCAGAAAACGTATCGTGAATAAAAACATTAAAAAGATTGCAATTGTTGGCCCGGAAAGTACGGGGAAATCTACTATATCTCAGTTGCTTGCAAAATATTATAAAGTTCCGTGGGTGCCTGAGTATGCCCGTTACTATTGCGAAAACCTGGTCGCCGATTACACCCTGCAGGATGAAGTGAATATGTACTATGGGCAGGTCGCTTTAGAGGATGCCATTTTAGTAACTACCGAAAGTGATTTTATTATCTGCGATACTACTTTTATCACGGTAAAAATCTGGAGCGACGAAGTACTCGGTGAAACACCTCAGGTGGTATTGGATGCACTACCGAAAAAGCCGTATGATTTGTACCTGCTCATGGATATCGATTTGCCATGGCAAGACGATCCGCTGCGCGACTTCCCGGATAAACGGGAGTATTTTATGCAGGTTTGGCATAACGAACTCCGTGCCTTAAATGCAAATTATAAAGTAGTTGGCGGTTTGGGCGATGAGCGGGCAGGCAATGCGATCAAGGCAATTGATAGCTTTTTGTCCAGAATCTAAGAGGATATTATAATTTTTGGAAAGCGGGCTGAAAATGCCAAAGGGGTAGAACCTTTCATTTCCAACTAATAATAGAATATTTTTCTTTTCAGGAAATGAAAAGACAGTGTTTTATGGCAACTGTAGTCCCGCCATCCGTTGTACTAAATCTAAAATGCAAAAATCAGCTGTTAGGTAATCTGTTGTTAAAGATTTAAGTCAGAAAATATCAAAAAACACGCTTATTGACAAATATTTTCTACATTTGCTCCATCATTAGGGGTGCCTTGTTTAAAAAAACACAAAAACAGGCTGAGATCATACCCATTTTATGGTGGAAGGTAAAAGGTGAAAGGTAAAAGGTTCTGCATGTTGCAAAGACCCTAAGCCCTAAGCCTCTAAACCCTAAACCTTAAATGCACCTGATCCGGGTAATGCCGGCGTAGGGATTGGAGTTATGGAAGTTTAACTTAAATCGGGGAAACCCCTTTTCCGATGTGTTTAACTAAAAATAAAAACATTGAAAAATTTACTTTTTGCAGCGCTCGTTGCAATATTGCCCTACTTTGTATCGGCACAGATTTCTGTTACAGGGAAAGTTACGGATCAAAACCAGCAATCCCTTCCGGGTGCTACGGTTAAATTAAGGAATCAAAAAACAGCGGTTGTGAGTGATGCCAGTGGAAATTACACCATTACAAACCTTTCGGCCCGAAAATATACCGTCGTTGTGAGTTATGTTGGCTATAAATCGGTGGAAAAAACGATAGACCTTACACAGAGTGCAACTTTAGACTTCAGCCTGTCGCCGCAAAATTTCCTGGCTGATGAGGTAATTGTGCGTGCAACCCGTGCGACAGACAAATCGGCAACTACTTATAAGAATATCAGCAAAGAAGAAATCCAGCAGAATAATTTCGGACAGGATCTGCCTTTTATCCTACAAAATACCCCGGGTGTAGTGGTTAACTCTGATGCAGGTGCCGGTGTGGGTTATACCGGTATCCGAATCCGTGGGAGCGATAACAGCCGGATTAACGTAACAGTTAACGGTATTCCGATCAATGATAGCGAAAGCCAGGGGACGTTTTATGTGAACATGCCCGATTTTGCTTCTTCTGTAGATAACGTACAGATCCAACGTGGTGTTGGTACCTCAACCAATGGTGCAGGTGCATTTGGCGCTAGTTTGAACATCCAGACCACCGCCAGCGAAACTGAGCCCTACGCCGAATTGAATAATACTTACGGTAGTTTCAATACCTGGAAAAACACCGTAAAAGTGGGAACGGGCCTGATTAACAACCGTTTCAGCTTTGATGGCCGTTTATCGAGAATCAGTTCTGATGGTTATGTAGACCGCGGATCTTCATTGTTAAAATCGTATTTTCTATCGGGTGCCTACCACGGAGATAAAGATTTACTGCGCGTAAACGTGTTCTCTGGAAATGAGAAAACCTACCAGTCGTGGAATGGTATTCCTCAATCGCGCCTGGAAAATGATGTGGCCGGGATGAATGCCTATATCGAACGGAATGGCCTGAGCGCTGAAGATGCGGCTAACCTTTTAAACTCTGGCCGGAGGTACAATAGTTTCCTTTACAATAACCAAACAGATAATTATGTTCAGAACCACTATCAGCTAATTTATGCCCGCCAGTTTTCTGATCAGTTTTCTTTTAATGGCGCGTTGCATTATACCAAAGGTGAAGGCTATTATGAAGAATACAGGGTACAGGATAAACTGACTGCTTATGGCTTAAACCCCGTTCTTATTCCTGGCGGAAGCCCGGTTACCAAAACTGATTTAATCCGTCGCCGCTGGCTGGATAATGATTTTTACGGGCTTACCTATGCTTTTAATTATGCGCCTCAAAAAAAGTTAAACTTTACTTTGGGGGGTGCCTACAATGAATATAAAGGCGCGCACTTTGGGCAGGTAATCTGGGCACAATATGCCTCAAATGGAAATATCGACAGGCATTACTATGATAACGACGGTTTTAAAACCGATTTTAATGTTTATGGTAAGGTAAATTATAGTCCTGTTGAAGATTTAAGTTTATTTGCCGACCTGCAATACCGCCGCGTATATTATGATATAGCCGGAACAGAAAACAAGTTGAATACTTTGGCAATTAACCAAACCTTAAATTTCTTTAACCCTAAATTTGGCGCTACTTATTTTATCAACCCACAGAGCAATGTTTATGCTTCGTTCAGCGTGGCCAATAAAGAACCTAACCGCGATGATTATACCGATGCAGCGGCAGGCGCGACCCCTAAACCAGAAAGGCTGAACGATGTAGAATTGGGTTACCGTTTTAAGAATGACCAATTTAATATAGGTGCAAATGCTTACGGCATGTTCTATAAAAACCAATTGGTGGTTACCGGCAAAATAAACGATGTGGGCGGGAATTTCCGTCAAAATGTAGACCGCAGTTACCGCTTAGGGATAGAGCTTGATGGTTCCTATATCATTAGCAAACAGTTTATTGTAAATGCAAACGCTGCTGTAAGCCGCAATAAAATTAAAAACTTTACCGAATATTACGACGATTACGACAACGGAGGCCAGGTGGTAAACAACTATCAGCTTACTGATATTTCCTACTCACCGCGTGCAGTACTTTTTGGCGAATTGGTTTACAAGCCTGTTAGTGGTTTTGCCATTGCTTTACAAAGCAAATACGTAAGCAAACAGTATTTAGATAACACCCAAAATAACGACCGCACCATTAACGGTTACTGGGTAAGCAATGCCCGTTTAGGCTACGATTTTAAATTTGCAGGGGTTAAAAACATCAATCTGGGCTTATTGGTTAATAATATCTTCGATAAGCGTTACGAAAACAATGGTTATACTTATGGCTATCAGTTTGGTGGTAGCAGAATTACCGAAAATTTCTTTTACCCGCAGGCAGGAACCAACTTTTTACTAAGCCTTAACGTAAAGTTTTAAGTAAGCAGAAAGACTGAAACATAAAGCTTAAATCGTCATTGGGTACAAACGCTCAATGACGATTTTGTTTATATTGGGATCGTATAATCCTTAAAAAATATAAATCCTGAGCACAATCACCATGAAATACATCGAAAAGTTCCAGTACATTACCCACGATATCCCAAACCTAACGCACATTGAACAGACCCAACTGGCTTGCGAAGCGGGAGCAAAATGGATTCAATACCGTTGTTTGAGCAAAAGTGACGAAGAGCTCTTAAAAGATATTAAAGCAATAGCCGAAATCTGTGATGATTGGGGTACAACACTGATTGTTACTGATCACATTCATTTAAATGGGAAAGCCGATATTCAGGGTTTTCATATAGAAGATATGGATGCCGATTTTATTACGCTGCGAAAACTGGTTGGCCATGACATTACTCTCGGTGGATCTGCAAATACAGTAGAAAATCTAATGAGACTTGCCCGCGAAGGGGCTGATTATGCGGGTTATGGCCCATTTGCAGAGACTGAAACCAAACCCAATAATCTACCCCTTGTAGGAATTGAAAATTATTACAAAGCAGTACAGGAGCTTAAAGCGGCAAATAGTCAGTTACGCGTTTTAGCGGTAGGTGGTATTAAAATTTACGATGTTGAAACCTTAATGCAAACCGGTATTTATGGCATAGCCGTTTCTGGGGCTGTTAATTCGGCTGATGATTTTATTGAAGCTTATCAGAATTTTCACGATGCCGTAAAAAGTTAAATTATATCCAATAGCCTTACAGTACGCTACATACTACTTGCATCTATTTCTTATATTCGCAACATGTCATCACATCATATTGTAAAAGAAAAACAAGAACCGGCTTTATATATCGACGAGCTAGGGGATTTTAACGAAGAGCTTCTGGGGCAACTGCTCGAATGGAGTCCTACACTTTTGGTTAACGGAGAAAACTACGATAAGATTTTTTCGTTGGGCTTAAAGATTGATGTACTGGTAAATGGGAACGGGCAGGAAGCACAGGAAAATACAAAAGTTGTTCAGGGGCCTGTTGATGCTTTAATGGTAGCTGTTAATTATCTGTACGAAGAGAAATATCCGGCAGTAAATGTAATCGCTAAAAAATTCGACCTCGAAAAATTTGCAGGATTTGAAGACAAGATTAACCTTGTGGTATTTACCGAAAGGGCAAAGCACTATCCCATACGATCGGGATTCTCTGTCTGGAAACCTGCCGGAAGCGAATTTCTGATCCATGGTAACCGGTATATAGAAGTAACTAACCTGGCGCAGAATGAAGAAGAAATTTTTATCGTAGTTAAAGATGGCTTTGTAGAATTTACCTTTTCCGGACAACCAATTTTTATTAGCGAACCTATATGATTACCCTCAGAAAAGCGAAAGAACAAGATATCGAAATCATCAGGGATATTGCTGCGGCAACCTGGCCATCAACCTACCTAGATATTATAGGGCAGGCACAGATTGATTATATGTTGGATAAAATGTATAACAAAGGGGAGTTACTGAATCAATTGATGGACGGATACATTTACCTGATTGCAGAAGAAGGAGAAAATCAACTCGGTTTTGCTGGGTATTCTATTATCGACCACGAAGCACGCATTTACAAATTGCAAAAACTATATGTGCTGCCATCAGCACAGGGAAAGGGTGTTGGGAAAATCTTAATAAACGAAGTTTTTAACAAGGTAAAAGATGCAGGGGCAAGTGCTTTACAATTGAATGTAAACAAGGGTAATAAAGCCAAAGATTTTTACCTGAAAGGCGGTTTTACCATTAAAGAATCGGTAAAGCTTGATATAGGTGAGGGTTATTTTATGGATGATTATATCATGGAATATAAGTTTTAAACCTTCGAGGGCTGTCTTCAGGAAATTGTTTCAGGATCCTATAGCAGGATAAATGCTGAAACAAGTTCAGCAGCACGAGTGCCCGGGATGTCAGTCTCTTAAATTTGTAATCCTGAGCCTGTCGAAGGACCAACCTAAATATTATAAAGTGTTTCGACAGGCTCAACATGACAGATCTTAACTGATAGTATGATCTCCTTTTTTACGGCTAATTCTTCATCCTTCCCTGCTCAGCTTCTGTACCTGTTGAGCGACGACGGGCCGGTTTAATCTCATTTTTGCCAAAACGGTAAGTGAAACTGATCCTACCTATCTGACTTTCGTTCTTTTGGCGTACTTCGTAGGTTAAACCAGAGTAAATACTCGATAAATTGGTTTTATAGGTGTTAAATACATCAGATAATGCTAATTTTAAACTTGCCTTTTTATTAAATAGCGATTTACTCAAACCAGCATCAATAGAGTAGCGGGGTCTGATGGCAAAAGTACCATAATCAAGCGGCGACTCGTAGCTGCCATTCAGTTCTGCCGTAAAACCGCTCATAATCGTAAAGGTTTGCTGTGCTTTAAACTGGAAGGATGTTTTTCCGGTTTTTAATGCATTTCCAGCTAAATCTGGCGCCTTAAAACTCAGGTAAAAAACATTTAAGTTATTGTTCATCTGCCACCATTTGGTTACCTGAACGGGGATATTCAAATTGGCATTATAACTGATGTTTTTGGCAAGGTTTGCATTGGTTTGATATAAAGCTTTTTGAGCAGTATCAGGTAAAAGTACCTCCATAATGACGTCGTTAACCCTGCTATAACCAATTGATAGCATATATTTTTGTAATAAAGTATAGCTCAACTCAAAATTATTGGTGTATTGTGGGTTCAAAAAAGGATTACCTTTATTATAGGTATATTGATCAAGGTAATATATAAAAGGATTTAAGGCATCATAACTTGGCCGATCGATCCTCCTGCTGTAAGAGAAACCCAGTTGATGGTTTTTTGAAAGGGTCTGTTGAACAAATAATGTTGGGAAAAAATCCCAATAACTCCGCTCAACCACGGTATTGTTGGTGATTAAATTCCCTTTCGAATTGGTCTGTTCTACTCTTAATCCAACCTGTACACTCGTATTTTTAAATTGTTTATTTAAATTAGTATAAGCCGCATTTACATTTTCATCGTAAATAAACTGATTACTACGCCTCACATCGTTCTGCCAGTTATTGTTCACAAATTCTTCGGCCTGAAGATCGTTATTGGTTTTAACCCAGCTGCTTTTTACACCGGCTTCCAATTTTACCGTTTTACTCAATGAAACATTATAATCAACCTTAAAAGCCTTAATATCGATTATAGAAGGTGTATTGTTTCTGGTGTAAACAATAGGGCGCATTCTCTCTCCATTGGCAAACAGGTAATCGTTATCATATTTTGAACCGTCATTCCCGGTGTACCTCGAATAATCAACATCTGCCGAAATTTCTGAACCAGCAGTATCTAAAACCGATTTATAGTTCAGGTTATAAGACAGGTTATTATACTTATTGGTTTGGAGTGTATTTGAAATTAATATAGAATCTACTTTTTGAAAAGATGGACCAATTAACGTATTATTTACAGATGCTTCTGTTCCGTGGTTAAAATAGCCGTTTACCAATACCCCAATGGTATTGTTCTTGTCGATAAAATAATCCAGGCCTGCCTTAAAGTTATTATTCTGTTGCTTTCTAAGACTGCTGCCAACCTGCATAAAATAGGTGTCTGGCGTTCCATTGGAAATCCGATCGATGTCGATGAGGTTGTCGCGCCCATTTCTTCCATAATTATAGTTACCAAAAAGATTGAGTTTTTGTGTCCTGTGGTTTAGGTTTAAACCTGCATTTCCCCTAAAGTTTTTGCCATAACCGGCAGTTCCAGTTACACTGCCATTGGTTCCGCCATTTTTATTTTTCTTCGTTTTGATGTTGATAATGCCCGAATTGCCAGAGGCATCATATTTGGAAGAAGGATTGGTAATCAGTTCAATGCTTTCTATTTCAGAGCTCTGCATATTACGTAGCAGGTTCGCTACATCGGCACTGCTCATATAAGTTTGTTTTCCATCCAATTGAATCAATACACCCTGTTTACCCATCATCGAAATCTTATCATTCTGATCAACCGTTACGCCCGGTGCTTTTTGTAAAACTTCGAGCGCAGTAGAACCCGTCATAATCGAACTATTCGAAACGTTCATTACAAGTTTATCCATTTTCCTTTCGATTAAGGGTTTGGTTGCCGCCACGTTTACTTCTTTTAAGTTTTGAGTATTTGCAATAAGCTGTGCCGATCCAAAATCTACCTTTTGATTATCTTCTGTCAGAACAATGGTTTTACTTTTAAGTGTTTGATAACCCATACTACTGGCTTTATAAAAATAGCTCCCCTTGCCAGGAATACTAAAATTAAATGTCCCGTTTGGATCGGTAAAAGCCGTTTTAACCACACTTGAATCGGCTGCTTTAAAGAGCACTACAGTAACGTAATCTGCAGGTTTTTTGGCTTCGTCTAAAATTACCCCGCTGATGTTAGGCTTGGGATTTGTTTGTGCAAAGCCTGCCATAACAGTAAAAAAAAGGGCAATAGTTATTGTTATTCTGTAAAATGTTTTCATGTTTAGGTATTTATTCTTAAAAAAAACGGGCAAAAAGATTTCTATGCCGCATGTTCATGCGCTTTCAATTTAATTGCTTGCTTATTTTAAAGTTTAGCCGGAAACGAAAGGTTTCCGTTGCTTAGTTATAGATAAGACGACCGTTTTTTGAAAAGGTTACAGGGATTTTGAAAAAGTCTGGAGTTGGGAGTCCGAAGTATATATCGCGTAACCTTAATGTAGTTTTCCCAATAAACTCATGACCAATAAGCTAATAAACAAAAAAGCCATAGATCAATAGGTTTACCCAATCTTTCTATGGCTTTAAAATTCTTTATGGAGCTATTATTTCACGCCCAACACATCAACGCCTTGTTCAAAAACAACATCAACGGGAATATTTTTTTTGGTCAACCGTTCAAGATCTGTTTGCAGTTCAGGATGGATAATCGCTTTTTCTTTTTGTGCTTTTTCTACCGCAGCTTTATCGCCATTACCTTGAAGGGTAAGGATAAAAGCGCTTAAATCGTTCATTGCGGTTGCAAATTTTTCGAAATTTACTTTGTAAGTGCCTTTGGCTGTACGTTCAAAAGCTCCTTTTTCCTGAAAATAATTAAAACACTGCATGTTGGCCTTTCCGTGTGCTTCAGAAACACCAAAACGCACTGAACGCAAAATGCCGGCCATAAACGTAGTATAATAATCCCTTATATCGCCCTTTAACTCGCCTTTTTTGAGTAAACCGGTTACCATGTATAACCCTAAAATATCGGCCTTACCTTCTTCCAGCCAGCTGTATTGTTCTTTTAATGCTGCACGCACATAACCTTTTCCGGTAATCGTTTTTTTAATTCCTAAGCCATGGGCAACTTCGTGAAACATCACGTTTGCAAAAAAAGCATCGAACTTGATGTACTGTTGCTGGTCGGCTTCAATTAATTCTTTTGATATTGGTACCAGGATCTTATCAAATTTTGCCTGCATTGCATTTTTCAATTGCGAACGGCGGGTACCTTTTTCCTGCTGAATTTTTTCATCGTTCGGGAGATTAACGGCGATGGTTTTTGATCCCGCATTACAGTCTCCTGCATAATAAACTACATCGTATGCATTTAGCTCAGAGTCAGTTCCGGGTGTTTCTGTTTTGTATTTTGCCGCCACAGGAAGGTTTTTCTGTAATTCGGGTAGTATTTTTACATACTTTGCCAAACGCTTACTCCACTCTTTGTCTTTGATCAAAACATAGGCCTCGTAGCTGGTGCGGGCATTAAAGAGTTTGTCTTCGTAATTTTCAATCGGGCCGATAATAATATCCAGGCCATTGGTTTTCATATCTAACCAGGCATAATCACTTGCGGTAAAATTATCTGTTACCAGGGCATCGGCCCTTAAGTTTAAATATTTTTTTAAACCCGCATCCTCAGCAATCAGAGCGGCCTGTTTTAACAATGAGCTTGCTTTTTGTAATTCTGAAGCGAATAATACATGATAAGGTACAGTTGATAATTTGCCTGTGCTGTCTTTTTTAACAACAGAATACGCACCAAATTTATCGTTAAGGTCAGATTTTTCTATGGCTTCTTTTGTAATTCCGTATGGATAAAAAGAACCTCCTTCCGGTTTGGGGCCTACACCTTCAACAAAAGGTTTATCGTTATTTAACCTATCCCATGGACCATAGTTGATATTAACAAAATCGCGTGTTTTTTCATCTTTAATGGTGGCCAGCAGGCTATCTCTTTGTGGGTAGGCTTGTTTCCAGTAAAGCTGATCCATAATTTCTGCAGCCTGAATTAACAAGGGCAAAATTTTACGATCGTTAACACTTAACTGATTAATATTGGAAGTTAATTTTACCCTTTCGTAAATGGGTAACCTTTGGGCAACATAATTGGTAAGACTGTCTTTTTGTACTACCACAGTTTTTTCATCTTTAGATTTATTATTGCCGGTACAAGACGGTAATGCACCTACTGAAATAGCTACTGCTGATAAAAACAGGGTTGATCTGTATAAATTCTTCATATTAAAGTATATCGCTGCTAAATTAGTAAAATTTGAAAGCTTTGTATAAAGTTTGATGCATTGGGCGAAGTTTAACATAACTTTGTAACTTCGGATAGCTAACCTTCACGCCATGTTATTTTCCAGGTCATCAAAATCATTATCTATTTCAGCTTTTGCTCTTGTACTCATCTTTTCTGCCTGTGGAAGCAGCAAATACGCTGCAACAGAAAAAATCTATAAAGAAAAGGTAAAAGGTTTTTCGAAAATAATCAACGCCACACCGCCTGTTGGCCAGCTATACGATTCTTTAAAAGCAACAAACCAGGAATGGGTTGGTTCTGTAAATTTTGGGATACGTAAACCTAATTTCGTGGTGATCCACCATACCGCACAGGATAGTTTGGCACAAACCATCAAGACGTTCTTCTCAACCAAGGCCGGTACCAGTGCACATTACGTCATCAGTCGCGATGGTAAGGTGGTTCATATGGTAAACGATTATCTGCGTGCAAACCATGCCGGAATAAGTAAATGGGGCAAAGATACCGACCTTAATTCTTCATCAATCGGTATTGAGCTGGATAATAATGGCTTAACAGACCCATGGCCAGATGCGCAGATTAATAGCCTGCTTAAGCTTTTAGCCACCCTGAAAAAAAACTATAGCATTCCAACTGCCAATTTTATCGGTCATGCAGATATTGCACCTAAACGTAAAAACGACCCCAAAAACTTCCCGTGGAAAAAACTGGCCGATAATGGTTTTGGTTATTGGTACGATGATATATTGAAAAACCCACCCGCAGATTTTAATACCGAAATGGCTTTAAGGTATATTGGTTATGATACGAGCAACCTGCCAGCGGCAATTACTGCATTTAAAATCCATTTTATACAGAGTGATATCACACCAACTTTAACACCTGTTGATATTTTAGTGTTGTATAATGTTTATACAAAGTATTAGGGGGATAGAGTGGAGCGTTTGGCAGTTAGCGGAAATTAGTTGGAAAGTCGAAAGACCGGGGCCGAAGTTTATTTGCGGTTAAATAATAGAAAATGTTGAATGGATAATGGAATTATTCCGCACCATACTCACCAATGGACGAATGACTAATGAACTACCTGAACAAAAAAGCACAGACAAATCACGTTAATTCGTGTTCATCTGTGCTAATCTGTATTTAAAAGTAGCAAAAGCTAGTTTGGTTTCTTAAAAGTATCTTTTAGGGTAACCGTACGGTTAAATACCAGTTTGTCTGCCGTAGAATCTTTATCTAAACAGAAATAGCCTTTGCGGATAAACTGATAACGGCCATCTAAATCGGCATCAGCTAAAGCAGGCTCGATATAAGCATTAGGTAACACTGTTAAACTTTCAGGGTTTAAATAATCTTTAAAATTACCTTCTTCTGCATCTGGCGTTTCTGAAGTAAACAAACGGTCGTACAGCCTGATTTCGGCAGTTTTAGCGTGTGGTGCACTTACCCAATGGATAGTTCCTTTAACGTTAATCCCACTGGTATCGCTTCCGCTCTTAGATTCAGGAATATAGGTACAACGGATTTCGGTAACGTTTCCGTTTTCATCTTTCACAAAATCTTCGCATTTCACAATGTAAGCAAATTTTAAGCGTACCATTGCACCTGGTGCCAAACGGAACCATTTTTTTGCCGGTACTTCCATAAAATCTTCACGTTCGATCCAAAGTTCTTTGCTAAAAGGAATCACTCGTGTGCCTCCGCCATCTTCGGCTTCGGGATTGTTTTCGCCGATTAGATCTTCTGTTCCTTTTTCGTAATTGGTAATCACCAGTTTAATCGGGTCTAAAACCGCCATTACACGGTTAGCTGTTTTGTTCAGGTCTTCACGGATACAAAACTCCAGCAAGCTCAGCTCGATTAAGTTTTCGCGCTTGGCAATACCAATGCGCTCACAAAACTCACGGATACTTTTTGGCGTAAACCCTCTTCTGCGAAGGCCAGAAATAGTAGGCATGCGCGGGTCGTCCCAACCACTCACTAATTTTTCGTTTACCAATTGCAACAGCTTACGCTTGCTCATTACCGTACTGGTCAGGTTCAAACGCGCAAACTCATATTGTTTAGAAGGGAAAATTTCTAATTTCTCGATAAACCAATCGTACAGTTCGCGGTGCGAAACGTATTCCAATGTACAGATGGAGTGTGTGATGTTTTCGATACTGTCACTTTGCCCGTGAGCAAAATCGTACATCGGGTAAATGCACCATTTGTTACCTGTACGGTGATGTTCAGCATGTTTAATACGATAGATAATCGGGTCGCGCATTAACATATTCGGACTGGCCATATCGATTTTTGCCCTTAAAATATAAGCACCATCAGGAAATTCGCCATTTTTCATTTTCGTAAAAATGTCGAGGTTTTCTTCGATGCTCCGGTTACAGTATGGGCTATCCTGTCCGGGTTCAGTCGGCGTACCTTTCAGCGCCGCAATTTCATCTGCAGAGCTCTCATCAGCATAAGCCAAACCTTTTTCGATCAGCTTAACCGCAAAACCATATAGCTCATCAAAATAATCTGAGGCATATAATTCATTTTTCCAGTTAAAACCCAACCACCTGATATCTTCTTGCTGACTGTTCACATATTCTGTTTTTTCTGTAACCGGATTGGTGTCGTCAAAACGCAGATTAGTATAGCCGCCGTATTTTTGTGTTAGTCCGAAATTTAAGCATATTGCTTTCGCGTGGCCGATGTGTAAATAACCATTAGGTTCAGGCGGGAAACGCGTAACCAAAGTTTCATACTTGCCACTATTTAAGTCGTTCTCAACAATTTCTTCTATAAAGTTCAATGACTTCTCTTCACTCATAAAAACCTGTAAATTAGGAATGCAAATGTAAAAAGATTAGTCTAATTCTACTTGTTTTAGTTAATGATAAATTTGAGGGCCAAAATCGATACATTTACATCAACTTAATATGAATGATGAGCAAAGTATTAAATCGGCCAATCCGCGTTTTAGTAGCTAAGGTTGGATTGGATGGCCACGACAGGGGCGCCAAAGTAATCGCAACTTCTTTAAGGGATGCAGGAATGGAGGTAATTTATACCGGTCTGCGTCAAACACCTGAAATGGTGGTCAACACTGCACTACAGGAAGATGTTGATGCCATTGGGATTTCCATCTTATCGGGTGCACATATGACCGTTTTTCCAAAGATTATTCAATTTATGAAAGAAAAACAGCTGGATGACGTTTTATTAACCGGTGGAGGCATTATTCCTGAGGCAGATCGGTTAAAACTTGCAGATATGGGTGTTGGAGAACTCTTTCCTCCCGGTACAACAATGGCAAGTATTGTAGAATATATTCAGAATTGGGTTACAGAAAACAGAAATTTTTAAGCTATGGCATACCAGAATTTAATTTCAGAAATAAAAGAAAACATTTTATACGTTACCATCAACCGCGAAAAGGCACTAAACGCTTTAAATAAAGATACTTTAGCCGAACTGGCAGATGTAATTGAATTTGCAAAAAAAACCGAACAGGTAAGAGGCGTTATTTTAACCGGTGCAGGCGAAAAGGCCTTTGTTGCAGGGGCAGACATTAAAGAGTTTTCTGATTACAATGGTAAACAGGGAGAAGATTTGGCAAAACGTGGCCAGGACCAGGTTTTTAATGCCATTGAAAATTCTTCAAAGCCATTTATTGCTGCGATTAATGGCTTTGCACTAGGCGGAGGGTTGGAATTAGCCATGGCCTGCCACATGCGCATTGCATCAGACAATGCAAAATTGGGTTTACCTGAAGTTACTTTAGGGTTAATTCCGGGTTATGGGGGTACCCAGCGCCTTACACAGTTGGTTGGAAAGGGAAAAGCAATAGAAATGATTACAACTGCCAATATGATTACAGCTTCAGAAGCAGAAAAAATAGGCCTTGTAAATGGTGTTGTTCCACAAGCTGATCTGATTAGCAAAGCCGAAGAAATAATGAATGTGATTAAGCAACGCGCACCTTTGGCCATTTCTGCTGCAATAAAATCGGTAGTTGCAGCTGTAAAAAACAGCGATGGTTACACTGTAGAAATTGAAGAATTTGGCAAATGTTTCGAAACGGCCGATTTTAAAGAAGGTGTAACAGCATTTATTGAGAAGAGAAAAGCAAATTTCGCCGGAAAGTAGTAGGCGTGTAGTATTAATTTGATGATTTATATCGCAAAATTATTGCAAAAGTTTTCCAAAGCAATTTTTTTTGAGTAATTTGTGAGTTATTCATTTGCTAACCCTGATGTAACTACGGTTGCGTATGGGTTTTTATAATAACGCTACTCATGAAAAAGAAGGTACTCATTGTTGACGATGAAATCAGCATCGGTTTATTGCTATCCAAATTTTTAACTAAAAACGGATTTGAAGTTTCAAATGTAACAACCGGCAGAATGGTTACACAAATTCTGGAAAAAGAGCGGTTCGATTTGGTATTATGCGATTATCGTTTGGATGATACGGATGGGAAAGAAATTTTAATCCATATTAAGGAAAACTATCCGGCTACGGGTGTTATCATTATTACAGGTTATTCTGATATTAAGCTTGCTGTAGAATTAATAAAACTGGGCGCTTTCGATTATATTGTAAAACCGCTTTATCCTGATGAAATTTTAAATACTATAAATAAAGCCCTTGAAACGCAGGAAAATTTAAAATCAACTCCAAATTTTGAACATGCAGGTAGTAATCTTTCCGATTTTCAGGATTGCCCTGAGTATATAAATGGCGAAAGTGATGCCTCGGTGCTTTTATTGAAACAGATTCAGCTCATTGCGCCAACAGGATATACTGTTATTTTAACGGGGAAAAGCGGCACAGGGAAAGAATGTGTTGCTAAAACCATTCATCTGAACAGTGCGCGTGGTAAAGAACCTTTCATTGCAATGGATTGTGGTTCTTTAACAAAAGATTTAGCCGCAAGTGAATTTTTTGGGCATGAGAAAGGAGCATTTACCGGGGCAACGTTCACTAAAATAGGCCACTTTGAGCAGGCTAATGGTGGTACATTATTTCTTGATGAGATCGGCAACCTATCATACGAGATCCAGGCAACTTTACTCAGGGCTGTGCAGGAGCGGAAAATAAAGCGGATTGGAAGTACAAAAGAGATCGATCTGGATGTGCGGCTTATTGTTGCTACAAATGAAAATTTAGCAGAAAGCATTAAGAAGGGTTCGTTCAGGGAAGATTTGTATCATCGTTTCAATGAGTTTTCTATACATGTTCCATCATTGAAACACAGGGGCAATGATATCCTTATATTTGCCGAGCACTTTTTGGCCACAGTAAACAAAGAATTGAATAAAAACATTGAAGGCTTTTCTGATGAAGTGAAAGAATGTTTATTAGCATACCATTGGCCGGGTAATGTACGCGAGCTGAAAAATGTGATTAGGCGGATCGCCTTATTAACCGACGGAGATCGGATAGAAACCCATGTTTTACCATTAGAGCTTGGAATGACCGACTACGCTAGGGTACAACAGGAAAAAAAAGCCATTCATTTCCCGCGGGAATTAAATGGCATTAAATCACTTGATTTGCGAAATGCAGCCAAAGAAGCAGAATATACCGCAATTTTAGAAGTTTTAAAAGCCGTTAATTTCAATAAGACCAAGGCAGCAAAAATCCTGAAGATCGACAGAAAAACACTTTACAATAAAATCAAACTTATCGAGGTTGATCATGAAATATAAATTTTAAATCAAACAAAACAAAATCAGCCATTTTAGCATTTAAAGAATACGCCTGTTTTCCAAAAAATGTCAGTATTCTCCTATAAACAACGCAATAATATTAACCTGGTGATTATTATTGCACTCGGACTGTTAATTGCGTATTCCCTGCAAAGTATTTTTGGTGCCATTTTGAGCACTTTGGTCCTTTATACCATCATGAGGCCAGCTTATATTTATTTGGCTGAGCATAAGGGATGGAATAAAAGGGTAACCGCTATTTTCCTTATCGGTATCTCGATTATATTGATTGTACTGCCTTTTTATGCATTAAGCAGCATGGTGATCAGTAAAATTTCTGAATTAAAGAACAGCGAAGTATTTTTAAAAAACCTATTGATTAAACTACAGCACCTTATTCCGGTTAAAATTAACCAGGATATTATTCAGGAAGGGTTAAACCGTTTGGTAAATTGGGCTACTCAACTCTTCCCATCGTTAATATCGAGTGCAGTAAATATTATATTAAGTTTACTGGTAATGTACTTTTTACTCTACTTTATGTTAATAGAGCGAAAAAAATTCGAATTTTCATTGATTAAATATGCACCTTTCAGAGAACAGAATGCACTGCGCTTTGGCGATGAAATGCGGAATAATACCTATGCCAATGTTTTGGGCCAGGGCTTAATTTGTTTGGTACAGGGATCGTTGGTGAGTCTTTCATTTTATGTTTTAGGATATAAAGATCCTATGTTCTGGGGGGTAATTACCGCATTTATTTCTTTTGTGCCCGTTTTGGGGCCACCGGTTGTTTTTGTTCCGGCTGCAATTTTGCAGATTGCGAACGGAAATAATTTTGCTGGCTGGGCCATGCTTATTTTTGGTTTTGTAGTGATCATCAACATCGATAATGTGCTCAGGTTTATCATTGCAAAAAAAGTTGGCAATATTCATCCTATAATTACAGTAATTGGCGTAATTATTGGTATCCCCTTATTCGGAATATTGGGCCTTGTTTTTGGTCCGTTACTGTTATCTTATTTTATATTACTTGTTAAGATTTACGAAACCAGTACGCTTGCATCAGAAAGATTGGAAAGAATTAAAACAAATAACGAGCATACGGAGTTATAAATATAGCTTAACAATAAATAAGGTAATAGTTTTTATATTGTACTTAATTGTTAAACCCTTAAAATACATTAATTATGAATGATAACTCAAAAGTTGTTGTGGCACTTTTAGCAGGATTAGCTGCCGGTGCAGCGCTAGGAATTTTGTTCGCACCGGATAAAGGTGATGAAACCCGCGATAAATTAAGCCAGTCTCTAAAAGATCTGGGCGACTCTATTAAAGATAAAGCAGCTGATGAAATTAACCATCTTGCCAGCTTAAAAGATAAAGTTGTTAACTCGATCAAAACAAAATTAAGAAGCGTAGAAGAAGAATACAGCGACGACGTAGAGCACGCTTAATCAATCATATTGCATAGCCGGGCTATTGCCCGGTTAACTATTCATCCAAATATGCAGGAAAATAAAGATAAAAGTATTGAAGATCTTGTAGACGATGCCAAAGGTTTTTTAGATGCCAGGGTAGAGTATACAAGGCTTTATATTGTAGAAAAAGCATCCAAAATTTTTGCCGATTTAGTAACGAGTACGGCATTTATAGTTTGTTTTATATTGGCCTTTTTATTTGGCTCGGTAACTTTGGCGCTGTATGTATCTGATCTTTTAGGTAGCTATGCCGGAGGTTTTGGTTGCGTTTCCTTATTTTATATCCTATTGGCAATAATCGTTTATTTAACTAAGGATAAGTATATAGAAAAGGCTATTATTAATGTAGCCATTAGAAAATACTTTGATAAACTTGCAGATAAGGAGGAAGATGAGAAGCTATAAAAATATCCGGACCCTTGAAGACCTGCAGGCTAAAAAGTTAGAACTTAAGGTTGAATATACCCTTAAGCAAAATATGCTTAAATCGGATGCCAGTGCTTATTTTAAACAGTTTACGCTAGGTGCGCTGATAAAAAAATATGCTACACCAAGTAACCTGTTTAAAGTCGACGAAAAATTAAATATCAGCGGAACAGCCATGTCATTGCTGTTGCCTACGTTTATGAATAAAACCATATTCAGAGGTGCTGGTTTTTTAACTAAAGCGGCTGTAGGATTGGTTTCAGGAAAAATCGGTAAATCGCTCGATGCCGAACACTTATCGGCAATTTTTAACTCGGTTAAGAGCTGGTTCGGTAAAAAGAAAGAGAAAAAAGAAAAGAAATTTGTAGACTACGGTATTCCACCGGATAGCGAAACTTATTAGTTCAATGGTTCATTTGTCATTTGTTCATTAGTTGGCAAATTGCAGATATCCCTTCAATAAAAAAGCCTCAGAATTTAAAATTCTGAGGCTTTTTTATTGGTTTCGTCACCCTGAATTTATTTCAGGGTCTATATAGCAAGAAGAAATATGAAGGATTTGTTTGTTAACGCTGACCGATCAACTAATGGCCAATGACCAATAAACCTATAAATCCGTTTTAATCTTCAATTCTTTCAATTGTTTCTCGTCAATAGTGCTCGGACTATCAATCATCACATCCCTGCCTGAGTTATTTTTAGGGAATGCAATGACATCACGTATAGTATCCAAACCAGCAAAAATCGAAGTCAGGCGATCGAAACCGAAAGCAATACCGCCATGCGGAGGTGCGCCAAACTCGAAAGCATCCATCAAAAAGCCAAATTGTTTTTGTGCCTCTTCTGCACTGAAGCCTAAATGTTTAAACATTAAAGCCTGCAATTCACGGTCGTGGATACGGATAGATCCGCCGCCAACTTCGGTGCCGTTAATAACCAAATCATAAGCATTGGCACGTACTTCGCCGGGTTTGCTGTCCAATAAAGCAATATCTTCTGGTTTCGGAGAGGTAAATGGATGGTGCATTGCATGGTAGCGTTCAGTTTCTTCATCCCATTCTAAAAGAGGGAAATCCAATACCCAAAGGGCCGAAAATGTATTCTTATCGCGTAAGCCCAAGCGGTTGCCCATTTCTAAACGCAATTCATTTAATTGCTTGCGTACTTTATCGGTATTGCCGGCTAAAATCAACAATAAATCGCCTTTTTCTGTCGAAAAAGCTTCACTCCATTGTTTCAGGTCTTCTTCGTTAAAGAATTTATCTACTGACGATTTAATAGTCCCATCATCGTTATGGCGGGCATAGATTAAACCTGTAGCACCAATCTGCGGACGTTTGATAAAATCGGTTAATTCATCCAGCTGTTTGCGCGTATAGCTTGCTGCGCCTTTTGCATTGATACCCACAACCAGTTCGGCGTTATCAAATACAGGGAAGCCTTTTCCTTTTACCAGGTTGTTAAGCTCAACAAACTGCATGGCAAAACGGGTATCTGGTTTATCCGAACCGTACAAACGCATGGCATCTGCATACTGCATACGCGGTACCTCGGGTAAATCGTAATTGCGCACTTCTTTAAACAAGGTACGGATCAGTCCTTCAAAGGTGTTCAATATATCTTCCTGCTCAATGAAAGACATTTCGCAATCTATCTGTGTAAACTCCGGCTGACGGTCGGCCCTTAAATCTTCATCCCTGAAACATTTTACAATCTGAAAATAACGGTCAAAACCCGAAACCATCAACAATTGTTTAAAGGTTTGCGGCGATTGGGGCAGGGCATAGAACTCGCCTTCATTCATGCGGCTAGGCACCACAAAATCTCTCGCACCTTCTGGTGTTGATTTAATTAAAACAGGTGTTTCTACTTCAATAAAATCTAATGCGTCTAAATACCGGCGAACCGATTGCGCCATTTTATGACGTAAAACCAGGTTATTACGTACCGGGTTACGGCGTAAATCCAGGTAACGGTATTTCATGCGCAGCTCGTCGCCACCATCCGTTTCATCATCAATCATAAACGGAGGTAATTTTGCAGCATTTAAAATTTCTAAAGCAGAAACTTTAATCTCCACATCGCCGGTTGCCATTTTTGGATTTTTGTTGCTTCTCTCTACAACGGTACCAATCGCTTTAATTACGAACTCACGGCCTAACGTACGTGCAGTTTCGCAAAGTTCACGATTATCGTCCATGTTAAAAACCAACTGGGTAATACCATAACGATCGCGGATGTCGATAAAAGTCATACCGCCCAAGTCTCTTGATTTTTGTACCCAACCACATAGCGTAACACTTTCGCCTAAGTTATTTAGGTTTAATGCACCACAAGTTACTGTTCTTAACATATGTATAATCTAAATTGAGCGGCAAAAATACCGATTTTGTTTTAAAGTTTAGGATAGAAGATTTTATGTTTTTTACTATTAAATTGAAACATCTACAATTGTGATTTCTTTTTGGGTAAAGAATCTACAACGGCAATCTTTTTGAAAAGCATAAATGAAAACAGTTTATTATCGTTGCTGGGAACACGATAAACACCTTTCGCTTTTAGAATATATGCGGAAATTGCAGCCATATCCCAGCCATCGACTATATCAGCAGACCATTCTGCATTATAGAGTCTAGTAAAGCCTCTTTTAATGCCATAAGATCTAACCGTTGCAATTTGTCGTTTTATATTTTCTTCAATAGAAGAATTGCCCCAAGCCCACAGCCATGTATTTGATGTTAATGAAACGGATCCAACCTCCTCATAGTCAATAATAACTTTTTGCATCCCCTTATCGCTAATATATGAGCTTGCCAGTCAATTGGTTGTAATCCCATCTTTCATACTTTCCAATTTTATATTTTTCCTGGCAGTAGGCTTGCTGTTTTTTGAGGTATTCGCATGAAATTTTTGAAAGTTGTTCGAATGAAACCGTATCTAATAGATTGATTTTTTTTGAAGTAGATCTGTTGGTACAACTTGAAAGAAACGTTATAACTATTACGATATAAAAAACTAATTGTCTGGGCATGTAAACGAAGATTTAATATTTCTCTTCCAGTACAATTTCAAGGGCAATTACCTTCCAGTCTCCCTGGATATTTTTCCAATGGTAAATTTCTTCAGTTTGTATTGTTTGTTTTTTAGTAAAAACAAGTAGCTTAGGTTTTAAAAGAACCGATTTACGGGCTATTTTTTCGGTGAAAATATCATCCTCAACAGATGATTTAATCCTATAATGGCTGGTGTGGATTTCTTTGATCCCGTTGAAATATTTCTTTAAATCGATGGTGAAATCGCGTTTATTTATGGTTGGCTTTTCAAAGGGGGTAAAACTCAATGTGTCGCCAAATATGGTCATGTAAGCTGTCGCATCTTTATTCTCTAAAGCCTGGTTTGCTTTTTGGTGTAACTCGTTAATAGCAGCAATAATTAAATCGGTTTCCATGGCATGAAGTTAATGGTTTGTATCAGGGTTTTCAAATTTATGATGATCCGTCAGCTGATTTTCCACAGAGGGCAAAAAAATCGGGACCATGAATTTGTCATTAATTATAAAATGTTTTTTGTGTTTTGGATGTGAAAGGTCAGCATTTCGTGGGCGTTGCAGTCCCGACGTTTGCTAACAAAGATCTGTTTTTAATGCCTTTTTGCATTGGCTGATGAAAGATTTGAGTTCCTTTTACCGGCCGGAGTTAAATAAACCTGATCGGACGGACGCCAATTTCCTTTAAATTGGCTGGAGGGAGAGCAGGACTGAAAATGCCAAAAGCCGAGAACCGTTCATTTCCTATTCCTATTAATAAATCGGCCTGTTTTTTTGGAAATGAAAGGGCAGCATTTCATAGGTTCTTTAGTCCCGCCATCCGCTTTACTTCGTTTCACTACGTGTTCGCTGCTGTCGGATTTACTAACAAAGGTCTGTTTTTAATACCTTTTTACATTGGCTGATGAAAGATTTGAGTTCCTTTTACCGGCCGGATTAAATAAGCCTGATCGGACGGACACCAATTTCCTTCAAATTGGCTGGAGGGAGAGCAGGACTGAAAAGGCCAAAAGCACAGGCCCCCCCCTTTCCAATGCACTATAAAATACTTCTTTACAGAATGAAGAGATTGTTTTACGCTTTGTTCTGTGTGAAAAAGCTGTACTTCATCCTAATCTTAATATGGGGTTAACATATTTTTAATTTTTTTTCTACCTTGATGCAACGTTTTAAAATCCCTTATGTCTTATAATCAGAATATTCGAAATTTTGGAAGCCGTATACATCGATAAAAACCTGGAACTAGTAAAAAAATGCATGCAGGGCAGCCGCGCAGCACAGTTTGAATTATACAAGCTATATGCAAAGGCTATGTATAATGTGGCCCTGCGTATTTTAAATTACGAGGAAGAGGCGGAAGATGTTTTACAGGAAGCATTTTTAGATGCTTTTACCAGAATTGTTGATTTCAGGCAGGAAACTACCTTCGGGCTTTGGCTGAAGCAGATCGTGATCAACAAATCCATCAATTACCTGCGTAAGCGGAAGATGGAATTTGTAAGTACTGACGAAATATCGGAAGTGCCGGACGAAGATAGTTTTGATGATAGTGAGGTGCGGTTGCAGGCCGAAGAAATAAGACAGGCCATTACCCAATTGCCTGATGGTTACAGGGTAGTGCTGAGTTTATACCTTTTAGAAGGTTATGACCATGAAGAAATTGCACACATTTTAAAAATAAGTGAAAATACCAGCCGTACACAGTACATGAGGGCTAAAAAGAAGTTAAAAAGCATTTTAGAACAGAAAGGGATGAGAGATGAATAATAGATTAGAAACCTTTGTAAAGGACAACCGTAAAGCTTTCGATACCATGGAGCCACCGGTAGGGCTCTGGGCAAAGATTGAACAGGAATTAGACGCAAAAAAGAAAAAAAAACCTGTAAAGCTCTATTTATGGATGAGTGCTGCTGCAGCCGTCGTAGTGGTTTTCGGTTTAGCCTGGCTGTACGCCGGAAGGTCGCAAAACAAAGATTTAGAGATCGCCGATGTTAGCGCTTCTTATGCAAAAAAAGAAGTCCACTTTGCAGGGTTAATTACTGAAAAAAGAGACAGTCTGGCCATTTTCGCTTCGGCAAATCCGGAGCTTTACAAAAAGTTTACAGCTGATTTGAAAAAGCTTGATGAGGATTACGAAAAATTAAAAGCAGAATTGCCAACCTCGCCCGATCAAACTTTTGTGGTTAAGGCGATGGTAAAAAACCGCGAAATACAATTGCAATTATTAAAACAACAATTATTGATTATTAACCAGGTTGACGATTATAAAAAAGTTAACCAGATCTAAAATCAGGAGAAATTAACGCGGCTAAAGGCTTTCCTTTTTTTGAGGAGGGCTTGGAAAAGGACGCTCACTACATCGAAAGCTTATTGCCAGCCGGCAGGTGCTAAGCGCATAGATGTTTAACAATTAACAACATGAAAACAATAAGAATATTTTTAGCCTTTATGGCTTTAATAGCCGTAAAAACCAGTGCACAAGAAGCTGCGGTAAATAGTCCATCAGAGAAAGTAGTGTTAGAAAAACCGGAAAAATCATCAATGATAGCGATGGTTAACACTTCAAAGGATAAGCAAACGGGGGGCGATGCCGAACGTTCAAAATCTTTTAGCAAGAGTTTTAGCGTAAGTAATAGCGATAAGGTTAATTTAAACAACCAATACGGGGCAATTACCATTAAAACCTGGGACAAGAAAGAAGTAAGGGTTGATGTAGATATTAAAGCCTATAGCAATTCGGATAACGATGTGCAGAGGTTGTTGGATGGTGTGAATATCGAAGCCTCGAAATACGGTGATTTAGTTTCTGTTAAAACCAATATGGGCGATAGAAACGGACGTTATGGTCGCAGTGTTAAAAATGGGGTAACCACCTGGAGAAGAGAAATTAAGGTAATTTATACTGTGTACATGCCTGCAGTAAATCCTTTAACGGTTTCGCAACAGTATGGCAATGTAGAACTGGGCAACTTTGACGGTCCTACTTCGTTAAAGGTAGAATATGGTAACCTTGTGGCTGGCAATTTAAGTAATACCAATAACTATATTAATGTGCAGTATGGAAAATGTGATATTCAGGAACTTACTGCAGCCGTAGTGAAACATGAATATAACGGTCCGGTAACCATTGGTGCTGTGGGCACCTTAGAACTTAATGCAGAATATGTCGCTGTAAACATCAATACAATCAGAAGATCAGCTGACATTAAAGTGCAATATGGCAGGGGATTAACCATTGGTACTATTGGTGGCAACTTACTTTTAAATTCCGAATATGCGAAGGTAAATATCAATACGGTTAAGGGAAATACAGTTGCTAAACAGGCTTATGGCGATTTAAATATCGCATCAGCAGGTAAAATTGGGGTAAGTGCCGAATATTCGAACGTTACTTTAGGCTCGCTGAATGGTGATGCTAACATCAAAATGGATTACAACCGTTTAAGTGTTAACGAAATTACCCCGGCCTGTAAAAATTTCACCTTTGGCGGCGAATATGCAAATATAGGATTAGGTTTTGCAGACCGTTACAATGGCAACTTCAATGTTTCAACTTCTTATGCCGGCTTTAAATATGGCTCAAACGTAACATCAAGTTTGGTGAGTAAAGATGATGAGACTAAAAAATATACGGGCAAGATCGGGAGCGGCGGTGCTGCAAATGTAACTATTAAAACAGAATATGGTTCTGTTACCTTTAAATAAGATTTTCTAAACCAAACAAATCCTGAAGTCCTGCCGAATTGGTAGGACTTTTTATTTTATAATTGTTCGATATCGGACATTTGGCGTCCGATTATGAACACTGTTTCTTTCAAAAACGCTGTAATTTTTTAATATCAAAGCTATTCCCCTCCATGGTATAGATATTGAAGCCTAAAATCATAAAAATCAAACAAATGATATGAAGAAGATTCTTTTATTAATGCTTTTACCTCTGGCTGTTTTTGCTCAGTCTAATAAATTAACCAAAGCAGACAAAATTTATGGTTTGTCCAAATTTTGGCAGGAAGTAAATTATAACTTTGTTTATTTAAACAAAGTTGACCGTGCTCAATGGGACAGCACTTATAAAGCACTGATTATTTCTATTCCGGAAACCAAAACCGATTACGATTACTACCGTGAAATGCAGCGGTTCTGCGCAATGTTAAAAGATGGGCATACGAATATTTACATGCCAAGCGGTAAAGATTTTGAACCAATGAATACCATGTTTGGCAATTATCGCTTCTTTATCGAAAATGTAGAAAACAAAGCGATTATTACACATGTTAATCTCAGCAAAAAAGATGAAATCCCTGTTGGTAGCGAGGTTATAGAAGTGAATGGAAAACCAACCGCCAAATACATAGCCGAAGATGTTGCTCCATACATATCTTCGTCAACCAATTATGTTTTACAAGACTGGAGTATAAGTAAATTACTGCAGGGACTTGAAGGAAGCCAGTTCGAAATTAAAATCAGGAAACCAAAGGGTCAGATTTTGACCTTAAAACTCACTCACAAGCGTACAGAAGAAAAAGAGGTTTTTCCTGCGTTCCCTGCAGAATCACCCCTGCTGGATTTTAAATGGTATCCTAATAAGGTGGCTTATGTTGCACTGAATGCGTTTGATGATCAAAAAATAGATTCTCTTTTTATCACTAAACTGCCAGAATTATATCAGGCAAAATCAATAATAATTGATTTGAGAAATAACGGAGGGGGAAATACAGGCATTGGGAGTTACATCTTAAAATACTTAACCAATGATAGCCTACTTTATGGCTCCCGCTATTCTACCCGACAATTAAGCTCGGCTTTTAAGGCCTGGGGAAAATTTACCTCAGCAAAAGATACTGCAAATAATGAATGGAACAAAAAGGCATTTTTAACCTATCAGGATAACTATTTTTATAATTTAGATTACCGTCCATTGAAAAATCAACTGTTGGCAAAGCGCATCGTGGTTCCTACAGTTTTACTAATTGGCCATAATACAGCCTCTGCAGCTGAAGACTTTTTGATTTACGCAGATAACCAAAAGCATATGACCAAAATCGGTAGGAATTCTTTTGGAAGTACGGGACAACCATACATGTTTGATCTGCCTGGCGGGGGAAGTGCAAGGATTTGTACCAAAAAGGATACCTATCCGGATGGACGTGAGTTCGTAGGCTATGGCGTAAAGCCTGATATCGAAATAATTCCAACGGTGAAAGATTTTATGGCCAATAAGGATGTGACTCTGGATGCTGCGATTGATTACCTGACTAAAAAGAAAAAATAGGCAAATTATCAATCCCTTGAAGTCCTGCCAAATTGGTAGGACTTTTTTTATATTTATTGCCGATGAAAATTTACCTGATTATTCTGCTTTCTGTTTTTTCCTTAGCCGTATTTGCGCAAGATGTCCCAGTTAAATGGGCCACACAGGAAACTTTCTTCGAAGATTTAAAGGGTAAAGATTTACCACCTTTTAATGGTTTAACCATTAATAAGAAGCCGTTCTCCAATGCCGATTTAAAAAATCAGGTCGTGGTAATTAATTTTTGGTTCGAAAAATGCCCACCCTGTATAGCCGAAATGCCCGAATTAAACAATTTGGTGGCTAAATATGGCAAAAAGGCGGTAAGGTTTATCGGGATTACTCATGATAGCCCAGCCAGTGCCAGACGATTTCAAAAAAGAAACGGTTACAGGTACGAAATTGTATCGCTGAGTAATGACGGAATCCGGAAGCTGAATATAAATCATGGTTTTCCATCGAATGTGCTGGTAGGAAAAGACGGAAAGATTATCTATGCCATGGCCAATATTTCCTTTTCTGACCCACAGTTTAAAGCTAAATCGATACTTTTTGAAGAGCAGTTAAAGGCTGTGGTAGAAAATTAACGGCCAATGGCAACCTGTCATTTCTAACTTGGCATATTAAATACTTATCTTAGTTTAAGATGGGCTTTCATCTCACCCCGATCTTATTTCTATGGATTTAAATAAAAATTTCAGGCCTTTTGTTAGCTGTGCTGCTGTTGTTGTATGGTTTTCCCTGGCACTTCAGTTCTCTGTAAGTTTACAGCTCTTGAATAATGATTATCCAACAACAATTAAAGCGTTTTTATCGTACTTTACAGTATTAACCAATATTATTGTTGCCATTTGTTTTAGCCGTTTATCTTTTGTTAAACAGGTTGAATCAGGAAATTTATTTACCCAAGCACCTGCATTAACGGCCATAACAGTTTATATTGTAGTAGTAGGACTAATTTACAATATCATGTTGCGTGGTTTGGTGTTGCCTGCTGGTTTGCCTGCGAGGTTAGCTGATGAACTTCTGCATGTGGTAAACCCTTTAATCTTTTTATTATTCTGGGTTTTCTTCGTTAAAAAATCAACGCTTCAATACAAGCAATCAATCAATTGGCTGGCTTATCCGTTTATTTATGTAGTATTTATTGTGGTTAGGGGTTACCTGATTAATAAGTATCCCTATCCATTTATTGATGTGGTACAATTGGGTTATCCAACCGCCATTCTGAATGCAAGTGTGGTTATGCTTATCTTCTGGCTTTTATCCCTCTTATTTATATTTATAGGGAAGAAAACCTGAAACTTAAAGAACATATTCGTCATTTATAGGTTTAACGGGGCCCGGAATTTCGTCTTCTTCGAGCATTTGCAAAAGGTTGATCTCTATCGTGCGGGTAATCTGGTTAAGTGGAACACCTGCCGAATTGCTTTCGAAAGGGTTAATAAGGCTCATTCCATTAATCTGTGTAGATACAAATACGAAACCGATTAACCAGCCTAAAAAGATGGCTGCGGGTCCTGCATCCTTACTGATAACGAGGGTAAATGTAACCACAAACAACCAGATAAATACTTTGGTGAGATAGGTATAGGTAGTGGGGAATATGGTGTTTTTGATGCGCTCGCTCATACCCATCGAATCGGAAAATCTTGTCAGCATCTCATTGATCTCAATAAAACGGAAGCCATCAACTGCATTTGCTTTTGATAACTTTTGTAAATCTCTCGATTGAATGTTTAACAGGGCATTATGCTTATTGTTATGTTTTTCTATTTCTTTTAAATCCGCTTCGGGTAAGTATTTGGTATAAATCTCATCTACAGCGTTTCTTAAACTCGCCTTTAAGGCATATAAGAAGGCAATATGCCTGTAAACCATACGTTTTACACTTTCTTCATCCTCATCAACATAATTGATCAATGCCCTTGCAAAAGAGCGCGAATCGTTCACCAAAGCACCCCATATTTTTCGGGCTTCCCACCACCTGTCGTAAGCCTGGTTATTGTTAAAACCAATAAAAAAGGCAATGGCCGTACCTAAAACTGTTGGAATAATGGATGGAATGGAGAAATGATGCGCTATTAAATATTCGCGCACAAAATAAGCTATAGTACAAGAGGCAATCATGATCAGATCAACCTGCCATGTATTTCTTAAAATTCTACTTAATCTGATGTTCTGTATTAAAAGCATATAATCTAATGGAAAATGAATTCGTTACGGATGAAAATACAAAACTAAAGCCGAAATGTTTGGTCTTGTAACAAATTAAATGGCAAACAGTGCAGGTTGCCGTTTATGATTCAAATGTTTATCTTGGGAAACCAAATATCCTATTTCTCATGAGCGAAACTTTACCCAGGAACAATATTTTTAAAGTAATCGGTGCATCATCTTTAGGCACGCTGATTGAATGGTATGATTTTTACATTTTTGGTAGCCTTGCGGTTATCATTGGCCATCAATTGTTTCCAGAAGATGCAGGAGCATCTGCCTTAATTAATACCCTGGCTATTTTTGCGGCAGGTTTTATTGTTCGTCCGTTTGGTGCATTGGTTTTTGGCAGGCTTGGCGATTTAATTGGCAGAAAATATACTTTCCTGCTCACTTTGGTGCTCATGGGCGGATCAACATTTTTTATCGGCTTAATCCCCTCTTATAAAAGCATCGGTTATGCTGCCCCAATTTTGGTTTTAATATTAAGGCTAATACAGGGCTTGGCTTTGGGTGGCGAATACGGCGGTGCCGCAACTTATGTAGCAGAGCATGCACCAAAAAACAAACGTGGTTTTTTTACCAGCTGGATCCAGACTACTGCAACACTGGGTTTGTTTCTTTCGTTAGGCATTATCGTCATTACGAAAAATATTTTAGGGGCAGAAACATTTGGCAACTGGGGCTGGAGAATTCCCTTTCTGTTATCGATAGTATTGGTTGTGGTTTCGATTTATATCCGCATGAAAATGCACGAGTCGCCTCTGTTTTCTAAATTGAAGGCCGAAGGAAATATCTCAAAAAATCCACTTAAAGAAAGCTTCAGCAACAAAGCGAATTTTAAAATGGTATTGCTGGCTTTATTTGGTGCTACCATGGGGCAAGGGGTAATCTGGTATACGGGACAGTTTTATGCCCAATCTTTTTTAGAAAACACCTGCAAACTGGATTTTAACGATTCGAGGTATATTTTACTTTGGGGAATTGCCTTTGCAACACCATTTTTTGTGGTATTTGGTGCCTGGAGCGATAAGGTTGGCAGGAAGTGGATTATGCTTAGCGGGATGCTATTGGGGATTCTTTTTTATCGCCCTATCTATCAAATATTTTTGGATGATACCGATTATACCAAAATTGAGCAGGCTGATATTTTATCTGCTGCCCCGGCTCCGGTAACTTCTGTTTTAATTGCGAACTCCACTGATAGTTTACGTACGGCTTCCACTAAGGTAACGCTTAAAAATGGCGCTACTTTTAACAGGGTACAAACCGATACGGTTTCTGCAACAAAAGGGATCCTCTTGGGCAAAGAAGTAATAAAAGACAAAGTTTTGCCTGCACCGGTGTTCTGGAAGTTTATTGGCTTAATCTTCTTCCAGATTTTGCTGGTAACCATGGTTTATGGGCCAATTGCGGCGTTCCTGGTTGAGCTATTTCCCACTAAAATCAGGTACACTTCCATGTCACTGCCTTATCATATCGGTAACGGTGTTTTTGGTGGGCTTGTGCCATTTATTGCAACATTAATTGCAAGTTTTTCGGGAGCTACACCATTATCCGGCCTTTGGTATCCGATAGGCATAGCGACTTTAAGCTTGCTTATTGGCGCAATTTATTTATCAAATAAAAGAGATGAAAATATTAACGATTAGATAATATGAATACCTTAAAGAAATTTTTAGGCTTGGTTTGGATGGTTTTAGGGCCATTAACGATGACATTTTTGTTTATTCAGGCAGTAGATAAGGTGGGCCTGACCCATACAGATATAGAGCGTACCAATACTATTCTGCAATGGGCAATTATCCTGTTTATATTCCTCCCAATTAGTTTGGGACTGATGATATTCGGCTTTTATGCGTGGAAAGGTGAATATGACCACTTGCCGGAAAGTTCTGAAGAATTGTAACTTATACTTTCATTTGCAGGTATTTTTTCCTTAATCTGCCTGATGACTGATGTTTTTTAATTCGTTATAAACCAGCTGTGCAATTGCTTTGGCGCCTTCGGGCTGGAAGTGGGTATTATCTTTTAGCCCTTTTGGATAAGCTTGGTATTTCGCCGGGTCTAAATTCATAAAGAAATATTTACTTACAAATTCATTTCCTTTTGTAGTAAAAAAATCTGCTGAAAGTGAAGTAAGATCGATAATGGCTACGTTGAGCTCCTTAGCCACATCTTTTACCGCCTGCGGATATTCGCCATGGGCGCTGCCCAGTTTGCCATCTTTCCATGGATAATTACGTGTAACCGGCGTAATGAGGATTGGAAAAGCTCCTTTTTCTCTTGTTTCTTTCACATACAGCCTTAAAAAATCTTTATAACCTGGAATATCAACATAGCGCTCGGGTTTATCTTTGGCAGCATCATTATGCCCAAACTGGATTAATACCAGGTCATTTTTTTGCAGGGTTGACAAAACTTCTTTCCACCTACCCTCTTCAAAAAAAGTACGGGTGCTCCTGCCGCCCTTTGCTTTGTCGATAACTAAAGCGCTGTCACTTTTAATCAGCCTGTTTAATTTTTTTAAGCTATCTTTTGTTAAAAACTGTTGAAAAACTTGCTCCCAGCCTGTTAGGGGATACTTTTTCTGCAGATAACCTTCATCAAGTGTATAATCTGCTACAGTAGAATCGCCGATTAAATATACTTTAACGGGTTTGGGTTTCATAATGAAAGACATCAGGAAAACAGAGCAAAGGATTGCGATAAGGTATTTATGATTTTTCATTTTTACTAATTTAACGGTTGTACGCGGAACCAATCATATTCGGCAATTCCTGAGTCGTTTGTCTGGGTATCTCTTATGGCAAACAAGCCTATTTTAGCCCCGATCCATTGTCCTGCCGTGGCCTGAAATTCATCGCCCACATTAATGAAATTTACGCCATCTTCACTATAAAGGAATTGACATTTTGCACCTGCAGAAACTTTTACACGAAAGTAGACCAAGCCCGATTTTAGCCTTACAATTTCTCTTTCATTTTCTGCTTTGCCCTTGTCAGCACTTTGGCCAAGGCCGTACACCAGGTATAGCCCATCTTTTTTGCTCTTAATACTAACCTGCGCATAACTTCTTCCCATGATTACCAAACCCGTTTTTTCATTTTCTAATTTTGGATTGGGTTTAAACAGGAGCTTAGTGGTTACCATAAATTCATCGGCGGGAAATTTCTGCATCAACAGATTTGGAACATCCCAAAGGTTTTTAGCTTCATCAGGAATTTTTGAAGTATATAATTTCAATAAACCACCAGTAGCATCGGTAAATAACCAGGTGGGCTGCGGGTTAGCCTGCCATTGCCATTGCAAACCCAGCTGCGCTGTACTAAATTCATCACTCTCAACTGGTGTTTCGATTGGGTAAACCTTACCCACATTTGGCTTTTTATAGCTGATAACGGGTTCGCCTTTTCCATCGCCATTTCTATCAATACCGATAACGGGCCAGTTATTTATCCATTTCATAGGCTGCAGATGGATTACCCGGCCATAAGCATCTTTATCCTGAAAATGAAGAAACCAATCTTCGCCTGTTTGAGTATTTACCCAAGCCCCCTGATGAGGACCATTTATCGCAGATTTTCCCTGGTCCATCACGATTTTTCTTTCGTATGGGCCATAAATATTTTTACTTCTCAAAACCAATTGCCAGCCTGTTGAAACTCCTCCGGCCGGTGCAAACAGATAATAATAGCCATTGCGTTTATAAAATTTTGGGCCTTCGATAGTTGGATCTGATTCATGCCCATCATACACAATCCTGCCCGTTTCCGTCGCTTTTGAGCCATCGTTAGTAAGTGGCATAATGGCCACTACGCTTTTAATGCCTGCACGGCTGCCTGCATAAGCATAAGCCAGGTATGCTTTGCCATCTTCATCCCAAAACGGACAAGGATCAATCAAACCTTTACCAGCCATAACCAATTTTGGTGCAGACCACTCCCCTGTTATGGTTTTTGCTTTCGTTAAATAAATGCCAAAATCGGGATCCGGGTAATAAATGTAAAATTCGCCGTTTCGATAACGGATGCAAGGCGCCCAAACACCATTTCCGTGTTGTGTTTTTTCGAAATGCTCAAATGGAGGCTGACGTTTTAAAGCATGACCGATTATTTTCCAGTTGACCAGATCTTTCGAATGCAGAATTGGCAAGCCGGGTATGGCATCGAAGCTTGAAGCAATCATGTAAAAATCGTTACCTACCCGGATGGCATCAGGATCAGAATAATCGGCATTGATTATCGGGTTCTTATACATTCCGTTGCCTTGATCGGCAACCCAAACTTTAGAAATATATGGGTTATCGGATCTTTGTTGAGCAAATGCATTTATACCAAGGCTTAAAATTAGGATTAAACTATATAGATATTTCACTTTGTATGTTTTTTTAAATATTTGGTTAGTAATGGCTTATGAGTAAGGTGCTGAAGCGAGTTCAGCACGGTACCTCCCGGCTTGCTAACAAGATTAAGCCTTTTTTTATTTTCCGGCAAGTGGTTATTGTGCAATCGTTCCCGACATCGTTTGCAATGATTAATTTCAAAAAAACTTCCTTCTGACGGATATTAATGTTTAAAATTGTTCATCATATATTTTAAAAATACGGCTGCGTGAATAAAGTTTATACTTTACGTGGCCGATTTTAATTTAAGCCTAACCAAATTGATATGAAAGCAATCAGCCTGTTTTTACTCTTAACGATTTCAGTTGTTGCAAATGCCATAGACGTTAAACCCGATTTTATTGTGGCTGCAGATGGAAGCGGAAACTTTAAAACGGTGCAGGAAGCGATACATGCTGTACCCGATTTCAGAAACAAAACGACTATAATATTTATCAAAAAAGGCATTTATAAAGAAAAACTAATTCTGGCCGCCTCAAAGAAAAATGTAAAACTTGTTGGGGAGAACTTAAATGAAACCATTTTAACTTATGATGATTACGCGCAGAAGAAAAATATATTTGGCGAGGAAAAAGGTACTTCGGGTTCGTCAAGCTTTTATATATATGGCGAAGGTTTTTCTGCCGAGAACATTACTTTCGAAAATTCATCAGGCCCGGTGGGGCAGGCTGTTGCGGTTTGGGCCGGGGGCGACAAATTAATTTTTACCAACTGCAGGTTTTTAGGCTTTCAGGACACCCTTTACACCTATGGAGGTAATAACCGCCAATACTATAAAAATTGCTACATAGAGGGGACAGTCGATTTTATTTTTGGGGCATCTACGGCCTGGTTCGAAAGCTGTACCATTTTTTGCAAAAAGGGTGGTTATATTACAGCGGCATCAACTGCCGATACAACAAAATTTGGTTACATATTAAATAAATGCAAAATCAAAGGGGACGCTCCTGCCAATAGTTTTTACCTGGGGCGCCCCTGGAGGCCTTATGCCAAAGTTGTTTACCTCAAATGCGAACTCCCTGATTTTATCCGTGCCGAAGGCTGGAACAATTGGGGTAAAGAAAGCAATGAGAAAACAGCTTATTATGCAGAATATAAAAGTACCGGAAAAGGTGCCGATCCAAAGAACAGGGTAAAATGGTCGCACCAATTAACAGATACAGAATACAAGGATTATATTTTGGAAAACGTTTTCCGTGGATGGGATCCGGAATTGAAATAAATGGGTTAAATAGCTGATATTCAGTTGTTAGTTGCTTGTTTTTGGCGGCCTTTTTGCCTTGTTTTCCGGTAACGATTGCATAGATTTCTCTTCTGTTTTAGCCGCAAACAACGTACACTTGTTATTATAATAACCAAGTATAATTAACAGTGCAATTAATGAAATATATTTCTGGTGGGCTATTCCCTATTAAAGTTGCTCTCACATGCTTAATTCTGTCTGCAGGATCTGCCATGGCACAACAAAAGCAAAGCTTGCCCTTTATTCAGCAGGTTAAATTTAAAAACGATACAACGAGCATCACCAGCTTTGGAGCAAAAGGTGATGGCATTACCTTAAATACTGAAAGTATTAATAAAACCATCGCAAGTGTTAGCCAAAAAGGCGGAGGTGTGGTATTAATCCCGTCAGGTTTGTGGTTAACCGGTCCCATCGAGTTAAAAAGCAATGTTAACCTGCACCTAAAACGCGATGCCATTCTTCAGTTTACAGCCGATTTTAACCAGTATAAACTGGTACAGGGAAATTGGGAAGGACAGCCTGCGTGGCGGAACCAGAGCCCCATTTCTGGTGTAAACCTTGAAAATATTGCCATTACGGGAACGGGTATCATCGATGGCAACGGGGGTGCCTGGCGTATGGTTAAAAAAGATAAACTTACCGAAACACAGTGGAAAAATTTGCTTGCTTCTGGTGGTGTAGTCAGTGCTGATGGAAAAATGTGGTACCCCTCCGAAAAAACCGTTAAAGGCTCGAATACTAAAAACGCAGGGGTGATAGAGGCGGGCAAAACCGCTGCAGATTATGAAGATATCAAAGATTTTCTCCGTCCGAATTTGTTGGTCTTAACTGGCTGTAAAAAAACACTTTTAGAAGGGGTTACCTTTCAGAATTCGCCGGCGTGGAATTTACACCCTCTACTTTGCGAGGATTTAACCTTAAGAAATTTACAGGTAAAAAATCCCTGGTTTGCACAGAACGGAGATGGTGTTGATGTAGAATCGTGTAAAAATGTACTGATAGAGGGTAGCACTTTTGATGTGGGCGATGATGGGATTTGCATTAAATCTGGCCGTGATGAAGCTGGCCGCAAACGGGGTGTGCCTACAGAAAATGTAATTGTTCGGAATAATGTTGTTTACCACGCGCATGGCGGTTTTGTAATCGGAAGTGAAATGAGCGGTGGGGCAAAAAATATATGGGTGTACAACTGTTCTTTTATCGGTACGGATATCGGCCTACGTTTTAAAACGACACGCGGTCGAGGCGGGGTGGTCGAAAATATTTACATTAATAACATCAATATGATCGATATTCCTGGTGAAGCGATCCTGTTTGATATGTATTATGCTGCTGTTGACCCGGTTCCTTTGGCCGGCGAAAAACGAGAAGCGATTAAAACGGTTACTGTTCCTGTTACAGAAGCCACACCCCAGTTCAGAAACTTTTACATTAAAGATATAGTGGCCAATGGTGCAGAAAAAGCAATATTTTTTAGGGGTTTACCAGAGATGAACATCAAAGATATAAACCTGGAAAATGTAACCATAAAGGCCAAAAAAGGTATCGAAATTATTGAGGCCGCCGGCATTTTCCTGAAGAACATAAACGTAATTACTGATAATACCAGTCCGGTGGTAACAATCAGGAACGGTTCACGTATTAATATCAGCAATTTTAAATACCCTGACGGCAGCAAGGTACTGTTTGACGTTTCGGGCGAAAAATCAAAAGAGGTAAAAATTAGCGGAACCGATGTTTCCAAAGCAAAAAAAGCCTCTGTTTTAGGTGCAGAGGTAGATAAAAAAGCACTGGAAATTTCAAAATAACAGCATCATGAAGCAATCGATCATATATACGGTAGCAACGCTTATTGGTTTTTCCATTTTAACAAAAAGCGGATTTGCCCAAAAGAAACTATCAGAACAGTTAACCCTAACTGCGATGGAAAAACTGTTTCAGGATACTACGCTGTTAAAAGGTGCCAAAGGCCCCAAATGGACCTACGATATGGGTGTAGTGCTGGAAGGTGCTGCAATGGTTTGGCGCAATACCGGCGACGGGAAATATTTTATGTACATCCAAAGTTCGATGGATGCCTACCTGGATAAAGAAGGCAATATTTCTACCTATAAACCAGATGATTTTAATATTGATAATATTAAAAATGGCCGTTCATTAATATTGTTGTACCAAGTTACCGGACAGCAGAAATACCTGCTGGCGGCAACCAAATTATACGATCAGCTACAAAAACAGCCGCGTACAAAGGAAGGTGGTTTTTGGCACAAGAAAATTTATCCGAACCAGATGTGGCTGGATGGTTTGTACATGGGCGAGCCATTCTATGCAGAGTATGCCAGGTTGATGAAAAAGGACGCTGCTTTTGACGACATTGCCCGGCAGTTTATCCTGATGGAGAAAAATGCCCGCGATGCTAAAACAGGATTACTTTATCATGGTTACGATGAAAGCAGAACAGAGCAGTGGGCCGATAAAAAAACAGGACGCTCACCAAATTTTTGGGGCAGGGCAATGGGCTGGTACATTATGGCTTTAGTAGATGTGCTGGATAATTTTCCGGCAAACCATCCGCAACGGAAAGAATTAATTGCCATTTTAAACCGTACGGCAACAGCGGCGGTAAAATACCAGGATCAAAAATCAGGCGTTTGGTTCGATATTTTAGATATGCCCACCAGAAAAGGAAATTACCTGGAAAGTTCGGCATCGAGCATGTTTGTATATGGTTTGGCCAAAGGCGTGCGTAAAGGCTGGTTAGCACCATCATTTATGGCTGCTGCAAATAAAGGTTATGCGGGTTTAAAGAAAGAATTTATAGAAAAAGCAGGCGATGAAAGGGTAAACCTCACTAAAACAGTTTCCGTATCAGGTTTGGGCGGAAAGCCTAAATACCGCGATGGAAGCTTCGATTATTACATTAGTGAAAAAGTAATCACAAACGACCCAAAAGGTGTAGGTGCGTTTATCTGTGCAGCTTCCGAAATGGAAATAGCTCAACTGCCAAAACCCGCTAAAGGTTTAACGGTTACTGTTGATAATTTCTTCAACAATGAGTATATGGTTGGTCCTACCGGAGATAAAATCCCCTTTCATTACCTTTGGGAAGAAGACGATAACAATGGATTCTCTTTATTCGGAAAAGTATTTAACGACGCTGGTGCAAAAACCAATACGCTTAAAGCTGCTCCAAATGCTACAAATTTAAAAGGGACTAATATTTATATTATTGTAGATCCGGATACCGAAAAAGAAACAGCAAATCCCAATTTTATGGATGCTGCACATGCCAGGGAGCTCAGTGAATGGGTAAAATCAGGAGGTGTTTTAGTGCTGCTCTTAAACGATGCGGGTAATTGCGAAATCTCGAAATTTAACATCCTTCCCGAAACTTTCGGAATTCATTTTAATGAAGATAGCCGCAATAAAGTTCAGGGAGCAAACTTTGAGCAGGGAGCAATAAAGATCCCTGAAGGAAATTCAATTTTTAAAACAGCCAAGAAAATATATATCAAAGAAATTTCGACCATCGTGGTGAAAAGTCCGGCTGTTTCTGCTTTAACCGATAAAGGAGATGTGATTGTTGCAACGGCAAAATATGGTAAGGGAACAGTGTTCGCGGTAGGCGATCCCTGGTTTTATAATGAATATATCGACGGTAGAAAATTACCGGCAGATTTCGAAAATTTTAAAGCCACGAATGATTTGGTAAACTGGTTGATTAAGCAGGTACCGGGTAAGAAGTAAGATTTAACCACAGATAAATAATGGTTGGTGGCGACCTGAACCATCGTGTAAAATAAAAATAGCGGCCTGTAAGGACATAGGCCACTGAACAAACAAAATGATGAAAATAAAAATATTGTTAACCCTAATCTGCAGCACTTTATTACTATCGTGTTATGCACAACAGCCTACCGATTCTACAGCAGATAAAATGCTTGTTTATCAATTGGGTAATGGTGGCTGGCCTAAGCAATTGGATGATAAAAGCGTGGTTAACTATGGTGCAGCATTAACCCCTGAGTTATTGGCCAAAATAAAAGCCACTAAAGATTTACACGCCACTTTCGATAATAAAGCCACCAGCAGAGAAGTGGTTTACCTGGTAAAAGCGTATAAAAAAACACAGAACAAAACTTATCTGGCTGCTGCTGAAAGAGGCTTGGATTATATTTTATCGGCACAATATGCCAATGGTGGCTGGCCACAATATTATCCCGATAAAGCTTTTTACCGGGCAGAAATTACTTATAATGATGATGCGATGATCAATGTGCTGAATATTTTACAGGATATTGCCACGCAAACAAATGATTTCGAAGTGGTAAACCCGCTTTATATCAAAAAAGCAGAAAAAGCAGTTTCAAAAGGTATCGAATGTATTTTAAAAACACAGGTAAAACAAAATGGTGTTTTAAGTATCTGGGCAGCACAGTATGATAAAGATTCGCTATTGCCTGCAAAAGCCAGGGCATTTGAGCCAGCCTCGCTCAGCACGAGCGAATCGGTAGGCATTGTCCGTTTTTTAATGCGGTTGAAAAATCCTTCTGCAGAAGAAAAGAATGCAATCAATGCTGCGGTAAAATGGTTTGATACCTATAAAATTGCCGGTTATCGTTTCGACAGGCCGAGTGATCCTAAAACCAATATTAAAGTCGCGGCTTTGGTTGCTGATCATAACGCAAATACCTGGGCACGTTTTTATGATCTTGATAAAAACACCCCGATTTTTGGCGACCGCGACAATTCAATTAAAACAAAATTAGAAGAATTAAGTCCCGAAAGGCGAAACGGGTATGCCTGGTATGGCAATTGGGGGCAAAAATTAATTGAAAAAGATTACCCGAAATGGTTAGCTAAGGACGGAAAATAAATAAATTGTAAATCGTCAAAAGGAAATTATAAACTCACTTGGTACCTTAGTGCCCTGATGCTCAAACAATATTACCAATGATCTTAAACAAAGAAAATTTAAAAAACATTAACGGCAACAACGTTACAAAACCTACGATCGAAATTTTAGCCTTACCTGAAAAAGTAATCCAGTTTGGAACCGGTGTTTTACTGCGTGGCCTTCCAGATTATTTTATTGATAAAGCCAATCAGAAAGGGATCTTTAACGGACGTGTTTTGGTGGTTAAATCTACCTCAAAAGGTGGTGCTGACGAATTTTCGAAGCAAGACAATTTATATACCCTTTGTGTTAAAGGCATTGAGAATGGGCTTACCGTTGAAGAAAATTCAATCAATGCTTCTATCAGCCGGGTTTTATCCGCTTCACAAGATTGGGCCGAAATTTTAAAGGCAGCACACCGGCCAGAAATGCAGGTAGTCATTTCGAATACCACTGAAGTTGGGATTGTTAAAAGTGAAGATAAAATTACCGATAATCCGCCACAATCTTACCCCGGCAAATTATTGGCTTTTCTGTACGAAAGATACCAGGCCTTTAATGGATCAGCAGAAAGCGGTATGGTGATTGTGCCGACAGAATTAATCAGTGATAATGCAGATAAACTGAAAGAAATCCTGATTGATCTTGCTATTCAGAACAAATTGGGGTGGGATTTTGAAAATTGGTTAACAAGTGCCAACCACTTCTGCAAAACTTTGGTTGATCGTATTGTACCGGGAAAGCTTCCGGTAGCAGAACAAAAAGCCATCGAAAGCGAATTGGGTTATGAAGACGAACTTATGATCATGGCCGAACCTTTCAGGCTGTGGGCGATTGAATCATCGAACGAAAAGGTTAAAGAAATCTTATCGTTTGAAAAGGCAGATAAAGGTATTTTTATCGTGCCATCTATCGATAAATTTAAAGAGTTAAAACTCCGTTTGCTTAACGGCACACATACCATTAGCTGCGGATTGGCCATTTTAGCAGGTTTTAATACGGTAAAAGAGGCTATGGCGGA
Source organism: Pedobacter vanadiisoli (assembly GCF_042684385.1). NCBI lineage: Bacteria > Pseudomonadati > Bacteroidota > Sphingobacteriia > Sphingobacteriales > Sphingobacteriaceae > Pedobacter > Pedobacter vanadiisoli. Next base: position 21,271 of record NZ_JBHULL010000043.1, on the reverse strand, counting down.
TAAAGATTTCTCTGCCCATGTGTTAAGGTTGATGAAAGATGAGATTACGCCGGTTGTAGTTAATGAAGATATTAGCCATAATGAAGCAATTGCCTTTGCAGAGAGTGTAATTGACCGTTTCAGTAATCCTTTTTTAGAGCATCAATGGCAGGCCATTACTTTAAACTATACTTCTAAGTTGCAGATGCGCAACATGCCGCTCATCAGGGGCTATTATGCTTTAAAAAATGAAGTTCCTCAACTTACCGCCTTAGGGGTAGCCGCTTATATTGTATTCATGAATGTAAGTAAAGATGGCGATACTTACACCGCCAGTGCGAACGGAAAAACCTACCCTGTACAGGACGAATTTGCCGAAGTGTTATACGAATACTGGAAAAATCCTGAAAGTGTGGTAGATAATACTTTGGGTGACAGGCGACTTTGGGATAAAAACTTAAATAATTATCCTGGCTTTAATGCGGCAGTAAAATCTTATGTTGATTTATTACAGAACAAGGGTGCAAAAGAAACTTTAGGTAACTTGCATTCAGAAAGAACAATTTAAATGGTAACTAGAATTTTAAAAATCCATCCTAATGACAATGTCCTTGTTGCTTTGCAAAACCTGGCAAAAGGAGAAACCATTATCCACGATGGACAGGAGTATACCCTTCAGGATGACATTCCGGCCAAGCATAAATTTTTTATGCAGGATATGAATGTGGGCGATCACATCATCATGTATGGTGTACTGGTGGGCAAAGCGCAGCATTTTATTTTAAAAGGAGGTTTAATGGATACCGAAAATACCAAACATGCCTCCGATCCTTACGAGTTCCGTCCGTATCATTACGAATGGCATGCACCTGATGTTTCCAAATTTGAGGGTAGAACCTTTAATGGCTACATTAGGAATGATGGCCGTGTTGGAACCGCAAATTACTGGCTCTTTATCCCAACCGTATTCTGCGAAAACCGTAACCTGGATGTAATCCGCGAAGCTTTGCACAACGAGTTGGGTTATGCTGTAACCGATAAATACAAATCATACGCCCACCAGCTGGTAGAGGCTTATAAAAATGGTGAGATCCTGGAAGAAGCAGACCCAAACTCTATCGGAATAACCAATCCATCAGCCAACCGTGTTTTTAAAAATGTAGATGGGATTAAATTTTTGAACCATCAGGGTGGTTGTGGCGGTACCCGTCAGGATGCCGCTGTACTGAGTAAACTTTTGGCTGCTTATGCCGATCATCCCAATGTGGCTGGCGTAACCGTGTTGAGCCTGGGCTGCCAAAATTTACAGGTTAAAGATTTTATGGACGATTTAAAACAACGTAGTCCGAATTTTGATAAACCCTTGTTTGTTTTTGAGCAGCAACAATCGCAGAGCGAGGAGCAGCTGGTAAAAGAAGCCATCCGTAAAACTTTTATCGGTTTAACTGAAATCAATAAAATTGAGCGCCAGCCGGCACCCTTAAGTAAATTGGTTTTAGGCGTAAAATGTGGTGGTAGTGATGGTTTTAGCGGTATCAGTGCCAATCCGGCCGTAGGTTATACCTCCGATTTACTTGTGGCTTTGGGCGGAACTGTGCTTTTGGCCGAATTTCCGGAGCTTTGCGGCGCCGAACAACAATTAATAGACCGTACCAAAGATGAAACTGCTGCCCGTAAATTTATCCAGTTGATGACGGCTTACAACCAGGCTGCAGAAAATGTTGGTTCGGGTTTTTTTATGAATCCATCACCTGGAAATATCAAAGATGGCTTAATTACCGATGCCATTAAAAGTACCGGAGCGGCTAAAAAAGGCGGAACCTCACCCGTAGAAGATGTTTTGGATTATACCGAACCTGCAACAAAACCTGGCTTAAACCTGGTTTGTACACCTGGAAACGATGTTGAGGCTACCACTGGGAAAGCGGCATCGGGGGCAACCTTGATTTTGTTCACTACTGGCTTAGGCACGCCTACCGGGAACCCTGTTTGTCCGACTATTAAGGTATCAACCAATAATGCCTTAACCAAACGTATGGGCGATATTATCGATATCAACTGTGGTCCGGTAATCGAAGGGGAAAAAACAATCGAACAAATGGGAGAAGATATCCTGGAATATTGCATTAAAGCAGCCAGTGGCGAAGTAATCCCCAAAGCCGTTTTACTTAACCAGGATGATTTTATACCATGGAAACGCGGTGTGAGCCTTTAATTAAGTCGTGGTTGGTGTCTGCACTGACTACAACGATTAACTTAATCCTAATTCCGGCTTGTGGAGACACCAGCCGGAAACAGAAATATTAACCAGATATGACCATAACAGCTTTCATATCGTACATCTAAACCATAGCATGAAACCTTTTTTAGACGAAAATTTTCTTTTGGAAAGCAAAACTGCGGAGAAACTTTACCACAATTTTGCCAAACCATTGCCCATTATAGATTACCATAATCACCTCATCCCGGAGCAAATTGCTAATAATACCCAGTTTGCCAATATAACACAGGTTTGGCTGGCCGGCGATCACTATAAGTGGCGTGCCATGCGTGCCAATGGTGTTGATGAAAAATACATTACCGGTGCAGGATCTGATTTCGAGAAATTTGAAAAATGGGCAGAAACCGTCCCGTATACTTTGCGTAATCCATTATACCACTGGACACACCTGGAGCTGCAACGTTATTTTGGCATAACCGACCTGCTTTCGGGTAAAACTGCACAGAAAATTTACGATGAATGTTCTGCTAAACTGCAAACACCAGCATATTCGGTTCGGGGTTTATTAGCCAAAATGAATGTAGAATCGGTTTGTACAACCGATGATCCTTTAGATAGCTTAAACTTTCACCAGCAATTGGCAAGAGAAGGTGTTAACCTTAAAATGTTGCCTGCTTTCCGTCCGGATAAGGCCATGAACAGTGATGATATTGAAGGTTTAAATGAGTATATAGACAAATTAGAAAGTGTTGCCGGTAAAACCATCAGCAGCTTTCAGGAGTATATCGATGCATTGAAAAGCCGCCACGATTACTTTGCAGATAATGGCTGTTCAGTTTCTGACCATGGTTTAGAGCACATTTATGCTGAAGACTATACCGATGCTGAAATTGCCTCAATTTTTGATAAGATCCGCAGTAAACAAAATATTTCATATGAAGAAAACCTGAAATTCAAATCAGCGATGCTGGTCTATTTTGCAGAGTGGGATCACGAAAAGGGCTGGGTACAACAATATCACCTTGGTGCGCTGCGCAACAATAATGCCCGTATGCTAAGGCAATTGGGCCCGGATACCGGTTGGGATTCGATCGGCGATTTTAGCCAGGCCCGCATGCTTTCTAAATTCCTAAACCGATTGGATAACCAGGATAAACTGGCCAAAACCATTATCTATAACCTTAATCCTGCCGATAACGAACTAATTGCTACCATGATCGGTAATTTTAACGATGGCTCGGTTGCCGGCAAAGTTCAGTTTGGCTCGGCCTGGTGGTTTTTGGATCAAAAAGATGGCATGATTAAACAGTTAAACGCATTATCTAACATGGGGCTTTTAAGCCGCTTAGTAGGTATGCTTACCGATTCGCGCAGCTTTCTTTCATTCCCCCGTCACGAATATTTCAGAAGGATTGTTTGTAACCTGTTTGGAGAGGACATTGAGAATGGCGAATTACCTAACGACCTGGAATGGGTTGGCAAGATTGTTCAGGATATTTCGTACTTTAACGCAAAAAATTACTTTAAATTTTAACCAAAATCAGGCTTTCACGAAGAATTTCATTGGATTCAACGCATTTCAAACGGTTTACTTCCATTTTTATACTGTTGCAGAAAGCAGCATGAAAAAAGCTGATTATTTACAAAAATGAGTACCCAAATATTCGATTCATCAAAAAAAGGAAAAAAAGTTTTAAGCTTTGGTGAAATACTTTTGCGCATCTGCCCTGATATGGATGGTGCATGGTTAAAAGAAAATAAACTTCCATTTTATGTTGGCGGCGCAGAGCTTAATGTGGCTACCGCACTGGCACTTTGGAATGTTCATTCGGCCTATTTATCAGCGGTGCCCGATAATTCGGTCACCCGCGAAATTGTTGATTATCTTAATGTTCGTAATATTGATACCACGCCAATGGTTTATCATGGTGAGCGTTTGGGTTTATATTATCTCCCAAAAGGAAAAGACCTTAAAAATGCCGGTGTAATTTACGATCGTGCCAATTCGGCCTACGCTGATTTAAAAGTTGGGCAGATTAACTGGGATGAGGTTTTTAAAGATGTAGCCTGGTTTCATTTCAGTGCAATATGCCCTGCTATCAACCAATCTATTGCCGATGTTTGCCTGGAGGCTTTAAAAGCAGCAAGCGAACGGAACATTACTATTTCCCTTGATTTAAATTATCGTGCCAAGCTTTGGAAATACGGTAAGGAACCGATTGATATCCTGCCTGAACTGGCACAATACTGCACTTTAATTATGGGCAATGTATGGGCGGCCAATAAAATGCTGGGTACAGCGCTTCACCCTGATTTGTTGCAAACAGAAGGCTATGCAAAAGAAACGTTACTGCAACAAGCCACAGATACTTCTAAAGAAATATTAAGTTTGTTTCCAGTATGTAAAGCTGTTGCCAATACTTTCAGGTTCGATCACGGCAAAGGTATCCGCTATTATACTGCTATTTATACCGAAGGCGAACTAACGGTTTCTGAAGAGTATGTTTCAGAAGAAATTTTAGATAAAGTGGGTAGTGGCGATTGTTTTATGGCAGGCCTGATTTACGGTTTTTACAACCAGTTATCGGCTAAAGAAACCTTAAATTTTGCCACTGCGGCAGCTTACGATAAATTATACATTCCAAGTGATGCTACAACCAGTACCGTAGCGGATATAGAAAAAAGAATAATACGCAATGATTAGCAATAAGCACAAAATTTTAGACGCCATTTTAGAGCAGGGCATGTTACCGCTTTTTTACCAGGATAGCGAAGCAGGTAGCATCGAAATATTACGCACGCTGTATAAAGCAGGTGTACGTGTTTTCGAATATACCAATCGTGGTAAATCGGCTTTGCCAAACTTTAAAAAACTAAAGGAAGTACGCGATGCCGAAATGCCTGATCTTTATTTGGGTATCGGAACCATTAAAACCCCTGCCGATGCAAATGCGTTTATCGAAGCGGGGACTGATTTTATTGTGGCACCGATTGTAAATCCGGCAGTTGCCGAAATTGCCAACAAAATCGGAATGCTTTGGATCCCGGGATGCATGACACCGACCGAAATCAGCGTAGCTCAAGAACACAAGGCCATGCTGATCAAAATTTTTCCTGCAAATATTTTAGGCCCTGAGTTTGTTTCATCTATAAAAGATCTTTTCGCCGGCCAGTTATTTATGCCAACTGGTGGGGTGGAAATTAATGCCGAAAACTTAAAAACCTGGTTTAAGGCGGGCGTTTGTGCAGTTGGTATGGGCAGTAAATTAATTAGCAAAGATGTAATGAGCAAAGGCCTTTACGACGAACTGTACGAAAATACCCAACTGGCGCTCGACCTCATTAAACAAAGTAAGTAACCCCCAATCCTTAACCCCACCTAACCAAAATGAGCCAAACCAAAATGAGCAAATTCAGATGGACAATATGTACGCTGTTATTTGTTGCAACCACGATTAACTATTTAGATCGACAGGTACTCTCCCTTACATGGAAAGACTATTTTGTTCCTGAATTTCATTGGACAGATAGCGACTATGGAACCATTACGGCACTGTTCTCTCTTTTTTATGCCGGATCGATGTTGGTTGCCGGACGTTTTGTTGATTGGATGGACACCAAGAAAGGTTTCCTTTGGGCTATTGGAGTTTGGTCAGTTGGTGCCTGTATTCATGCTTTTTGCGGTATTGCCACTTCGGGTATTATTACCGGTACCTGGGCCATGAGCTTTGCAGGGGCAAAACAGGCCTTGTCTACGGTTGGTAACACTACATTAATTCTATCAACCAGTCTTTCGCTCTTTATTTTTGCCCGTTTTGTACTGGCCCTGGGTGAGGCCGGAAACTTTCCGGCTGCCATTAAGGCTACTGCAGAGTATTTTCCTAAGAAAGACCGCGCCTTTGCCACCAGTATTTTCAATGCAGGAGCAACAGTTGGTGCTTTGGCAGCCCCTGTTACCATTCCGTATATAGCCGATGCTTATGGCTGGGAAATGTCATTTATTATTATCGGGGTCCTGGGTTTTATCTGGATGTTTTTTTGGATTTTACTTTATGGCAAACCGGAAAGCCACTCGCGCGTAAGTAAAGCCGAACTGGCTTATATCCAGCAGGATATTGTTGCGCATGAGCAGGTTGTCGAAACTGTTACGGTGGCCTCGCCGGTAAAAAAACTATCATTTTCAGATTGTCTTAAATTTAAACAAACCTGGGCCTTTGCTTTTGGTAAATTTATGACTGATGGTGTTTGGTGGTTCTATTTATTCTGGTCGCCGGCCTACCTGAAAGATATTTATAAAATGAGCGGTACCGAAAGTGCTTTTCCGCTTTTTGTCTTATACGTAATTACCTTGTTGTCTATTATAGGAGGTTGGCTGCCATCTTATTTTATCGGCAAGAAAAACATGAACCCTTACGATGGCAGGATGAAAGCCATGCTCATTTTTGCTTTCTTCCCGCTGTTGGCTTTACTCGCGCAGCCATTAGGTCATTACAGCTATTGGTTGCCTGTAATTATTATTGGTATTGCAGGTGCCGCGCACCAGGCCTGGTCGGCAAATATATTTACTACTGTAAGTGATATGTTCCCTAGGCAAGCCATTGCTACCGTAACCGGAATTGGTGGTATGGCAGGAGGCTTAGGTTCATTTTTCATCAACAAAGGCTCAGGGGTACTGTTTACCTATGCCGGCGATACGCAAATGACTTTTATGGGCTTCCAAGGTAAAGAGGCTGGTTATTTTATCGTTTTCTCTTTCTGCGCAGTGGCTTATTTAGTGGGCTGGACAGTAATGAAAACCTTAGTACCGAAATACAAAGTAATAGAACTAGAATAAACCAAGGGCTGATGTTAAGGAATAATTTTCTGGTCCCATCAGTCTTTTTATTAAAACGAATCTATACTTAAACTATGGATTTAACATTAATTTAACCCTAACAACAAATTAAAATTGAGTACAACGCTAAACCTCGAAAGTATTTTCGTTGAAGAGAGCCAGATTCCAGATGAATTTAGGCTTGCGGAAGAAATCAATCAGAAAGAGTTCCTTTCCAATGGTGAAATGAAACCCTGGAACGGACCTTTTAACGAAGTTTTTTCTCCGGTATGTATCAGAACTCCTGAAGGTTTAAAACGAAAGCGGATTGGTAGTTTCCCGGTATGTACCGAAAAAGAATCGACAGAAGCATTAGATGCTGCCGTAGCTGCTTATGATAATGGCCGCGGACAATGGCCAACCATGAGCGTGGCTGACCGCATTGCCTGTGTAGAAAACTTTACCCATAAAATGATTGAGCAAAAGGAAATTGTTGCCAAACTCATTATGTGGGAAATTGGGAAATCGTATGCCGATTCGGTTAAAGAGTTCGATCGTACTGTTGAATACATTTATGCAACAATTGATGCGTTGAAGGATATTGACAGACAATCTTCACGTTTTGAGATAGAGCAGGGAATTGTGGCCCAGGTGCGCCGTTCACCGCTTGGGGTGGTACTTTGTATGGGACCATTTAATTATCCTTTAAACGAAACCTTTACTACCCTGATCCCGGCTTTGATTATGGGCAATACGCTTTTATTCAAACCACCTAAACATGGTACTTTATTACACTATCCTTTATTGGAGGCTTTCCGTTCGAGTTTCCCTAAAGGTGTGGTAAATACTATTTATGGGCGTGGCAATACGATTGTTCCGGGTTTAATGAAATCGGGAAAAATTAATGTACTTACCTTAATCGGCTCAAGTAAGGTGGCCAATGAATTGAAAAAACTGCATCCTAAAGTAAACCGTTTAAGGGCAATTTTAGGTTTAGATGCAAAAAATGCAGCCATCATCACCAAAGATGCCGATCTTGACCTGGCGGTTTCTGAAACTGTTTTGGGATCACTTTCTTTTAACGGACAACGTTGTACAGCGATAAAAATCGTGTATGTACACCGAAGTTTAGCACAGGAGTTTTTAAAACGCTTATCTGCAGAGGTAGAAAAACTGAAATTCGGCATGCCTTGGGAAAAAGGAGTAAACCTTACACCGTTGCCAGAGCTGAACAAACCGGAATATTTAAAAGACTGTATCGATGATGCCGTTTCGCACGGCGCAAAAGTGGTAAACAAAAATGGTGGACAAACTTTAGAAACTTTTGTTTATCCTGCCATTGTTTACCCGGTAAACAGCAATATGAAACTATACCGCGAAGAGCAATTTGGTCCGATTGTGCCGGTTGTGCCTTTTGATGATCTGGAAGAGCCTATTGAGTATTTAATTGGTTCGCCACATGGTCAGCAGGTGAGTATTTTCAGCAACAATGCTGCGGTAGTTTCTTCGTTAATTGATCCTTTGGTTAACCAGGTAAGCCGTGTAAATATCAACTGCCAATGCCAGCGCGGGCCAGATGTATTCCCTTTTACCGGCCGTAAAGACAGTGCTGAAGGAACACTTTCTGTAGTAGATGCACTGCGTTCATTCTCAATCCGTTCTTTAGTGGCAACAAAATTTACTGATGATAATAAAAAGCTATTAAACGAAATTGTTAAAGGAGATGATTCGAACTTCTTAAGTACGAAGTATATTTTTTAAAAAATAAGTTAATAAACAAGCCGCAGAACATAGGTTTTAATCTTTGATTTTGCGGCTTTTTTATTTTGCGCTCAGATCGTCATTTTCGTGCATCCTCGTTGCAAACGAAGACGATGATCATATTTATACGCCCAATACTGTATACTCAGTGAATTATCACTGCGTTCAGGATGACAAATTATATTTTACTTCAAACTTTTCACTAAACTCAATTTCAACTCCTTAATTCCTTTTACTACTAATCCTGCAACCTGTTTAGCTCCTTCCGGACTTAAATGTGTATTGTCTTTCCTGCCATTTGGATAGTTTACATTTCCTGAATCAACATAATTGAATAATTTGATCGATTGTTCTTCGCCCAGGCGGTTTAACAAACTTTCCGTTTTCACCAGCATATCAATCAGGGGAACATTTAATGAATCGGCTACCTGACGCGTAATACGAGGATAATCGCCATGTGAATCGATTAAAACACCATTTTTGAAACTTCTGCGGGAAATTGGGGTGAGTAAAACCGGAAAAGCTTTTTTGCTCCGGGTTTCTTTTACATAATTAACCAAATTAATCTTAAAATCTGCCAGTGAAACACCAACTGCAGGCTTATCAATTTTTTCATCATTATGTCCAAATTCTATAAAAACATAATCGCCAGGTTTTAACTGTGCCAATATTGGATCCCAGTGCTTTTCGGCCCTGAAAGATTTCGTACTTCTTCCGTTTAAAGCCCGGTTATCAACTGTAAGGTCGGATTTAAAGTATGATTGCAATACCATGCCCCAACCCGTTTCCGGATAAGCTTTTTCTTCTTTATTGGCTGCGGTAGAATCGCCAATGATATACAATTTTGTTTTCTTCTGAACGGTGGTAAAAGAGAATAAAACAGTTAAGGCCCCTGCCGTAAAAAATTTAAGGAAATTCGTTTTCATTTTATTTATTTGTGAGTGGGTTCCACTGATCGGTTCCGCTCAGAATATTTTTTAAGGTATAATTTTTAGCTTCAATATCAGTGAGCTGTTTTGTCCAGGCCAATCTTGTTTTTGGCGATGCCCCCGCACCTTTGTTTTTGTATTCAGCATAAAAAACCGTTAATTCCTTATTGGGAAACATCTTGTCGCCTTTCCAGGCATTCCAGCCCTCAGGTAAAATATGTTTCCCGATTTCACAGTTTAAGAATACCGTTTTTGCATATGGCCGCCATGGCCTGCCCAAATATGCTTTTTTTACTGCAGTATCTGCAATGAGTTTACAATTTAGAAAAACAAACCCGAATTTCTGTTGCGCGGAGGTTGAAGCCGCGGTAACATACGAGTCACTCAGGTTTTTAATGGTGCAATTTTCGAAAACAACAGTGGCTTTACCAAATATAAAATCGGTCGTGCCTTCAATATAACAGTTTTGATAATATTGACGACTATTTTCTATAGCTGCATAAAGTGTATCCTGATTGCCTAAAAACCTGCAGTTTTTAGCTGTAAAACGATCGCCTTCTACATGCAGTGCAACCGCCTGGCCAACGCGGCCAGCCGAATTGATGATGCTTAGGTTTTCGAAGTGGGTATCATTCCCTTGAACCAATACCGTAAAAGAGGTGTAAGTGCTGAATTTATCGTTCCCAAACTGGTCTTTGCCAGCTGGATTTAGCCTCCCGGAATAATCGTCGAAAGTAATAATGGTATTTTCAGGATTCTCGCCAATAATCGAAATCATGATTTTCCAGGATGGAATAATCAATTTTTCCTTGTAAATACCCTTTTTAACATAAATTTTAACTTCCTGTTCGCCTAAATCCCTCACCGAATTTACAGCTTCCTGTATGGTTTTATAGTTTGCGCTGCCATCTTTAGAGACGGTTATTATTGACGGGTATTTAGGATCCTGGGCGTGGCCGTAAAGAATAGAAAAGGCATAAAAAAAGAGGAACGTGATCAATTTAAAATAAGATATTCTTTTCATTTTGGTCAGTTAAGATCTAAAGCTAATTGTTAATTAACAACTCTTGGATTGCCATTACCAAAGAGTCGTCTACTCGAGCTAAGTGAAACTTAGCCGAGAAATCTATCTAGGGCAGGCTTCCCCACTTCGCAATGCTCCGGTCGATATAACGCCTCTTGTTTGTAGAGCCACTTAATTACCATCCCTACATAAATTTCAATAAAAAAGGGCAGATCTAAACCTGCCCTTTAAAAATAATTAATAAGTCCAGCGTGGATCGCCAATCGGGCCGCCGGTACTTCCGGCAGTTCTTAAAGGCGACACAGCAGGCAGTGAAAAATCAGTTGTGGCGGCAGTCCATCCTATATTAATACTTTGATTGCTGGCTAAAGTTGCCGTTCCAAAGGTCAGGGCTGTTCCACCAGTTAACGCACTGAACAAATTGAAATAATTGCTGTTCGAGATCCTTAATGTGCTTCCAGCTCCTGTACCTCTTATGGCAGCCGCATTTACGGTGCCTGATTTTGGCGTATTGGCTAAAATGCTGTTCTGGATGGTAAAGTTGATCGGATTGGTATTGGCATCCAGCAAGGTATACTTTGCATTACCACCAAAACCATTAAAGGTTGAATTGGTAATCGAAACCGTTGGGATAACATCACCTGTATAGGTGGTGCTTGCCGTAACCAAACCCGGGCCGGCATTATAAAAAGTAGATTTCGAAACGGTAAGCGTATTAAATTGCATCTTGTTTACATGGAAGGTATAATAGGCTGAAGAACCATTGGCCCCCATATTGTATACAATAGAGTTGTTCACGGTAATGCCTGTTATCTTAAAATCGCGGGCCGCTGTTCCCCTATCACCACGTAAAAATGCAGTTGTTGCATTATGGACTATGCAATTATCTACTACCACATTGGTAAAGGTTGCTGCAGCGCCATTTGATGCCTGCGTGCCAATAAAGTTGATAAAATAAAGTGCTGCTGCCGAAGCCCCATCAAACTCAATACCCGATAGTGTTACACCTGCACCTGTTCCTTCTAAATCCAGTTCTTTAAAGTTAACCTTTGTATCTGTCGGGTTGCCGGAGGTAGATTTGATGGTAATGGTTTTTTGGGTAATAAATGTCGATGCCGCAGTTAGATTGTAAGTGCCCGGATTTAGACCGATAATTGCACCATTAGCTGCTGAACTAATTGCAGTAGCCAGGTCGTCGCCCGGGTTTAATTTTACCGTATAAGTGGTAGGCGCAAGCGTTGTAAAAGTGGTAATTCCTTTACTCTTTGTGCCAGCAAAAAGTTCGGCAGTATATTTTGTTCCTGCGGCTAATCCTGTAATGACCTTTAAGCCCGCAGATGCATCACCAGCACTTAAAGTTGTAGTGGTGGCAGCGCCAGCTGTTGGAGTTAAAACAATAGATGTTAGGCCAGTTGTAGGAGTAAAACGCAATGTAATGCTGTTTTCTTTAATCTCGTTGTCTCTTACCTGTAAAAACAACTGAATCCCAGTTAACTGGAAGGCGCTGCTCCTGAGGTATTTCGATTCGGGCTGACTTTCGGTTGCATTGGCTTTTACCCTGGCATAATATTTTGTCCTAACGGTTAAATTATCTTCAGTTACCGTTACGCCTGCGGTATCGGCCGTTGTGCTATAGTTCACCGTTGCGAACAGCGAATCGGTAGAAAAATCGATACTGTATTTAAAGGTTTTTCCTGCTGACATTAAAGGCGGGGTCCAGGTTAATTTAGCCGAAGTTTCTCCAGCGGTAATTTTTATATCGCTGGGTTTAAATATTCTGGCCGGATCTGTTGGCGCATCAGCTTCTTTTTTACAAGAAGAAACTACCACAACCATTAATGATAAAATGATCAGTTTAAACCTTAATTGATTGATAATTTTTTTCATGATTGATAATATAAATGCGTTAATAACCAAAGTTCTGAACCATGTTCGGGTTTTCGATCAATGTGGTTTTTGGATATGGGAAAAGCTCTTTTTTGTTGGCCTCGAAGTAAAACGCGATGCCTGTAGATGTACTGGTGATCGAATTATCTTCAGATACTGCTTTTCTCCAGTTTTTAGTGGTATAACCTGTTGGTGCTGTTGAACTATTCAGGCCCGGAGAAGCAAATACATTGTTTGGAATGCCACCATAAAGATCGAGTGTGGCTACCTCATTTACGCTGGGTCCCATTAAATAATTGCCTTCTTTGGCGTAGATATAGTTGGGCACATTTGCATAATCGCCCGTTCCGGCAATTAAAGCACGTATTTTAGTACGTATTTCATCAAATTTGCTCGCCAATAAATTCCAGCGGATTAAATCATATTTACGGATACCCTCCCCGCCAAATTCCAATAAGCGCTCTTTAACAATGGCATTAAAAAATCCGGTTTTATCCATTGGCGTTACGGGGATCTGGGTTTCAAAGCCTGCATAGGCCCGTTTCTGAACTTCCTGTAAAGCACTCACTGCAGCTGCTGATGGCGCACCATTTATTTCATTATCGGCTTCTGCATACATTAACAGGATATCTGAGAAGCGTAACATGGGCCAGTTAACCCCAAAAGTTTGCGATGCAGATGAACTGTTAAAAGCAGTCCACGATTTACGGAATTTACCATCTGTCATGTTAAACAGAGTGTTGATGATTTTTTTTGATGATGCTACAATTTCGAAAACCCCGATGGTTACATCCCTGCGGCAATCTTTAGTGGGGTCAAATTCGTAAAAATAAGTAGGAATGGCATTCATACCACCGCCACCTGAACCGAAAGTAGAGGCCGAGTTAAAGCGGATACCATTGTAATAACCCAATTTACTATCGGTAGATGCATTACCCCCAAAAGCCGCTACCTCGAACATGAGCTCGTGGGCATCATCATAGCGGGTGGTGGTGTGCAGGCTTTTAAATACATTTTCGTAAACCGGGTTTAAATTATGCTCTGAACGGTGGTTCATAATATCCAGGCACTCCTCAAAAGCAATTTTATAATAGGTTAAATAATCGGAGCTGCGTTCCATAGTATGGCTGGCTGACCTTAATGAATAGCCACCTCTTGCCAATGCAATCCTGGCCCTTAAACCTTTAATAGCCCCTTTGGTATAACGGAAACTGCCATATTCGGTAATTCCGCTTCTCCATGGAACAAGATCTTCAGCCGTTTTTAAATCGGCAATAATCTGGTCGTAGGTTTTATTTCGGTCTACATTGGGGCCATATAGTGTTTCTGCATCTGCCGAAGGCACAAAAGAAGCCGGTACATCGCCCCAGTTGCGGATAAGTTCGTATAAAAACTGGGCCCTTAAGGTAAGCGCTTCACCGTAATAACGTTTCATGGCCGTTTTCTCCGCATCAGATCCATTAGTATATAATTTTGAAGCCGGAATGTACTTGATGCAGATATTCGCACGTTCTACGCCCGAATAAAGCTGCAGGAATGGATTGATCAGGTCGGTATTATCAGAACTTGCACCGTACATACTAATCCCCCTACGGTCTGATGAGCTGTAACTTCCTGAGGTTTTAAAATCATCAGCTGTTAAGCCAAATAAGGTAGAAATACGGCTTCCATAACCATTGTCTCCGCATAAACGGTTATAAATGGCAATAACTGCGGCATTGGTATTGGCTGTACTTTCGAAAACAACATCAGGAGAAGAAGTTGATGGCGATTGTACATCTAAATATTTTTTACAAGAAGTGGTTATGCTCAATGCTCCAACAGCAATTACCATTAAAGCCGATTTTATAAATTTATTGTTCATTTTCTTTAATGTTGAGTTTAAAATACCATGTTAATACCAGCAAGGATATACCTGCTGCGCGGGTAGGCAGCATAATCGATGCCCGGCGTAAGTGGGTTCGATCTGCGGGTGTTTGCCTCCGGATCGTAACCCGTATAACCGGTAATGGTATAAAGATTGTTTACTGTTCCATATACCCTTAGCTTGGAGATGAAACCTGTTTTTTTGATCAAACTTTGCGGTAAACTATAACCCAGGGTTACATTGCTGATTCTTAAAAAAGATCCGTTTTCGATGGCATAAGAAGTTAAGGCATAATTTCCTGTGGTAGGTGTCCATAAAGTGGTATTGGCATTCATTGCCGTTAATACAACCGGATCGGTTACTTTCACACCGTTGGCATCGAAATTCTGCCACCTGTCATTCATCACCGCCAGTAAATTGTTATCCTTAACGTTATATTGTGAGGTAAATTCGAGTTTATTGGCGTTATACACTTTGCTGCCGTAGCTAAAGTTTAAGAATACAGTTAAGTCGAAATTTTTGTAAGCAAACTGGTTGTTAAAACCGCCCATAAATTTCGGTTGTGCCGTGCCCAAAACGGTTCTGTCATCATCACCGATCATCATGCTCGACGAAGAGGAAAGTTTCTTAACTTTCATATCACCGGGCTGTGGATCGCGGTTGCCCAACAATACCCTGCTGTTTGCCACGGTTGGCTTAAGGGTGTAGGTATAAACCCCGGTGGTGGTATTTTGTACATAGGTAAAATCATCGACCGTATAACGCCCATCAGAAACAAAGCCGTAAAACTGGCCGACAGGTTTTCCTACTTCAACTTTAAAATCGCCCAGGCTGTTTCCCCATCCCGATTGCGTAATGTAAGAACTTACGCCGTTCTGCAGTTCTACAATTTTATTTTTATTGAATGAAATATTGAAACTGGTATTGTAACTAAAATTTCTGGTTTTAACAGCCTGATAATTTAACTGAAGTTCAAAGCCTGTATTTTGGGTTTTACCCACGTTTTGCTGTTGGGTAGAGTAACCTGTTGTTTGTGGAACGTTTGCATTTAACAACAGGTTTTTAGTCCGGTTGTCGTAATAATCCAGGTTAATTGACAGCTTGTTTTTAAACAGATCAATATCAATACCCAGGTTTTTGGAAATATTGGTTTCCCAGGTAATGTTCGGGTTTGATAAGATGTTTCCTGTTGCCGTACCTGAAATCAGGCCTGTTGATATAGCCCCATCCGTTTCGGCGTAACCACCAGTGGTAGAGCTTAGGTAAAACAGGGTTCTAAACAAATCCTGGCCAATGCGGTTATTTCCGGCGGCACCATAACTAAACCTCACCTTAAAGTTATCCAGCCAACTCAGCTGCATATCTTTAATAAATTTCTCTTCTGTAACCCGCCAGGCAACCTGTGCTGATGGAAAATAGCCCCATTGTTTTCCTGCCGCAAATAACGATGAAGCATCTGTTCTGAAGTTTACAGTGGCCAGGTATTTGTTCTGAAAACCATAAGATGCCCTTCCAAAAATTGAAAATTGCCTGGTCCCCGAAATTAATGAAGTTGGCCTGTCCTGGATCGTATTTGGCGGAGCACTGCTTACAAAAGCATCTTCGGCAGAAATATTGATCGGTAAAAATTTAAGTACTGTTGTTCTCGAGTCGATATCAACCATGTTAATTTCCTGTCCGACCAATAAATCCAGGCTGTGGTTTTTACCCAGGTTTGGCCTGTAGTTAATGGTATTGGTGTTGATAAAAGATTTTTGCGCTACCGTATCCAGTTGGATGGCAGGCAAACCTGCATTGTTTCTGGCGACATTGCTAACCGGACCGTTAAAGGTATTGGTGTGGCGGTTAACCCTGTTATAACCAACGGTACTCTTTATTGTTAAGTTTTTAAGGATTGAATATTGTATATATCCGCTAGAAATCAGGTCGTTACGGTAATCGTATTTCAGCTCCTGGTTGGCCAGGGTAATCGGGTTGGTTAATCCAGTGGTTAAATAATCTGCATCGAACAGATCGCCGGAATCACCTCCGCCCGAATAAGGCTGATAGCGTACAGAATTTCTTAAACGGTTGGTGCCCTGCGAGCCTGTAGAGCTTGTACCCACACCATCTACACGTTGACGGCTGTAGCGCGCATTTAAACCTATCCTGAATTTATCTGAAAATTTATGGTCTAAACGGATTGATGCGAAAGTTCTCCTGTAACCGGAATTAAGCATAATACCATCTTCTTTTGTATTGTTTACAGAAGCATTGTAAGTGGTTTTAGATGTGCCTCCTGATAGATTTAAGACTTCGGTATTGCTCCATGCCTGCCGCCCGAAAACTTTGTCCTGCCAATCGATATTTTGAATGTTTTTGTATATGTCAAGATCTTCAAAAGTGCCGTATTTTTTTGTGAAAGTATCTTTTACCTCCTGATTAGTGTTGTTGTTATACAGCTCATACTGATATTTGATAAACTCATAGGGGTTCATTACATCCAGCTCGTTTACAATCTGCCGTACACCTGCGTAAGCATCAAATGAAACAATGGGTCTCCCTTTTTTACCGCTTTTTGTTGTAATGATTACTACGCCATTGGCGCCCCTGCTACCATAAATCGAAGTGGAGGCAACGTCTTTTAACACATCAATAGACTGGATTTCGTTCGGCGATAAGATGGATAAAGCATTTTCAACCTGGATCCCGTCTACAATGTATAGCGGCGAATTATCACCGGTAAGTGAGCTGCCCCCCCGCACTTTAATTACAATTTCGGCACCCGGACTACCCTCCGTTGTGGTAACCGATACACCGGCAAGTTTACCCGCTAATGCCTGTGCGGCAGTACTTACCGGAAATTGGTCGATATCTTTTCCGGTAATTGAAGAAACGGAGCCAGTTAAAGCCTCTTTACGCACCGATCCATAACCGATATTTACCGTCACTTCTTGCAGGGTATTGGCATCTTCTTCTAAATTTACATCTACCTTGCTTTGATTGGTAAGGGTTACATTTTTGGTTTTGTAGCCTACATAGGTAAAAGTTAAAGTAGCGCCATTAGCTGGAACAGTGATTTTATAAGTTCCGTTTGCATCGGTACTGGTTGCAATTTTGGATTCTTTTACACTCACACTAACACCTGCCAAAGGCTGCCCATCCGTTTTATCTTTTACAGTACCACTAACCTGCCGTGTTTGTGCTTTTGTTACAGATAATCCAAAAAAAGAGAAAAATGCTAAAAAGAGTAGAACTCTGCTCATAAATTATTTATTTGAAGTGATTTGGTTATTTTTAAGATGCTGCAATTGCACGCATGTAGAATATAATTCTATTTCGGGATGTTATTGTTTGTTTATATTTGGTTACGTTGACGTAACAATTTTACAAACTAAAAACCGTTTGAAACCCAATTTTAACTAAAAAAGTGTGCAAACGTTCCCAAAAACGTTGTTGTAACGTTTATCAATATTGTTTATCAAATCTGCTTAAAGAGATATTTTTTGTAACTTGTACTCCATACGAAAATGAGATTTGAAACATCTACCATAAAGGATATAGCTAAAGCACTCGGGTTGTCAACTTCAACAGTTTCGAGGGCTTTAAGAGACCGTTACGAAATTAGTGAAGAAACCAAAAAACTGGTTTTGGCTTATGCGGAAAAGGTTAATTACCGCGCCAATCCCATTGCACGGAGCTTAAAAGAACGCCGTAGTTATTCCATAGGTATTATTGTTAGCGAAATTGCAAACAACTTTTTCTCGCAGGTGATAAATGGCATTGAATCAATCGCTTACGATAAGGATTACCATGTAATTATTTCTCAAAGCCACGAATCTTACAAACAGGAGAAACTGAATGTTGAGCACCTTGCATCGCGTTCTATTGATGGTTTACTGATTGCGCTATCATCAGAAACACAGGATATTGATTACCTTCGGAATTTGTATGCCAAGGGCTTACCGATTGTTTTTTTCGACCGTGTGCCTAAAGATTTTGAAACCCATAAAGTAATTGCGAATAATTTTAAAGGCTCTTTTGATGCTACCGAGCACCTGATTTTGTCGGGAAAGCGCAGTATAGCACATTTAACCAATTCAGAGAACCTTTCGATAACGAAAGAAAGGTTAGAAGGTTATAAGGCAGCCCTGTTTAAATACCACATTGAATTTAAGCCCGAACTGGTTAAATATTGCCAGCACGGAGGGATGCACAGTACAGAGCTGGAGCAGGCAGTAAAAGAACTTTTACCCCTGAATCCCGATGGGATTTTTATTTCGAGCGATCGCTTAACCACCGGCTGTATCATGGCACTAAAAAAAACCAATCCGGAAGTGGCGTATAAAATCGCAATCGCCGGTTTTACGAATTCTAACCTGGTCGAACTGTTTAGTCCCTCTTTAACCTCAGTTAAGCAGCCTGCTTTTGAAATGGGGCAGGTAGCCACAGAGTTATTAATTTCAATGATCGAAGCCAAAAGGCCTGTTACCGAATTCGAAACCAGGGTTTTAGATACAGAGCTGGTGAAGATGGCGAAGCGGTAGGCATTTGGCGTCAAGCATAAGGCGGTGAGCGAGATTAACGTATAATTAAACGCTTTTCGCTCTACTCCCAACGCCCAAACTCACATCTCTCAACTCCAAACTAATTCTTACCTTTGCACCATGGTAGAAATCACATTAAAAAAGGGCAAAGAGAAAGCTGCATTACAAAGACATCCATGGGTATTTTCTGGCGCACTGGAAAAAGTTAAAGGGAAACCCGAAGATGGTGATGTAGTAAAAGTTTTTGCTTTTGACCATGAATTTCTGGCCTATGGATATTTCAACAGCAATTCGCGTGTGGCCGTTCGTTTATTAGAATGGGACGAAACACAGACAATTGATATCAGCTGGTATAAAAACCGGTTAAAACAGGCCATTGCTTCACGTCAGTTTATCTTAAACAAACAGACCAATACTTGCCGTCTGGTTTTTAGTGAAGCCGATTTCCTGCCAGGTTTAATTGTTGATCAATATGCTGATTTTCTTTCGCTCCAGATTTTAAGCTCCGGAATTGAAAAAGTGAAAGCAGAAATTGTAGAAATTTTAAAAAACGAATTAAATCCAAAGGGAATTTTCGATAAAAGTGATGCCACAGCCCGTACGCACGAAGGTTTACCCATAGAAAACGGGTTGCTATGGGGTGAAAACCCTCCGGAATTTTTGGAGGTAAAAGAAAATGGAATAATCTACCACATTAATATTGCTGAAGGACAAAAATCGGGTTTTTACTGTGATCAGCGTGACAATAGGCATATCTTAGCCAGTTATACAAAAGGTAAAAAGGTTTTGGATTGCTTTAGTTATAGCGGTGGTTTTAGTTTAAACAGTTTAGCTAATGGAGCAGTAAGTGTTACCAGCGTTGATAGCTCTGGTTTAGCCGTAGAAACGCTCAAACAAAATGTTGCACTAAATAAATTCGATGTAAACAGGGTAACAGCCATTCAGTCAGATGTAAACAAACAATTACGGGCTTTTAAAGATTCAGGAGAATTATTTGATGTAATTGTACTCGATCCGCCTAAATATGCACCATCGCGTTCCGCATTAGACCGCGCTGCCAGAGCCTATAAAGACCTGAACCGTTTAGGCATGTTGTTACTGGAAAAAGGCGGTTTACTGGCTACTTTCTCATGTTCAGGAGCCGTTGATATCGAAACATTTAAACAGATTATCGCCTGGGCAGCCCTTGATGCGGGTAAAGAAGTTCAGATTATTAAACAGTTCTGCCAACCCGAAGATCACCCGGTCAGGATTTCTTTTCCGGAAGGAGAGTATTTAAAGGGATTATTGTTAAGGGTATTATAGATTTATCACTTACCGATCTACTTTAAACCACAAAGACACAAAAGCACGAATTTATTTTGAACATTAACCGGGTGTATAGTGTCTTTGTGGTAAGCTGAAATCAGTATTTGGTTATCCAACCATTACTTTAGCAGTAATGGCCAGCCGGTTCCAGGCATTAATGGTCACTATGGCCATAATAATCTGTGCCAGTTCCTGCTCGTTAAAAAAGCTCGCCGCTTTTTGATAAGTTGCATCAGAAACGTGGTGGCTAATTAAAGTTACTTCTTCTGTTAAGGCCAACACCGCTTCTTCCTGTGCTGTAAATAAAGTGGTTTCTCTCCAGGCATTGAGCAGGTACAAACGTTGTTCGGTTTCGCCTATTTTGCGGGCATCAGTTGAGTGCATATTTAAGCAAAATGCACAACCGTTAATTTGAGATGCGCGTATTTTAATTAATTCTAAAAGAATTGGATCCAGTTTGCTGGTTGATAAATATTTTTCTAAGCCATACATGGCCTGGTAAGCTGCGGGTTCTACTTTTTGGATGTTGATTCTGTTTTCCATTTTTATTTGTTTTTTGATTACGATGTAAAGGTCTGCATCTTAAAAATCAAAAAACTTAATGTAGTTTAAGAAATGAATTTTCTAACCGCAAAGGGCACAAAGGCTTTTGCGATTGCGCTAATTAGGGTTAAAAGTTCGGGTAGTTCGCCATTAAATGCTATTCGATAAATTTAGGCGATTCGTCCTTTCGACCATAGTGGAAAAATCTATGGGTAATTTATTTAACAATAGAACTTACAGATTTAGCTTCGCTGAGCACTGCGTGGTTCTCCATTCCGCTTTGCTCCAGTCGAAATGATTGTTATGATAAAAACAAATTTTACGCAGCTATATTATAGTTATTTTTATAGCTGACTTGATTTTTAATAACTGCAGCAATTCTCAATGCTATTTTGTTTCTAACGGCATTAATT